>JBKEBO010000046.1:0-71179 GCA_047973205.1 Alphaproteobacteria bacterium | reverse complement strand
TACAATTCCGTACAGGTATCGATTTAACTTGGTAAGATTTTTATAATCTAACTATAGTTTAAAAATACTTTATAAAAAAGAGCCTCTTATTTGAGGCTCTTTTTTTTATCTCTATAGTATCTCAAGGTGGGTTATCAGAACCCCTAAAATGTCATTCTGCGAGCGATGTGAGTATAAAGATTTTATGGATACTGCAACTTAAAAAATGCTGCATGACAGGTGCGGTAAAGACTCCCCCCCTTGAGAGACTATTCATGGCCATTTCAGTCCAGAATCATCCATTTTTGAGCAGCTAATGGCAAGTTTTGTCCAAATTTATCCACTTTTATCCATTTAAATCCATAGCTATCATAAATATTTCACTTTTAAGGCGTGGCAATTTCATACTCTTTTTTGGATAAATCTGGATAAATTTGGATAATCTTTGCCAAAAATGGACAAAATCTGGCAATATTTGCCTTAAACTAAGCTAATGCCATGCATCTAAGAATTCCTGAAAATGAGCTTTGGATTTTCCTTGTGTTGTTAAAAACTCAACAGTCTGCTCAACAGCCATATCAAAAGCCACAGGGTCGAGGTTTCCTCGGTGCTTCATCAGGTGGAGATAAACCAGCCATGTATTCAAAACATCTGTTTCGCAATAGTCACGGATTTCCTCTATTTTGCCTGCATTATAAAGAGCTTGAACATCACCACCATCCGTATCGAGCTTACCTGGAAGAGCAAGTAAAGCACAAATCTCATTAAGGCGAATACGTGCAGAAGCCCCAAAATCTGAGAGTAACTCTAGCAAATCTGCATGCCAATCCGTTGAGTAGCGTTGCAGGTAATTCTTCCATTTATCACCCATTTGATAGAACCAAGGGGCTGAGACTCCGTACATCATAGCACGGTAACGAAGTACAGGAAGATCAAACGTTCGTCCATTAAAGGAGACAAAGCGAGGCTTGTATTTCTCGCACCAGTTAAAGAAGCCTCTGATGAGCTCTTCCTCACTACTTTGAGCAGTACCACCTGAGCGAAGTTCGGCTAAGTGATAGACTTCCCCCACATCGCCCCTTTCTATCTCAGCTCGCAAAAAACTAATGGCAACCACCTTATGAAAGAGCTGGCGAGGAAAAGCATTTTTGCCACCTGTGGCCTCTAGGTGATAATCCTCCAAAGCCTTGCGGAGTTCAGCCTCATCTGCTTGTGGGTCTTGCTTTAAAAGCCTTGCCGTTGCGGCGGTGTCTATCACGGTTTCAATATCAAAAACCACCAGTTGATCATGCATATTTTTTCCTCTTCATACTTGTTTTTTATGTTCATATAAGCTAACTATAACATATAAATAGAGCAATAAGAAAAGGCAAAAACTAATGAATATTATGAAGATGATGAAAGAAATGAGCAAAATTCAGGATAATATGAAAGAGGCTCAGGAAAAGCTAGAAGCCATTGAAGTTGAAGGCCAAGCAGGAGCAGGCATGATTACCGTAACTATGAATGGTAAAATGAAGCCCACCGCCATTAAGATAGCTCCTGAAGCCTTAGAAGACAAAGATGCAACCTTACTCGAAGATTTGCTCTTAGCCGCCTTAGATGATGCTCGCACAAAGGCAAAAGATGTGATGGACCAAGAAATGCAAAATGCCACAGGCGGTTTAAGCTTACCAGGTGGGATGAACCCTTTTGGCTAATGATATTATCGAAAGCCTGATTAAGCGATTTTCCAAGCTTCCAGGCTTAGGACCTTCATCGGCTAAACGTTTGGTATTACATCTACTTAAGGATAAGGACCAAAGTATGCTACCTCTCATGGAGCATTTACAGCAAGCAGCAGAACATATTCAAAAATGCTCTATTTGCGGCAATTTAGATGCTCAGCAACCTTGCCAAATCTGCTCAAACGAAAAGCGAGATGCCTCCTTAATTTGTGTTGTGGAAGATGTTGCTGACTTATGGGCGATGGAACGCAGCATGGCTTTTAAGGGGCATTATCATGTATTAGGTGGAGCTTTATCGGCTCTTGATGGTGTGCATCCGCAGGATTTAAACATTCCGCATCTTATTGAAAGATGTAAACAAAATAATATTGCAGAGGTTATTTTAGCCACAAGTGCAACTGTTGATGGCCAAGCAACGGCTCATTATATTGCCAGCCAGTTTGAGGGATTGAGCATAAAAATTTCTGTTCTTGCTCAAGGTGTACCTATGGGTGGTGAGCTTGATTGGCTAGATGATGGTACAATCTCCAAAGCTTTCCAAACCCGCCACGATTTGTGATATTCTTCTTATCAACAACCGCCAGAGAGGGCGAGGCGGAGGCCTTGAGCATTCTCATTTGTTTTTTTATGTTCCAGATTAATATGAATAGGATCTGTTCCTTCGCCATAATAGGCTTCGTTATAATCCTTACGGCGAACTAGCGAGCCTGACTTAAGAGCAGCTCCGCCATAAAGTCCAAGCTTAGTGCGATTAAGCATCACAATATCAGCTCCCATATTGGTTGTGGTTGCACCTTCAGCCCCTCCCCCCCAAGTCAGAACCGATAAACCTGCGGTTGCTCCAAAACGAAACTGATTTTTGATAACTGCATCAACCGCTTTGTTGCTCATTAAAAAGAGAACCATTTCACTACTATCAATACCTGCTTGAAAACCAAAGCTTAAATTGCTTACTGCATAAAATGATGGATAGCCCCAATTGCCTGAATTTCCCTTGGTAATAAGTGTACCAGAGCCTGTATCAAGCCCACCAATATAACCGCCACGCACCACCGAAGGAAGCACAACAACACCTTTGGCATTTTTAAATAAATCCCTTGTACGAAGCTTTTCTTGGGAAACAGAACGGAAACGACAAACAGTATCTTTAGAATTTTCTACAAGTTTTTGGGCTTTATCTGCCGAGTTTCCACCATTACCTAAAACGCTACCACAGCCTGAGACAATAAAAAGTATTGCCAATGTTGCAGATAATTTTTTGACCATTGATTTTTGTTTAATCATTTGCTTGCCCATCCATTTTTTGTATCACTCCCATTAAAGCAGATAAAGGTAAATAGAGTGTTTAAATATTTAAGTAAAAAGTTAAGTTTAAGAGAGCGGGTGATGGGATTCGAACCCCCCACATGTTGCGAAGCACGTTAGTGCGTGCAACGAGCATATAATATTGCGAAGCACGTTAGTGCGTGCAACGAGCATATAATCTCGTGGGTGAGTGGTATGAAAAATGTTTGAAATATATTGCGTAAATTTTGGAGCGGGTGATGGGATTCGAACCCACGACTTCGACCTTGGCAAGGTAGCGCTCTACCCCTGAGCTACACCCGCAATATTGCTTAACGAGATTGAATAATATTCATTTCTGCCAAAAATGCAAGAAAAAAATTTATCCAATGGATATTTTATAACAAAGCCGAACCTAAAATACAGATTCGGCCTTGTTTTTACTTGATTTTCTCTTTTTGGATTTTCTCTTTTAATTTGATTATTTTCCGTGAGAAAGTCCGTGCATACGCTGCATTTCTTGGTCCTGATACCAAATAGAACGGCTATCATTACCTGTAAGTTTAAGGCGGCGAATAAGACGTGAGAATAAAGCTTCTTCTTCATTTTGCTCATCAATGAATGTATCAAGGAAGTTTGTTGTTGCGGGGTCATTAGATTCGTCAGCTAATTTGCGAAGTTTTAAAATGCTTGAAGTCACAAATTTCTCATGTTTGAGAGCATCTTCCACCATTGTTGGTAAGTCCACCCAGCTCACTTTTGGAGCTTCGAGACTATCTAATTTTGGTGGTTGATTGCGGTCGATTAAATAGCGGATGAATTTTTGCATATGCTGGTATTCTTCATCAGAATGGCCTTTGAAGAAGTTCTCACCGCCTGTTAAATCTTGTTCGGCACAAACAAGGCTCATCTGAAGGTAAATTCTTGCAGATTGCTCTTCGATAGCAACCTGTTTTTCCATTAACTTAAATAGTTTTTCTGTAAGCATAGTTATACTCCTTTATTGGGGTTATGTGTTTAAAGCTTCAACATGACAAACATGACAAGGGCAACTAATATTATAAAGGTTAATATATTTGTTGCAAATAACATTGTCGATAGTCGGCCATTAAGTCTTTGACTTCTAAGCAATGCTTCTTTAATTTCCTCATTGACATCTTGTTCAATCACCACAGGAAGATTTTTGATAATTGTTTCATGAGTTGTCGTTTGGGTTGTTGTTTCTTGGGAGGTCTCTGTTTTAATCGTCGCTGATTCATCGAGCGTTTTTTCTTCTTTTACTTTTGTTTTTTCTTCTGATTGAACCTTACTTAAAGTTTCCTCTTGAGATTTTTTCTCACTTTTTTCTAAAGGTGGCTCGCTCGCCTCCTTTGAAGCTTCAACACTCACAGATGTCGCCTTATCTGATGTTTTTACCTCTTCTTGTGGTATCGGCTTATCTACAACTTTTGGTGCTTCGGGCGAAGCTTTTGTTGCGATTATCTGTTCTTGCGGACTTAAATCTTCAATCTTAGCAAACCATATATGATTACAGTGGCTACACTGTACTTTGCGACCCGTATCACCGATATGGGCCGCATCTATTTTGTACTTTTTAGTACATTGTGGGCAAGATATTTGCATGTTTTTACACCTGATTTTTCTTTTTATCATAACGAATTTTAAGTAATTCGTCAAAGAACTTGTTACATCTTTTGATTTTGCATATAATAAGGCTAAAATAAAGGTGAAGGTCAATGGTTCGGCATAATCACTACACATCAGAGCAAAGAAAACGCACTACTTTTGGAAGATTCTTGGCTTTTTTTGGTAAAGTTTTTATTCTTATTTTTATCATATGGATAGGAGCGTTTATTTATTGGATTAATAATCTACCAAAAGAACATCTTCCGAGTCTTCCCTCGCAATCTATTGTCGTTTTGACGGGAGCTCAAGAACGTTTGCCAAAGTCGATACAACTTTTAGAAGAAAATTATGCTGAGCGTCTTTTTATCTCAGGGGTTAACCCTATTGTTTCTTCGAATGCTTTATTTAAGCAACTCCCTGAAATATCGAGGCTATTAAAGCAAAAAATTGATATTGGCCGTGTTGCAGGAAGCACCATTGGTAATGCTCTCGAAACTCAAGGATGGATGCGTCAAAACAATTTAAACTCAGCTATTATTGTTACCTCAAATTGGCATATTCAGCGAAGTTTATTAGAGTTCCGCCATATTATGCCTAAGGCCGAATTCACCACCTTTGCCGTAGAATCTGAGGCTCAAAGTCAAGGAGGTATATTTTGGTATTTTAACAAAACATGGCTCTTGCGTTTATCGAAAGAATTTGCCAAACTCTCCTTAAGATGGCTTCACTTTAAGTTTGATGAAATTTTTTAAATGTGCATGAAAATACGCTCCATTCTATTTAAGACTTACTTTTACATTATGACCGCATTGGTGATGCTAACGGCGGTTGTTTTCTTACCTTTTTCTTATAAGCCTATGTCCAATCATGTGCGTTGTTGGGGCAAACTAACATATTTGGGGTTACGTATATTTTGTAATATTAAGTTTGAAGTTCGAGGGCTTGAATATTTACCAAAAAATCGAGCCGTTATTATTGCTTGCAAGCATCAATCTGCCTTTGAAACTGCAGGACTTTTCCATAATTTGCTGCCCTATCCTGCCTATGCTTTAAAGGCAAGCTTAAATAAAATCCCCTTATGGCGAGCCATTAGTCAAAAGGCTGGAGCTTTAGCTATTGAGCGAGATAAGGGAAGCTCTGCACTTAAACTTATGGTCAAACAGGCGGCAAAATTTATTAATGAAAACCGCAGCTTGATTATTTTTCCTGAAGGGACAAGAATAGATGTAAAGACTGAGGGGCGTTACCTTCCTGGTGTTTTTGCCCTTTGTCAGTCATTTGCAGATGTTGCGGTTGTTCCTGCAGCCATTAACTCTGGAATGTTTTGGTCTAATAGCGGAAGTATCTTGCGTTCTGGGACTATTGTTTTAGAGTTTCTTGCTCCTATGGATAACCATTTGGCTCGTAAAGATTTTATGGCTGATATGAAAAACCGTATCGAAAGCAAAACTCGCCATCTAGAAGATGAGGTGACTACCTTAGACTTCCTTTAGTGAACCCTTATAAATTTTAGGGATTTTTAGCTAATATTTCCTCTAAAAAATATTTGACCAAAGTGATTTAAAGGTGCATTCTAGAGCCTATAATTTTCTGGAGAAAGATTTTGTCAACACAAGTAAAAGCACGCTTAACAGAAGGCTCTGTATTTGGGACTCTTGTTCGGTTGAGTATTCCTATGCTCATTGGCCTGATTGCAGGAATGACTTATGGCATTGCCGATAGTTACTGGATTGGTCAATTAGGAGGCCAAGGAGATAGTTTAGGCTCTATCCAACAAGCCGCCCTCACACAAATTTATCAGATTGATTTCTTTTTGATTAAACTGGCTTTAGGCCTTGGTATTGGGGTAACAGTTGTGGTGAGCCAAACCATTGGTAAGGGTGAGTGGGAATATGCCCAAAAGATTACCCTTTCGGCCATTGCATTGGCTTTTTTATTAGCAATCGGGGCTTGTATTGCAGGGCTTGTTAGCATGACCCCTCTTTTTACTCATCTGGGGGTTGAACCGCAAGTTCTTGTTTATATTAAAAAATATATGTTCATCTGGTATCCAAGCGTTATTTTTATGATTGCCCCAGTGATACTCAACTCCACCATGCGTGCTGCAGGTAATGCGGCCTATCCTGGAATGATTATGCTACTGGGTAGCCTGCTTAATCTTATTTTGGATCCTTTTTTAATTTTTGGCATTGGCTTTTTACCCCATATGGGCATTGCAGGAGCAGCAACCGCCACACTAATTTCTCGCTTTATTACTTTTATACTCGCTATTGTTTTTGCTCGTAAAATTGGAATTTTAGATTTTAAAGCCCTTCCTTTTCATAAGCTTTCGAGCCTATGGAACAAAATCGGCAATGTGGCAATTCCCACCACATTAACCCAAATTATTGCCCCTATTGGTGGTATTATTATGGTGCGGCTTATTAATACTTATGGTCCTTTTGAAGCCGCAGGTTATGGACCAGCTTTTAAAATTGAGATTTTCTTTATTGCTCCACTGATGGCATTAGGAGCAATGATTGGACCTTTTACAGGGCAAAATTTAGGTGCTGAAAAATATGACCGTATCTTTGAAGCCCTTAAAAAATCTATTCTTTTTGCAACAATTTGGGGCGTTATTGTTGCCATTATCCTATATATTATCCGCAAGCCTCTTGCCCCAATGTTTAATGATAATGAGGCCGCTTATTGGAGCTTTCGTTTTTACCTTGCGATTACTTCATGGTCAGTAGCTGCTATTGGTATTAATGCTATTTGGCTACAATTTTTGAATGCTACAGGTCGTCAACGTACAGGAACAATTTTGACCCTTATCCAATTTTTTGGCATTACCTTACCTTTGGCTCTATGGGCCGTGGTTCATCAACATCATATAGCATGGGTTTATACGGCCGTACTTATTGGTCATTACACTGGCCTTGTTCTCTTTAGTATTTTTGGTCTAAGGCGTGTGGGTGAGCTTAGTGGTAGAGATGCTCCGATTATCCGTTATATTGCCTTTGCCTTTTTAGCCTTTGGCCTCATTATTGTTTTTATTGGAATTGCCGAGCAGCATTTCCGAGCCTTTTAACTATGAGCTAAAATATCGGTATCGTTCCAGCCTGCAAGGTCAAGCTCTACCCTTGTGGGCATAAATTCAAAACATTTTTGAGCCAAATGAGTACGATTTTCTCGTTTAAGCATCATATCCAGTTTTTCTTTTATATCATGAAGATATAAAACATCACCCGCAGCATATTCGGCTTGTTCACCGCTTAAGGCCGTGTTCCCCCAATAAGAACTTTGTTGTTGCTTAGAGATTTGCACTCCTAAAAGCTCACGGCATAAATCTTTAAGCCCATGGCGGTCGGTATAGGTACGAACAAGGCGGCTTGCAATTTTTGTGCAATAAAGCGGCGTTGCCCATATACCCAGATATTTATAGATACTTGCCACATCAAAACGGGCAAAATGATAGAGTTTAAGGCGGCTCTTATCACTCAGTAACTTTTTTAAATTCGGACAATTATATTGCCCTGGCTCAAAGCGGACAAGATGAGCATTGCCATCACCAACACAAAGCTGCACCACACAAAGGCGGTCTCTGTTTAAATCAAGCCCCATTGTTTCGGTATCAACGGCAATAGCTCCTTGAGCTAAAATGAGGTCATCAGGTAAATCACCATCGTAAACAAAGATTTGTGGCTCACTTGTCATTATTTTATCCTTTATTCATTTGCTTAATAGCTGACTGTAGCATATCTGCTTTTAATTGATAACCAAAAACCGATAATTGATTATGCATCTCTTGATAAGAATCGTTATCTTCTATGGGGGTTACAGTATATTCATAATAATTTAGCTGTAATAAATAAGGCTTGTTTTCTACCTTTATAAAGCCCTTAGCTCGAATAATCTGACCAAATTGTTCTGAAGATAAAAGATAAAGCAGATACTCTAAATCATCTTTACTATTTAAAAGAGGAATTTGAATATCTTTTTGCATAATATCATGCTCATACTGCTTATGATGCTTACCAACAGGCATTCGGTTAAGCTGCTCCAAAGCCTCCCACAGATTTTGTTGCTCGCTCGTTAAAATTATTGCAGTTGGATGATAATAGCTTGCCTTAGATTGCACCTCAGCTGCAGTTAAGCTATCAAGCTTATCCATATGGCTAAGTATCAAAGCATGGCTAATCTCTATCTGAGCCTTGGCATCATTATTAAGAGCTTTATTATGCAAAATATCCCGACTATCCATAAGGCAAACAATTTTTAAATTTTGGGTGACTGCAGCTAGGTTAGAGATTTCTGCTCCATTAAAAAGTCCTGAGGCCTCAATGATAATATGCTTAAGCTCTTGTTGTTTTAGATAGTCAAGAGCTGTCTTTAGCCCATCTTTTGCACTACAACAAATACAACCGTTAGATATAGGATAAGCAGGAACACCTTTAGAAACTTTTGCGAGCAAAGCCATATCAATATTATGTTTGCCGAAGTCGTTAACAATCAGCCCCCAGCGTTGTTGAGGTTTTTGGCTTAAAATCTGCTGGATAAAATAGGTCTTTCCGCTTCCTAAAAAGCCTGTAACGAGTATGATTTCTTGAAACATGATGCTTTAAAGCTTTGACTTTTTTAAGATAATCCGTGTTTACCCATGGCTAAAAACTTATCACGGCGTTGTTCTTTTAGAGTTTGTCCATCAAAGTTTTCAAGCTCAGCAAGCTGTCCTTCAACCACTTTACGGATATTACCAATAGCGGCTTTTTTATCTCTATGAGCAGCTCCTACAGGTTCTTTAATCACCACATCAATCAGCTCTAATTTTTTAAGGTCTTGAGCCGTAAAGCGTAAGGCCTCAGCCGCTTCTTTTGCCTTAGCAGCATCTCGCCATAAAATAGAAGCACAACCCTCTGGTGTAATCACAGAATAGATAGAATGCTCTAACATATTGACCTTATTACCTGCAGCTAAAGCAATCGCACCACCTGAGCCACCTTCACCAACAATGGTTGCAATCATGGGTGTTTCTACGGAAAGACAAGTTGCAATAGATTTGGCAATAGCTTCAGATTGTCCACGTTCTTCTGCATCAATCCCAGGCCAAGCTCCAGCTGTATCCACAAAAGTTAAAATTGGAAGCTTAAATTGTGCCGCCATTTGCATAAGACGTTGAGCCTTACGATAACCCTCAGGCCGTGGCATACCAAAATTATGCTTAATACGACTATCTGTATCATGACCTTTTTCTTGACCGATAACCATCACAGGACGATTATTAAAGCGTCCCAGCCCACCGATAATCGCAGCATCTTCGGCAAAGACTCTATCGCCTGCAAGGGGAATATAATCTTCGATAAGTTCATCAATAATATCAATAGCATGGGGGCGTTGCGGATGGCGTGCTACTTGTGTTTTTTGCCATGAGGTAAGTTTAGAATATAGTTTTTTAAGCTCTGAGTGATATTTTTCTTGCTGAATCTTAATTTTATCATCTAAATCACCATCGCTATCGAGCTTTTGATATTCTTCAATCTTATCGCTAATTGCTTTTAATGTTGATTTTTCGAATTCTAAATATTCTATCATCAGCCATCCTCTTTATATTTTGTAAATTGAATGAAATAATTTATACCATTTTTCGAATTATGCAAGAACCTAATTATAGATTAAACATTGCAAAGAAAAAATTGTTTGTTAATATAGGCCTATATTTATATATAATAATAACTTTTGGAGACAAGTTTAAATGTTTGATATTCGCTGGATTCGCGATAATGCCGAAGCCTTTAATCATGGCTTAAAAATGCGAGGATTAGAGCCTGTTGCTGAGCAACTTATTGCTTTAGATGATAAACGCCGTGAGGCGATGCGAGCCTCCGAAAGCCTAACAGCTGAGCGTAATGCTCTTTCTAAACAAATTGGTATTATCAAAAAAGATGGTGGTGATGTTAGCGATATTTTAGCAAAAGTGAGCCAAAGCAAAGAAGAGCAGGCCATGCTGGATAAACAAACCGAAGATTTAAACAAAGAGCTGCATGATAAACTTATTGTTTTACCAAATATCCCCCTAGATGATGTTCCTTTTGGTGAAAGTGAAGAAGATAATGTTGAGGTCAAAAAATATGGCTCACCCAAAGAATTTTCTTTTGAAGTAAAAGAACATTGGCAATTAGGTGAGAATCTTAAACAAATGGATTTCGAAACCGCAGCCAAACTTTCAGGCTCACGTTTTGTTATTTTAAAGCAAGACCTTGCACGGCTAGAACGTGCTATCGGAGCTTTTATGCTCGATACCCAAACCATAGAAAATAAATTTAGCGAATATACAACACCTGTTTTAGTTAGAGAAAATGCTCTTTATGGTACAGGACAATTCCCTAAATTTATGGAAGATGTTTATGCCACAAAAGAAGATGACTTTTATTTAATTCCAACTGCAGAAGTAACCTTAACCAATACGGTTGCAGGTGATATTTTACAAGGTGAAGCTTTACCACACCGTATTACGGCTTTAACAAATTGCTTTAGAGCCGAGGCAGGCTCAGCAGGGCGTGATACAAGAGGAATGATACGTCAGCATCAGTTTAATAAAGTTGAGCTCGTTTCTATTTGTCAACCAGAGCAAGGAGAAGCAGAGCTTGATTATTTAGTACAATCTGCTGAGTCAATTTTACAGAAACTTAACCTTCCCTATCGTATACTATTATTATGTTCTCAAGATATGGGAGCAGGAGCAAGAAAAACTTTTGATATTGAAGTATGGCTTCCTGGGCAAAATCAATATCGTGAAATATCAAGTATTTCCTTATGTGGAGATTATCAGGCTCGCCGTATGAATACACGATTTAAAAGTGAGAGCCAAAAAAAGACAGAATTTGTTTATACATTGAATGGATCGGGGCTTGCCGTTGGACGTACATTGATTGCTGTGATGGAAAATTATCAAAAAGAAGATGGTTCTATTGAAATTCCAGAGGCTTTACAACCTTATATGGGCAATCAAAAAGTAATTAACATAAGATAAAGTTAGTGAGTGAGAAAATGAGCGTTTACAAAAAATATTTATTAGCCGTAGCAGCATTATTTCTGCTTTCGGGTTGCGGAGGTTTAGAATGGGATGGAAGTAGCATCTTTGGTAATCCGCTTGGAGGTAGTAGCTCAACAACAACATCATCAACCAATTATGCCGTTGTTGGTTATAATGAAACTTTAAGTCAAGTGGCTAGCCGTTATGGTGTAAGTGCCGAAGCCTTAGCCAAAGCCAATAACCTTTCAACAAATGCCCAGCTCACTCAAGGCCAATATTTACGACTTCCCTCAGCTACATCTATTGCCTCAGCTCCTGTTGTCTCAACGGCCGAAAATGTAAGTGGTGATTTACAAACCGTACAAGATCAAGTCAAAAATCAAACCACAACGGCTTCTCAGACAACAAATCATACAACAACTGCAAAACCAACAACCACAACACCAAGCGTGCAGAAAAAAGGCTATATTTGGCCTACACAAGGCAAAGCAACATCAAGCTCTAATGCACTCACCATTGCCGCACCACGCTCCGCCCCTGTTGTTGCCTCGCAAGCAGGTACAGTTATCCATTCGGGTAATGTTTCGGGTTATGGTAACACAGTGATTGTTCGCCATAATGATGGGCTTGTTTCGGTTTATGGCTATAATGATAGTGTTCTTGTAAAAAAAGGTGATAAGGTGAGCCGTGGTCAGGTTATCTCCCGTGTGGGTTCTAGTGGTTCAGCCACATCGCCTTCGTTACGTTTTGAGCTTCGTAAGGGCAAACAAACGGTTAATCCTTATGATTACTTAGGTAAATGATAAAATTATTTTTATATTTCACTTTTTTTATGATGGGCTTAGCTTCTGCCAAAGAGCTAAGTCCATTCGTATCAAATACCCCCAATCAGATGCATTATTTTTATGTAGATAATATCGAATTTCGCTATTATCAGCCTGACTTATCCCAAGAAGATATTAGAATATTTTGGAAAGATAGTGCCGATGAGCCTTATGCATCTTTAGATAATTTGATAGCGAAACAAAAAGAAAAAGGCGAAGAGCTTCTTTTTGCCATGAATGGCGGTATATATTCCGATGATGCCACGCCAGGTGGATTATATATTGAGGATTATAAGCTGATAAAAGATGTTAATCTTAATCGCGGTAAAGATAATTTTCATACTAAGCCTAATGGTATTTTTTATATGCAAGATGATATACCTTACATTGTTAAGAGTGAGAATTTTCAATACAATACTCATATTTCTATGGGCATACAGTCAGGGCCATTACTTATGAATGATGGACAAATTTACAACCATTTCACCAATGCCTCAACATCCGAATATATTCGTAATGGTGTATGTATCGATGCTCATAATAAGCTTTATTTTGTTCAATCGCTTAATCCAAGTAACATGTATCGTTTTGCCAAAGGTGTTCAAGGTCAACTCGCTTGTCAGAAGCTCTTATATCTCGATGGTTTTTTATCGCATATGCAAGCCGCTCATGGTGAGAATAAAGGTACACAGTTTCGCCCTTTTGTTTCTATAATTGCAACCATAAAGAAAAAGCCAAAATAAATCTTTGATATTTTATACACAACAGATTATATTATGGAAATGTTCAATTAAAGTTAGATGAAAATGGAGAGCTGAATGTTCAGCATGTATTTACTTAATGCCGCCCCTGCTGGTGGTGGTGTCCCTCAAATGTTAATGATGATTATCCCAATGTTTGTCATTTTCTACTTTTTGCTTATTCGTCCACAACAAAAGCAGCAAAAAGCCTTTAGAGAAATGATTAGCAATGTGGGACGTGGCGATGAGGTTTTAACCTCTGGTGGTATTAAAGGCCGTGTAACAAAAGCCGTTGATGAAAACGAGGTTGAGCTTGAAATTGCTCCTGATGTTCGTGTCCGCTTAAGCCGCTCAGGTATCGCTTCTGTTCTTAATGCAAAAACAACAACTGCAACAAAAGAGACAGCCCCTGCTAAAGGGAAAAAGAAAAATAAAGCGAAAGCAGCTGAAAATAAAGTTGTTGAAGCCAAAGAAGCCGTTGAGGATAAAATTCTCGAAGTCCAAGATGCGGTGGAAGATACTCTAACACAAGAAGAAAAGTAATCTTTTTTTCTTATGTATAAATATGATAGCTCCTCTTTTATTTCTCAACCCCGTGATTTAAGGGGGAGCTTTTTTGATTTTAGTTCAATAGATAAAATATTAAAATAAAGGCCATTTTATAATGAAATATGTTAGTCCTATCCGTGCAACGATTATCTCTTTAGTCTGTTTGCTTGGTTTTTTATTTGCTGCTCCCAACTTACTTTCGACAAAACAAATTGAGAATTTGCCAAACTTTATGCCAACGCAGAAAATACATAAAGGGCTAGATCTTCAAGGTGGCTCTTATTTACTTTTACAAGTTGAACTTAAAACCTTAAGTAATGACCTTCTTAAGAGTGCTCGAGTTGATTTACGCTCAAAGCTTCGTGAGCAAAATATTCTTCATCGCTCAACCATTGCGGGCAATATTTTGCAAATCACCCTAAATAATCCTGCTGATGCCAATGCAGCTCTTAAGGTGATTAATGATGAACTTCCCAATTGGGATGCTGAGGCGAATGGCAATATTATTAATGTTTCTGTTGCCCAAAGCGAGGTGGCCAAACGTGCTTCTGAAGCCGTTGGACAATCTATTGAAGTTATTCGCCGCCGTGTCGACCCACAAGGTGTGTTAGAGCCTATTATCCAGCGTCAAGGTGATGATCGTATTATCTTACAAGTTCCTGGCATGGAAGACCCTGACCGTTTAAAAGAATTGCTTGGCCGTACTGCTCGCCTCGAATTTTATATGGCTCATCCAACCCAAGCATTTTCTAGTCAACAAATATCACCACAAGCAGGCTATCTTGTCTTTCCTGCAGAAGATGCGAATAATGATGGTACACCCGATGGCTATTACCAAGTAGAAGATCGTCTTATGATGAGCGGGCTTAATCTTAAATCAGCCTCACCAGTTTTAGATTCTAACAGTATCTCAGGCTCTTACGCTATTAGCTTTGTTTTGGATATTCAAGGAGGCACAGCCTTTAGTAATGCTACTGTATCTTCTAATAAAGGCCGACTTATTGTCATTGTTCTGGATGGTCAAGTCATATCAGCTCCTGCGGTTAATGCCCATATTACAGGGGGCAGCGGTATGATTACAGGGACATTCACCTCCGAAGAAGCTTCTGATTTATCAAACCTATTAAATGCAGGTGCTTTACCTGTTCCCCTAAAAATTATCGAAGAGCAATCCATTGGTCCATCATTAGGCCAAGATGCTATTGATGCAGGTGTTATGGCCTCTTATATTGGCCTTGCCTTAGTGGTTGGCTTTATGCTTGTGGTTTACCTCCGCTTTGGCCTATTTGCTAATATTGCTTTATTCTTTAACATTATACTTATTGTCGCTATGCTCTCTTTATTGCAAGCAACTCTTACTCTCCCTGGTATTGCGGGTATCGTGCTGACTATTGGTATGGCGGTGGATGCTAATGTGATTATCTTTGAGCGAATACGAGAGGAGCTAACAAGGCAAAATATCCGTCCTTTCCAAGCCGTTGAAGTTGGCTATAGCAACGCTATGAGTACCATCTTAGATGCCAATGTTACCACACTTATTGCTTCAGCTATTTTATATCAATTTGGTACTGGCCCTGTTAAAGGTTTTGCGGTTACTTTAGCTTTGGGTGTTTTAGCCTCTTTATTTACCGCTATTTTTGTTACACGCACCTTTATTAATATTTGGTTGAGCATTAAAGACCCACGCAAGATGCAAGTGGGCATTAAGCTTTTGAATAATGTACCGCATTTTCCTTTTATGGCCATACGTAAAATTGCCCCTGCTATCTCACTTATTTTGGTTCTAGCTTCTTTTGCCGTATTGCCAACAAAAGGGCTAAACTTAGGCCTCGATTTTACAGGTGGCTCGCAGCTGATTATTACTGCTCCCGAAAGTATGAGCGTAGATACTATCCGAGGACAAGTTAGCCAAACATCTATCAGCTCTATTGGGGTAACATCTTACGGTCATGAAGGGCAATATCTTATCTCTATCCCTGCTCAATCAGGTGAAGACGGGGTACAAAATGCTGCGGTTAATGAGGTCAAGGCAAGCCTTTCTAAAGATATTAAAATCGAAGGAACCAGCACAATCGGCGGCTCTGTATCTCAAGAGCTTAAACGTGCAGGATTTATGGCGGTAAGTCTTTCTATTTTGGCAATGCTTGTTTATATTTCCATTCGTTTTGAATGGCAATTTGGTGTTGCAGCGGTGATTGCTTTAACCCACGATGTTATTTTAACTCTTGGCTTATTTAGCTTATTAGGGCTAGACTTTAACCTAACCACAGTGGCAGCAATTTTGACCATTGCAGGCTATTCTATTAACGATACAGTCGTAGTGTTCGACCGTATTCGAGAGAATATGCGACACTATAAAACCAAACCCATGTTAGAGCTTTTAGAACTCACACTTAATCAGACTTTAAGCCGTACGATTATGACATCCTTTACCACCTTGCTTGCCCTTATTGCCCTTTATATCTTTGGCACAGAAGTTCTTCAAAACTTCAGCTTCGCCATGATTTGGGGTATTGTTGTGGGTACATGGTCCTCACTTTTTGTAGCCGTACCATTATTGCTCGTCCTTAAAGTGAGCCAAAAAGCTGAGGAAGATAAAGAAAAAGTCTCTCCTTACGGGAATATATAATATGAGTGGTGCTGATTTTATTGACTCAACCTCCGAAGACCCACGGCTAATTAATGGCTATGATAACAATGGCTTTCGCATCAAAGAAAACCGTTATGATGGGGCAATTATCATTTTTGGTGAGCAGATTATCCCTTGGCAAGATGTACAAACAATTGGTGATATCACGGTTGAAAGCTTGCAGATATTTTTAAATGCTAAGGAAAAACCAGAGCTTATTCTTATTGGCACAGGGGCAAATTTTATTGCCCCGCCTCTTGCTATACGCAATACTTTTAAAGAGCATCATATGGCTTTAGAATGGATGAACACCAAAGCCGCCATGGCAACTTGGCCTATCCTATTAGCCGATGGCCGCCATGTCGCTGGCTGCTTTTTACCAACTGGCTCATAACTATATTTCCCCTTTGGAAAACTTAAATAAATGATTATCAAAGGGGTGGGGTATGAGTACAAATTTACCCATTTCTGTCCATTTTTGGCTGTTTTTGAACAGATAATGGCAGGTTTTATCCATTTTTATCCATCTTTATCCATAGTCATTATAAATAATTCACTTTTAAGGTGTGACGATTTTGTACTCTCTTTTGGATAATTTTGGATAATTTTGGATAACCTTTGCCAAAAATGGTCAAAAATGGGCAATATTTGTTATGACTCTCTAGCTCACTAAAGAAGCTACCTTACTATCAATAGATTTTATTTGCAAAATCACCTAAAACGATTATAGTTTTTAATACTATAAAACCAATGTTAAAAGCTCGAAGAAAACCCAAGATGACAAGAATAACAACTACTACAGAATGCCTTGATTTACTGGAACAAAGTAACATAAAATTTGGACTTTATGAGCATCCACCAACACATCATTTTGATGACCATAGAGATATTCGGGATAAAATTGCGGGTATGCATTGTAAGAGCTTGTTTTTAACAGATAAAAAAGAGTTTTATATGGTGTTAATGCGAGGTGAACTTCGCCTCAACTTAAAAGCACTCAAAGAAGGGCTGAAAACCAAAAGGCTTTCTTTTGCTAAAGGGGAAGATATGGAAGATATTTTAGCGGTATCACCAGGAAGTTGCACCCCATATGCTCTTGTTAATGATAAGGAATATCGCATAAGTAAAGTTATTTTGGATGAGGCTTTTAAGGGGGCTGATTTTATCAATTTTCACCCCATAGAGAATACCGCAACGATACAAGTCAGCCATGATGATTTTATCAAATGGCTGAAATTGACAGGCCATAATTACGAATATATGCCATTGGAGAAAGGATAAAAAATGAGTGACGGATGGACAGAAAAAGAGCTGATGCTCGCAGGCAAAATGTATGATTCTTTAGATGCAGAATTAGTAAAAGACCGCTTACGTGCCAAGGGCTTATGCCATGAGTTCAATCAAACACCTCCTAAAGAACAAGAACGTCGCTTTGCTTTGATGAATAAGCTTTTTGGAACAGATAAAAACCCTTATATTGAACCTAGCTTTCAATGTGATTACGGTTATAATATCAATGTGGGTGAACGTTTTTATGCCAACCATAATTGTGTATTTTTAGATGTAAATACAATCACTTTCGGTGATGATGTGATGATAGGACCTAATGTACAAATCTATACAGCCTCACACCCTCTTGACCCAATAGCTCGTTATTCTGGCCGTGAGCTGGGCTTTCCCATCACCATTGGTAGCCGTGTTTGGATGGGAGGAAATGTTGTTATTTTACCGAATGTTACTATTGGTGATAACGTGGTGATTGCTGCAGGTGCGGTGGTAACAAAGGATGTTCCTAACAATGCGGTTGTGGCGGGTAATCCTGCCAAAATTATCCGCATGATTGATGGCTAAACGCTTGTAAAGAAACAGAAATTATTTTCGTATTGCATTTTGGCTCATATATAGACAAAATGTAGAAAAGCCAATAACCTTAAGGATTTTATATTATGTCTCTTATTCAAGATGGCCCTATTCAGGGTAAAGCCGAGTATCAAGAACAGCCGCAAGCGGCCATAACTCCACCTACAATGGTTGAAGCAAATGAGCAAAATTTCATGGAACTCATTGGTCAAAAGTCCATGCAAATGCCTGTTATTCTTGTGTTTTATAGCAACTCATCGCCTGCAAGTCAAAAGATGAAAACCCAGCTTGACAAGATTATTCAAGAACATCAGGTGGGTGTGCAATTAGCCGCTCTAAATATCGAAACATCACCAACCTTATCAAGTCAGCTGCAAATTCAGTCGGTACCAACGGTCATGGCTTTTTTCCAAGGGCAACCTTTGGACGGCTTTGCAGGGCCGCAAGATGATAATTTTATTCGGACTTTTTTGAGCAAGGTTACAGGCCAAGATGTGCAAGACCCTAAGGAGGCCACCAAAGAAGCCATAGAGATGGGCAAGAAGTTTTTACAAGATGGTGAGTCCGAAAAAGCCGTTGCTATTGCTCAGCAGATATTACAAGCCTATCCAAATTTAGGGGCAGGGCTTGCCTTGTTGCTTCGGGCTTATGCTAAGTTAGAAGGTGCAGATGCCGTATCGGCAATTGTTGAGCAACTTTCTGAAGAACAATTGAGTGATGCAGATGTGCAATCGGCACTAAAAGCTATTGAGCTTTCGAAAAATGCATTAGAAGACAGTGCGTTAGAAGACTTACGCAAACAATATGCAGCCAATTCCTCAGACTTAAATCTTAATTATCAACTTGCTGAAGGCCTTATGGCCAATGGTGAAAATGCCGAAGCTATAAATCTTCTTTTAGTTTCTTTTCAACAAGATAGAAGCTTTAATGAGGGAGCAGCTAAAGCAAAATTATTGGAGCTTTTTGAAGCTTTAGGAGCTGAAGATGAACTGACAATAAACGGACGCAAAAAGCTCGCTACACTCCTATTTTAAAACATGTAAAAAAATTAAGAAAAATTAGGGTTTAAATAGTATAAGGGCTTTGACAAAATCTGAAGATAGGCATATATTACATAAAGACTATGAGAACCTAATGACACTAAAGTGAGGAAACAATGAATTTAACACAATTATTATCATCGCCACAAGGCAAACAAGTGATTGAGCAACTTGCAGGACAGCTCAATATGGATACAACACAAGCAGCAGAAGCAGCCAAGCAACTTATGCCTGCTATTCAAACAGGGATGCGTACACGTATCCAGCAAGATCCTTCGGCTTTAAGCCAAATTTTAGGTGGAAAAGAGCAAGAAGTTCAAGGCTATGTTCAACAAGGTGCCGCCGCTGCAGACACAGCACAAATGACAAGTACAGGTAATGCTATTTTAGGCCAAATTTTTGGCTCTAAAGATGTTAGCCGCGAGGTTGCTAATCGTGCGGCAACAAATACAGGCCTTGAGCTTGGTGCGGTTAAGGCTATGCTTCCAATGCTTGCCTCTTTAGCAGGTGGTCAACTTGCCTCAGCAGCAGGAAACCAAGGCCAAGCTTCAGGTGGAGGCCTTTTAGGTAACCTACTAGGTGGCCTTATGGGTGGAAAAAAATCAGGCGGAGCTGCAAATAGTGCTTTAACCGCTCTTTTAGATCAAGATGGCGATGGTTCAATTGCCGATGATTTAATGGGTATGGCAAGCAAATTCTTAAAATAAAAACCACAGCTAAACCTATGAATAAAAATAAAAACCTCTCAGATTAAAAAATCTAGTAGGTTTTTTTATAGGCTTTATCTCGTTAGTTATAGCCCTAAAAGTTAATCTTTTGGTTGGGTTTTGGTAAGGCAATCATATTGTTCATTCATCCCCTTTGCCCATGCGTAAGCCTTTGGAAAATCAGCTTGAATATCTATCTCCAATGGTTGTTTGCGAAACTCAAACCAGTCAATTGCACAAACTAAAGTGATGCTTCCAATATTAAGCTCGTAGCCCATATTGTCAAGTTCGCCCTCTAAAGCTGTAAGACTATTACGAATACGCCCTAAAAGTTGTTGATGACGTTCCGTCCATAAATGACCATCTTGGCGGAACTTTTTTTCGGCCAATACAGGAACGGCATTATCCATCATTCCATCACCAAAAGCCTGCCATTTTATTGCATCCCAGCGACGGCTATCTCTAGGAAACAAAAGTGGTTTCTCACCAATATGGTCTATATATTCTGCAATGACACGACTATCATAAAGCCATTTTCCATCCTTTGTTTTAAAAGCAGGAATACGCCCTAAAGGGTTATCCTTATTATGGGGCGAATTTACATCAAAAGCTGCTGCAGCCTTAAGTTCTACATTATTGATAAGTTCATGATAATGAAGCACACTCAAAACTTTACGCACGTAAGGGCTTGCGGTTGAATACCAAAGTTGCATACTCATCTCCTATTTTGTAGGACGGCTTGAAATAGGATACCAAAACGCTTCTATTCTTGCCTCCTTAGATTAATAATTGCTCGAAAAACTATCACCTAAATAGACTTTTCGTACCTTTTCATCTTGAGTGATTTCTTGCGAAGTTCCCTCCATAATCACTTGACCTGTATGAATAATATAGCCACGGTCAATCACCTCTAAAGTCTCATGAACATTATGATCTGTAATTAAAACACCAATACCACGGTCTTTAAGATGATGCACTAATTTACGTAAATCTTGCACTGCAATCGGATCAACACCTGCAAAAGGCTCGTCAAGTAAGATAAAGTCAGGGCTGCTGGCTAAAGCTCGAGCAATCTCAACCCGACGACGCTCTCCGCCCGAAAGGGAAATAGCCGATGACTTTCTCAGCTTGGCAATACCAAATTCTTCCAAAAGTTCATCTAATCTTTCATTTCTCTGTTGTTTATCAGCTATATGCAGCTCAAGAGAAGCCATAATATTCTGTTCCACATTAAGCCCTCTAAAGATACTCGCCTCTTGAGGCAAATAACCAATACCAAGGCGAGCCCTTTGATACATAGGGATATTGGTTACATCCATATCATCTAAAAATATGTTCCCCAAAGTCGGTTTAAGGAGGCCAACAATCATATAAAAGCTTGTGGTTTTACCTGCACCATTAGGGCCTAAAATTCCCACAACCTCGCCACGATTAAGGCGTACAGAAACATCACGCACAACTTGTCTTTTACCAAAAGTTCTTGATAAGTTTGTTGCTATAAGCCCTTGATGTTTGCTATTTTTTTCTTCTATTTTTTTAGTCATTGTTTTTAAAAAGACCCGTTACACCTTGATTTTTATCGTTACAATCGCCACCAATAAGCTTTGATGATCCTGTTGAAGTATCAACCTCAGCTCGACAACCGTTTAAAATATTACCATCTTGTTCAAGCTGAACTTTACCTGTTAAAGTCGCTTTTTCTTCATCGGCAAACCAAATACCCCTATCACCCGTTACTGTTGCATCTTGATTTTTAAGGGTAATATCTGTATAGGCTCGAACTTGGTCAACATCCGAGGCCAGACTACTCATATCTTCCGCAGCCTTTAGCGTATTATCACCCTCACCCTCTTGTGTATTTTCACTTTCAGGCTTTAGGAAAACCTCAGCAACTTCCGCTAAAAGTGTTTTATCCTCACTTGTAGCCTCAACCGCTCCACGAGCAATAATGCGGCGTTCTGTATCGTAATATTCTATTTGCTTATGGGCAATAACCTTACCTTTATCGCCAGTAACAACCACAGGTTCACCTTTAATAACGACAATTTCCTGACGCACATCATAGGTGCCTGTTTTACCTGTAATCACACCATCTTCTGAGGTAATCTTTAAGTTTCCTTCTGCATCAATTCGCCAAAAATTTGTGTTCCCCTCGCTATCTTTTTCGTAAAAAGCAACAAGCCTATCGGCAACGAGTGTAACTCCTTGACGCACAACTGTAGCATTCCCCGTTGCTATAATTACTTGATTCTCTTGATCTATCTTCATACCATCATCGGAGGTAATATCAATAGGAATCCCTCCTGTTGGTGAAAATAAATTCATCGCTCCATAAGATGTCATATGCATCAACATGAAAACAAAAACAGACCATAAGTAGCGTTTTTTAATCATTGTTTACTCTTTGCTCTCTTGAGTTTTTATGCTCTAATGATTTTGGTTTTTTCTCAGCTATCAAGGTAACATGACTTGAGCCTAAAAGCCAAATGGTATTTCCATTATCTTCTATTCGGACTTTGTCAGCTTCAAATTGACCAAATTCGGCCTCACCTTTGGCATTATTTGGCGTTCTAACCTCTTGTTTTTTTACATCAACTTGTACACGATCACTTTCTACATAATAACCATCGGAGTGCAATATAGAGGCCTGACCTGTAAGTTCTAAAATCTCATCTTTGGCAAACCAACTTCCTGCATCTGCCCTTCCATCCATTTGAGTATTCTCTTGCGTGTGGACAACACCAACAGGGGAGACAAAATCAATCCGCTCACTATCAAAATCCGCATGATTCGCCGCATAAGCCGTAATATCATAGGTCCAATCACCCGAACTTCCCTTATAATGAGGCTGACTTAAGACCGCCTGCTTACTATCGATAACCGTTTGATTTTCATGTGTAATTTCTATAGCTTCAATTTTTTTATAATTGGTGGTTTTAGGTATCCAAAATAGCAAAAGCAAAAAGATAAAAGTCATTACAGGTACATAAATTCGTGCAAGCTTAACCCAACGACTATGCTGCTTAACTTTTTGAATTTGCTTATCTGTTTGTACCAATACCGTCATTTATTTGACACCTATCCGCAATAAATCATGAATATGAATAATACCCTCTAATTTGCCCCCTTCTGCAACCAAAATTGCCGTAATATTTTTATCATTCATAATCGAAAGAGCTTCAGTTGCTAAGGTTGAAGGAGTGATAGTAATAGGATTTTTTGACATTAAATCATTAGCCTTTTGAGCCCTTAAATCATTACCCATATGCCGCCTTAAATCGCCATCAGTAATCACCCCTAAAATTTCTTTTTCTTCTGTAATTACTGCAACACAACCCAAGCTCCCTGAGGTTATAGTGAGCAGAACATTTTTTAAATCATCATCAAGGCGAACATAAGGGCAATCTCTATGCATCACCTCACCTACCCGAACAAGACGACTTCCCAAAGAGCCTCCAGGGTGATAAATGCCAAAATCATCCGCCGTAAAACCTTTACGTTTTAACAGTGAGACGGCCAAAGCATCACCTAAGGTTAGCTGCATTGTTGTGGATGTTGTTGGGGCTAAACCCATAGGACAAGCCTCATCAAATTCAGGAAGCTTAAGGCAAATATCTGCATCTCTACCAAGTTCTGATTGTTCATTTTTTGTTACTGCAATCAAAGGGATAGAAAAACGTTTACAATAGGATATAAGGTTAAAAAGCTCTGCTGTTTTCCCTGAGTTCGAAAGAGCCAAAACAACATCATCTTTGGTAATCATGCCTAAATCACCATGGCTTGCCTCTGAGGGGTGAACAAAAAAACTTGGTGTACCTGTTGATGCCAATGTTGCCGCAATTTTATTACCCACATGCCCTGACTTTCCCATACCAGAAACAACCACACGCCCCGAAGATGCGGAAATAAGTTCAATAGCCTCAATAAAGCTTTCACCTAAATTTTCCTTAAGAGCATTAAGTCCATGAATTTCGATTTCAATAACTTCTTGTGCTGTTTGAACAATATCTTGTGTCATTAATCTACCTTTTCCTTTTTTTGAGACTTACTGCTTTAATATATAATTTTGTTAAAACAATGGCTATGCTACTAAAGCTTTGTAGGAATTCCCATATCCTTTTGCATAAAAACAACATTTTGCCATTCATTAAATTTATAACCAACATCAATCATGGTTCCCACCATACGAAAACCCATTTTTTGATGCAAACGAATAGAAGCAATATTCTCGTTGGCCGAGATAACCGCCACCATCATCCGAATATTGATTTTTTTACATTCGACAATAAGAGCCTCTAAGAGCATAGAACCATAACCATGACCATCATGACCATGTTTTAAATAGATGGAATCCTCCACGCACCAGCTCCACCCCTTACGGCTGCGATAAGGGGATACATAGGCATAGCCAATAACCTGACCCGCCTCTTCTAAAACCAAGTAAGGGTAACCTTGGCTTTGAATATGATGGACACGCTCATTCATCTCTTGTAATGATGGCGGTGTCCATTCAAATGTTACACAACTATTATTTACATAATAATCATATATATCAACAATTGCTTGAATATCATCATCCTGAACAGGGCGAATAATGACCTTTTTGCTCATCTATATCAAACCTTATCTAATATTTTAACCGTTACATTATATACATATTTTCACGAACTACTAGTTTTAATGTGTATTACTCTAAACCACATTGACAATTTTAGAATCTGTGCTAGCATAATATTTTAGGATATATGTTTTGTGACCCTTAGAATAATAATCAATATAAGGGGAAAGCATAATGCTTAATTTATGTGAAAAAACATTACCACAAATCGAAGGGGTGGAAAAACCCACCTATAACCGAGCAGAAATCAAAGCAGGTATTATTCATTTTGGCGTTGGTGGCTTCCATCGAGCTCATCAAGCTGTTTATATGGATGATTTACTCAATATGGGCGAAACTGAGTGGGGTATTTGTGGTATTGGGGTGATGGGTGCTGACAAGAAGATGCATCAAATACTGCAAAGCCAAGACTATCTATATAGCCTCACTATCAAGCATCCTGATGGTCATTACGACACAAGGGTTATCGGCTCAATTATTGATTACCTCTATGCTCCTGATAATCCCGAAGCTGTTATCAGCAAAATTGCTCACAAAGATACCAAAATCATCTCTCTAACGATTACAGAAGGAGGCTATAACTTCAACCAAATAACTGAAGAGTTCGATCTCAAAAACCCTAGTATTATCCATGACTTACATAGCGATACACCTAAAACTGTTTTTGGGCTTATTATTAAAGGCCTAGAAGAACGAAAAAAAATAGGACTTGCGGCAATTACAATTCAATCTTGCGATAACATTCAAGGCAATGGGGATATGAGTAAAAAAATGTTTACTGCTTTTGCTGCAGCAAAAAATCCTGAGCTTGCTACATGGATTAAAGAAAATGTTTATTTTCCGAATTCTATGGTGGATCGCATTACACCTGTAACAACCAAGTCCGATATTGAATGGCTCGAGGAGAATCGGGGTTATAGCGATGGTTGGCCTGTTGTTACCGAAGATTTCAGCCAGTGGGTTGTTGAAGATCATTTTTGCCATGGCCGCCCTCCTTATGAGAAGCTCCCTATTGAAGTTGTTGACGATGTTCTTCCCTATGAGTTGATGAAGCTACGTTTGCTCAATGCCAGCCATCAGGCCTTAGCATATTTTGGTTATTTATCGGGTTATCGTTATGCACATGAGGTTTGCCATGACGAATATTTTGTACGATTTTTACAAAATTTTATGCATATTGAATCCGAGCCAACCTTACTATCCTTGCCTGATGTAGATTTGGCCTTATATCAAAAGACACTAATTGAACGTTTTGCTAACCCTGAGATTGCAGATCATTTAGCACGTTTATGTTTAGAAGGCTCTGATCGTATTCCCAAATGGTTAGTCCCCATCACTTGGGAGCAACTGCAAAAAAATGACCCACAGATTAAACGTTGTGCAGCTGTTATTGCTAGCTGGACACGGTATATGGAAGGCATAGATGAAAAAGGTGAACCTATTGATATTAATGACCGTCTTAAGGAACGCCTTATGGAGCTTGCCTCTCAGACTCGTACAAATAATGATATCTTTATAAGCCAAGAGGATCTCTTCGGAAAGCTCGTCTATAACGAACTATTTATGCAACATTATCGTACCGCTTTAAATAAGATATATGAGCAAGGAGCCTATGCAACAATGAAAGAATATATTTAAAATCTATGACAAATTTTAACTCAATTGAACATCCACCCCTTGAATATGTTGGGCATGATGATAGCAGTTCCCTTTACTATCGCGAGCATGGTACGCCATGCCCGCTTATTCAATGGCATTTCCATCCTGAATATGAGCTTCATCTTATGGTGGGAACCACAGGGAAGAGCTTTGTTGGTGGTTATGTGGGTGACTTTGAGCCTTACGATCTTTATTTAATAGGGCCTTATATCCCCCATAATTGGATTAGTGATGTAGATGATGGTATTATTATCCCTTTTCGTGACCAAGTTGTTACTTTTACAGAACAATGGCGAAAGTCATGGATAAGCTCTTCCAAAGAACTCAGCATGTTTGAACCCTTATGGGAAAAAGCCAAAAAAGCCATTTATTTTCCACCAGAAATTGGCAAAGAAATCCAACCTTTACTTAATAAAATGCGTGATGACAAAGCTATCTATCGCCTTGGCTATTTCACAGAAATCCTAGTAATTTTATTAGAAGCAAGCAATCATACCACCCTTTGTAAACGAGATCATTATGGAAAATATCTTCAAACTAGTAACCCTTACTTTAAAAAGACTATTGAATATATCCAAGAGAATATGCACACAAATCTAACAGCTTATGAGCTGGCTAATTATCTGAATATGTCTTATTCGCAATTTTCTCGTTGGTTTAGCAAACAATTTGGTATTGGTTTTAGCCAATATTTAAACGCAGTAAGAATTCATAAGGCAACCGAGTTGTTATACTCAAGTAAAATGAGTATTTCAGCCATTTGTTTTGAAGTTGGCTATAATACGATCGCAAATTTTAATCAGCAGTTTAAACGCCGTAAAAACATGACACCTAGAGCTTATAGGGCCTACCTTAAAGGTAACAAATCCTTTCTTTCATGCAAAAATCTTTAGGTTTTTTATTTAAATGAATTTGTTTTCATTTTAGCAAAATGCTTACCATAAAGATGTTGAGGCTCACAAAAGCATATATCCTAAATCAATCAACTTTTACGACTTCAATCAAATAAATTAGAAACAAGGAAACAAGGAGACTTTATCAATGAAATCAACATTTTTATCTGTTTTATTGGGTGGCCTTGCCATAACGACTATGGCCTCAGCCCAAACCAACTTAACCATTGCAACGGTGAATAATGCTGAAATGATTGTCATGCAGGAATTATCCCATGAGTTTGAAGCACAAAATCCTGATATTAAGCTTAATTGGGTGACTTTAGAGGAAAATACTCTTCGACAAAAGGTCACTACAGATATCTCAACCAAAGGTGGACAATTTGATATTATGACCGTTGGAGCTTACGAAACCGCCCTATGGGGCAAAAATGGATGGTTGCTTCCTTTAGATGACCTTCCAAATAATTATGATATTGACGATCTTATTCCTTCGGTTCGTAATATCCTTTCCGCTGATGGACACCTTTATGCCTCACCTTTTTATGCCGAAAGCTCAATGACTTACTACAATAAGGCATTATTTGAAAAAGCTGGTATTCAAATGGCCGAAAAACCTACATTTGAAGATATTACCAATTACGCTAAAGCAATCTCGGCTCTTAATAGTGATGCTTATGGTATTTGCCTTCGTGGTAAAGCAGGTTGGGGTGAAAATATGGGTTCTATCACCACAACAGTTCATAATTTTGGTGGACAATATTTCGATGAGGATTGGAATGTCACTATCGATACGCCCGAATGGCATAATGCTATTAGCTGGTATCATGATGTCTTAACAAAATATGGCCCTCCAGGTGCAAGCTCTAATGGCTATAATGAAAATCGGGCTCTTTTTGCCTCAGGTAAATGCGGTATGTGGATTGATGCTACAGTAGCTGCAGGATACTTTAAGGACCCGAAAGAAAGCCAAGTTGCTGATGTTGTTGGTTTTGCCCCTGCTCCTGTAGATATTAACCCTAAAGGAGCTGGTTGGTTATGGTCTTGGGCTTTAGGTATTCCATCAAGCTCTCAAAAAGTTGAGGATGCTAAAAAGTTTATCTCTTGGGCAACATCTAAAGATTATATTCGTCTTGTGGGTGAAAAGAAAGGCTGGTTAACTATTCCACCTGGTACACGCAAGTCAACTTACGAGATTAAAGACTATATGGACAAAGCCGAGTTTGCTCCTCAAGTTTATGCTTCCCTCATGGCTGCTAATCCAACAGATAACACTCTCAAGCCTTCACCTTATGTGGGGATACAATTTGTTCAAATTCCTGAGTTTCAGTCCTTCGGTACGGAAATTGGTCAGATTATGTCGGCATTAATTGCTGGAGATATTGATGTAGATACTGCCATTAAGCGTTCACAACAAACAACTGAGCGTATTATAAAACGCACTAGAAAATAATTAAAAAACATTACTTTAAAGAGGTTGTGGTACTTTAAAAAGCTTTTGTATCACCTCCTCTTTTATAAAAAAAATACAATCAAGGGAGGTTACATGGCTAAAAATTCAAAACAAGGCGTTCCAACCAAACTATTGGTTGCACCTGCTGTTATCAGTTTACTCATATGGATGATAGTCCCTTTATCTATGACCCTATGGTTCTCGTTTCAATATTATAATCTGCAATATCCTAATAAAGGTGGCTTTGTTGGCTTTGAGAATTATCAGTATCTATTTGAACCAGGTTTTGGCCTTTGGCAAGCCTTGCTTAACACTTGTATTTTAATTACCAGCGTACTTATTATTACTATGGTCATGGGCTCACTACTTGCTGTATTATTTAATCAGAAGTTTATCGGGCGTAATATTGCTCGTACTTTGGCTATATCGCCCTTTTTTGTTATGCCAACAGTAAGTGCTTTAGTATGGAAGAATATGCTCATGCATCCTGTTAATGGACTATTCGCTTATATCTCTAAAATCACCCATCTTCCTGTTATTGATTGGTTTTCAGACTTCCCCTTACTTTCTATCATCTTAATTGTCTCTTGGGAGTGGACACCCTTTGCCCTTTTAATTTTGCTCACCTCTCTGCAATCTCTCGATATGGAACAATATGAAGCCGCTATTTTAGATGGGGCAAAGCCTATAGCCCGTTTTCGTTATATCATTCTTCCTCATCTTTCTAAGGCTATTTCAACAACGATTATGATTGAGACAATCTTTTTACTCACTGTTTTTGCTGAAATTTTAGTAACCACTAGTGGTGGCCCTGGCATGGCAACGACCAACCTTGCCTTTTTGATTTATAAAGAAGCCCTTTTAGGCTTTGATGTGGGCATGGCTTCCGCAGGTGGAGTTATTGCAATTATTTTAGCTAATATTATTGCTTTCTTTTTGATTAAAGCCATTGGTAAAAATTTAAGTAATCCTCAAGGAGGTGTGTAGTGAAGCCCTATTACAAACGTATCAACTATTATGGAATTTTGGCTTGGATAGCAACTTTTATCTTATTCTTCCCTATTTTATGGATGTTCATGACAAGCTTTAAAACAGAGATTGCCGCTGTAAGCACCCCTCCTTCACTTATCTTTAACCCAACAGGTGAAAATTATACGGCCGTACAAAACCGATCGGACTATTGGCAATTTGCTTTTAATAGTATTTATATCTCTTTTGTAGGAACATTCTTATCGCTACTTATTGCTTTTCCTGCAGCCTATGCTATGGCTTTTTTCCCGACAAAACGAACAAAAAATTTATTGGTCTGGATGCTCTCAACAAAAATGCTCCCACCTGTAGGGGTTTTAGTACCCATCTATCTAATAACTCGTGATCTTGGCGGTTTGGATAGGCATTGGCCCTTAATTATTATCTATGCTTTAGGGAATTTGCCTATTATTATTTGGATGCTTTATACCTTCTTTTCTGAAATACCTAAAGAGATTTTAGAATCTGTGCGGATGGAGACATCTTCTGTTACCAAAGAGTTTCGTTATATGGTTGTTCCTCTATCCAAGCCAGGAATTGCTTCCACTTGTTTGCTTTCTGTTATATTATGTTGGAATGAAGCTTTTTGGAGTCTTAATCTCACCACTTCAAAAGCTGCTCCGCTAACAACCTTTATCGCTTCTTACTCAAGCCCTGAGGGTTTATTTTGGGCGAAGTTATCAGCAGCCTCTGTGCTTGCAGCTGCTCCTATTATTATTATGGGATGGTTCTCGCAAAAACAGTTGGTACGAGGCTTATCTTTTGGTGCGGTTAAATAATTAAGGAGTAAAAAATGCGTGTTGCAACAATGACATCCCCCCATCATATTGAAATATCCGAAGCAGAAACACCTATCTGTAAAGCCAATGAAGTTCGGCTTCATATTAAACAGATTGGCATTTGTGGCTCCGATATCCATGTTTGGCATGGTCAGCACCCTTTTACTGATTACCCTATTATTCAAGGTCATGAATTTATTGGCATTATTGATGCTATTGGTGATAATGTTCATGGCGAGGAATTCCCTATGGGACGTTTGGCAACGGCCTTACCTCAGATGATTTGTGGCAACTGTAATCCTTGTCAGCAAGGTAAATATCATATTTGTGAAAATCTAAAAGTAAGAGGTTTTCAGGCTCATGGCTGCGGGCAAGATTATTTTGTAACTGATGCTAAGCGGATTATCTTACTTCCTAAAGATTTTAATCTAGACCAAGGAGCATTTGTTGAACCCACCGCCGTTGCGGTTCATGCAATCCAGCGTTTAGATGATATTGAGGGGCAAAATATCATTATTACAGGAGCAGGCACGATTGGCAATCTGATTGCCCAAATAGCTCAACTTAAGGGAGCTAATGTCTTATTACTCGATATCGAAGATAATCGTTTAAAAATCGCTCAACACTGCGGTATTACTCATGTTGCCAACAACCGAGATGCTGAGCTTAAAGAATTAAGCCAAAAATATTTTGGCGATGAGGGTTTTTCCATTGCTATTGAGGCTTCAGGAGCCGAGCCTGCTTTGCAGCCCATTATCCCTATTATCCAAAAAGGCGGAACTATTTTACTTGTGGGTGTTTATCCCCATTGGGTCTCTTTAGATATGGCTAGAGCTTCGGAGCATGAGCTGACCCTTAAAGGCTCTATGATGTATTGGACGCAAGATTGGGAACAAGCCGCTAAATATCTACACAAAGATATTTGTATTGAACCACTAATAACCCATCGCTTTGCTTTTGAAGAGTGGCAAAAAGCCTATGAATATATTGATGATAATCCTCAAAATGCCCTTAAGGTCATGATAGAGGTTAATGAGTTATAAAGACTTTAAAATACGCTGATTATAGTCCCATAGATTATTATATTTTGCATAAGCCTCTTGGCCAAGATATTCTTGAATTTGTATTTGAAAGCAGCTTAAAAAAGCATAGGCTGTTGCATCAATATTTGTAGGGATATCGCCACCTAAGAAATAGTTTTTATCACCTAAAAAATCACTCAAATATTGTAGGGCATTTTGAAGGATAACTAAAAATTCATCATCACTATAAGCCCCTGTCCCTTGAGCTTGAAGCTTTTTTAGTGTTTTTTTACGAACAATAGCAGGAGCAATTTTTTGTAAAAGCTTAGGCAATGTCGCAAACATCTCAGGAGCAACTTTTTGCCATATGGCCTCATTTTGCCAACGGATACGCACGCCACACCAATAAAAATGTTCATCTAAAAACTTCATAAGAATATAGCTTAATGCTTTATCTTCAGCACTTAAATGAGCATCTAAATCAGTATATTGAGCTGCTAAATACTGTAATATAGCCGTGGAGTCATCAATAACTTTATTATCATCTTTAATAAAAGGTAATTTGCCTTTAGGAGCTGCTTTAAGATATTGCATGCCTACAGATTTTTCATAAGGAATTTTGGCTAATATTAGGTAAGTTTCCACTTTAATAACATAGGGGCTAGCATCATCTCTACCAAGAGCTGGGCCAAATCCGTAAAGTGTAACAGACATAACAATCTTTCCTTTTTATTCAATATATTTTTACCAAACCTAACATAGATATATATATAGGCAACTTCTTTGTTTTAAATAGGTTTCCTTATTTTGCTTTAAGCAAACGGTCTTTACGTATCATCAAAAGCTGTAAGGCATTGAGTGTAACTAGAACAGTGACACCTGTATCAGCTAAAACCGCTAAAAGAAGATAATTATCCTTAATAATCGGCATAGAGTCTAAATAGCCTAATGGAATAAGGTAGGAAATAATAACAACAAAGAATTTAATCCCCAAAGCAAAGGCAATATTTTGGGTAATCTTTAACTTAGAAGCCTGAGAAAGCTTAATCATAAAGGGAATATGGTTAATATTATTTTGTGAAAGAGCCGCATCAGCAACTTCTAAGGCAACATCTGTTCCAGCCCCCATAGCAATACCAATATCAGCCTCAGATAATGCAGGTGTATCGTTAATACCATCACCCACCATAGCCGTTTTACCTTTTGATTTTAGTTTAGCAATGGTTTTGAGTTTATCATCAGGGAGTAACTCATAGGCAACATCTATATTAAGCTCAGCTGCAATTTTTTCGGCCGTGGCCTTATTATCTCCTGTGAGCATAATCGGGTTAACATCCATTTTCTTTAAGGCTTCCATCGCCGCTGCACTTTCGCTGCGTAAGGTATCTTGCAGAACAATCATCCCCATAGCCTTGTTATTTTTCATAACAACGACTTTGCTTCCAATAACAGAAGCATCATCACTAAACTCAGGGTCAATTCCTTGGGCGGCTTTAGCCGAATATACCGCAACTTCATCACCATTATAAGTAGCCGATACACCCTTGCCCGTATGATTAACAACATTTTCAATATCTTTAAGCTGGATATCTTCACCCGCATAATTGCGAATAGCTTCGGCTAAAGGATGGTTATTGGATTGTTCAATTTGTATGGCCGTATCTAAGATATCCTCTTTGTTATTACCTCCATAAGTATAAATATCAGTAACATGCAACTCGCCTTTAGTAAGTGTACCTGTTTTATCAAAAGCCATAGTTTTAACTTTTGATAAAAACTCTACCGTAGCAGCCGACTTCACCAATATACCTTCCCTTGCCGCAATAGATAATGATGTGGCAATAACGGTTGGAGTAGAAAGTACAAGACCACAAGGGCAAGAGATAAGTAATAAACCAAGCCCTGCATAAATCCAGCTTTGCCAATCCTGACCAAAAAGCAATGGAGGTACAAGAGCCGTTAAAACGGCAATAACAACAACCAAAGGTGTGTATATACTTGCAAAAGCATCAATTTGGCGAGCAATGGGTGCTTTACGGCTATTGGCTTCTTCGACCAAATTTTGAATACGTGTAAGGCTGCTTTTATTAGATGTACTGGTTGCCTTAAGACGAATAGGGCTTCCTATACCAATAACACCTGCAGCAAGGCTATCACCCTCATAAATAGACTTTGGCAAGCTTTCTCCTGTAATCGCACTTTCATCAATCTCACCTGTAGTTATGGCTTGCCCATCAACGGCTAATCTATCCCCTGGGCGAAGCTCAATCACATCGCCAATCTCAATATTTTCCGAAGGAATTGCTAAAACACCATCAACAGTTAATTTGTAGCTAATATCAGGAGCTAAACGAGCAAGCTGACTAATACCTTTGCGGGCTCGTGAGGTAGCAAAAAACTCAAGAACTTGTCCTAAATTATACAAAAATACAACCAAAGCCCCCTCAAGATACTGCTCTAAAAATATGGCTCCAAAAACCGCTAGTGAAATCAGAACATTCATACCTAAAAAATCTTTAGTCTGAAAGCTCTTAATCGCTTGTTGAAGCACAGGGACAAGAGCCGCTAAAGCTGAGGCCAAAAATGCCCATTTGGCATATGTAGGAAAAACAAAGGCAATAATAGCTGCCGTTAAAATAAAGATACCCGAAATAATCGTACTTTTAAAATAAGGACTTTCAGAAACAGATGTCCGTGTAATAGCCTCATCTTCACGAAGAAGCTTGCAATCTGTTTCAGCAACCTCTTTTTGAAGTATTTCAAAGGGTATATCATAATCAGTTGTCACATAGGCCTTAGCAGCCGAAAGATTAACAACAGCTTCACTAACACCTTCAACTTTACTTAAGGCTGCTTCAACCTTTTGAGCACAATGGCCGCAAGTTAGTCCCTCAACAGGAAAACGATAATATGGCATAACAAAAAAATCCTTTTATTGCACTTTTATAAGAATAGTGTAATATCTACAATCATTGTAGATACAAGAGGTTTTTTATGAAAATTTATTCAATTGGCGAAATGGCTAAGCTCTCAGGTTGTTCTGTACAGCTTATTCGCCACTATGAAGATATAAAGATTATATCTAAACCAGGACGAACACAATCAAACCGCCGCTTTTATGGAGAACAGCATCTTAAAGAGCTTCAATTTATCCGCCATGGACGGTCTTTGGGCTTTTCTCTTGATGATATTACCAGCTTGTTAGTCTTAAAGAATCAGCCTCATCATAACCAACAAGCCCATGATATTGCAGAACAACATCTGCAAAAAGTAGATCAAAGAATCAAAGAACTTTTAGATTTACAGGCAACTTTACAATCAATCATAAAAAAGTGTGAAAAAACACCAAATAGTGAACCATGCCCCATTATTCATCTTTTAGATGACCATAAAGATGGCCACACTCACAAACATAAACCATCACCACTATAAAAATAAGAATTAAGGAAAATTATTCATGGATTTTGATGAGATTATAAAACCTTCATTACCTAACTTTCGGCCTCCTATCGAAGATGAGAAGCCCTCAAAAACACAAAAAAGACGAGCCAATAAGCTCGCTCAAGCTTTAAGACGCAAAACAGGCCAAGCCATTATGGATTATAATATGATAGAAGATGGTGATCGGGTAATGGTTTGCTTATCGGGAGGTAAAGACAGCTATACGATGCTAGATATTTTAGAAAAACTCCGCCGTTCAGCCCCTGTCCATTTTTCTCTAACGGCCGTTAACCTTGACCAGAAACAACCTGGATTCCCCGAGGATATTTTACCAAATTATTTATCGGAGCAAGGCTATGATTTTCATATTATCGAAGAAGATACATATTCGATTGTGAAAGATAAAATCCCAGAAGGTAAAACAACATGCTCCTTATGCTCCCGACTAAGGCGAGGTATTTTATATACATTTGCTCTTAAAAATGGCTTTACAAAAATTGCCCTTGGCCACCATAGAGACGATTTAATCGAAACACTCTTCTTAAATATATTCTATGGGGGCAAAATGGCAACAATGCCCCCAAAGCTACTTTCTGACGATAAAAAGTCTATTATTATTCGCCCCTTAGTCTATTGTAAAGAGCGAGATATTGAAAAATATGCTGAGATTCAAAATTTTCCCATTATCCCTTGTAATCTTTGTGGGAGCCAAGAGAATCTTCAACGAAAAATGATAAAACATATGCTAGCCGACTGGCAAAAACTCCATCCTCATCGTATGGAAAGTATTTTTGCCGCTATGCAAAATATTTCACCAAGTCATATGTTAGATGAGAATATTTTTGACCATGCATCATTAGCCGCTAAAGGACAAGCACGTACAGATTGGCTTGTAGCTGACAAAGAATAAAATTTATTGTTGTTCTTTTTTCTATTCCTTGTTATAGTCATTTTCGTAAAGGGTATTATTATTCTTCTAAGAAAACTATAAAATTGACTTTTATTGATAAAGTTTGTATCAAAAGAAAATAAATGTTGTGCTGATTTACATATAAAAGTATTAAAAATTATATGTAATTTCGTCTAACATAAATCAGTTAACAAGGAGAATGGCTAATGTCCAAATTCATGATGACGACCCTAACAGTAACGGTAGCACTCGTGGCTACATCAGCTTCAGCAGCAACCAAAATTTCGTGGTGGCATGCAATGGCTGGTACAAATGGTGAAACCGTTAGTGCTGTTGCCCAAAAATTTAATGCCTCACAAAATCTTTGTGAGATAGAAGCTATCAATAAAGGAACTTACGAAGATAATATGACGGCAACCATTGCTGCTTTTAGAGCAGGCAATGCCCCAAATATTTCTCAAATTTATGATGCTGGTGCCGCAACAATTATTGGTGCTAAAGGTGCTGCAATTGCCGTAGAAGACCTCTTTAAAGAATCTGGTGTTGCCTTTGATAGCAACGATTATATTCCTGGTGTTCGTTATTTTTATGCCGATAGCCAAGGCAAAATGATTGGTATGCCATTCAATTCTTCCACCCCTATTATGTATTATAATAAAGATATTTTAGAAAAGCTTGGCCTTGAGCCTCCCAAAACATGGGAAGAGTTCGAAGAAATGGCTCCTAAGATTAAAGAAGCGGGCTATATTGGGTTATCACAATCTCATACACCATGGATTTTTGTCGAAAATTATATGAGCCGTCAAAACCAACCATTTGCAACAAATAACAATGGCTTCGATGGTGCTAAGGGAACAAAAATTCTTACCAATAATGAAGCTCTTATCAACTTTTGGACACAAGTTAAAGGATGGTCAGATGCTGGCTATTACAAATATTATGGTGCAGGATGGGGTGATAACCAAACACCATTCGAGCAAGGAAAAGTTGCCTTTTGGCTTGGCTCTTCAGGAGACTTCGGTAACTTGCGTGCCGTTGATGGCTTAAACTTCTCAGCTACATTACTCCCCTATCAAGCCTCCATCGAAGGCGGTAACAAAGCCACATATATCGGCGGCGGTGCTTTATTTGCTCTTTCAGGTAAACCTAAAGAAGAAAATGACTGTACTGTAAAATTCTTTGAATTTTTAGCCCAACCAGAAACTCAATATTTTTGGCATAAATCAACAGGTTATGTTCCTGTAACAACTGCAGCCTATGAGCTTGCCAAATCTGATGGCTATTATGAAGAATCGCCTGCAGCCGAAACTGGTGTTATTCAGCTTAATTTAGAGCAAGGTGATTATAAAGGTTACCGTATGGGCTTTTATCCTCAAATTCGCGAAGTTATCTACAAAGAGTTTGAAGATATGATTAACAATAAAACAGATGCAAAAAAAGCACTAAACACTGTAGAAAAAGAAGGTAATAAACTTCTTGAACGGTTTGCAAAAACAGTGCGTTAAGTATAATATAAAGGCTTCCTTTACTACAAAGGTAGCCTTTTTTAAATATTAGAGATTTTTTATGAAAAGAGTTCAATTTAATCGTCCCTTTTTACCTATAATGCTATTAGCCCCACAGGTTCTTATTATTAGTATTTTCTTTTTTTGGCCTGCTCTATGGGCTTTATGGAAGAGCTTATTTGTTGAAGACCCTTTTATGGGTAATGCTATTTTTACAGGTTTAGATAATTTCAAGATTCTATTTACCAACAGTGATTATTGGGGAATTTTCGCTTATACTATTTTATTTTCAGCCATTGTTTCATTGGGAGCATTATCCATTGCTATGATTTTGGCGATTAATGCCAATGCTATTATTCATCGTCATACACGCAACGGTTATCGCTCACTAATTATGTGGATTTATGCGGTTGCTCCTGCTTTAGCAGGCTTTACAGGGGCTTCATTATTTAACCAGCATTTTGGTGCATTCACACATATGCTACAAAATATGGGAATTCCTTTTAATATTGCCCAAAATTCGTACCATGTAACAATTGCGATTATTGTTATGAGCATCTGGAAGCAGGTTTCAGTCAATTTTATCTTTTTACTTGCTGGGCTGCAAAATATTCCCAATTCAGTCAAAGAAGCATCTTCTCTTGATTGCCGCTCACCCATCCACCGCTTTTGGACAATCACATTTCCACTACTCGCCCCTACCAACTTTTTCTTGCTGGTAATCAATACAACCTACGCCTTTTTTGAGACATTTGGTGTGATTGACTTAATGACCTTCCGAGGACTTCCTGGCGGTAAAACTCTTGTCTACGAGGCCTATAAAACTTATCGAGACCAAGATTATGGTGGAGCAGCCGCACAATGTGTTGTCTTGATGATACTCGTTTTTATCCTCACCTTCATTCAGTTTCGCTTTATTGAGCGTAAAATTCATTATTAGGGGAGCAAACAAAAATGAAAAAATTTATACCCTCCAATATTATTAGCCATATCATTATGATTTTAGGCTGTTTATTTCTGATTATCCCTGTATGGTTTGTTTTTGCATCCTCCACCCATGCCCCAGAAGTTATTCACCAAAAAGGTATGCAATGGACAATAGGTGCTATTGGCTTGCAAGGTTATAGGGAAGTTCTTTCGGGCTTAGGTGTTATTAACAATGTGGATGTTCGCCATATGCTTTTAAATTCTGCTATTATGGGTGTTGGCTTTGCCGTTGGTAAAGTAATTATCTCAATGTTGGCTGCTTATGGCTTGGTTTACTTCCGCTTCCGTGGAGCATCCTTTATTTTCGGAGCTATTTTTGCCACCTTACTTTTACCTTTAGAGGTACGCATTGGTCCATCATATGAGGTAATGAATATTGTGGGCAAAACACCATTTATTGGTCAATATATCGGCATAAACTCCTATGGAGGTTTGATTATTCCACTGATTGCATCCGCAACAGGAACATTTTATTTTCGTCAGTTTTTTAAAACCGTTCCCGATGAACTTTTAGAAGCTGCAAAATTAGATAACGCAGGCCCATTCAGATTCTTTAAAGATATTTTGCTTCCCTTAAGCCGCACCATGATTGCCGCTATCTTTATTATTATGTTTGTTGCAGGTTGGAACCAATATATGTGGCCTCTACTTATGACAACAAAAAGTGAATATACAACCATTGTGATGGGCATTCAAAATATTATGACATCTATTAAAGAAACAAATGGCCCTATCCCAGCCTATCATCGAGCCTTTGCCATGGGCATCTTGGCTCTTATTCCCCCTGTCGCGGTAGTGATGATTTTCCAGCGTTGGTTTGTTAAAGGTCTGTTAGAAAGCGAAAAATAGGATAAATAATGACAAAATTACAATTAAGCAAAGTAGAAAAAATATACCCTAATGGCTTTAAAGCAATCCATGGGGTTGACTTAGAAATTCAAGAACATGAGTTTATCGTATTTGTAGGACCTTCAGGCTGTGGTAAGTCTACCTTACTCCGCATGATTGCTGGCCTAGAGGAAATCAGTGCTGGTGAAATGCAGCTCAATGGTAAAGTGATGAATAAGGTAAAGCCTGCCGATCGTGATGTAGCGATGGTTTTTCAAAATTATGCCCTTTATCCTCATATGAGCGTATTTGGTAATATGGCTTATGGCCTAAAAAACCGTGGTTTTTCTAAAGATGATATTCAACGGCGTGTAGAAGAAGCCGCTGATATCTTACAAATTCGTGAACAGTTAGAGCGTCGACCTCATCAGCTTTCTGGTGGGCAAAGACAACGTGTCGCCATGGGGCGAGCTATTGTTCGCCGCCCTGAATTATTCTTATTTGATGAACCGCTATCCAATCTTGATGCAAAATTACGTACAGAAACCCGTGTGCAACTCCGTAAGCTTCATGATGATTTAAATGCCACAACAATTTACGTAACCCATGACCAAGTTGAGGCCATGACTATGGCAAGCCGCATTGTTGTATTAAATGCAGGGCGTATTGAGCAAATTGGTACACCAAATGAGCTATATAATCATCCAAAAACCAAATTTGTAGCAGACTTTTTAGGAAGCCCAAATATGAACTTTTTTAAGCCAAGCTTTTTAGGCTATGCCCCTGAAGGAGCTGTTGAGGCTGGGATACGCCCCGAAAGGCTGCATCTTAAACAGGCTGATAAATATGATGGACAAATAGAAGCAAGCATTGATTTTATCGAAGATTTGGGCTCAGATTTTCTTTTTCATTGCAAACTTCCTAATGAGGATAAAGTCATTGTTAAAGCACCAGTTTATCAGGTAGAAGGTTTAAATATTGGTGATAAAATCAGCCTCTATTATCGTAAAGCGGTTACTCACTTTTTTGACAAAGATGGCTACATGATTGAGTGGTAAATAGCTCTTAATATAATAAAAACCTCCCTTTTAAAAGAGAGGTTTTTTTGATTGGTAGGCACTACAGGGCTCGAACCTGTGACCTACTGATTAAAAGTCAGTTGCTCTACCACCTGAGCTAAGTGCCCCAAATCATTCGCCGTTTATAACCAATAAAAATGACAAATGCAACAAAAAAATACCATTCTTTTTAAAATGATTATATTGATTATCATTTTTAATCAGATTATCCTTTATAAAATGAATGGAATAATAAGGAGATAAGCTCCATGAGCAATTTTGATTATGACCTATTTGTGATTGGAGCTGGCTCTGCTGGCGTAAGAGCCGCCCGCCTTGCAGGAGCTATGGGTAAAAAAGTTGCCATAGCCGAAGGTGATAAAGTTGGTGGTACTTGTGTTATTCGTGGTTGTGTTCCCAAAAAGCTTATGGTTTACGCCGCTCAATATGCCCACTATTTCCAAGATTCTAAAGGTTATGGTTGGCAAGTTGATAAACCTAACTTTAATTGGGATAACCTTAAACAAGCCCGTGATGCCGAAGTTGAGCGTCTCAGCAATCTTTACATAAATACATTAAAGAACAATCATGTAGAACTCATCAAAGGGCGAGCTAAATTCACCTCTTTGCACAAGCTGCTTGTGGGTGAAAAATCTTATAGTGCAAAAAACATCCTAATTGCCACAGGTAGTAAAGCCTTTATGCCCTTAATTGATGGTATTGAGTATGCGATAACTTCCGATGAGATTTTTCATTTAGCTCAATTACCTAAAAAACTTGCCATTACAGGTGGCGGCTTTATTGCCTTAGAATTTGCAGGAATATTTAACGCTTTGGGATGCGAAGTTCATCTTATCTATCGTGGAGATAAGTTTTTGCGGGGCTTTGATAATGACCTCCGCCATATTATCACTCAAGAACAAGCCAAAAGCGGCATAAAACTTCACCTAGCAACACAAATAACACAAATCCAAAAACAAGCTGATAATAGTAAGAATATCCACCTTGATAATGGTGATAAAATTATTGCTGATGATATTCTCTTTGCTCTTGGTCGCAAGCCTAATATTGACGATTTAGGCTTAAGTGATATTGACATTAAGCTCCAAGATGGCTTTATTAAGGTTGATGCAGACTTTAGAACATCGCAAGCCCATATTGGTGCAGTGGGTGATATTATCAACACGCCCGCTCTCACACCTGTTGCTTTAAGAGAAGCTGCCGCTTGGATTTCAGCCATTTACAATAACAAACATCTTGATATTAATTATGAATTTTTACCCTCTGCTGTATTTGCTCAGCCCAATGTTGCTACTGCAGGCTATAGTGAAGAGGCTGCTAACAAAAAATTTGGCTCTCATGATATTGATGTTTATACGACCCATTTTCGCCCTATGATACATACATTATCAAAGCGAGATACAAAGGTATTTTTAAAACTTGTGGTTCAAAAATCTTCTGATAAAGTCTTAGGAGTACATATGGTGGGTCATGATGCAGGCGAGGTTGTTCAAGGTCTTGCCATTGCCTTAAGTGCTGGGGCAACTAAGGCTAATTTTGATTATACTATTGGTATCCACCCTAGCGTAGCGGAAGATTTTACTTTTATGCAAACAAAAAAGAGCTAAAAAACATTATGCCTGATTTACTTTTAGAAAATAAACATAGCTATCCTGTTGCAGGTGTCGATGAGGTTGGTCGTGGCCCTTGGGCAGGCCCTGTTGTTGCGGCAGCTTGCATTATCCCCCCAAGCTTCCCCCAAGAGATTCTTATCCAGCTAGCCGATTCTAAAAAGCTTTCAGCAAAAAAACGTGAGAAGCTCGCCCCATTAATTATCCAATATGCAATTACATCTACCTGCGAAGCAAGTGTAGAAGAGATTGATGAGCTGAATATTTTAAACGCTACTTTTTTAGCTATGAGGCGAGCTATTGCCTCTTTAAGCCTAAAGCCAAATTTTATTTTAGTAGATGGAAATCATCCTATTAGAGAGCTTACACTCCCTCAACAAAATGTGATTAAAGGTGATGATATTTCTGTTTCTATTGCAGCGGCTTCGATTATTGCCAAGGTTTACCGAGATGAGCTTATGGCAAGGCTTGCCCATGAATATCCGTTTTATGGCTGGGAAAGTAATGCAGGATATGGTACAAAAGTTCATCAACAAGGTTTAGCTTTGCATGGTATTACAAAACATCACCGCAAAAGCTTTAAACCTATTCAAAAAATCATAACCAAAGGCTAAAAGTTCCAATGAGTATCAAAACACAATGGCAGCAAGATATTGAGCAAAATCTCTTAGAATATGATGCAATGCAAGAGCCCATTATTAATCAGCTAAATAACCTATATCATGAGATTTTGAATATGCCTAAACCTGATGTAGGAACATCTTTTTTGAGTAAAATCCTCAAAAAGAAAAAAAGAACACCTCCTCCTAAAGGGCTTTATATTTGGGGCTCTGTTGGACGAGGAAAATCCATGATGATGGATTTATTTGCTGACCAAATCCAAAAGCAAAACACCCATAAGGTTGCCCGTAAGCATTTTCATGAATTTATGGGTGAGGTGCAGCATCTTTTAAATATTAACCGTGAGAAATACCGCCCCTATGATAATCCGCTTATCCCCTTGGCTCAAGAGCTTGCCCAACAACATCAGATATTATGTTTTGATGAGTTTCAGGTAACAAATATTGCCGATGCTATGATTTTAGGGCGGCTATTTCAGGCTTTATTTGATGAGAATGTTATAGTCGTTGCTACATCCAATATTGCACCCGAGCAGCTTTATAAAGATGGCCTCCACCGTAATCGATTTTTACCTTTTATTGAAATTTTAAAACAGCATATGGATGTGTTCGAGATTGGTGGTCAGCAAGATTTCCGCTTAAGAGATGATATTGTTGAAGATGCGTGGTTATGGCCACAAAATAATGAAAATAAAGAACGTTTAGAGCAGCTTTTTATCACCCAAGCTACTGGAGAAGGCCTTGCTTGTGAGATTGCCGTTGGAAGCCGTAAACTTCCAATTATCAAGGCTTGCAATCAAGTTGCTATGGTAGATTATGCAACTCTTTGCCGTGAGCCTCGTGGTACTGAGGATTATAGTCAACTTGCCACTCATTTTCATACCATCTATATAATGAACATCCCCTCCTTAAGCCAAGAAGGGGCAGCAAGCCGCCGTTTTATCCATCTTATTGATATTTTATACGAAAAACGTATTCGCCTTTTAGCATTAGCCGAAACTACCCCCGAAAACCTTAATCCACCCCAAGATGACGGCTTTGTTTTTAATCGTACACTTTCTCGTTTATTCGAGATGCGAAGCCAAGATTGGCAAAGCAACGCTACCCATGCTTGGCAAGGCAATAAATTTGACTTAAAGAAGTAGGAATTTTCTGCTATATTATGTTCTCTTATGCTTTTACCTATTGACGAGTATTATGGGGGGAATATTTTTGTCGCATTTTTGCTCGGAATAAGCTAATAAGAAAGTGATTATAAAAAATGAGGAAAATTTTAAAATATGCTCGATAAAACCTATCACTCATCAGAAGTTGAAGATCGAATCTATCAAAAATGGGAAGAAAGCGGAGTTTTTGCCTGCAACCCAACTTCTGATAAAGAGCCTTATACCATCTTAATGCCACCACCTAATGTAACAGGAAGCCTGCATATAGGCCATGCCCTAACATTCACTATCCAAGATTTACTCGCACGTTTTTGGCGGATGCGAGGCAAGGATGTTCTTTGGCAACCTGGCAAAGATCATGCAGGTATAGCGACCCAAATGGTGGTTGAGCGTCAGTTAGATGCAGAGGGTATTAGCCGCCATGATTTAGGCCGTGAGAAATTTTTAGAGCGTGTTTGGCAATGGAAAGAACAATCGGGCGATACTATTTTCAACCAGCTTCGCCGCCTTGGAGCTTCAGCCGATTGGAAGCGGGAACGCTTTACCATGGATGACGGTCTTTCGGCTGCTGTGCGTAAAATATTTGTTCAGCTTTATAAAGAAGAACTCATCTATAAAGACAAACGCCTTGTTAACTGGGATAAAAAACTTGGTACGGCAATCTCTGATTTAGAAGTTGAGCAAAAAGAAATCAATGGCAAAATGTGGTATTTCCGCTACCCTGTTGAAGGTGAGGACGAATATGTTGTTGTAGCAACAACAAGGCCTGAGACTATGCTGGGTGATACTGCGGTTGCTGTTCACCCCAATGATGAACGCTATGCCCATTTGCATGGTAAAAATGTTATTTTACCTATTGTCGGACGCAAAATTCCTATTGTACTTGATGACTATGCTGACCCCGAAAAAGGAACAGGTGTGGTCAAAATCACCCCTGCTCACGATTTTAACGACTTTGAAGTTGGCCGCCGTAATGATTTAGAACTCATTAATATTTTTGATGCTTCCATTCACCTTAACGAAAATGTTCCCGAACGCTTTAGAGGTTTAAGTGCAGAAGATGCACGTATTGAAGTTGTTCAAACCATGGAAGAACTTGGACTTTTAGAACGTATTGAAGACCATAAGCTTCAGCAGCCTCATGGGGACCGCTCTGGTGTGGTTATTGAGCCTTGGCTGATGGACCAATGGTTTGTTGATGCTCCTAAACTAGCAAAAGAGGCTCTAAAAGCTGTTGAAGATGATATAACTCAATTTGTTCCCAAACAGTGGGAAAACACCTATTTTGAATGGATGCGAAACATCCAGCCTTGGTGTGTTTCTCGTCAACTTTGGTGGGGTCACCAAATTCCTGTTTGGTATGGCTCTGACGGAACAATCTTTTGTGAGGAAACATTTGAAGATGCAAAAAAAGCCGCTCAAAAACATTATGGTAAAGAGGTTGAACTCACCCAAGATGAAGATGTTTTAGATACATGGTTTAGCTCTGGACTTTGGCCTTTTAGTACTTTAGGCTGGCCTGAGGAAACCAAAGAGCTAAAAAAATATTATCCAACTAATGTTTTAGTTACAGGCTTTGATATTATCTTCTTTTGGGTTGCCCGTATGATGATGATGAGTCTGCATGTGATGGATGATGTCCCCTTTAAAGATGTTTATATTCATGCTCTTGTGCGTGATGCTAAAGGGCAAAAAATGTCTAAATCAAAGGGTAACGTGGTTGACCCTTTAGAGGTTATGGGCAAATATGGCACAGATTCTCTTCGCCTTACACTTACCGCTCTTGCGGCTCAAGGGCGTGATGTACGTATGAGTGATAATGTGGTCGAAGGCTATCGGAACTTTATCACAAAACTTTGGAATGTCTCTCGCTTTATCCAAATGAATGGTTGCCAATGGGATACTAATTTTAATCCTCGTAAAGTTGAATTTAGCATTAATAAATGGATTATTGCACGAACTCAAAAGGCTGCAAAACGTATTCAAGATGGTATAGAATCTTACCGCTTTAATGATGCTGCTAGTGGTGGCTATCAATTTACATGGGATGAATTTGCAAGTTGGTATATTGAATTTGCCAAACCTTTATTTGATAGTGACAACGAAAAAGCAAAAATTGAAACACAAAAAACCGCTGCTTGGGTCTTAGAAAAAATCCTACGCATGATGCACCCCATCATTCCTTTTGTAACAGAAGAACTTTACAATCTGCTTTATCCTGAGCAAGGTATGTTGATGGCTCAAAGCTTTCCTTTAGAAGAAGACTTTCCTGTTACCGAAAATGACGAGGCTGAACTTCGCATTGAGCGTTTTATTCGTATTATTTCTAAAATCCGTACATTACGCTCCGAAATGTCTATTAAACCTTCGGCAAAATTAGAACTTTTGGTTCGTGGAGCTGATGAAAAAGTTCAAGAAACATTACAACTTCAACTAAGTCTTATGGAACGTATGGCGAAAATATCAACCATCACATTTTCCGATGAGGAATGGCCTAAAGGTACGGTACAAGATATCGTTGATGAGCTAACAATCGGCCTTCCCCTAGCCAATGTGATTGATGTTTCTAAGGAAGTTTCACGACTCGAAAAAGAAATCAGCAAGCTAGATAAAGAGATTGCTTTATTTAAAGGTAAGCTCTCTAACCCCAATTTTGTTGATCGTGCTCCTGAAAATGTTGTAGAAGAACAACGTACTAAACTTCGCGATGCTCTTTCAGGTAAAGATAGGCTAACACTTGCTCTAGAAAGGTTTTTAGCTTTATAATTCAACAATAAAAGCTAGAAGGGATTTTAAAATGAAAAAACAAATCTCCATAGTGAGTCCTTTTTATAACGAGGCTGAAAGTTTAACCTCTTTTATTGAGATGATTGGAAATATCAAAGATAAACTCGTATCTTCTGATATTGAAGTTCTAGAGATTATCTTGGTTAATGATGGCTCCAGCGATAATTCTATGGATATTTTGCGTTCTATCTCAAATCCTGTATATCCTGTACATGTTATTGATTTGGCTCGTAATTTTGGTAAAGAATATGCCATGCTTGCTGGGCTAAATGCCGCCAAAGGCGATGCTGTTATCTTAATGGATAGCGATTTACAACATCCTGCATCTTACATTCCTAGCTTTATTGAACATTGGCAAAATGGCTATGATATCGTTTATGCCTATAAAGAAACTCGCAAAAGCGAAGGAGCTTTAAGAATATGGGGGGTTAATCTTTATTATAAGATTATGAATTTTATATCTTCTTCGGATATTCAAAAAGATGCCTCCGACTTTCGCCTCATTGACCGCAAGGCTCTTGATGCTTTTTTAAAGCTTCCTGAACGTTCTCGATTTTCTAAAGGATTATTTTCTTGGGTGGGCTTCAGACAAAAAGCCATACCCTATACACCTGATAAACGTAGCTTTGGACGAACCAAATTTTCTAGCCTTAAACTCTTAACTTTTGGACTTACTGGTGCGGTGAGTTTTTCGGTACGCCCCCTTAGAATGTCTTCTATTTTAGGTTTTGTTGTGGCTTTCCCTGCTTTTTTATGGGCAGCAAAAATCCTATATTCTAAGATATTTTTAGGTGAGCCTTTTCGAGGTTACCCTGCGGTTCTTTCAGCAGTGCTTTTTATGAGTGGTATTCAATTTATTCTGATTGGAATTTTAGGAGAATATATCGGTCAAATTCACCGTGAGGTCAAAGGGCGACCAAACTATATTATTGCCGATGAGTTTACTATCAAAAAAGAAGATAACTCATGAAAAATATCCTTATCCATGCAGATGACTTTGGCTTATCTCCTGGAGTTAACGAGGCTATTATTGAGCTTGGCCAAAAAAAGCGACTTTCGGGTACTGCTGTTATGAGCATCTTTACCGAAAGCCAATATAAAGCAGATATTTTATCGCAAATTAAAGATTTTTCCATTGGCTTACATATTACTTTAACAGATCAGATTTTATGCCATAAAAGCAGCCTAACCGATAATAATGGTAAAGCTTATAGCCTCAAAGAGGTTATCCAAAAATCACAAAAAAATCAGCTTAATTCCCACGATTTAGAACAAGAAATCACTACACAAATCGAACATTTTCACCATATTTTTAACCGTTACCCTGATTATTTTGATGGCCACCATCATGTTCAGCTTTTAAAACCTGTACGTCAGGCCCTTCATCAGATAACAACTCGCTTAAATATCCCTGTTTACATTCGTAATGCTTACATGCCTTTATCTTTTGGTCTATCACCTAAAAAGATGGTCCTTCGCTATCTTAACCGAGGTATGCAAGCCGATATACAACGTTGGGGTTGGCAAACAAACAGTTATTTTGCGGGCTCTTACGGAAGCAAGCCCATTGCTCAATATTTCAAACATATTCTTTCTTTACAAAAAGATAACCTCTTAATGATGGTACATCCTGGCTTTGTTGATGAGATTCTACAATCACGTGATAAAATGCAAGAAGCCCGCAAGATTGAATATGATTTTTTAGCTTCTGATGGCTTCACTCAACTACTAAAGAAATATAACTATCATGTGGCATAAACTCTTAAAATATGGAACTATCGGCATTATCAATGCTGCCATTGATTTTGGCTTTTATAGCGGATTTATTCATTTTTTTCATATACATCCACTGTTAAGCAATATATTTGCTTGGGCTGCCGCAGTTCAATTTTCTTATGTGATGAATGCTCTTATTACCTTTAAACAATCTGTTGAGCAAATGCTCTCATTCAAAAAATGGATATTATTTATATTATCGGGTATAGCTTCTCTTATGGCCTCCACATTAACCCTTTGGCTATTACTTCCTTATCTTGGTACTTATGGAGCAAAAATAGCTGCAACTATTGCAAGTTTTATTGTGGGCTTTTCTATTAGTCACATATTGATATTTAAGGAAAAATAATTGTGAATAAACCAAATCTGTTCCCCCATTTCTTTATTATCAGTTTTGTTATTTTATGGACATTTTTAGCCGCCATGACCTCCTTTAACTTACCCCTCGATGTCCTCGAAAATCTAGGCTGGGGACGTTTATGGCAATGGGGCTATTATAAGCACCCACCTTTACAAGCTTGGCAACAAGAACTTATGGTGATGATTTTTGGTCATCAAAACTGGCCTGCTTTTTTATTAAGCTTTATCCATATGGGTATTTCTTTTTACTTGCTTTATTTTCTTGCCAAGCAGCTTCGCCTTCCATCATGGTTGGCTGGACTAATGCCCGCTTTAGCGGTAAGTATCTACTATTATAGCTTTCGTGCTGTTGAATTTAATGCCAATGTGGCAAGCGTTGCCTTATGGCTTGCCTATATTATTGTTTTTGTTAAGGCTTGTCAGCAACGTATTTTTATTTATTGGTTGCTCCTTGGTATCATTGCAGCCCTTGGTTTACTTACCAAATATAGCTTTGCGATTTTACTATTTTCTTCACTTCCTGCTATTTTGCTCATTAAAGAATATCGTTCTTTATTATGGCATTATGGCCCTTACCTTGCTATTATTATTGCAGGGATTTTATTAGCCCCTCATATCAAATGGTTGTTTGATACCAACTTCTTACCTTTTGATTACATTAATGGCTCTATCCATAAAAGCAAAACAAGCTTAGAGCATTTATTTAACCCCATCATTTTTGTTTTAAGCCAGATAGTTGTTTGCATTCCTGCTTTGGTTATTCTTTATATTATTGCTCGTCCACAACGGCGTTTTGTTCATTTGGCTTACGAAAAGCTCACCATTGCTATCATTATGCTTCCCTTATTTGTTATGATGCTTATTGGTTGGCTATCTCCTGCAGGATTACGTTCTTTTTGGGGATATACCTTACCTATTACTTTTTTGCCTCTTTTAGGAATTTTCTTACACTGGGAGCTTAAAAAACCCCAATATTTACGGCAAACTATGCTGACTATATTACTCACCCCTTTACTTATATATATGGGAATACGCCTTATTCGCCCTTATGTAGATGATGCAGGTTCTCGCATTGATTATGATGGTAAGGCCTTTGCTCAAATGGCACAAGAATATTGGTACGAGCAAACAGGCCAAGAGCAGCTTCCTCCTATAATTGCAGGCGATCACTGGGGTATCGAAAATGTGAGTTGGTATGCTCAAAACCACCCTTATGCTTTTGTTGATGGCAATATAAAACTCAACCCATGGGCAAAGGATATAGCCATACCTCAAAAAATATTATGGATAGGCCTTCGCTCGCACAAACCAAGCAATGAGCTACAATTGCACTTATTCAATATTCATGATGTAAACTTTCCTTGGCATAACAACCAATATAAACGCTCTAATCCATTTTACTTTGCTATTATGGATACATCTTTTATAAAAAATAATCAAAAATAACACTTGATATTTTTAAGTAAATTTGACTATATTAAACAGAAGTTCGAAGCGGACGGTGCTTTAGTGTCAATCGGGTCAGATCTGGAAAGAAGCAGCCACAGCATTAAAGGAACGGGTCGCTTCGGGCTTCTTTTTTTTGAAAGCGGTATTCATGCATAAAGACGAGCAAAATAATCAAAAAGAATATCTGGTTTTAGCCAGAAAATACCGCCCATTGAATTTTTCGGATTTGGTGGGGCAAAGTACCCTTACCCAAACCTTACAAAATGCTCTTGATAAAGGTCGCCTTGCCCATGCTTTTATTTTAACAGGTGTACGTGGTATTGGTAAAACCACCACTGCACGTATTATCGCTAAAGGCCTTAACTGTATTGGTGCTGATGGCCAAGGTGAGCCAACTCTTAATCCTTGTGGTGTTTGCGAAAATTGCAAAGCCATTAGTGAAGACCGCCATATGGATGTTATCGAGATGGATGCTGCCTCTCATACGGGGGTAGATAATGTTCGTGAAATTATCGATAGCGTAAAATATCAGCCTGTAACAGCTCGTTATAAAATCTATATTATCGATGAAGTTCACATGCTTTCCACATCGGCATTTAATGCCCTTTTAAAAACATTAGAAGAGCCTCCTGCCCATGTAAAATTCATCTTCGCTACAACGGAAATCCGTAAAGTTCCCGTAACGGTACTTTCCCGTTGTCAACGCTTTGACTTGCGGCGTATTAAACTTGATGAACTTAAAGCACATTTTAAAAATATTGCCCAAAAAGAAAATGCCCAAATTACCGATGATGCCTTAGCCTTATTGGCCCGTGCAGCAGATGGCTCCGTTCGTGATGGGCTATCTTTACTCGACCAAGCTATATCTTTAGGTGAGGGTGAAATAGATGAAAAGCAGTTTCGCTCTATTTTAGGCCTTGCGGATAATTCGGCAAGTTTGGAGCTTTTAGAAAATATCTTTGCAGGTAAGGCTGAAGAATCGATTATAATCTTACAAAATCTTTATAACCATGGGGCTGAACCTGTTGCGATTATTGAAGATTTACTCAAAGCTATCCATTGGCTTTCCCGCCTTAAAATGACCCCTGAGAGCGTTAAGCGGGAAGATAACCCCGATTTAGATTTTGAGCAATCCCAAACCTTAGCCGAAAAAATTACCATTGGACTAACCTCCCATATGTGGCAAATGCTCTTAAAAGGCCTTAACGAAGTTCGCTTTGCCCCATCGCCTCTTATGGCTACAGAGATGGTGATTTTACGACTGATTACGGCCTCACAACTTCCCTCTCCTGAAGAGGCAACTACAATTATTAAAAAGCTCGCTGCTCACCCTGAGTTGGCTCAAAAAAAAAATCAGTTAAGCAATAAGCCTAAAGTAGCTTCATCTCCACCCAAATCCAGCCCATCTTCTGAGGCTGAAAAGCCTATAAGCCAAGCTGAGGCTTCACAAAAAGCTGACCCACTGCCAAACCCTGCTTTACCGCAAGAAAATACCCTACCGCAGCAGGAAGACACATCATCACAAAACCCTACCCTCCCGCAAAACCCTGCCCTACCGCAAAGCCCCGCTCTCCTGCAAAGCCCCGCTCTCCCGCAAAGCCCCGCCCTCCCGCAGGGAGTTGAGGAATTGATTGCTTATTTGAATGAACAGCGACAAGTGAGTATGGCTGCTGAAATATCCCATGGTTGGTCAGTACAATCCTTTAGGGAATATCTTATTTCTTTAAGCCCGTTAAAGACAGCCAAACGAGATTTTCCTCGTAGGCTTGCACGATTTTTGAGTGAGGCGACTGCTCAAGATTGGCGTGTAGAAGTCATAGAATCTAAAGAGATAGCTCAATCTTACTCACAGCTCAAAAAAGAGCAATATCATGATGAGATTGATCGGTGGCAACAAAGTGAGGTGATGCAAAAGGTGAAATCTCTTTTTCCTGAGGCTGAGCTTTTAAATGTCAAAGATATCGAAAAACCAACTATAATTCAAGAAGATACATCACAAGAAAACAATGAGCCCCCTGAAAGCTAAGTCTGAATCTTTTACAACCACACCCCACATCCGTTACTCCGTGCTTCGCACTCCGTTCAACCCACCCACAAAAAATACTAGTAATTTCATCCATAAAAATATAATCTAAAAGCCATGATAACTAATGATGCATGCTATATTTTAAAGCAGATAGATTTAACTAATTTTCGCAATTATGAGCTTATTCGCTTTCATCCAACCCAAGGAATGAATATTCTTTTTGGTACAAATGGAGCAGGTAAAACGAACCTAATCGAAGCTATATCGTTGCTTATACCAGGTCGTGGGCTTAGAACAGCTCCAAGAGCAGACTTCTTCCGCCATACTGATAAACCAAGCGAGCAATGGGCGGTTGTGGCTCAAGTTGATGATGCTCAGCAGATTGTAAAAATTGGTACAGGGGCTAGCCATGAGGGGCGGCGTGAGGTTTTGGTTAATGGTGAAAAGTCTAAGCAGTCTGATTTATCACGATTCTTTAATTGTGTATGGCTTACCCCAAATCAAGATAGGCTTTTTATCGATGGAGCATCCAGTCGCCGTCGATTTTTAGATCGCCTTGTTTTTGGTATGGATGCTGCCCATGCAGGCCGCTTAAGTTCCTACGAAAAATCCATGCGAGAGCGTGCCAAACTACTCACCATGGCCAATATTGATAATGCATGGCTTGATGCTATTGAAGAAAATATGGTCAGTCGTGGTATTGCTATTGCAGCAGCAAGGCAAGATGTTGTTCAGCATTTATCCCATTATACCAAAGAGCGTCATGGCTTGTTCCCACAGGCGACCTTAAGCCTTAAAGGCGATGTTGATGACTGGCTCGAACAATATACGGCCATTGATGTGGAAGACCGCTATCGTGAGGCTCTTTATAGTTACCGTCAAAAAGATGCAAATGCCGCAATGACCCATATTGGGCCTCACCGCTCTGATATGGTTGTTACCCATTTTGATAAGAATATGCCCGCAAGCCTATGTTCTACAGGGGAACAAAAGGCTCTTTTAATCAGTATTATTTTAGCCAATAGCCGCATGCAAGGGGCTGAACGAGGCATTAAGCCTGTATTACTTTTAGACGAAATAACCGCTCATCTTGACCCTATGCGTCGTCAAAGCTTATTTGATGAGTTGGAGGCTCTTAAAGTGCAAGTTTTTATGACAGGTACAGAGCGTGAGTTATTTGCAGAAGTTCAGCATAGGGCGGCTATCTGGGAGATTTCCGCAGCCCAAATTTATGAACAAAAATAGCCTATCTCCTCGCAGTTGCTGAGCCTTACTCTTTTGCGAACACACTTTGGCAATATTAATGGGGCTTTGCCCGTCATGCCGAAAATATACCATTATAAAATAGGCTTTTACCCCACAAGCGTTATGGGGTAAAAAAAGGCTCATCTAAAAAAGATGAGCCATACAAGTTTTTGTTTAATAAGGGAGGTTAAACAATGAAAACTAGCTATTTACAACCTTCTTAGAATCTGTAAATGAGCTACTATTAGCGGCCTGAGCCTCACTAATATCATCAGAGAAAATACGCGCAATCAGCTTAGCTGTTTGTTGTTGATTATCAATGCGTTGGGCATAATCCTGAAGAGCCTTGATATTGAGAGGGGCAAGAGTCTCATCACCATGTTTCGCAACTTGACGTGTCTCTTTTGTAAATAAGTTATCAATAATACTCTTAAAAAACATAGCAGATACTCCTAACGCTATTTATGAAAACATCAACTGGTTTTCTCTATGCCTTAAATATAAGTAACTTACATAAATTTTAGTAGTATTTTATCTACAATACAGGTATGCGTTTTTTGCATATACCCTTTAATAAACTTTACTTTGATGTTTTGGTCAATATGGTTTACCTTATATAATAATCAAAAAACAAAATGGAGTCCTATCAATGACATATAAAATCCTTGTATTACCTGGTGATGGTATTGGTCAAGAATGCATGAGTGAGGTTCAAAAAATCATGCAATGGTTTAAAGAAAATCGTAATATTTCCTTTGAAATTCAAAGTGATGACATTGGCGGAGCAGCCTATGACCGTTACGGAACTCCCTTTGCTGATGAGACATTACAAAAGGCTCTTGATGCCGATGCGGTTTTGCTCGGTGCGGTGGGCGGCCCTAAATGGGATAATGTGGATTATGATAAACGTCCTGAGGCTGGGCTTTTGAAGATACGCAAGGAGATGGGCTTATTTGCTAACCTACGCCCTGCCTTAGTTTTTGATGCTTTGGCTGAAGCCTCAACCCTAAAATTAGATATTGTTAAGGGCTTGGATATTATGATTGTTCGTGAGCTTACGGGCGGTGTATATTTTGGTGAACCTCGGGGGATTACGACTTTAGAAAATGGCGAAAAACAAGGACTTAACACACAAGTTTACACCACAAGTGAAATTGAACGCATTGCTGAAGTCGCCTTTGAGCTAGCTCAAAAACGTGATGGTCGTGTATGCTCCGTTGAAAAAGCCAATGTGATGGAAAGTGGTGTATTATGGCGTGAGGTTGTAACGGAACTTCATGGGAAAAAATGGCCAAATATCGAGCTTTCTCATATGTATGCTGATAACTGTGCCATGCAGTTGGTGCGTAACCCTCGTCAGTTCGATGTCATTGTTACAGATAATCTTTTTGGCGATATTCTCTCGGATTGTGCGGCAATGCTCACAGGCTCTTTAGGTATGCTTCCCTCGGCCTCTTTAGGGGCTAAGGATGCCAGCGGAAAACTCCCTGCCCTTTATGAGCCTGTACATGGCTCAGCTCCTGATATTGCAGGGCAAGGCAAGGCTAACCCTTTGGCAACAATATTGAGTTTTTCGATGATGCTTCGCTATAGCTTTGATTTAAGCAATGAGGCTGATATGCTTGATGCGGCTGTGGAACGAGTATTGGCCACAAAACGTACAGGTGATATTATGGATGAGGGCTGCATACTTGTTACAACATCTGAGATGGGTGATGCGGTTATTACTGAGCTTAATCAGGCTGATTAAGGGCTGATTTTGGCAAGAATAACCCGTTTTTGTCCATTTTTGTCCATTTCCATCCATAAAAATCCACTTTTATCCATTTTGTTGCCGCAAGTAATCGCCTTAAAGTTTAAAATTATTTGGACAAATAATGGTTATTTGGGGATAGAAATGGACAAAAACGGACAAAAACGGACAAAATAGGTAAAATTTGGTAAAAAAAGGTACAAGCCATAACGCTTGTACCTATATTTAAAAGGGTAAAAATTTGAGCAAATTAACGCCCTTCACTTTCCCATAATTTGATAAGTTCCTCACCAATTTGGACTGTATTCAGAGCTGCACCTTTACGGATATTATCGGCAACCACCCAAAGAGCCAAACCGTTCTCAACCGTTGGGTCTTTACGGATGCGAGAAACGTAAGTGAGGTCCTCACCTGCAGCTTCCACAGGGGTTACATAACCACCATCTTCTCGCTTATCGACAACAGCAATACCAGGAGCCTTGCGTAAAATTTCCCTTGCCTGCTCAGGAGTTATCGGATTTTTAAACTCGATATTTATCGCCTCCGCATGGGAAAGAAACAAAGGGGCTCGTACCGCCGTAGCAGTCACCTTAATATCAGGGTCTAGAATTTTTTTAGTTTCAACTGCCATTTTCCACTCTTCTTTGGTATAGCCATCATCCATGAAACTATCGATATGTGGTATGATATTAAAGGCAATTTGCTTGGTGAACTTCTTTTGATTTTCACTCGCTGATTGGTTCATGAAAATGCCTTTTGTTTGATTAAAAAGCTCATCCATCGCCTCTTTACCAGCCCCTGATACTGACTGATAAGTTGCAACAACTACACGCTCAATCGTAGCAAAGTCATGTAGGGGCTTAAGAGCTATAAGCATTTGAATAGTCGAGCAATTTGGGTTAGAGATAATATTGCGTTTTTTATAATCCTTAAGAGCCGCCGCATTAACCTCAGGAACGATAAGCGGAACATCAGGCTCCATACGAAACTGGCTTGTATTATCAATCACAACCGCACCTGCTGCTGCAGCTTTGGGAGAGTAAGTCTTTGATACGGAAGCACCAGGAGAACTTAAAACAATATCCGTTCCCGTGAAGTCGTACGTCTCTAAGTTATTGACAATTAAGGTTTTGTCTTCACCATAAGAAATCTCGCGTCCTTCCGAACGCGGCGAGGCTAGAGCAATAACTTCATCGGCCGGAAATTGGCGTTCTGCCATAATTTGTAAAACTTCTCGGCCTACATTTCCTGTTGCACCCACAACAGCAACTTTATATCCCATTTTTTTTCCTTTTTTCCATATCCGTTTGTTATTTGGTCATAAAAAAAGCTCGCCATAGATATGCGAGCTTGCTGGTTACATATATATGCATCCACAAGCTAATGATACTTCGTTGTCTTTGTAATAAAAGTGAATAATGTCATAACCAAATAACCTTACTTTGTTTATAAAACCGAAGTGGATTATAATAGATATATATTGAAAAAGCAAGCTTTTTTTATTTACCCCTTTTATACCGTTTGCGTGGGTTTTGTTTTTCCTCTTGTAAAAGGGCAATAAATCCTGCCGCCATAATAGCACCAGGAAGAGCCACAAAGGCCATAGAAATCAACAAGAAACTTCCTGTGATAAACTTACCCAAAGTAGTTACGGGAACAACATCGCCATAACCCACAGTTGTAATGGAAACCACTGCCCACCAAAAACTTTTAGCAATAGAAGAGAAGTCTGGATTAATATGATGCTCAGCCAGCCAAATCAAACATGCCATAATATAGACTAATAATGTTAAAAAACTGAGACTTAAGACTAGCTCTCGCCATTGACGGCGGAAAAGTTCGGCCAAAAAATAGAAGCTGCGACTGCGACGAACAAAGCGGAAAAATCGTACCAAAATAAACAGCCTAAATAATCTCAAAGCATAGATAACATTGGACGAGCCGCTCCATATAAGAAGCAGCCCAGGAAATATGGCAATAAAATCCAGCCAGTTTTCAGGCTGCTTAAACCACTGAAGTCGAGGATATTTTTGTTGATTAAAACGCTCATTTTCAACGGATGTCCAGCAGCGAGCCAGCCATTCAATCATAAAGCAAATCCAGATAATTGCTTGAATATACTTAAGGATATTATCTAATTTTGATGAAAGATTAGGCTCGCTACGAATAGCTAAAATCGCAATCATTGCAATGATAAGAAAGATAATAACAATATTAATAAATGACGGACGCTCATGGGTTATGGCCGAACCTTTAAGCTGCCGCCATATTTTATAACGAAAATTATTGCGATTATTTTCCATAAGCTATCTCTTTGTTTACTATAAGCAAGATAACATAAAAGCCCTTTATAAGAAAGAACACTCTGCAAAAGAGTCTAGCTCAATGACTAACATATTCCCCACGCAGTGTATTTTTTGATATAAAAGCTATTGGATTCATGAATATATAACAGAATTTAACATTTATATATTAAAAAAATTGTAGAATATATCCTTACACAACTTTATGCATATGTTTCCAAAACTTAGATTTACTACTTGTTTAAAAAGAACAAACCTTTCTTTCTCATGAAATAATGTTGCATAAAGTCCACACAAAGAGGATAAAACATCACAAAAATGAGAGAAAATATTGCAAACCACCCCTCAAATACATTTAGATAGTTAAGAATGTTACTATTTACAAGGGAATTAAAAATGGCTCGTTTGATAAAATTGTTCATTGTTTTTTCTTTTGTTCTTCCGTTTTCTATTATAGCACAAAATGCGATGGCAAAAGAAACTTTGGTACGTTTTCCTAAATACTATGGCAAAAATGTTATTGTTATTCGTACCGCAGAAAGAAAGCTATACTATACTTTAGGCGATGGTACAGCTCTGCAATATCCTATTGCTGTTGGCAAAACAGGTATGCAACGCTATGGTACAACAAGAGTAACATATAAGCGAGTAAACCCTGAATGGCGGCCAACTCCAAGAATGCGTAGGGAAAATCCAAAGCTTCCTGAGGTTGTTCCGGGTGGTCCTGGTAACCCTTTGGGTGTACGTGCTTTATATCTTGGTTGGGATTTGTATCGTATTCATGGAACAAATAACCCAAGCTCTATTGGTAAGGCGGTTTCATCGGGATGTTATCGTATGTATAATAATGATGTTATTTCCCTTTATCAAAAAGTGCAGCCTAAAACAAAGGTTATTGTCGAAAGATAGACATATCTAAAATCAATATTTTTTAAAGCTCAACTCTTTATAAGGGGTTGAGCTTTTTCTCGTTGCAATTTATTGAATATATGAGTAGATTCTTTCTAGATAGAAATATACGTATAAGAGGAAGTTATCTTGAAGGAAAAGCAGGCTAGTTTTCAGATAGATCAAAGCAGCTCGAGCCTTGTTTTACAAGGATATTGGATGAGCCGCCATCTAGAGGATGCTTCTGAAGCCTTAAGCCATTTAAATACAAACGATATGGAGAGTTTAAACATCATTGATGGTAGCCATCTTAAACAGATGGATACGAATGGTGCTTGGCTGTTAATTTCTCTTTTTAAAAAGCATAAAATTTCACCTATCCCTCAGCTGCAAAATGTTTCTGCTCAAATGCTCCAACTATGGGAAAGACTCACCCATTTAGATGGGCAAATTGACGAAGAGCCAAAGCCTAAAACAAATATTATTTACAGTTCTATTGCCGCTATTGGTGAGGCTATCCATCAAATAGGTAAAGAATTTTATATGGTTATGACCTTTATTGGTGCTATTTTTGCAACAACAGGAAGGCTCATCTTAAAGCCAAAAAACATTCGTCTATCAGAGATAAGTAGCCAAATTTATAATGTGGGCTTTAAGGCTGTGGGTATTGTGATGCTCATTGCATTTTCCATTGCTCTTGTGATTGGCTTTTTGATGATTGGCCCTTTAAGCAGTTATGGAGCATCTTATCTGACCGTTAAGCTGGTTGCAGTTGGTATATTGCAAGAGATGGGGGTTCTGCTCACGGCAATCATGATTGCAGGGCGAACAGGCTCTGCCTTTGCTGCCGAGCTTGGTGTCATGAATGTTAACGAAGAAACTGCCGCTCTTGAAACCTTAGGCATGGATATTTATGAGGTTTTGGTTATTCCCCGCATTGTTGCTGTGATTATATCTATTTGTTTGCTCACCATTATTGCTGATTTTATGGGACTTGTTGCCGATTTTATTATCGCAACCACCATGCTTGGCTCCACACTCAACGGTTTTATAAATGAGATACTCGCCCTTAATCTTGGCTATGACTTTATTTTGGGCTTTGTCCGAGCCCCTGTTTACGGCTTTGTTATTGGATTGATTGGCTGCTTAAGAGGGCTGCAAGTTCGAAGCTCTGCTCAAGAAGTTGGCTCTAACACAACTGCTGCTGTTGTCCAGTCGATATTTTTAGTTATCTTTTTACATGCCTTTTTTGCCCTCTTTTTCCAAATAACGGGGATTAGATAATGACTGAGCATAAAACACAAATCCTCCAAACCCCATCCGAAAAAGATTTTGCCGAAAACATTGTTATTATTCAGAATGTTGTAAACCGTTTCGGCAGTCATACTGTCCATGATGGCTTAAATTTGCAAATCAAACATAATGAAATTATGGGTGTCGTTGGTGGTTCTGGTACGGGTAAATCGGTGCTACTACGCTCTATTTTAGGGTTGCATAACTTTAACGAAGGGCGTATTTACTTTAATGGTAAAGATATTAAAAAGCTTAATCATCAACAATTTATGCAAATGCAACAGGCCTCAGGTGTTCTATTTCAGGGGGGAGCATTATTTTCGAGCTTAAGTGTTTTAGAAAATGTTGCTCTACCTATTATAGAACATTGCAATATCAGCAAAAAAGCAGCCTATAGCCTAGCAAAAATGAAAATAGAGCTTGTTGGCCTTGATAAAGAAGCACAAGATAGGTTGCCCTCGGAGCTTTCTGGGGGTATGATTAAGCGTGCTGGATTGGCAAGAGCTTTGGCATTAGATCCTGAAATTCTATTTTTAGATGAACCTACTGCTGGCCTGGACCCGATATCAGCTGCGGCATTTGACCAACTCACATTAGAGCTAGCACGTGCTTTGGGGCTTTCGGTTATGATGATTACCCACGACCTAGACTCCCTTTATACCATTTGTGATCGTATTGCGGTTTTGGTGGATAAAAAAATAACAGTTGGTAATCTATCGAGCTTACTTAAAGAGGAGCATCCATGGATAAAGAATTACTTCCATGGGGAGCGTTCTCGTAATGTTTTGGAGGCAAAGGCATAAAATGGAGAATCAAAGTCGCTATTTTCGTGTAGGATTATTTGTTCTGTTCGTGATGGGATTATTTTTGTTCATCGCTGTTCGTTTTTACGGTACAAAAGTCGTACATTATAACGATTATGGTATTTTATTTCAAAAAGATATTGGTGGCCTTGCCATAGGCTCAGACGTAACTTTACAAGGTATTAGCGTTGGCTCAGTTAAAGATATCCGCCTTTTAGAAGATGAGGTAACGGTTGAAGTTGTTATCCAAGTACAAGACCGCTTTGTCGTTCGTGAAGATACCGTTGCAAGCTTACAATTAACCAGTATATCGGGTGCAGTTAAAGTTCAGCTCGAAAATAGAGGCTTTTCCGAAGAGCCATTAGTTGCAACACCTTATCAAGAGTTTCCACTGATTGCATCTGATAACTCAACCATTGAACAAATTGTCAATGGACTACCTGCTATTGTGGGAACACTCAACGATATTATGACGCAAATATCAACACTCTTAAGCGAAAAGAATGTTGCCTCTACGACAAATATCATTGATAATTTTGATAATATTGCTAAAAATTTAAGTGCTCATAGCCAAGATATTGACCTTATATTCAAGCAAACTAATAATATATTGGCTAATCTTGAAGAGGGGACAAAAGATATTGCCACACTTAAAGATAATACTAATCAGTTAGTTGCTAATGTGGACAAAACTGTAAGTGGTGAGCTTAAGCAAACATTAGAAGAAGCCAAAAGAACATTATCACAACTGACATCCACCCTTTCGCAAATACAAAATAATACCTTACCAAAATTAGAGCAAACATTACAAGCTGGTAATTCGGGGCTAGAAAGTGTAGGCTCACTCGGGGGTAAGTTAAGCGATAATCCAACATCAATCATCAAAGAGCCTAAATATAAAGGCTATTCAATTGTGGAGTAAAGCCATGAGAGCTGCTAAACAAATATTATTTTTATGTTTATTTTTTGTCCTTTCGGCCTGTAGTAGCTTGCTGACAACCGATACAGGAGCAGAGCGAACCTATGTTCTTTCAGCCATTAACCCATCTAACTCCAAGCAAGTAAAGCCAGGGCTTTCGGTTGCTAAGCCATTGGTTGCATCAGGGCTAAATAGTCAAAAAATTGCTCTTATGCATGACGGTATAAAGCTTGATTATTACCAAGGAGCTCGTTGGAGTGATAACCTCTCGGCAATGGTGCAAGATCGCCTTACAGAAAGTATTAGCAATGCAAAAATCTACAAATTTGTAATTAATGATAAAATCAATCTATCACCATCTTACTTTTTAGCCGTTGACATTCGCCGTTTTCAAGCCGTTTATGGTGCAAAAGATAGCAAGGGTAAGGATACCGCCCCTATTGCCCATGTAAGCATTGATGTTAAGCTTGTAAGTGCGTCTAACCGCCAGATTATTCAGCAATTTACAACAAGCTCACAAGTAGCCGCAAGGGAAAATAGCATGAGTTCTGTTGCTGCGGCAATGGATGCTGCATTTAAAAATGTTCAAAATCAAATTGTCTCTAAATTACGTTAACTCAGTTTTTTAAACCAAAAATATTGAGGCAAAACCAAGAAAAACAAAAAAGCCAATCACATCTGTAATTGCCGTTAAGAATACTGATGAGGCAATCGCAGGGTCTATGCCATAGCGTGAAAGCCCTAAGGGAATAAAAGCTCCTGCTAAAGAAGCCACCATCAAGTTAAAAATAAGAGCTGCAGCAATAACAAGGGCTAGGCTTATATCATGTTGCCATAAAAGAGTTATCATACCACCAACAATCGCTAAAACGATCCCATTAATCAAACCAACCGCCCCCTCTTTACGGATAAACCGCCATGCATTGGTTGAGGCTAGCTCACGGGTTGCCAAGGCTCTTACGGCTACGGTAAGGGTTTGTGAGCCTGCATTACCTCCAAGTGATGCGACAATCGGCATAAGAGCTGCTAAAACAACGACTGTTTCGATAGTTTCCGAAAATAAACTAATCACGCCTGCAGCAAAAACAGCCGTAACCATATTAAGTAATAACCAACGAATACGAGCCTTTGCCGTAGGGCGGATGCGTTCGTATAAATCCTCTTCCATCACACCACCAAGAGCCATGAAGTCTTCTTCATGTTCTTCTTCGATAACATCCACCACATCATCCACGGTAATCTCACCAATCATGCAGCCACGTTTATCAACAACAGGAGCAGAAACAAGGTCTTTTTGCTTAAACAAAAAGGCCACATCTTCTTGATCCATATCGGCTTCAATGGTGGGGAGCTGCTCTTCTGCAATCTCTTTAAGCTCCACATTACGTCTTGTTTGCAGCAATTTAGAAAGTGCCACTTGGCCAATAGGCTTATAAAGAGGGTCTAAAAGATAAATATTAAAGAATTTTTCGGGTAAGGTAACTTCTTCTTTTTCCGACTCATTTCTAAACCAGTCAATCGCATCACCCACCTGCATATAAGAAGGAAAAGCAATAAAATCCTGAGCCATCATCCGACCCGCACTATCCTCAGGCCAAGAGAAGCTTTCTCTCACCGCATGGCGGTCTTCGGCATCAAGCTCTTGAATAATCGCCTCACGCTCTTCTTCACTATCTAAATTCTCAAGAACCGCAACCGCATCATCATTATCAAGCTCACTAACAACCGTAGCTAAGTCTTTTGTTTCTATTCTTTCCGCAAGTTCTGAGCGTACAGATTCGTCTAGCTCCGACCAAAAATCATATTGATTATAACTTGTTAAAAATTGAGCAAGCTTTACACGTTGTTCAGGGTTATGAAGATGCTGGATAAGGTCAGCCTGTGCCGAATAGTGGTAATCGTCAACAACCTTTTGCAAAGCCTCTTGATTATCTGTTTCTAACCAATCTTCAACCTGTAAAATATCATCGGAGCTAATGGACCATTCTTCACTAACAATAGCCTCATTTTCACGGTTTGAGCGAGCTTCTTGGAGTTCCGCCATAACATAGCCCCCTTTCTTCATTCAGATAAATAACCTTTTGATAGATATTTTTAGCATTGAAATATAAGCTTTGTCAAAAGCCTCTTTGCTAAATATAACATATTCGTAAAATACAATTATTGCAAGCTGCAAAAATTAGTATGATTGGTTTTTATAAATCCAAGGATTGGCTTTTTCTTCCCACAATCGAAAGAGACGGGCTAATCCGTAGTTGAATAAAAAGTAAAAGATACCAATAGTAATTAAGGGAGCGAAAACAGTTGCATAGCGAGAAGCTGATTTTTGATAACCATCCCAAAAATCAATCAAGGATAAAGCAGCCGATGCAACAACTGTAGCCTTAAGTACCAAAATGACCTCGTTAGAATAAGCAGGTAAGGCTTGAGCTATTGCCTGCTTAAGCCGAATACGAGAAAAGACTTGCTTTTTGCTCATCCCATAAGCTTTTGCTGCCTCAAGTTGCTTATTATCCACCGAAAGCAAACCGCCACGAATAATCTCTGAGCCATAAGCAGAACTATTAATGGCAAGAGCCAATAAAATCCACCAATAAGGTTGATTCCAATAACGTAAAAACTGATTGGTAAAATCAGCTAAAGCTACTGTTTTATCTCCAATAACCTCAAAGCTATGAGGCATAAGGCTTGCAAAGGCCGAGTTTATGGGTAAATAAGCATAAAAAGATATTTTAGCTAAAAAGTCTGCAAAACCTACAACCAATAAAAGGCTACTTAAATTCCAGATAAAATAAGCTTGTAAAATAAAAGGTGTCCCTCTAAAGATATAAACCCAAATATAGCCAATAGTTCGTAGAATTTTAAAACGGCTCATCCGAAAAGCTACCGCCACAAGCCCAATAAAAAAGCCAATAACCACACCAAATATCGCCAGTGATAAAGTACGGCTTACATAAGGTAAAATATTAGAAAAAAAGCGAAAAAATAAGGTCATAAATATCAGCATGGCTAATGTCAGCAGAATATTATACAAACCTGCTAAACGACTGTTATTCATATGGCTTGTCTTTTTTATACCCATAAAGGATATAAAGGTTAGAATACCAACAATCGCCATTTTTACAATATCATCACTAAAATTCTTTTTCAGCTGAAAAGACTTACTAAAAGCATATTTTACAGGCTGCCAGTTCATATCACCAATATTTATTGCCCAAACACTAAGACTAAAAACAACATAGCCTAAAAAAGATAAAAATATACACAAAAACAAGAATAAAAGAGCATAAATAGCCCATACCCATAACGGTCTTTTATAATGGAATTTATACATGGGTTACTTGCTCCTAATTTTGCACCAGTGGACGAGATGAGCGTTGGACATACTTATCTGCCCGCTCAAAAAGTTTCTCACTTATCGCTGTAATAATTAAGTAAATAATTGCCGCCATAATATAAAAAGCAAAAAGTCTCTTAGTCGAAAATGTTGCAATATTAGCTTTGCCCATAAGGTCGTGCATACCCACCAAAGAAACCAAAGCAACATCTTTTAAAAGTAACAACCAAATATTCCCAAGCCCTGGTAAAGCTATACGAAAAAGATGGGGCATAATAATTTTAAAACGAACCTGCTCCGAATGAAAACCAAAAGCACGAGCAGCCTCAACCTCACCTTTAGGCATAGCTAAATAAGCCCCACGAAAAACCTCGATAGAATAAGCCCCTGAGATAAGGGCAATAGCCATAGGAGCTCCAATAATACCGCTATCGAACCCTGTATCTTTAAGTATAGGTAGCTGAAATATCTTTAAAAAAACAAAATAAACCAAAAGCACCATAATCAGCTCGGGCAAGCAACGTGATACGGTAGAATAAATATTGATAAAGCGGATAACATGCTTATTGTTTGACTGAGCCATGCTCGCTCCCGCCACACCAATAATAATAGCCGCAATAAAGGCAAGGATTGCTAAGGTAAGGGTAAGCATTGTTCCACGAAAAAACTCATCACCCCAACCAAGGTCACCCCAACGAAAAAGCAAACCCCATTGGTGAATAGCAGCCAATAACCTTAAGAAAAAATCTGTCATATTACTCTTTTAAATATTAAAAATTATAAGTAAGAAAGGAGCTTTATTTAAAAGCAAGCCCCTTCCTTATTTTCGGTTGTGCAAAATTTAAAGGCTAATATCTACACCAAAATATTTTTCGGATATGGCTTTAAGCTCACCATTTTGGCGAAGAGCCTCTAAAGCTTTTTCTATTTTACCTTTAAGCTCAGCATTATCTTTTTTAAGGCCAATACCCACACCATTACCAAATGTTTTGGAGATACCTGCATTCAGTACGGGCCCAAATTGTTCCAGCTGACCTTCATGCTTTTTTCCATAATCTTCCCAGTTGCTCGCTTCGGCCAAACCTGCATCAATACGACCAGCAGCTACATCTGAGGCAATTTCATCAAAGGTACGATAGGTGCGAACTTCTAAATCAGCATCTAAGTCGTCTTCAAGCCAAATAGCCATCGTTGTTCCTGCTTGAGCCCCAATCACTTTACCTTCTAAAGCTTGAGTAAAATCTTCTAATGTTTTCACATTATTGTATTTTCCAACCATAGCTGCAGCACGTTTAGGACTATCAGCATAAGGGCCAACAAAATCAATGCTTTGCAAGCGGTCTTCCGTAATATCCATACTTGCCATAATCATATCAAAGCGATCCGAATTAAGATTTGCAATAAGAGCATCAAACTCTACATCAACAATCTCCACACCATCAAAGCCTGCCTCTTTAGCAATGGAGCGAGCGAGGTCCATATCAAAACCTTCAAATTCTCCCGCTGCGTTCACATACTCCCATGGTGCATAGGTTGCATTTGTTCCTACACGAAGATTCTCAGCGGAAGCACCCACACCAAGAATCGTTGAGAATGCTGCAATAGCAAAAATTCTTGTAAATTGTTTCATCATGCTTCTATTTCTCCTTATTTAAAGCGGATATGGTGCTATTTTGAAGCATCAAATCCAAAATGTTTGATTGCAAGCTTCGAAAGTGTACCATCTTTACGCATACTCTCTAAAGCTTCATTAAATTTTTGGGTGAGCTCTTGATTGTCTTTTCTCACACCAATAGCCATACCATCACCAAATAATTTATTATCAGCACCTGTTAATTTAGGGCCAAAAATCTTAAAGGCGTTGGGATGTTCTTCTAAGTAAATCTGAATAGCGGTTTCTTCTGCAAAAGCAGCATCAATACGTCCTGTATCAAGGTCGGAGTAAACCTCACTTGATGTTCTATAGGTACGTAATTCAACACCATCACCAAATTCAGTCTCTACAAATGTTGCATGGGTTGTTGATGCTAAAACACCAACAGTCTTACCCTTTAAGGCTGCTTTAAGAGCCGCTATATCTTTAAGTTCACCAAAATTTTCTTTTGCGGCAAAAACATTAGGAATTTCAGCATAAGGGGTTGTGAAGTCGATAGATTGACGACGTTCATCATTGGCCGTCATACCACTCATTACTGCATTTAAACGCCCCGCCATAAGGTTAGGGATAAGAGCATCAAAATCTAAGATTTCCCACTCAACTCTCAAATCGGTACGATTTTCAACTTCCTTAATCACATCAATATCATAACCTTGGAGCTTCCCTGAGCTATCCACATAATTCCATGGCAAATAGCCACCTTCAGTACCCATACGGATATCTTGAGCCGAGGCATTCCATGCCAAAATTGCTGCAACTGCAACTAGTAAATGTTTCTTCATCTTTTTTATCCCTTTTTCATCTTGAAATAGATTTAAAAATTATTTTGAAGCATCAAAACCAAAATATTTAATAGTTAATGCTTTTAATGTTCCGTCTTTACGAAGCTCATCTAAAGCTTTATCTAATTTTTCTTTTATTTTGCTATCACCTTTACGGATACCCATACCGATACCTTCACCAAATAATTTAGGATTATCATCTGAGCCTAAAGTTGGACCAAAAGCACTAAATGCACCTTCATGTTCTTTAAGATAGCCATCCCATACGGCTTGCTCTGCGAAACCTGCATCGATGCGACCCGCAGCAACATCTGCCGCAAGTTCTTCCGATGTTCTGTAGTTTCTAAGTTCAGCCTTATCACCTAAAGTTTCTTCCACCCAAACACCATGAAGCGTACCTGCTTGAGCACCAATAACTTTGCCCTCAAGTGCTTTAAGTAAGTCATCATAAGATGTTACACTTGCAGTATCGATATTTTTTCCAACAAATTGGTTAGGAATTTCAGCATAGGCTGTTGTAAAATCAATGGAAGCCTTACGCTCATCATTAATAGTCATACCCGATAAAAAGAGGTCCACCCGACCTGCATTGAGGTTAGGGATAAGAGCATCGAAATCCATCGTTACATATTCAATTTCATCACCTGTAAGTTTGGCAATAGCATTCACAAGTTCAACTTCAAAACCTGTAAGTTCACCTGCAGCATTCTGAAAATTCCATGGTGGGTAAACACCTTCTGTTCCCACACGATATTTTTCGGCAAATGCATTTGCACCTAAAAGAGATATAATTAAAGCAACAAGACTTAATAAGTAACGCATGTAAATTCCTCCATGAATATTATAATTGTAAAGCAATCTTTCCTTTTTAGCGATATTTTGCCTTTTTTGCAAGCTTATCCGCTAAAAATGAGAAATATTTTCTTTATTATTGAGAGTATATAAATTAATAACCGCTTTTTTGCGTATCATCTACCTTAAGACCAAGATAGCCCAATAATCCACCTAAAAGAGAGCTTGCACCAAAACGGAAGTTTGACGGGCAAACCCAATCATCACCCAAAATACTGCGTGCAAGATTAATATATTGGCTTGCCTCTTGAGGTGTCCGAACACCACCCGCTGCCTTAAAACCGCAAGTTTCTTGAGCATTTTCATCTCTAATAGCCGTTAGCATAACCTCCGCAGCCTCTAAGGTGGCATTAACATCAACCTTGCCTGTAGAGGTTTTAATAAAATCAGCACCTGCACGAATACATGCAACAGAAACTTCACGGATAATTTCAGGCTCTTTAAGTATACCTGTTTCGATAATCACCTTAAGCTTGGCTTGACCCTCACAAATTTTTTTACATTCTGCAACCATTTTGCTACCAATTTCCTTATTGCCATTGAGCCATGCCTTATATGGAAAAACCAAATCAACCTCATCAGCTCCTGCTCCTACCGCAAGGCTTGTTTCCCTAAGGGCAATATCCATATAGGCTAAGCCATGGGGAAAGTTGGTTACAGTTGCAACGTTAATATCATCAGCACCTAATACCTTAAGAGCCTGTTTTGCTGCTAAAATAAACTCAGGATAGACACAAACTGCCGCCACTTCTCCAGCCTCGCTCACCGTTTGATGGCATAAATGGCGAATACTCTGATTAGTATCATTATCGTTAAGGCTTGTTAAATCCATACAAGCAATAGCCAAGTGAACATCACTCTTAGTCACACGTTTGCCTTGGCCTTGCTCTGTCGTTGTTGCAACCAATGCTTGGCCATGGATATTTAAAGCTTTTTGATGGATCATTTCTTTAATCATCACGACCCATTTTCTTGTTTTTTCTTCATCATCATTCAGCCAGATATTTGCCCAATCTTGAATTTCATCGGGATGAATATCTCGTGATTTAATCATGTTATGAAGCTCTTCAAGCAAAAGGTCAATATGATGTGGCGAAGATTGCTGAACAAGAGCCAAAATGGCTTGTTCTTCATTAGCTTCTCTTTCTGCAAAATAACTTGCAAAATCAGCCGCTAAAGTTGGATAACGGCGGTGAAATGGAAGTTGTGTCATTGGGGTTTTCTCCTATCGGTCGGATAAGCTGTGAGTATAAAGGCCGATTTTTTATCTTTTGTTTTTTGCAGCACAATTCTTGCACCATAGCGTGGATAAGTACGGCTATCACCACGCCTTAACCCTCTGCCTACAACCGCAGAATCTTTAGCTATAATAACAAGACGATCTGAGCCTTTAGGGTTTTCCATCCAGTCCATAAGTTCTGTAATATTTTGCCATAAACCAACCGCAATAACTTGTTCTGCTAGGTTAAGAGATAAAAAGCTTGAGGCCTCGTTAATGTTACTAGCTTTAAAACGATTTTTTAGATAATCATCACTTTTATTGACATGCTTTTCTATAGTATGACCACCCATTCGTTCATGAGTTTGTAGCCACCCTTGCACAGGAGCATTGATATCAACCTGCTCTATTTTTGCAGGCCATGTTGCCGAATAGGCAAAGGCAAATGATGCAACAAAGAACATCAATGTGGCGATAAGTATTTTTAAAGAATTACTTATGGTTTTCATAGCCTTACCTTTCTCTTAGTTTAATGTTTCCAAAAATCTGGTACTAAGAGTACCAGTAGCGTCATAATCTCAAGACGACCTAAAAGCATAGCTAGTGATAATATCCATTTAGCTGCTGTAGGTAAAGTTGAAAAATTACCATCTGGGCCAATAATATCACCAAGACCAGGCCCAACATTAGCAATTGCCGTAGATGCCCCTGTAAATGCGGTAATAAGGTCAAGCCCTAAAAAGCCCAATAATAAGGTTGTAATAGCTACAGTGAGAATCCACGCAACCGAAAAAAGTAAGATAGAAGACATTGCATCATCTGAAACTATTTTTTTATTAAATTCTATGGAAAATACTCCATGTGGTTTAATCATCTGGCGTAATTGGCGATAAGCAAAGGCAAAACTCATTTGGATACGAAAAATTTTAAAGCCGCCTGCTGTTGAGCCTGTACAACCACCAACAAAGGTTAAAAAGAAAACTAAAGTAACCACAAAAGCTCCCCAGTTTGTATAATGACCTGCAACTTCATCGGCGGCACCATAACCTGTTGTTGTAACTAAGGTTAAAACCATAAAAGCTGCATTCCGAAAAGCGTCAATAAAGCTTGTAATTCTTCCTGTAGAAACTAAATAAAAGCAAACAAGTGAAACAATAATAGAGACAAGACTCACATAAAATTGTACCTGGCTATCACGGGCAAAAGCTTTAAGTTTACCTTGAAAGATTCGCACCCAAAGTAAGAATGGCAAGCCTCCTAAAAACATAAAAACAATAGCCACCCATTGAGCTCCATGATTAAAAGCTCCTAAAGAAGCATCTGCTGTAGAATATCCACCTGTAGATAAAGTCGTAAATGAATGAACAAGAGCCTCAAAACTATTCATATCCGAAAAATAATAATAAGAAAAAGCACAAAGAATCGTTAAAAAGATATAGGCAAAAGCCAACCTAGCTGCAATTTGAGCCACCTTAGGGGCAACTTTATCGGAACGATCGGAGCTTTCTGTTTGGAAAAGCTGCATACCACCCACTTTTAAAAAGGGAAGAATCGCCACTGCCATCACAACAATACCCACACCACCAATCCATTGTAATATGGCTCGCCAAAGCAATATGCCTTTATTCATCCCATCAAGCCCACTAAGCACCGTAGAGCCTGTGGTAGTAATACCAGAGACTGTCTCAAAAATTGCATCCGAAAGACTCATATGAACCTGCGAAGACATAATAAAAGGAAGAGCTCCAAAAAAACATAGTAAAGCCCATGATATTGCTGTAAGCATAAAGGTTTGCTTTCGAGTAAGCACAAATTCTTTATGATCATTGGAGATAATAAAAAGCCCACCCGAAAAGGCTGTAATCAAAGAGATAATAACAAATGTTGCCCCATCAGGTCCACCTGTCCAAAATTCCACAACTGCAGGCATAAGCATTGTTGAAGCAAAGGCAATTAAAAATATACCTGCAACAAAAAATAAGCCTTGTAACTCTTTAAAAGTCATTTATCTTCCCTTAGAACTTTTTATATCTTTTGCGATTATGCCATAAAACAAAATAAACACAAGATAAGCCTTACTTTAAGCTATAAAAAATCCTACTCATCACCAAAGGTAAAGTAGGATTTTTTATTTTTATTTACTGTATAAATATT
>JBKEBO010000025.1:0-13650 GCA_047973205.1 Alphaproteobacteria bacterium | reverse complement strand
CCCATAATAAAATATTCTTAAAACATCTCTTAACAAATGCGGGGGAGTTGTTCGGCATTGTCCCAATAGATAATGCGGTGGCCACCATAAGGGGTTTGCATTTGGACAAAGCAATTCTCATCGGCAATAACCTCACCTATAATTGCAGCATTTCTTCCTAAAGGATGAGCCTTATGTTTTTGTAAAATATCTTTAGCTGCCTTAGGTTTACATATGCTAATCACCTTACCCTCATTAGCAATATTAAGAGCATCTAAACCCAAAATATCGCATAAGGATTGTACATGAGGGTTAAGAGGAAGCTCTTCTTCATAAAGAAGTATGCCCTTTTTAATTTGCGTTGCAAGCTCATTTAAACATGCCGAAACACCACCTCTTGTAGCATCACGCATCCAACAGACATTATCATCATAAAAGCTCTTAATCAGCCCATTCAAAGCTGCACAATCCGAAGATAAGTCTGATGAAAAAGGAAGCTCATTACGAAGACTTAATAAGGTTGCTCCATGCTCACCAATATGACCCGAAATGATAATCTTATCACCAACCTCCACATGTTCAAAAGAAGGAGGCCTATAACCTTTAAAGCCTTTACCGACCGCCGTTGTGTTGATAAATATCTTATCAGCTGCTCCTTTTTCTACAACCTTGGTATCACCCGTAACAATTTGAATATTGGCCGTATCTGCAGCTTTTTTCATTGACTGCAAAACTCTTTTTAAATCAGCTAAAGGCAAGCCCTCCTCTATAATTAGCCCACAACTCATATAAAGAGGCTCAGCACCTGCAACCGCAACGTCATTAACACTACCGTTAACGGCAAGGCTTCCAATATCACCTCCCTTAAAAAACAAAGGTGTAACCACATGACTATCGGTGGCCATCACCATGCGTCCATTAAAGTCAAACTCTGCATAATCGGATTGTTTATCCAACTCTTTATTTTTAAAGATAGGACGAATAAGCTCATCAATGAGCTTACTTGCAGCTCTTCCTCCGCTTCCCATGGCCATGGTGATGTGTTTTTCCATATGATATTCCTTTTTTTAACTTACAGAATAATCCATTTTTTTATACTGATAATAGGCTGCACAGGCTCCCTCCCCCGATACCATGCAGCTTCCTATAGGATTTTCGGGCGTACATTTATTACCAAAAACTTTACATTCAAAAGGTTCAGCCAAGCCTAAAATGATATCCGAACATTGACAAGCTTTAGGGTCTTTAAGCTCAATCTCTTCCATCATAAAGCGTTTTTCAGCATCAAATTTTTCATATTTTGGAGCAATAGCAAGTCCCGAATTTTTAATACTCCCAAGTCCCCGCCATGCAAATTGAGGACGCAGTTCAAAAAACTTTGCCATTAAAGCTTGAGCTTTTAAGTTACCTTCCTTAATCACTGCTCGTTCATATTTATTTTCCACATAGGCCTCTTTACGGTTAATTTGTTGCACAAGAGCATAAATAGATGATAGCAAATCCACTGGCTCAAAGCCCGAAATACAAATAGGCTTAGGGTTCATTTTTATGGCTTGCTCAAAAATACCTAGTCCTGTAATTAGCGAAACATGCCCAGGGCCAATAAGAGCATCTATAGGTAAGTTCTTTCTTTTTAAGATAACATCAAGTGCCGCAGGTGTAGTTACATGATTACAAAACACACTTATATTATCCAGATTAGCCTCATTAGATTTTTGTAACAAAACTGCTGTTGCAGGGGTTGTGGTTTCAAAGCCAATAGCTAAAAAAACGATTTGTTTGTTAGGATTATCCCTAGCGATTTCCATACATTGTAAAGGTGAATAAACCATACGAATATCAGCCCCTTGAGCCTTTGTAGAAAGCAGACTTTGCTTCGCTGCAGGTACACGCATCATATCGCCATAGCTACATAAAACAATGTCTTCTTGCTTGGCTAGGTCAATAGCCATCTTAAGCCGCCCTGCAGGAAGAACACAAACAGGACAACCAGGACCATGGATAAGCTTTATATTAGAGGGCAAAATATCATCCAAAGCATAACTGCATATGGAATGGGTATGGCCACCACAAAACTCCATAATGCGGTAAGCTTGTCTGTCATCAATCTCACATTCAATTTGGTGAATGAGTTTTTGCACATATTCTTTATTTTTAAAATCTGTATTTATATTTTTCATTTTTAAAACCGCTCTAAACTTTCTTTAGCTTTTTGTTCACTAACCTTAGCAATTGCCATACCTACATGAACCAAAATATAATCTCCTTTTTGGATATTATCTAATAAATCAATATTTACTGTAAGCCGAACAGAGTTCATCTCGGCAATGGCTTGGCTTTCATCTAAAATTTCTACAATTTGCATCATTGCGGCTAAACACATAAATCTTCTCCCTTTTTAGTATATTCACATGCTAACAAAACTTGCCCTATGGCGATATTTCCATCTCCAACAGGGAGTTTTTGCGGCCAAAAAACATTATAGCCTTTATTTTGGAGCATAGCGATAAGATTATCGCTTATATAGCGAGCTACCAAGCACCCTCCTGAAAGAATAATGGTTTGACTTTTATATTTTTGAGTAAGACTTATTATCCACGCATATAGCCCTAAGGTTAGTGATGTAGCTATGGCATTGTAATCCTTAGGATTATTATATAAATAGCGAATAAGCGGGGCAAAAGAAAGTTGTCCCTTTGCATTTATCTCAAAATAGCTTTTATCTGTAAGAGCGGTTATTTGAGCCTCTAGCTTTTGGGCTGCCTGAGCCTCATATTCTTGATAATGACCAAGCTGAGCCAAACTCGTAAAACCCTCAATATAACGTCCTAATGCACTCGTATATAAAACAGAAGATTGCCTTTGCAAAAGAGCATAATAAATAGCGGCCTGTTCTTGATCATAACAATCTGTTTGCAATAAATCCTGCGAATATAACATCGAAAGTGCCATCCGCCATGGTTCATGGGCAATTTTATCCCCTCCAATAAAAGGAAGAGGTTCTAAAGAAGAAACATGTTTCCAACTACTTACTTGTCCGTAAAAAGCCTCCCCCCCCCAAGCTTGACCATCATCTCCCAGCCCAAAGCCATCTAAGGCAATACCAATGGATTTTTCTTTTATATGATGTTCAGCAACAACTGCTGCAATATGAGCTCGATGATGTTGAAAAGCCAAAGCAGGAAACTCCTGACTTTGAGCCCATTGTGTGGTTAAAAAGTCAGGATGCAAGTCATGAGCTACATATTCGGGCTGAATATCAAGTAAATCTGTTAGTTTTTGAATGCTCTGAGTAAAATGCTCATAGGTGGATGGCGTTTGAATAGAGCCTAAATAAGGACTCACATAAATCTTATTTTTATAGGCAAGTGCAATAGAATTTTTTAAATGACTTCCTACAGCTAAAATAGGTGGACTATTATAATCAATAGGAATTTCAAGGGGACTAAAGCCACGCCCCATACGAACAATCATCGGAAACTGCCCGCTACGAATAACACTATCATCGCTAGGGCTATAAATAGAACGATTATAGCCCACAACAAGTGTTTTATCTTTGTAAGTTTTATAAGCTTTTTTATCATCAAAAATCAGCGGCTCTCCTGAGGGATTTGCTGAGGTAATAATAAGAGCAATATTATTATTTTCTTTGAGCCAGTCTAAAGTTTTGGGTCTTCCTAATAATTGCCAAAAAAGCAAATAATGAATAGGAGCATAAGCCAACATAATACCAATATTATCAAGCTCTTGGTAAATATCGCTATTTAATGAATTAGGAATATGAGGGGCTAAAACAATAGGACGTTTATGGCTTAAAAGAAGCTTTTGACTCACCTCATCAAGCCGTACATAATTTTGAGCTGCTTGTATATTTAGTACCATAACTGCAAGAGGTTTTTTGCGTTTGGGTTTTAAGGCTAATATATTTGGCAAGCCCTTTTTATGATGAGCATCAGCCATAAGATGAAAGCCTCCAACTCCTTTGATACATATGGCTTCTCCTTGTTGAATATGACGCGCAATATCTTCTATATTTACATCATATGCTGGACCACATTGGGGGCAAGCTATGGGTTCTGCATGAAAACGTCTGTCTGTTATATCCGTATATTCTTGTTGGCAATGGGAGCAAAGTGGAAAGCTTTTCATTTCTGTTGCCTTACGTTCATAAGGTAAAGCAGTAATGATAGAAGCCCTTGGCCCACAGTGCGTACAATTAATAAAAGGATATAAATAACGTCTATTATGGGTATCAAAAACTTCTGTAAGGCAAGAGGAACATATGGCAATATCTTCCATAATAGTTGCCGTTATAATTCCCTGCTTCTTATTAGGACGAATGGTGAAATCAGCATAATTTTGAGGTTCTATAACTTCTTCTTCTTGCTTATAAATCTGAGCCAAAGGTGGGAGTTCTAGACTCTGCCAATATTGCTGTAAGGCTAAAGTCTCACCCTCCAAAACAAGTTCAACCCCTTGGTTCATATTGCAAATGTAACCTTTTAAACCTATTTTTTGAGCATGATTATACAAGCAGGGCCGAAAACCCACCGATTGCACCTTACCTGTTATAATATATTTTTTTGCTATAGTTGACTTCATGCCTTTAAACGCACCATTAATCACTCATTTGTGCCATAATTTTAGCAGCCTCTAGCCATTTAAGCCATTCGTCCATACCCTCACCTGTTTGAGCCGAAAGACATAAGATTGCTATATGAGGATTAATTTTGCGGGCATTATTTTTTAGGCTCTCAATATCAATATTCAAGTGCGGCGTTAAGTCATTCTTATTGATAATCATCAATGAGCTTGCCGCAAACATATGGGGATATTTCAAGGGCTTATCCTCACCTTCTGTGGTAGATATAACCACAATTTTATGAGCCTCACCTAAATCGAAACCTGCAGGACAAACAAGGTTTCCTACATTTTCAATAAATAAATAACCACCTGTAGGAGCTTCGATTTTATGCATGGCTTGATGAATCATATCGGCATCAAGATGACAACCGCGGCCTGTATTTATCTGTAAAGAAGCTACACCTGTTTGACGAATACGTTGAGCATCATTATCGGTTTGTTGGTCGCCCTCAATAACCACAATGGATGCTTTTTCTTTAAGGCGTTTGATTGTTTCTACTAAAAGCGTTGTCTTTCCTGAACCTGGAGAGGAAACGAAGTTGAGAGCCAAAATATTATCCGCCTTAAAATGCTGACGGTTATGAGCCGCTGTATGATTATTTTTAGCCAATATATCTTGCTCTATTTCTAAAAGACGAGAAGAGCTTACATCATGACTATGTCCATGATGATGCTCATGTTTATGCTTTTCATCTTTTACATCTTCTATGGAAACTTCCCCGTGACCACATCCACAAACACCGCACATTATATAACCTCCAATGATTTTAATTTTAACTCTGTACCCTCTTCGACAAAAAGCTGATAGCTCTGACAGTCAGGGCAAGGTTCACCCCTTTTTTTTATTGTAACCTGCTTTGTACAGTTAAAGCAATAAGCTAGGCCTTCAGGCTCTAAAATTATAAGCTTAGAATCTTCCATAAGAGCCGTTTTTGCAGAAGCAAAAGCTTGTATAAAAGCCTGAGGGTCCACGTGAGAAAGCTGGCCTATTTCTACGCTAATTTCTTTAACTTGCGAAAAATTCTGAGACTTTGCTTGCTCCTCTATAAGCTCAACCAAAGAATTTGCTAAAGAAACTTCATGCATTATCGAACCTCCCATTCCTTACAAGGGTCTAGCCCCAAAACCTCCAAACGCAATTGCGGGGCTAAAATCAAATCGTTTTGATGACCTCTTTGTGTGAAAGCACTTAAAGAACTAAAATGAACATCTGTAGGTGATGTTATCTGACATTCTGTAATCTTATCATCCACATAGCGAAGCTTATAATATAATAGCCCTCTTGCTGTCGGTACATAGGCTTCTCCTTGATTAGAATATTTGATAATAAAATCGTTTTGTTGATAAAAAAAGCTATCATAAATTTGGCTCATAAAACGCTTCATTATTGGAGGAAATTTAAGCTCATATTTGGTATGAACACCATATTCACCTGCAAATAATACCCCCTCATATTCCTGTGCTTGTTTATAGATAGCATAGGCAGCTGGATTATGTCGATAAATATCAGCGGTATAACTCTTACGTTCATTAAAAACCAAACTTAAACTTTCCTCATAAGATTTTTGCCCTTTAATAAAGTCTTTTAGGATGCTCATATTAGGAGGCATTTGTATAAAACGAGGCCAATCAACACAAAACCGCCATAGTAAAGCCTTTTGATAGTCCTGCTTCCACAAAGCACTAACCGTTCTGTTTGATGCCGCCTGAAAAGCCGCTTTGTGAGCCTGACCACAAAAGGCAAATAAAAGGCTGATTTGTTTTTCAACCTCTTCGTAACTTCTTCCGATAAAAGAAGCACTTATATTCTGTGGGGAGCTATCTTGAACATCATAGCCATGGGGATGAGTGGTTATCAGAAGCTTATTCATTTTTGTTTGTCTCGGTAATATCGGCCTCTTCAGCTGGCTTTTGTAATAGAGCCATAACCTCTTTAGCCGTTGCCACAGCAGCTTTATGGTCGGCAAATTCCAATGCTGGAGAAAAAAGAGAACATTGCTCAAAATAGCCAAAATCATCCATAATTGCTGCCGTAAATTCAAATGAAGCAAAGGGGAAATGGTGGGTGAACTTTTCTCCCGCTGCAGGATATTCTTCTGGTTTTTCAATGGGAAAGCGTACAAGATTAATCGAAAGAGGCGATATGCAAACACCAATCATATAATCAGCATCTTGCTTATGAAAAGCACAAAGCTCCACTTCCAAATTTTTGTTCATCAAGCCAAATCTCTCTACTCCTTGCATATTTTTTCGTAAAATATTCTCGTAAAGGTAAATTCTTTTTTGATATTCATCCAGCTCTTCATCTTGGCTTCTGCGTAAAAATTTTTCCTTCAAACTTCCACAATGAGGGCATTGCCAACCATCATCAAAGCTATCAAAGCGGCTATTTTCCTCTATGGCTTCTTCGGGAATACCTTTGCTTTCATCATAGATATACCAACAGATACTACATTCATATTGAGCCATTATTCATACACCTCAATAATATTCAGCAATCTTTGACTTGATGCTCTAAAATCTTCTCTTGTAGCTAAAACAGCATCAGGTAAATGGCCAATTTCTATGGTATCTAAAATAATTTTTCCCATATTATTCTGATATTGTAAGCTATAAATATCCGTAATAAAAGTTGGGCGTATAATGGCTTCGGAGTAACCTTTTGAGATAATTTTTAGGCCGATATGCCCTAAATTTTGGGCTAAGAATTGAGCATCTTTTGTATTCATCGGAAAAAGAGAAAAGTTAATGATATAATTTCCCTCTTCTTGGAGACGCTCCTTATATTTTTGCTCTATTTCTGCAAAAATACCTTGGATATTCATACAATCTGCTGGCATCACTTTAGAGAAATTAAGTTCATCTCTTGTATGCTCCTGTATATATTGCTTTATTTTTTGAGGAAAATCCGCAACTTCTAAACTATCTCCTTGATTGTCTTTTACAACCCACAAGCCAACAAAACGGGTTTCATAAGCCTTAAGTTCTTCGCCATCCTTTTGATAAACCTCAACTTCGCCCTCACCTAAAAGATTATAAAGGCCTTGCTTTTGCGGCTCAGATAAAAACTCTAGATCAAAATATTGATATATGCCATCCCTTAAAGCTGCACATATTTTTTGTAAAAATATAGTAATTTCAGCTGATTTTAAACTTTCAAAATCGATATGTTCTTGCGTATTTAACCGTGATGAAGTTGCTCCAATGCCTAAAGGGTCATCCGAACTACCCTCTTTTACTATAGGGCTTATAACATCCGCCTCTTCCTCATCATTCCACATCATTGGATTTTTAAAGCCAGACATTTTTTACCCCTCTTATATTATTTCTAATTTTTGAAACTGGTTAACATCATATTCCATAGCCTGATTAATCTTTTGAATATACTCGTTCCATAAAGCCAATTTGGGCATTTTTTCGCATTGATACATCCCATACATTAAAGCCAAAGAGGGGCGAGCCTGCATTTGAGCCCATTTTCTATAAGCATCCTCGCTATCTTCTGAAATAAGCGTTGCTGAAAATTGTGGATAATATGCTAAAAGCTCTTTTAAAATGACACATAAATCAATGGCTTGGGGCTTTGGATTTTTGTAACCATAAAGAAAGATAAAATGATATACTTGATGCTCACCCAAAAAATTTACAAGCTCGCTAAAACTTCTTTGCGAAACCTGTGGTAATCTTAAAAGCTCTTCAAGGTGAAAGTTCATTTTAAGCATCATCCTTTGCCTGCTGTAAATGGGGTGGCAATTGAGGTTCACTTAAGCCAAAATCCTGCCCTTTCAAAATTGCCTGCATTACTTTTTTCACCTCATTTGCCTCTATTGCATCTATTTTTTTTATGGCCTGCTTAGATAAAACAAGAACCCAATCATCTTTTTGTACATCATCTAATAGCAATATATCAATAACCCGCTCTTGGCCATCAACCACGGCAAGAGCCTCATCCTTAAGAGCAGAAACTTCTATAATTTTCATAGGAATAGCAAGACACATCACCTTAACCCTTTCCGTAAAAATCATTTAAAAAGCGTACATCACCTTTACGATAAGCCTTATGCGAAGAAGGCCGCCCCTCTTCAAAATCTTGTTGCCGTACACCCGCAAATAATAAAGGCTCAACAACTTCATCACCCGCAAGCTCTTTATAGCTCACGCCCCAACTTGTAAGCTGCTCTAAGCCCATCTCAATAGCCTTGGGTATTTGTGTTTTTATTTCATTGGTCAGTGAACCACCAAAATCTTCTAATAGCTGAGGTTGAATACCGATTAAACTCATCGCCTTTGGATATTGCCCCAAAAGATTAAGAGCAGCCAAAATTTCCGAAACTCCCATTTGATGTAAACTCATTTTATTTTTACTAAAAAAACTCGGAATATCAGCATCATTAACCTGAATAAGTGTTGTTGGTTCTTCTTTAAAATCAACCGCATCAAATAACAAAACATGACTATGAGAAGATATTGGCCCCATCAAATTAACCCCTTGAGTTCCACCATCCATCAATGTTACATTATCTGCAAATGCATATCGCCCTGCAAGTTGCTCCACACAACGAACACCAAAACCTTCATCAGCCCATAAAATATTACCCACCCCTAGAATTAATATAGATTTATCCAAGAATATTATCCCTTATCTTCTTGTTTTTCTTGGGATGTATCATCATCTTCTTTCTCCAGATTTTGGGCATAATCGGTTTCTTCTTCTGTTAAAATTCCTTTTTTATGAGCATCCGTATAAGCAAGATCCATATCCTCGATTTCAAGTTCCGAATAATAGCCATCTTGCCTAAAGACACGCCATCCAGAAACCATTGAAGAATAAGCGGTTTGCCCACTCATAATCTCATCTCTTGTCGCCGCATAAATATGAATAATCACAAAGATAATAATACCCCACATCGTCCAATGATGAATTGTATGAAGTATAAATGTATTACCAAATATATGGGTTATCCAACCAAATAGCATAAAAAATAGTGTACCTGCCCCCTTACCTTCTGCATAAAGCCCTAAGCCTGTAACAATCATCACAAATATAAGAATAATCGATATAAACATCGAAAAATGAGCCATGGGATTATGAGCCAACCAACGTTGGGGACGGTCCTTTAAAAACCAGTAGTGTTTAATTTCATCAAATAATCCCAATAAGAATTTTTTGCGATAAAAAGGAAGGGTAAATATTTGCCTTGCATAAACACTTCCAAAAATTGCCCCGTAAAGCCGCCATAAAAAAAGTACGGCTAAAATAAGCCCCGAGGCAAAATGGGTAAATCTTACATATCCCATCAAATAATTATCATAAGCTTCACCCGCTGCTGTACCAAAAGGTTGGGCAATATAAATCCCTGTTCCAATTAAAATAAAAACCAAAATAGCGTTTAGCCAGTGCCATATACGCAATGGAGCATCATAAACAAACACCCCAATTTGGGCTTCGCCTTCAACTTTTTCTATATTCTTTAGAACATCTTTTTTATTCTCTTTTAAGCTTTGAGCTTGTGTCATAGCCTATCTCCTATCGTACAGAAATATTTGCCAACTCAGCACCATCTTTGTCTATCACATGGGTTGAGCAGGCCAAGCAAGGATCAAAACTATGCAACGTACGTAAAATCTCCAAAGGTTGATCAGGTACGGCCATTGGCGTTTTTAAAAGAGAAGCCTCATAAGCACCAATATTCCCATCTGGGTCTTTAGGTCCTGCATTCCATGTTGTCGGGACAACCGCTTGATAATTTTCGATTTTGGCATTTTTAATATGAATCCAATGACCTAAAGCACCACGAGGAGCTTCTGTAAAGCCAACACCTTTAATATCATCGCCCCATGTTTTTGGCTCCCATTTAGAAACATTAGCCGTTGTTGTATCGCCATTTTTAATATTTTGAATAAGGCGATTGTAAAAGACTTTCATTTTATGAGCAGCCCAAGAGGCCTCTAAACCACGAGCTGCAGTACGTCCTAAAGTAGAGAATACGGCCTCAAAAGGTACACCTAAATCTGTAAGGAGTTTATCAACAGGCTCTTTAAACTCCGCCTTATTTTGAGCATAACCAATAATATAACGAGCCAGTGGACCAACTTCAACCGCATGGCCTTTCCAACGGGGTGATTTTATCCAACTATATTTTGCATTTTCATCAACTTGCTCGATTTTTGTTTTTGTTCCTTTAAAATTACCAAGGTCAAAATTTGGCTCTGTTACACCATCCCAAGGGTGTAAGCCTTTACTTTCATCGCCATAACGATACCAACTATGAGCGACAAATTCTTGAACCTCATCAGGAGCAGTTAAGTCAATCGGATGAACTTCATTTAAGTTCCCATTAATGATAACACCACGGGGCATAAGCAAGCTTTTATCACTATAATCATTTGTAATATCAGGAATATCTCCGTAAGACATCACCGCTTGCGAAGCAAGTCCGCCCCCTAAAGCTCCCCAGTCCTTATAAAAAGAAGCAATCAGCTGCAAGTCAGGAATATAGACTTGGTCAATAAAGCTAATAGTATCATCGATAATTTTCTTAACAAAATTAAGACGTTCCATATTAATAGCCGAGTGAGCCCCCTCACTATCCATATTGATTGCCGAAGGTACACCTCCAACCAACCAATTGGGATGAGGATTTTTACCACCAAAAATTGTATGAATTTTAACAATCTCTTTTTGGAAATCCAAGGCCTCTAAATAGTGAGCAACCGCCAATAAGTTCCCCTCTGGCGGTAGTTTATAAGCAGGATGCCCCCAATAACCATTTTTAAAAATACCCAGTTGGCCACTTTCGACAAATGTCTTCAGACGCATTTGTAAATCTTTAAAATATCCTGGCGAAGATTTTGGCCAAGATGAAATCGATTGAGCAAGGCGAGAAGTCTCGTTAGCATCAGCCGAAAGAGCCGAAACAACATCAACCCAATCCAATGCATGTAAATGATAAAAATGAACAAGATGGTCATGAGCCTGCAAACAAAGCTGCATGATATTACGGATTATATTCGCATTATCGGGTATATCAATTCCAATGGCATTTTCAACAGCTCGTACAGATGTTAAAGCATGGGTTCCTGTACATACACCGCAAATTCGCTCCGTAAAAGCCCAAGCATCCCTTGGGTCTCGCCCTTTTAAAATAACCTCTAAGCCTCGCCACATTGTTCCTGTAGAAACTGCATTTTGGATAACATTGTTACCATCAATATTAACCTCTACACGCATATGACCTTCAATCCGTGTAACAGGGTCTACAACAATACGGCGGCCACTATTATCTGTTTCAAATCCATTGGGTGTTTTAGCCATAGTGCCTCCCTATTTCACTTGTTCTTTAGTTTGAATTTTCGCTCGTTCTTTTTTATGTATTTTTGCTCGCTGCAATGCCGAAAGTGCCGCATGAGCCGCAATACCTGCCGTAACAACACCTGCAGCCGCAAGCCCTATTTTATCCGCATTATGCTCTATGCCAAAACCAGGAACATTCTCCAGGCGAGAATAAAAGGGTGAAACATCCCAAAAATCTTTTTCGGCACAACCTAAGCAACCATGCCCTGACTGAATAGGAAAGCTCACCCCTTCATTCCAACGAACTGTGGAACATGCATTATATGTGGTTGGCCCTTTGCAGCCCATTTTATAAAGGCAATAGCCCTTTTTAGCTCCTTCATCATCCCATTTTTCAACAAACTGACCTGCATCAAAATGCGGACGACGATAGCATTTATCATGAATACGCTGCCCATAGAACATCTTAGGGCGACCTTTAGCATCTAAAGAAGGCATTTTATCAAAGGTTAAAATATACGTAATAACCGCCGTCATAACCTCTGGAATAGGTGGACAACCTGGTACTTTAATAATAGGCTTATTTTTGATAACATGGTCAATGGGTACGGCTTGTGTTGGGTTAGGTTTAGCCGCCTGTACACATCCCCACGAAGCACAACTGCCCCAGCTAATCACCGCCTTTGCATCGCTTGTTATTTCTTTGAGCTGATCCACAAAAGGCCGACCACCAACAATGCAATACATACCATCTTCATTCAACGGTGGATTACCCTCAACCGCAACCAGATAATTGCCTTTATATTCATGGCGAATTTCCTCTAAAATGGCCTCTGCCTGATGCCCAGCAGAAGCCATGAGAGTATCATCATAATCTAAAGATATAAGCGATAATACAACATCTTGCACCAACGGATGAGCTGAGCGAATAAAGCTTTCTGTACAACAAGTACATTCCAAACCATGCAGCCATAATACAGGTATACGCGGCTTATTTTCCATCGCATCGGCAATCACATTTGCATAAGCAGGACTAAGCCCCATAGAGGCTGCCGTTAAAGCACAGAACTTTAAAAAGGAACGACGAGATACGCCTTTACGCTGCAGAACATTATAAAAACTTTCCATAGGATTAACCCCCTTTCATGAAATATATAATATTATTCAGCTAGTTAGCCTTTAACCTTTTTATAAATAAGGTAGCTGACAACAAGAGCCACTGCTATCGCAGGAAGCATATATTCCACATGGAGTAAAACATGGAAAATTCCTTCTGCATGTTCATGACCACCATGGGCATGAGCCACACCAAAAAACATCCCTGTTACAAGTATAAGTAGTTGAAGTAATTTGTTCATTTTATTTTTTTAACCTCTTATTTTTATCTCTTATCTTTGTAAAGTATAGAGGGATATTCATAAAAAATCAAAATATAATTTCGTTTTATTCTTATATTTTTTTACTTGAAAATGAGAGTTATTCTTACTCTACATGCGGGTGTCCAATAATAGTTTGTTTCATATAATAGTAGAATATTTTCTGTAACAAAATTACCAATTTTTGCCCCACTTTATCCATTCCTATCCATTTTTGTCCATTTTTATCCAGAATCTGGCACAAAGTACACACCCCCTAAAGCTGAATCTTTATTTTAGGGCGTGCATTTGCAGGTTATTTTTTGGATAAAAATGGACAAAAATGGATAAATATGGGCAAATTTAGGCATTTTGAGG
>JBKEBO010000072.1:0-32951 GCA_047973205.1 Alphaproteobacteria bacterium | reverse complement strand
TTTTTACCTTAAGTTGCTTTAACCAATCCTGTAATATTTTGGCTGTGAATTCAGAGCCATTATCTGAGCGAATATAATTAGGTATGCCCTCTGTGGTAAATAAACGACTTAACACTTCCAACACATCATCCGATTGAAACTTATGCCGAACATCTATGGCTAAGCATTTGCGGCTATATTCGTCGATAACCGTAAGCATCCGTATCACCTTTCCATTACTCAGCTTGTCAGCTACAAAATCATAGCTCCATACATGATTATTCCAACATGGACGCAACATTATCCATGAGGCATCATTCAAATATAATCGGCTCCTCTTCTATTGCCTTGCGGGAACTTTTAATCCTTCTTCTCGCCATATCCGCTCAATGCGATTGTGATTAACATGCCAACCCTGTATTCGTAATAAGGCTGTTCTTCTAACTCGCTTACCCATTTTAATAATCCTTTCTGTAAGTCAGTTTCTTCTTTAAATACTAACTTAATTCTGGGACCAATTATAGGGGGCAGGTCAAACGAACGTATTAAGGCGGTGAGCTTGGATGATGTTAAAAGAATGATTAAAACTTATGTTGACCCTAAAAAGCTAAGCCTTTTTGTTGCAGGTAAACAAGGAGGTTAAGCCTAAAACTTGACGTAGGTGTGAAAACTGGCTAGTCTTATACTTTTGGTAAAGATGATACAGAGAGGTTCATTATGGAACAAATCATAACAAATATCTTTAGCCCAATAAATAGTGTTGTATGGGGCTGGCCAACTTTAATACTCTTATTAGGCACAGGTTTATTCTTAACGGTGGGTCTTGCTTTTATGCCCATTCGTAAAATTGGCTACGCTTTTGGCCTTTTATTTAAGGGGCAAAAGGCCGATGGTGATGGAGATATTTCTCCATTTAATGCCTTGATGACTTCTCTTTCGGCAACGGTAGGTACGGGTAATATTGTGGGGGTTGCGGGTGCGATTGCCATTGGTGGGCCTGGTGCATTATTTTGGATGTGGATGACGGCTCTTTTAGGTATGGCAACCAAATATGCCGAAGCAGTTTTAGCGGTAAAATATCGTGAAACAGATGGTCATGGTCGTTATGTCGGTGGTCCTATGTATTATATCAAAAATGGCTTTGCCGAAATCGGTTGGGCAAAACCTTTAATCTTTTTAGGTTGGGCTTTTGCTATTTTTGGAGCTTTTGCAGGTTTTGGTATTGGTAATGGAACACAGATTAATTCTATTGCAAGTAATCTTCAGTCGACCTTTGGTATTGACCCTCGCTGGACAGGCGGTGTTGTTATGCTTGTTGTTGGTGTTGTCCTTATCGGTGGTATTAAATGGATTGCTCAGGTTGCGGGTAAGCTAGTTCCCTTTATGGCTCTTTTTTATATTGCGGCCGCTTTAATTATTTTATTTTTTAACTTAGCAGCTATTCCATCGGCCATTGCTACGATTGTAACTGAAGCTTTTACAGGAACTGCGGCTACAGGTGGTTTTGCAGGTTCTGTCTTTATTTTAGCCATGCGGATGGGTGTGGCTCGTGGTGTGTTCTCTAACGAGGCTGGCTTAGGCTCAGCACCTATTGCTCATGCTTCGGCACAAACAAATGATCCTGTAAAGCAAGGTAATATTGCTATGTTGGGTACATTTATTGATACAATTGTGATTTGTACATTAACAGGTCTTGTGATTGTTACATCAGGTGTTTGGTCTGCTATCGACCCCGAAACAGGCAAACAGCTAAGCAAAGCGGCTATTTCAGCAACTGCTTTTGCTCAAACATTACCGTCAGTTGGTGCTCAGCTTGTAACAGTTGGCTTAGTACTCTTTGCCTTTACAACGATTTTAGGTTGGTCGCATTATGCGGAGCGTTGTGTAGAGTTTCTCTTTGGTGATAATAATATTGTTCTTTATGGTTTTCGTATTATTTGGTGTATAGCCATTTACTTTGGTGCGATTTCAACATTCGATACCGTATGGCTTATTGCAGATACTCTTAATGGCTTGATGGCTATTCCAAACCTCATTGCTCTTTTGATTTTAAGTCCTGTGGTTTTTGGATTAACCAAAAAGTATTTTGCTAAATAAGAAATAGCTCTTAATGATAAAAATTTCCCCCTTAGGCTTTTTGCTTAAAGGGGATTTTTTTAGATAGGATATTTTATTTTTTTGATTTATTCTTACGAGCCTTAAGGCCAGCTTTTGCCTTTGGTTTAGCCCAGCCTTGAGGGCGTAAGGCATTTTCGACGGCATTTTTTATCTTTTGTTTCTTGAACTTATTTTGCTTATCTTGCTTATCTCTTTTATTTTTTTGTTGAGCAAGATTTTTATCGGTTTTGCTTTCTAAACCTTTAATATTCACACGTTTTATCTTACGTTGAATAAGTTCTTCAATGGCATTTAATTTATGTTGGTCGCCACGTCCAGCCAAAGAGATTGCGTAACCTTTATCACCTGCACGGCCTGTACGACCAATACGATGAATATAATCATCGGGTGTAAGGGGAATATCAAAGTTAATGACATGACTAACCTGACGAATATCAAGTCCACGAGCTGCAACATCGGTTGCAATAAGAGCTAAGGATAGATTATCTGTAAGCCTTTCCACAGCCTTAAAGCGAGCAGTTTGCCCCATTTTACCATGAATAGCACTAACATCATAGCCTGCATCATGTAAAAAATATTCAAGCTCATCAACGGCCGTTCTTGTGGCAGTAAAAATAATTGCCTGCTTTAGTTCTTTTTGATTAAGAATATGTAATAAAATATCTTTTTTATGGGCATAGTCATCACAAATAATTAGACTTTCCTCAATATCATCATGACTATTTGTATAATCGGTTAGGGTGATATTTACAGGATTATTCAATAAGCTACGGGCAAATTTGCGTAAGGTCTCATTAAAAGTTGCAGAGAACATTAATGTTTGCTCTCGTGCTGAAGCTGCATTGCTAATATGTTGAATATCTTCTAAAAAGCCCATGTCTAAAAGGCGGTCAGCCTCATCTAAAACAAAATGAGTAATGGTTGCGGCATTAAAGCTACCGCTTTTCATATGATCCAAAAGCCGCCCTGCGGTTGCTACAATAAAATGGGGTTTCTTGGCTAAGCTGCTTTCTTGTACATGCATAGAATGGCCTCCAACAATAAGGGAGGTTCTGATTTTTTTATCGGAAATTTGTGATGAAAATGTACGGATAACTTGATGTAATTGGTCGGCAAGCTCACGGGTTGGAGCTAAAATAAGTGATCGCATATGACCATTTAAGCATTGTTGCAAAAGCGGCAAAATAAAAGCCAAGCTTTTACCTGAACCTGTTTGAGCTCTTCCCACAAAGTCTCTTCCTGCAAGGATAGGAGGAATGGCCATAGCTTGAATATCGGTTGGTGTGGTGATATTTTGAGCTTTAAGAGCCGAAAGCAAAGGCGGCATTAAACCTAATGCCGCAAAATCCTTTGAATTTGTCATCAAAAATAGAGCCTTTTAGCCTAAGTCTTTAGGATTGTTCGGAATATTCTTATCTTGGATGAGTTGTAAAAGCTCGCCATTTTCAAACATTTCACGCATAATGTCAGCACCACCAATAAACTCACCTTTAATATAAAGTTGTGGAATTGTTGGCCAATTTGAATATTCTTTAATGCCGTCACGGATTTCATCGGATGCTAAAACATTAATACCTTCAAAGTCAACACCAAGAAGATCCAAAACTTGGTTAGCTAAAGAAGAATATCCACAAGCTGCCATGCCTCTTTCACCTTTCATGAAAAGTACAATATCAGTATTTTCAACAGCTTGTTTGATTTGAGATTGAATATCAGACATTTATTTTATTCCTTTTATTTGCTTAGATTAATATCTATAGTGTCAATATTTATAGCATGCAACAACTTTGGCTGACACATGATTTTATAATAATTATTATTATGTTTTAATTTGTGCGGATATGCTAAAAAAGTCAAGAGCATAATTTTATTATATGGCTTTACATGCCAATAACATTTTTCCATCGCCATTTTTTTTGCTCACGATAGGCACAATACCATGAGATGGTACTAATGGCAGCAACAATGAATATAATGATATACATAATTACAAAGGTCCATGCTCCTTTTTCGGCATAAACCCCTATGGAGAGTAAGCTAACAGAAGCCCATAATGGCCAAGCCTCCCAATATTTTCCGATAAGGAGAAGCTGAGCAAAGCAGACTAATGTTGTTGTTAAAGCATCCCAATAGGGAAGAGATGGCCTAAAACCAACAGCTCCCCAACTATGAAACATTGTTGGAATAAGCGTCGATAATATCCAACCAAGAGCCACAACCATAAAAATACCTAAGGGAAGTAGCAATATAAGCTGCATTGTACCAAGGCCTTGAATATTACGTTTGACTTCATCCTTTTGGGTTTCGGGTGATAAGGTAATATCGGCCAAGTGAGATTGACGCACCATTTCTCTAAAGGAATAACCAATACCTAAGTGGTGACGAGCATGTTCCTTACGGTTGTTAATCCAGTAACTCCAGCCCCAAATAGCCGAGGTGAAAAACCATAAAAACATCACAGCCCATACAGCGGCATCGCCAATAAGTCCATAATAATTATACAAAATGAAAGGAACAATCGCTGCACTTAAGGCGGTAAATAGCCAACCCCAAATATTATGCTTTGCTTGTAAGATAACCCCAATAATACAGCTAGCGACTGCTAAAGTTTCAAGAGAATTACCCAAAAGATTGACTTGAGCCATGATATCTCTTGTATCTTGCTGAAGTAATACATAAATCTTATTGTACATCTCGAAAAGTGAAGGAGAAAATCTTTCCGTCCACCATTGTAGCGTGAGCATGGCTTAACTGTTCCTAAAAGTATGTAAATTTTTAAGTTATATTATACAAAAAACAAACAAAAGTCATTAACAATTTTATTGGCAAGTTAGAATTATATTTTTTGATATAAATCTAATTGAAAACTCTCTCAAAAATTGTATCTACATTACGAAGAGCATGCTCAAGATCAAACTGCTTTTTGAGCTCATCAACCGAAAGAGCTTTTATGACATCCTCATCTTTTTCTAAAAGCTCTAAGAAATGCCCTTGGCCATCCCAAACTTTCATTGCATTACGTTGCACAATACGATAGCCATCCTCGCGGCTAACCCCCGCTTGAGTGAGAGCCAAAAGAACATTCTGCGAGAAAACAAGCCCTTTAAGCTGGTTAAGATGCTTTTCCATATTTTCAGGATAAAGGGTAAGATTTTCAACCATAGAAGCAAGGCGAGACAATGCGAAATCAAGTAAAATTGTCGCTTCAGGAGCAATCACACGCTCAACAGAAGAGTGAGAAATATCACGCTCATGCCAAAGGGTAACATTTTCCATTGCAGGAATAACCGTAGAGCGAATAAGACGAGCCAAGCCTGTAAGATTTTCGGAAAGAACAGGGTTGCGTTTATGGGGCATGGCCGAAGAGCCTTTTTGTCCTTTTGCAAAATATTCCTCAGCTTCACGAAGCTCTGTACGTTGTAGGTGGCGAACTTCTGTTGCAATATTTTCGATAGAAGAAGCAATTACGCCTAAGGTTGCAAAGTAAATGGCATGACGGTCTCGAGGGATAATCTGTGTGGAGATAGGCTCGATTTTAAGTCCTAATCTTTTGGCAACCAAGGCTTCAACATTAGGCTCAATGGAAGAAAATGTTCCTACAGGCCCTGATATGGCACAAGTCGCAATCTCTTCTCTTGCGGCAATAAGGCGTTTTTTATTGCGGCTAAATTCAGCATAAAAACGGGCAAAGCGTAAGCCCATAGTTGTGGGTTCGGCATGAATACCGTGAGAGCGTCCGATAACGGGCATCATCTTGGCTTCATAGGCTCGTTTTTTTAGAGCCTCCAAAAGGCGATCCATATCTTCTAAAAGCATATCCGTAGCCTTGCTCAGCTGCATGGCAAAGGCGGTGTCAAGCATATCGGAGCTTGTCATTCCTTGGTGCATAAAGCGGGCTGCAGGGCCAACATTTTCGGAAACACTGGTTAAAAAGGCAATGACATCATGCTTAACTTCAGCTTCAATCTCATGAATGCGTTCAATATCAAAGCGGCCTTTTTCCCTTAAGGCTATGGGGGTTTCTTTAGGAATAACCCCTAGTTCAGCTAAGGCCTCAGCTGCAACAGTTTCTACTTCTAAAAAGATATTAAATTTTGTTTCATCATTCCAAATTTCAGCCATTTGGGGGCGAGAATAGCGAGGGATCATGTAAATACTCCTAAATATAACCCATGGATTTAAGTGAGCCAGTTTCTGACTTTCCGACAATAATATGATCGTGAATAACAATAGATAAAGGCTGAGCTACTGCGATAATTTGCTTGGTAATATCAATATCACCTTGACTGGGGCGAACATCACCTGAGGGGTGATTATGCACCATAATAAGAGCTGTTGCTCCAAGCTCTAAAGCACGGCGAATAATTTCTCTTGGATAAACAGGGGTAGCGTTAATTGTACCTTCTTGTTGTATCTCATCTGAGATGAGCTCATTTTTTGTATTGAGGTATAAAACACGGAACTGTTCAATTTTTAAATGTCCCATAGCCACACGTAAGTAATCCATAAGACTATTCCAGTTGGATAAAATGGGCTTGTTTTTATGTTCTTCTTTTAGCATATGTAAGGCTGCGGCTTGGGTGATTTTTATTTGAGCTGCAGCCGTATCGCCAATACCCTTAACCTCTTTAAGCCGTTGAACCTCAGCTCCTAAAACAGCTGAAAGACTACCAAAATGCTTAATTAAATCTTTAGCGATGGGTTTTACATCTTTACGGGGAAAAGCTGAAAATAGTAAAAATTCTAAGATTTCATAATCCGCTAGGCAACTGTCGCCCTTGGCTAAAAAGCGTTCTCTTAAGCGGGCTCTATGGCCTGTGTGAGATGGGGTTTCTACTTTTTTGCTCATCCTCAAACCTTTGGCTTATGGAGTTCTTTGGGTGATAAGGTGAGAGCCTCAAAACCATCTTTGGTTACAAGAATAGTATGCTCAAACTGAGCAGAAAGAGAGCGGTCTCGAGTAACGGCGGTCCAACCATCATTTAAGATTTTGGTATGGGGCTTGCCTGCATTAATCATTGGCTCAATGGTGAATATCATACCTTCTTTAAGCTCAACCCCTTGGCCATATTGACCAAAATGGAAAACTTGAGGGTCATGGTGGAATGTTCTCCCTACGCCATGACCAACAAAATCTCGAACAACCCCATAACGATGACTTTCGGCTAGCTCTTGAATAGCTGCTCCAATATCACCAAGATGAGCTTTAGGCTTAACTTGATTAATGCCTGCCCACATACATTCAAAGGTTGTTTCAACTAAACGCTGAGCCTTAATACTAGGAGTACCTGCATAGAACATACGAGACGTATCGCCAAAGTAACCATCTAAAATAACGGTCATATCAATATTTAAAATATCACCATTTTTCAGTTTCTTATCACTTGGAATACCATGGCAAACCACATGGTTAAGGGATATACAAGATGCTGCAGGATAAGGAGGTTCACCATAGCCAATAGTCGCCGAAATAGCACCATTATCTTTAATAAATTGATACATTAAGTCATTGAGTTTGGCTGTTGTTATTCCAACTTCAACAAAAGGTGTAATATAGTCAAGAGTTTCTGAGGCGAGCTGACAAGCCTTACGGATTTTTGCGATTTCCTCATCATCATAAATAGGAATTTCCCAACCGTCAGATTTATAAACTTCACTCATCTTTATTAACCTCAATATAAAAATTGCTTTGTTCCACAATTTAGCGAAATTCTTATGGAATTGCTAGTCCTAATTTTTTTAAGGATAAACAATAGGGATAGGCTTTTGGAGTTCGATACCATAAGGCGAAAGCTTGCAGCCATAGGCATAAGCCTCTACACCTGCATTTAAGGCTTGTTTAAAAGCAGCATTGTAGGCTTTGTCAATATCAGATGCAATGGAAAATTCCTTAATATTTTCATACTGTATTAAGTAAATCATCACAGAGCGAGTGCCGATGTTAAGCTGGTTGGTAAGCTCGGCTAAATGCTTTGTACCTCTTGTGGTTATGGCATCTGGAAACTCCCCAAGATGGGGCTTACGGCAAAGGGTTACAGACTTCACCTCAACAAAGCAATCAGGTTTTTGTGATGATGAAAGAAGTATATCTATTCGTGAATTTTGTCCATATTTGACCTCTCTTTTAAGGCTCTCATAACCACAAAGAGGTTCTATTTTTCCGTTACTTATGGCTTCACTCACGATTTGGTTCGGAAGTGATGTATTTACGCCTACAAGATTACCATTAACCTCAACCAGCTCCCATGTATATTGAAGCTTGCGTTTCGGGTTATTTGCAGGGCTTACATAAACTTTTATGCCTTCATCCTTAAGCCCCATCATAGAGCCTGAATTGGCACAGTGAGCCGTGATAATCTCTCCATTATCAAGCTGAATATCAGCCAGAAAACGCTTATATCTCTTTATTAAATAACCAGAAATTAAAGGGGCTTCAAATTGCATTTTAGAGCATCCATTCAAAAGGGGCATTGGGGGTTGTTTTTGGGTTCATTGTACCATCACTCTTCCAGCCTGTTAGAGTGATAATCTCTACGCTGATGTTAATTGAGCCATCATCACCACCTGCAATCTCTTGCAAATAATGGCAAAGAGCCGCTATAAAGGCTTTAGGTTTTTTTGGTGTTTTTAGTCGATTAATCAAGGAGTTACTTTCGCCCATATATTGAATATCTTTAAGGAATTTTAGAGGTGATTTATAATTGATTGTTAGGCTTTCCTTATCGGCCACAGGGAGCTTAAAGCCCGCCATAAACAAAAGGTTACCTGCATCCTTAAGGGTGATATTTGGAGATATCCTAGGGGAGATACCGCCTAAAACCTCCATCTCAGCTTGGTATAAAGCCTTGCGAAGCTCTTTGAGATTCTCTTCACCAAAGAGATTGGCAATCAGCAAACCTCCAGGCTTTAAAAGCTGATTATAAATTTGGAGTTCACTTTGTATGTTGTTGATATTATGGAGATTTAGCAGGCTTGTGAGTAAGTCATAGCTATGGGGCTTTATTGTCGTTATGGGGGCAATAATAGAGGCTGTATAAGGTTCATCAAGAGCAAAGGCCTCTTGGGTATCCCAATGTTTTACCTTATCTTTTTGTTTAAAAGCTCGAGGTATGTACATTTTGCGAGTCCCAATATCTAAGGCATTATCATAATCACGCAATGTATCATGGACACGATCGCAGACATTTTTGGCCATATATGTCCATAAAAAGTCACTTTTATCCCATTTAGATACAAATTTTGCCCGTTTTTGCCCTAAAAGATTGCTATCGAAAATATCTTTTGTCATGATACTCCTCTACATTTTTGGTATATTTTTGTACATATATTGGCAAATTTTGTTTATTTAAGGACTAATATGGACAAATATGGGTAAAGAAACAAGAGAAAATGCACTTAAAATTATACTCATCTCTTAAATCATTAAGCCATGTGATTTTTCCAAATCGCTGTCATTATTGTGGTGAAGAAGCTGCAGGTGAGGCTTCTTTTTGTGCTTCTTGTTATGAAAATCTTACCTTTTTATCAGCTTATAAATGCCGATATTGTGGCTATGAGGCGGAGCATTTATTGGGGGATATTTGCGGGGTTTGTCTTCAGCAACCACCACCATTTAAGGGCTTTTATGGTGTTGTAAAATATGATGAATTTTCTGCATCATTAATCACACGACTTAAGTTTAAGGATAGGCTTGAGCTTGTGCCAACCCTAGCAAAATTGATGATAATGGAGCTTATGGAGTTTGATGATGGGGCGGATGTTATTATGACTGCTGTGCCGCTTCATTGGAGGCGGCGAGTAAAGAGACGTTACAATCAGTCAGTAGAGCTTAGTCGCTATATTGCTAAAAAGAAGAAACTTATGTATATCCCTGATTTAACACAGAGAATCCGTGCAACAAAACCGCAAATGGGTCAAAGTGGCTATCAAAGACAACTTAATCTAAAAAAAGCTTTTCGCTTTAATCCTAAGTATCAGAATATAAAGAGGAAACAGGTAATTTTGGTAGATGATGTTCTGACCACAGGAGCGACATCACAAGCGGTTGCTAAGATACTAAAAAAAACGGGCTTTGAAGTTTATCTTCTTGTTTTTGCTCGTGTTGATGGGCATTTACGTTGACAAATCCTAATAGCTTGCTTATCTCTTTAACATATAAAGTTAAATATAGAGGAAATCATGGCCAAAGTTGAAATTTATTATAAGCCGACATGCCCGTTTTGCCATAGAGCTTTGGCTCTTTTGGAGCAAAAAGGGGTATATATTGATGAGCAGATTAACATTATAGAGCATCCTGAACGGCGAGATGAAATGATAAAGCGGGCGGAAGGGCGGCAGACAGTTCCACAAATTTTTATTGATAATCAACCGATTGGTGGATGTGATGATTTATTTGCCCTTGAGAAGAGCGGAAAACTGGATGAGCTTCTGGGCTAAAAGATGGAGATAATTCTTTGATTGTTTTTGACTTAAAATGTGCTGATTGTGAGCAAAAATTTGAAGGTTGGTTTAGCAGCCATGATGATTTTATGCAACAAAAACAAGATGCTTTACTGACTTGCCCTTTATGTGAAAGTGGCAATATTAAAAAGCAGTTATCAACACCAGCTATATCCAAAAAAGCAAACCAAAGTGAGAATATAGGGAAAAATCCAGCCTTAAGTCCTGAGAATATGCGTAAGCTTATCAAAGACTTTCGTCAACATGTGGTTAGTAATTTTGAAGATGTGGGGGATAAATTTGCTGAAGAAAGTCGCAAGATGCATTATGGTGAGGCTGATGAACGAGGAATTTACGGCAAAGCGAGCCTTAAGGAAGTTCAAGACCTCCATGATGAGGGGATTGAAACCTTACCCATTCCCGAACTTCCAAAAGATAACTGATAATCTTTCAACACATTGTTTTACGGAGTATTTTGTAAAATTGCAGCGAGTTCTTTAAAGTCTGAATCCCATGCAATATCGAAAGCCGTACGGCCTTCTTCATCACGAATACGAATATCAGCACCCTTATTTACTAAAAAGCGAACCATGATAAAATTACCATGTTGAGCTGCATAATAAAGGGCAGTGCGACCATCAGCATCTAGCTCATTTATGTTAATTCCCATATTCGTAAAAAGACGAACCAGCTTAATATTGCCACTTCTAGCAGCATGGTGAAGTACACTATCATAGGCATTACTATCTGTAAGGCTGCGTTTTGCACCATGGTCAAGTAGATATTGAACAATCTCAAGTGAGCCTATATTAGCGGCAGCATGTAAAGGAGTTTCGTTAAATTCTGTTTTGGCATTAACGTTGGCATCATTTTAGACAAGAAGCTGCACCATATTAAAGTTTCCTTGAATAACAGCGTCATATAAAGGACTATGATTAAAGCCATCTTTGGTATTAACGTCAGCACCATTTGCGAGTAAAAATTCGGCTAAAGGAATATCTTGACGCATAACGGCATAATGAAGGCTATAACGCCCTTCATCACTTTGGGTATGTATATTTATGCCTTGGTTAAGGAGCTTTTCAACTTGAGGAATATCTCCTGATTTTATTGCAGAAAAGAAAGTAGCCTCAGAGAGCTCATCAGCAATACTAAAGGTTGATAAGCATAAGAAAAGCAAAGATAATAATATCTTTTTCATATAATACCCCCTAATAAGAAACATATAAAATATACTATAATAAGATGCATGGTATATTATAAGAATATGGCTTAATGTCAAGAATGGTTGAGAGAAATAACTAAATTGTTATACTATTATATTGGTTTTTGTAGACAGATAATATAGTTCATATCGACATTGCGACAAAGCTTCCAGCGGTTACCCAAAGGGTAAAACTTAAAGCCTGATATACCTTTAACCTCCAAATTTAAATGATGAGCGATAGTTTGAAGCTCGGATGGTTTCACAAATTTTTGCCATTCGTGAGTCCCTTTAGGAGCAAGATTAAGCAGATATTCTGCAGCATATTTCGCTAAAACAATAGCCTTGGGGGTGCGGTTGATGGTTGAAATAAAGATGAGCCCACCAGGCTTGAGGCGTTTTTCTAAAGCGGCTAAGAAGCCTGATACATCAGGGAGATGCTCAACGACTTCTAAGGAACATATAATATCAAATAAATGGTTATCATCCATATCATCAACAAGACCTAGATGATAGTCGATATCAAGGTTATTCATTTGGGCATGGGCTTTGGCCACATTTAGGCTTTCTTCGGTCGCATCAACGCCTGTAAGTTTTGCTCCTTTTTTATAAAGGGCTTCGGTCAAAATACCACCGCCACAACCAGCATCTAAGATATCAAGATGGGCAAAAATATTTTCACCTTCTTGAGGGTAATGTTTGATAATCTGCTCGTAAATAAAAGCAATGCGAGGGGGATTCATAGCATGCAAAGCTTTAAAAGGGCCATTTTCATCCCACCATGTATCAGCAATTTTGGCAAAGCGTTCAATTTCAGCAATATCTGCCCGTGAGCCTTTTTGAGTATATTCGTTGTTTTTATCCATAATCCACCACTTTTGCTATTTGTTTTTATAAAAATAATTTTAAAATAACATTCTTATGCTTGTTTGCAATCATATTTTACGTTATTTTAAGGCAAACTTAAGTTAAGTGTGATGATACAGTAAAAAAAGAATTTTTGTAAAAGAGAGGCAAAGCCTCCTTATGAGTGTAAGTCACTTTTGACTTTTTAGTTTTAAATAAAAGATAGTAAAGTTTGAAAATAATGGATACAAGATTAAATAAATTAGAGCCATATTGGGCAAAAGGAAAAGAATTTTTAGGTAGCGAATATGCTATTATGGGTGGAGCTATGTCTTGGGTGTCAGAGCATCATCTCGTTGCGGCGGTTTCTAATGCGGGTGGCTTTGGAGTTTTAGCAACAGGAGCCATGCCTCTTGATATAGTTAAAGAAGAAATAGCAAAGATTCGCCAAATGACCTTTAAACCTTTTGGTGTGAATATTGTTACAATGCGTCCTGATATTGTGGCGTTGATTGAGCTTTGTATTCAAGAAAAAATAAGTCATGTTGTTTTAGCAGGCGGCGTACCATCATCAAGCTCCATTAAGCAGCTAAAGCAAGAGGGTATTAAGGTGATATGCTTTGCTCCTGCTTTGGTATTTGCCAAACGTTTAGTAAAATTAGGCGTAGATGCCCTTGTGGTCGAGGGTACAGAGGCAGGAGGCCATATTGGGCCTATTTCAACTATGGTACTTTTGCAAGAGATTGTTCCTAATATAACCGAAGTTCCTGTTTTTGTTGCAGGTGGTATTGGCTCGGGTATATCAATGGTTGCGGCACTTAAAGCAGGGGCAAGTGGCGTGCAGCTTGGTACAGGTTTGGTTTGTGCTCATGAGAGTATTGCTCATGAAAATTTTAAAAAAGCTTTTATTCGAGCCAATAGCCGTGATGCAGTATCAACTATACAGATTGATCCAGAATTTCCTGTTATTCCTGTAAGAGCATTACAAAATGATGGAACAAAAGAATTTATGAAAGTTCAACAAGAAGCCATAGCAGCCTATCGTGCAGGGGAGCTTTCGAAAGAAGATGCTATTTTAAAAATTGAACATTTTTGGGCAGGTGCTTTAAGACGTGCTGTGATTGATGGCGATGTTCAAAATGGTTCAGTTATGGCTGGACAATGTGTGGGGTTAGTTAAAGGGGAAAAACCAGTAAAAGATATTTTGGATGAGCTGATATCAGAGGCTATCCAATTACTAACATGATGGGATAAGAATAATGCAACAAAATGCTGCAGAGCTGAGCCGAAGCCTTCTTGCAAAACTGCGTGATATTATGAGCAGTGCAGGTGATGACGAAGTCCGTTTGCAACAACTTGTTGGACTTATATCTGAATATATAGAGGTAGAGGTTTGCTCTATCTACTTGCTGCGTGCAGGAGAAGTTCTGGAGCTTTTTGCAACATCAGGCTTACGTATGGAGGCTATTCACCAAACACGCTTAAGGGTTGGTGAAGGGCTTGTTGGTTTAACGGCTGCAACAAAAATTCCACAAAATATATCCGATGTTAGTCACCATCCTGACTTTGCCTTTAGACCCGAAACAGGTGAAGAGCATCTTCAAAGCTTTTTGGGTGTTCCTATTTTAAGACAAGATCATATTATTGGTGTTTTGGTCATTCAAAGCAAAAATGAACGTGTATTTGCTGACCCAATTGTAGAGATTTTACAAAATATTGCGATGCTTTTGGCAGAGTTTCTCATTGCGACAAAAATCTCAAACCGTGATGAAGTTTTATCGACACAAGGGCTTTTATCAGGGCCTGTTACATTTAAAGGTGTTGTGATAAATCAGGGGGTTGCGGTTGGTAAAGCAGTTCTTCATGAGCCAAAATTAAGTATGGCGAATATCCTTTCGGAAGATTCGGATAAGGAGCATGAAAGATTATCTCATGCCCTAAAAGAAATGCATATGGCCATTGATGATATGCTCTCACGTAAGGAAGTTGAAGGTAAAGGTGAGCATAGAGATATTTTAGAAACCTATGCCCTTATTGCCAAAGATGCAGGCTGGATAAAGCAAATTCATGAGGCTATTGATGAAGGGCTTTCGGCAGTTGCAGCTGTAAGAAAAGTTACCAATATGGTGAAATTGCGTCTTTCGGGAGCAACAGACCCTTACCTTAGAGAACGAGCCATGGATTTTGAGGATTTAGGAGATCGGGTTTTATATTACCTCGACCCCGAAGCTTATAAGGCTCATTTGGAAGCAGGTTTTGATGAGATTATTCTTTTTGCTCGCACTATGGGGCCAGCGAGACTTTTAGACTTTGACCGTAAAAAACTTAAAGGACTTGTTTTAAGCGAAGCTTCTAAAAACTCCCATGTAGCTATTGTAGCTAAAGCATTAGATATTCCTGTATTGGGCTTGAATGCAGAATATTTTCATAAGGTAGAAACAGGCGATGATGTTTGCTTAGATGCAGGTCAAGCCTCATTAGTTTTAAGGGCGGATGATGATGTTAAAGAGAGCTTTCGTCAAGCTGTATCGGCTCATAAAGAGCGAACCGCTAAGATTGTTTCTTTACAAAATAAACCTGCGATAAGTCTTGATGGCAAAAGAATATCATTGCGGATTAATGCAGGGCTTCGCTCCGATATGGATTATTTTGACCATGTGGGAGCTAATGGTGTAGGGCTATTTAGAACAGAAATTCCTTTTATGGTTCGTAGTCATTTGCCAACAGTTGAATGGCAAAAACAAATTTATGAAGAAGTGCTGAAAAAGGCTGCAGGAAAGCCTGTTGTCTTTCGTACCCTTGATGTGGGTGGTGATAAAGTTTTACCATGGCGGCAAACGATTGAAGAAGAAAACTCAGCCATGGGTTGGAGAGCTGTAAGAGTGAGTGTGGATATTCCTGCTCTTTTACGTAACCAACTGAAAGCCTTAGTTCAAGCAGCGGAAGGCCAAGAGCTTCGGGTGCTATTTCCGATGGTAACAGAGATGAGTGAGTGGTATTTTTGCCGCACACTTCTTATGGAAGAAATTACTCGTCATAAGGAAAAAACAGGAAAAGAACCAATAAAGGTACAAGTAGGTATTATGTTTGAGGTTCCTGCACTAATGCTGCAAATGGATGAGATGTTGGATGCAGTAGATTTTGTTTCTATTGGCTCTAACGATTTAGCTCAGTTTTTATTTGCCTCAGATAGAGGAAGCCCATTGGTGAGTGAAAGATTTGACCCTACATCACTGATAATGCTTAAATTTTACAGACGCTTATTGCAAAAGGCGAGTGCAAAAAATGTTTCTGTAACATTATGTGGTGAGGTGGCTTCTGATCCTTTGGGAGCTTTGGCTCTTGTGGGAGTTGGTTTTAAACGGTTATCGATGAGTCCGTTATCTATACCATCTATTCGTGATATGATTTGTAGTGTTGATATTGCAAATTTACAAAATTGGATGGAATCTCAACTGGAAAATTATCGTCAACGAAGTCTAAGAAAAGAGCTAAAAAATTGGGCAAAAGATCATGATGTATATTTACCAAAAGGGGTTTAATTTATATTTTTTACCAAATTATTGTAAATAATAACGTTTACAACCAATAAATTGCCTTATTTTTATGGCGTTATAAATAAAAATGATATATCTTTAGTAAAGAGTTATATGGAAATATCTGTGGAGAAGTTTTTTTGTTCAACAATAATGACTATGGTAATGAACGCACCGAGTGGCAATCAGCAGCAACATATACACAAGAACATGTGGGCTATTATTTAAAAAAAGCTCGTGAACGTTTAGAGATAAGTTTAGAGCAAGCTTCTGAAGATATTCGGGTGCGGAGAGTCTACTTAGAGGCAATAGAAGAAGGGCGTTACGATCAACTTCCTGGGACAGCCTATGCCGTAGGCTTTGTGCGAAATTATGCAAAATATTTAGGCTTGGATGCTCCTAGGGTCGTTGAACAGTTTCGTGCCGAATCAACCCCACAGCAAACAGAGATGGAACTTGAAGTTCCCATAGCGGTCGAAAATAATTCCTTACCCAAAAAAGCAATTATCTTAGCTGCAGTTGTTTTGGCTATATTATCGATTATTTTTTATATGTTTGTCCTTAAAGACTCAAATGAGGGCGGTAGTTCTAATCTGAGTAATACAACTCCAGCAGTTGTTGCTCCTACAGCTCAACCTTCAGCTCAAGATCAAGCAAGAATGGAAGAAGATAATGTTGATAACCAAGTGAGTTTTCCTGCAGTAGATGCCAATAGTCAGCCAAGTGATAGTGCAGATACGACAACAACAGCAGTAACAAATGGTGGAGGGCTTTCGGACTTACCATCAAATGCGGATGGTGTGGATCAGGATATTCAAACTATTGATGAGCTTCTGGGTGGTGGTGATGGTCTTGATACAGGAGAAGACACAACTCCTGCTACTCTACAAGAAATTCATGGTGATATTGTTATTAATAATTATGCACTACCTCAAGGAAGAGGCTTGGAAGGGTGGAGAAGTCTTAATAGTATGTCCATAGCTCCAAAACCAGCAGCTTTACGTGGAGGAACTACAAGCTCTAACAATAATGCAAGCTCATCAAATAACGATCTTTATGCTCCGAATGCACCTGTAACCGCAGTTGCGGGTGATGATGTAGGTGTTGTAGCAACACAAAGCAATCAAAATACTCAAGAAACACCTATCCAACCCATAGGAAGAGAGCCAAAAATTCAGCTTTTAGCCACAGAAACCAGTTTTATCTATGTATTTAGGGAAGGTGGTGATGATGCTGAAAAAGAGCTTAAAATAGGCCGACTTGCTAAAGGTGAAAAATATGTTATTCCTGAGGGAGAAGAAAGCTTTTTGCTTACCTTTGTTGATGGTGGGATAACAGCCATTTTAGATGGTCAAACACAAATACCCCTTGTTCCCACAGGAGGCAAACCTCAACGCTATAGTTATGCAAGCTTAAAAGAACAAGCAGCAACAAATACACAGTAATTTTTATTGCTCTTAAAGCAAGGCTTATGCTATAAAAATGCATCATTTGACTTTTAAGGTAAAGAGATAACAGATGGAAGCTCCAGCTTATAAAAATATCAAGCGGCGAAAAACACGTATTGTTAATGTGGGAGATGTACTGATTGGTGGTGATAACCCCATAGCAGTGCAATCAATGACCAATACATTAACATCTGACGCACTGGCTACTTTAAAGCAAATAGAAAAGATTACAGAAGCAGGTGCTGATATTGTTCGTGTTTCTTGCCCTGACAAGCCTTCAACTGAGGCTTTAAAAGAGATTGTGCATCACTCAGAAATTCCTATTATTGCAGATATTCACTTCCATTATCGTCGAGCCATAGAGGCAGCGGAGAATGGTGCAGCTTGCTTAAGGATTAATCCAGGTAATATCGGTAAGATGGAGCGAGTAAAAGAGGTTGTTCAAGCCGCCAAAGACTATAACTGCTCTATTCGTATTGGTGTAAATGCAGGCTCGTTAGATAAACATCTTTTAGATAAATATAAAGAACCATGCCCCGCAGCAATGGTTGAGTCTGCATTAGAACATGCTCAAATTTTAGAAGATTTAGATTTCCATAATTTTAAAATATCTGTAAAAGCTTCTAACTTATATATGGCGGTGGAAGCCTACCGACAGCTTGCTCAAAAAGGGGATTGGCCATTACATTTGGGTATTACAGAAGCGGGTACACGCCGTGCAGGTACAGTGCTTTCGGCTCTTGGGATAGGGCGGCTTTTATGGGATGGTATTGGTGATACACTAAGAGTGAGCCTATCAGATGATCCTGCAGAAGAGGTTAAGGTGGGCTTTGACTTGCTTAAAGCCATGGATTTACGCCATAGGGGGGTTCGTATTGTTTCTTGCCCCTCATGTGCAAGGCAAGGTTTTGATGTTATTAAAGTGGTCAGCATGTTGGACGATAAGCTCAGCCATATCAATACACCAATGACATTATCTATTTTAGGTTGCTTGGTTAATGGCCCTGGTGAAGCTGCTGAAAGTGATATTGGTCTTACAGGTATTGATGGTGGTGTTAATTTAGTTTATCTTGGAGGGCTAAGAGATCACCAAATTAAAAATGAAGAAATTGTAGAACATATTGTCTCGTTGGTAGAAAAACGAGCCAAAGAGCTTGAGCAAGAGAAATAAGGAAGTCAGTCATATGTCGAAGTTACAAAGAGTGCGTGGATTTAGAGATTTATTACCGAGTGAGGCGGCTTTGCATCGCTATATTCGTGATATTATCTACAGAGCAGCACAATCTTATGGCTTTGGTGAGATTAACTTACCCTTAATGGAAGATATTTCAGTTTTTGCTCGTGGGCTTGGTGATAGCTCAGATGTTGTAAGCAAAGAGATGTTTCTAACAGCTCCACGAGATGGTGAAAATGGTTTTGCTCTAAGACCAGAAGGTACAGCTTCGGTTGTCCGTGCAGTTATAGAAAATGGTTTGCAACAATCAACGCCCCTTAAGCTTTATTACGAAGGCCCTATGTTTCGTTATGAACGTCCGCAAAAAGGGCGTTATAGGCAATTTTGGCAAAGTGGTGTAGAACTGTTAGGGGTGGATAATCCTTTAGCAGATGTTGAGATTATTGCTCTTGGTTGGCAGGTAATGCAAGATTTAGGTATTAGCGAGCATGTGGATGTTCAGATAAATACCTTGGGTGATAATGAAAGCCGTAAGGCTTATCGTGAAGCTTTAGTCGAATATTTAAAAGCTTATGAGGATAATCTTTCGGAGGATTCAAAAATTCGTCTTTACAAAAACCCAATGCGGATTTTAGATAGTAAAGATAAAGGGGATCAACAAATTGTGCAAAATGCTCCCAAGATGGATGATTATTTAACCAATGAGGCTAAAGACTGGTTTGCACAAGTTTGTGATGGCTTAAACATTCTTAATATTGCTTGGCAACGTAATCCACTTTTAGTCAGAGGTTTAGATTATTATACCCACACGGCTTTTGAGTTTGTATCTAATGATGAGCATATGGGTTCACAATCAACCATATTAGCAGGTGGCCGTTATGATGGCCTTGTTAAACAGCTTGGTGGAAGCCAAGTTCCTGGTGTAGGCTGGGCTGCTGGGATTGATCGTTTAGCTCTTGTTTTTGGTGATAAGGATGTATCTCCAAAGCCAAGTGTGATGATACCTTTAGGTAATAAAGCTAATCAGATGGCTTTAAGTCTTGTTAAGGATTTACGGGCTCAAGGTTTTATTGTGGATCAAGCCTTTGGTGGTAATATGAAAAAACGCTTAAACAAGGCTGATAAACTCCAAGCAAAATTTGCTCTTATTTTGGGTGATGATGAGCTTGAGGCAAATCAGATTATTATTCGTAATTTAAAAACAGGTGAACAACTTCATTCACCAATATTGGAGCTTCCATTAAAATTAGTGGAGCTTGGTGCTGATAAAGTATAAGAGGTAAAAAAATGGCATTAGAAGATAGTTTTGAACATGTACTCAATCGGCATGCAGAAATAGAATCATTACTCAACTCAGGGGAGGCGGCAAGTGATGCAAAAGAATTTGCCAAACTCTCTCGGGAATATGCAGAGATTGGCAAAGTAGTTGATGAAATCCGTAAATATATGGATTTAGTTAATACAATTAAGGAGTCTAAAGAGCTTATTGAAGATTCTGAAACAGATGGTGATTTAAAAACCTTAGCTCAGGAAGAGCTACGAGATGCTGAAAATCAAATGAGTGAGCAGGAGCATATTGTTCAAATAGCCTTGCTTCCAAAAGATGCGGCGGATGAGCGTTCGGCCATTTTAGAGATTCGAGCAGGTACAGGTGGGGATGAGGCAGGGCTTTTTGCGGCGGATTTATATCGGATGTATCAGCGTTATGCATCTCTACAAGGTTGGAATATGGAAAACCTAGATGCTAACGAAACAGGTGTTGGTGGCTTTAAAGAGGTTTCAGCTCAGATTAATGGCCAAGGAGTATTTGCTCGCCTAAAATATGAATCAGGTGTGCATCGGGTGCAACGTGTTCCAACAACCGAATCAGGTGGACGTATTCATACATCTGCAGCAACAGTTGCGATTTTACCTGTAGCAGAAGAAGTGGATGTAGAGATTAACCCTAGCGATTTACGTATTGATGTCTTTAGAGCCTCAGGTGCAGGTGGTCAGCATGTGAATACTACAGATTCAGCAGTACGGATTACCCATATCCCTACAGGAGTTGTGGTTGAGCAGCAATCAGAACGTTCTCAACATAAAAATAAAGCTAAAGCCATGCAGGTACTTAGAGCAAGAATCTATGAAGCAGAACGACAAAAAGCAGCTCAAGAACGCTCTGATGCTCGTAAAAGTCAGGTGGGCTCAGGTGATCGTTCAGAACGGATTCGAACCTATAACTTCCCTGATAGTCGCGTGACAGATCACCGTATTAATCTGACGCTTTATAAACTTGATCGTATTTTAGAAGGTGAATTAGATGAATTTGTTGATGCTCTTACAGCAGAAGATCAAGCTCAACAATTAGCAGGGCTTTCGTCTTAAAAATGCAAATTCAGCAAGCTTTAAATTGGGCAAAAAGTGAGCTTAAAGATATTGAGGAGGGGGGCAATGATGCTCTCCTTTTACTCTCTTATATAACAAATAAAGATAAAGCCATGCTGATTGCTTTTGGTGATGAAGAGCTTTTAGATAATATATGGATTGAGTTTCAGCAAGTTATTAAGCAACGGAAAAAGTATATACCTGTTTCGCAAATTATTGGAGAGCAGCCTTTTTGGCAATGGAGTTTTAAGATATCTGATGATGTATTAACACCAAGAGCCGATAGCGAGGTTCTTATTGAAGCGACTTTAAAAGATTTTCCTAATAGAACAAAAGAATATAAAATTGCAGATTTTGGTACAGGTTCTGGATGTTTGTTACTCTCGGCTTTAAGTGAATTTTCTAATGCTCAAGGTTATGGGCTGGATATATCTGAAGCTGCTTTGAAGATTGCTCAAAAAAATGAGGATTATCTTAAAAAACAAGGAGCTGAGTTCCAATCACCTCACTGGGTTTTAGGTTCTTGGGAGGCCTTAAAGGAATATGCATCATTTGATATTATCTTAGCTAATCCCCCTTATATTGCCGAAGCAGAACAAGATGATTTAGGCTTAGAGGTTCTTAAACATGACCCTCATCTAGCTTTATTTGCCGAAGATAATGGGCTTAAGGCTTATAAGGAGTTGCTTCCTTTGTTTAAAAAGATTCTATCACCAACAGGGCGAGCCTATGTGGAACATGGCTATAAGCAGCAAGAAATGATAATAGAGCTTGCGGAGCGAGCAGGGCTTAAAGTGGTGGAAAGATTATATGATTTAGCAAAACATCCTCGTGGACTAATTTTAAGTTTATGATTTTTTCTTTTTAATAATAGGTTTGTAACTTCTTAAATGGTAGCTAACCCACAAAACAGGAAGAATATAAGCGTAAATCCAAGCAACAGTACCAATCATACTAACAAGATACTCAATACCATAAAAATATATAAAACCAAAAATAAGAGATAATATAGGGCGTTTGAGCTGATACATAAGCTCTAAGCCCAAAGCAACAATGGCAACTTGTAAAAAGCTAATCCAGTTAGGAGATATACCTAAAAACCAAGGAAGGTCAGGAACACGTAATCCTAAAGGCTGAGCATCAAGAGTAAGGATAATAAAGCTAATAAGATGAGAGACCAAAATACTAATTAAAAGACTACAAGGCAAAATAATATAAGCTAGACCAAAAGGTAGAATAGCCGAAGGAACAAAAGGGCGATATTTAACCATAACATGATATAAAAAGATAATGGTTATCAGCCATTTAATCATATGAAGAGCTAAATTAATATGAGATATATAATCTTCATTAAGCACAAGTATCGTGATTATGACAAATTGTATTGCATTCATCATGATAAAAATTAGCATAAGAATAAAAACACCAGAACAAACTCGCCATATGGCTGAAAGCATAACGGAAAAGCGAGGCATATGAGGCCGCCAACCAATCCAAGGTAAAATGATATAAACAAAATACCCTAAAATAAGCCAAGGCCAAATAGGCATGAGGTTATTTTGCCATATATCAATAAAGAATCTTTCCATAAATACTCACTTTTTGCTGATTTTTTTGTTATTTTATAAGAAAAATAAAAAAAAAGCATAAATTTCTTGAAATTTTCTTAAAAAAGTCGCAAATTATGTACAAGCAAGATTTGTTAAACCTTTTTGGGTAATTATAGGTTACAAAATGTTTATGAGAAATAATATAAAAAATCTTGTATAGTTATTAGCTAAAATGGAAAATTAATTAAATGCGTTCTCCTCAAGACCGACGAAATAATCGCTCGAATAATCAGCGACGTAATAATAATCAAAATAGAGTACCTGTACATTCAAGACAATTTGAATCAGCTGGCCCAAGCGGTAAGCTCAAAGGTACGGCAAAACAGCTCATTGATAAATACTTAACTTTATCTCGAGATTTTTATTCATCGGGAGATGATGTAAAAGCTGAGACCTGTAAACAATTTGCAGAGCATTACGCAAGGCTTATTGGCTTTTATTCTAACCGTGGGCAAAATAATAATGGCAATGGACAAAACCAGCAAAAAAATAAAAAAGATAAAGCAGAGAATATTGAGAAAATAGATATTGAAGAGGCTATGTCTGCTACGCAAGAGTTTAAGTCAGAAGAAATAGACATCACGAATGAAGACAAGCCAAAGAAGCGTAAAACTCAAGTAAATAAACTAAAGACAGTTGAAATAAAAACAGATGATTCTGAGTCTGAGGAAGAAAAACCAAAACGTCGTGGTCGCCCTAAAAAGATTATAGAGGAAGCTGCAGAGAAAGTAGAAGTCAAGGAAGAAGCTCCAAAACGCCGTGGTCGCCCTAAAAAAATTATAGAAGAAGCCTAGATAAAGGATTCACAGATGAAATGATAAAGCCAAGCATATATTGCTTGGTTTTATTTTTTTTAAGGCTCTTGCTTTGCCCCGATAGTGAGACTATCTAAAAGAAGTAAGGAAGATAGATAAATTGCTGCTAATGCGGGATTTACAAAATCTTTGCTTAAAAAAGGAGATAAAATAATGGATATGAATATATTTTCGGAACGTACCAACGGTATGTTGCAAGCAGCCGTAGGCTTAGCAATCAGAAAAAATCATCAGCAAGTGACCCCACTACATTTATTAAAAGTACTTATTGAAGATAAGGAAGGCCTTGCTGCTAAACTATTAGAAAATACAGGAGCAAATATTAATGTTCTTAATGATGCTACAGATAAAAGTTTAAGTAAAATTCCTGCTGTTTCGGGCAATGTTGGCCAACCAAGCTTTGAGCGTGAAACAATGAAGACTCTTCAAAGAGCCGAAGAGCTAGCTAAAGAAGAAGGTGATCATGTTGTTACAATCGAGCGTTTATTGCAAGCATTATTAGCCGAAAGTAGTGATGCTTCAAGGATTTTAAAACTTCATGATGTTAAGGCTAAGGACTTAAGTGAAGCTATTGAGAAAATGCGTCATGGACGTAAAGCAACATCCTCAAGTGCAGAAGAGGGCTGGGATGCTTTAAAACGCTTTGCTATCGATTTAACCGAGCGTGCTAAAGAGGGTAAAATAGACCCTGTTATTGGTCGTGATAAAGAAATTCGCCGTGCTATGCAGATACTTGCTCGTAGAACCAAGAATAACCCTGTACTAATTGGTGAGCCTGGTGTGGGTAAAACTGCTATTGCTGAAGGCTTAGCAAGACGTATTATTGCAGGGGATGTCCCTGAAAGCTTAAAAGATAAAAAGCTACTCTCCCTTGATATGGGCTTATTGATTGCAGGAGCTAAGTATCGTGGCGAATTTGAAGAACGCCTTAAGGCCGTGTTGCAAGAAGTTACCAATACAGATGGTGAAATTATTCTTTTTATTGATGAGATGCATACATTAGTTGGGGCAGGGAAGACGGAAGGAGCCATGGATGCCTCAAACTTACTTAAGCCTGCTTTGGCTCGTGGTGAGCTTCATTGTATAGGAGCAACTACATTAGATGAGTATAAAAAAAATATCGAAAAAGACCCTGCTTTAGCAAGGAGATTCCAATCGGTACTTGTGGATGAGCCTAGTGTAGATGATACAATTGCGATTTTACGAGGTATACGTGAACGCTATGAGCTTCATCACGGTGTGCATATTAATGATCAAGCTTTGGTTGCAGCGGCAACGCTAAGTCACCGTTATATTAATGATCGGTTTTTACCAGATAAGGCTATTGACTTAGTTGATGAGGCTTGTGCTAGATTACGCCTAGAGTTAGATAGTCGCCCTGAGGAAATTGATAGTTTGGAGCGTCAAGTTATTCGCTTGCGAATTGAGCGTGAGGGTATTAGTCGTGAAATGGATGAGGCCTCAAAAGAACATTTGATAGAAGTTGATAAAAAAATTACAGAAAAAGAAGAGGCTCTAGCTGAACTTAATGCTCGTTGGGAAGCTGAAAAACAAAATCGTGCTGGTGAAGGAAAACTACGTGAAGAGCTTGATGCAGCAAGACAAAAAGTTGAACAAGCCATGCGTGAGGGTCGCTTTGAAGATGTTGGTAAAATTCAATATGAGGTTATTCCTGAATTAGAGGAAAAGCTTGCCAATGCAGATAAAAAAGAAGATAAGGACTTCTTGATTGAAGAAACTGTAACCGCAGAAATGATAGCTGAGGGTGTAACCAGATGGACAGGTATTCCTGTTGATAGAATGTTGCAAGGTGAAAGAGAAAGATTGCTTCATATGGAGGATAATCTTCGTAGACGTGTGATTGGTCAAGATTATGCTCTAAAAGCAGTTTCTAATGCAGTCAGACGAGCAAGGGCAGGGCTGCAAGACCCTAGCCGTCCAATAGGAAGTTTTTTGTTCTTGGGACCTACTGGTGTAGGTAAAACAGAACTTACTAAAGCTTTAGCAGAGTTTTTATTTGATGATGATCAGGCTCTTTTACGTATTGATATGTCTGAATATATGGAAAAACATGCAGTGGCTCGTCTTATAGGAGCTCCTCCTGGTTATGTTGGTTATGAAGAAGGCGGGGTGCTGACAGAAGCCGTTCGCAGGAAACCGTACCAAGTGATTTTATTTGATGAGGTTGAAAAAGCTCATCCTGATGTATTTAATGTTTTATTGCAATTATTGGATGATGGTCGCTTAACCGATAGTCAAGGCCATGTAGTTGACTTTAAAAATACAGTGGTGATATTAACTTCTAACCTTGGTAGTCAATATTTAGCTGAGGCTGGAGATGAAGGGCTAACTGATAGTGTACGTGAGAATGTTATGAACCAAGTGCAAGCTCATTTCAAGCCAGAATTTTTAAATCGTTTAGATGAGATTATTATGTTTGAACGTCTAAAAGCAGATGATATGGGTGCTATTGTGGATATTCAGTTACGACATTTACAAAAAATATTATCTGATCGCAATATTACTTTGGATATAAGTGATGATGCAAAACAATGGCTTGCAACAAAAGGCTATGACCCTATTTATGGAGCAAGGCCATTAAAACGGGTGATACAACGTAATATTCAAAATATTATGGCTGAGGAAATTTTGAGTGGCCATATTAAAGATAGCTCTACTGCTTATATTACTGCAGATGATGATGGACTGACTATCAAAGCTTAAACAAAATTATAAAAGATAGAATACTTAAACCTAATAAAACCCCATGGAAAAATCTATGGGGTTTTTATAAAAAAGTAAGGTTATCCTAAATTTTTTGGACGGGCTTTTATCACAATATCCTCAATAGGAATGCGATTAGCTGCAGTTGCATCATTTGTAGATGTTTTTTGAACATTTGCATTTCCAGATATTTGTGTCGTTTCTTTTCCGATAGCCCCATCTTTAATAGCAGTTTTAATTGCATTTGCATCGGGGATATAGTTAGACTTTGTTGACGCAAAACGATTATCGAGCTCTTTACGATGGTTCTGGAAAGCCTTTGCTTCAGCTGATGAAAGTCCTCCGCTAGATACTGGTGAAACTGTAAGTGGGTTTAATGCATTGTTGTTACTCGCAAGACGAATTTCATAATGGAGGTGAGGGCCTGTAGAACGCCCTGTTGTTCCTACATAACCAATAATTTGTCCTTGTTTAACATAGCCACCAACACGTTGCCCTTGAGCAAAACGGCTCATATGCATATAGCGTGTTTTGTATTTACCATGAACAATCTCCACCATGTTACCAGCAGTACCTCTACGGCTACGTACAGTGATTTTACCGTCGGAAGCGGCATAAATAGGTGTGCCTGTTGGTGCAGCAAAGTCGATACCTGCATGTAGTTTGGAGTAGCCTAATGTTGGATGTCTACGATAGCCATATTTGGATGAAATACGAGCACGGCTCATATTCACAGGTGTTTTCATAAAACGTTTTTGAGCTGAGAAACCTTTTTCGGAATAAAATTTTGTTTGGCCGTTTTGGTGGGTAAAAGAATAAAGGGAGCGTTTTTTACCACCAATAGTCATTGCGGCGTATAAAATATCATTACAGCTTAGACGCTCACCCGAGTTTTCATCAAAATCACATTTATATAGTAGGCTGAATTTATCCCCAGCTTTAACTTCCCGTTCAAAGTCAATATCCCAAGAAAATACACGAAGTAATTTAGCTAATGTGGATTGAGGAATGCCTGCATCAGCTCCTGCTTGAAAGAGTGTTGTTTTAATAACTGCATCACCACGTAATGTCTGCTTAATTGTTGGACGATCTAGCCTTTCGGCAGTAAAGTCACCATTAGGTTGACGGTTAATCTCGATACTAGTTTTTGCATCAATAATAAAGCGAACTTTAGCGACTTCTACCTCAATATTACCACCAGGGCCAGAACGTTCACGCCAAATAAGTTGGAAGTCTTTGCCAGCAGGAATTTTATTTAAAGAATATCCTGCATCATTTTTCATAGCATTAGCTACTTTCCATGCCTCACTATTCATTAAGCCTGCATCTTCTAGCATTTCAATAATATTACTACCTTGAGAGAGTGAGACACTTTGTTTGTTCGGATCTTCTTTTTCAACAGGAGGTTCGTCAAGTTCTTGTTCGGCAGGTTCTTTGCTTGTTAGATTGCTTGTACCATCGGCAGGGTCTTGGTCGAGATATAAAGTAGGGACGAGTCGGATTTCAATAGGTTGATTATTAACTTCAGTGGGAGCAAAATTTCGGCTCATTTCAAAAACCTGAGCCTGTTCTAAAACATCATCAACTTTATCTGTTTCTAAAAAAGCTTCTTGGGTGGAGTTTGAAATAGTATCTAAAAGCCCTATATCTCCAATACTTGCATCGGCAGGGGGAATGGATACGGCTTTATACCATCCATAAAAAGCGGTAAGGCTTGTTGTTCCTAAAAAGGCACAAATACCACCTGCACGTATAATTGCTTGAAGTTTCGAATCCATAGACGTTCCTTCTGCTGTCAAGATTGTCACTATAACTTATATGACAAAAAATGGCAAAGTTATGTCTTAATTATTTGCAAAAAAAGGTTTCTAAATAGTAAAGTTTGTTTATAATTTAGTAATATTATTTTGCCATGATACGTCAAATATAGTTTTATATTGAATAAGATAAGGAGAAAAAAATGTCAGAAGTTGGTGGTATTGCAGGAGATATCTTACGCAGTTATGTGGAAAGAATTGAGCGGTTAGAAGAAGAAAAAAAAGAGCTTGCTGATCAAGTGAGAGAAGTTATGGCTGAGGCAAAAGGCAATGGCTTTGATGTAAAAACTCTGCGGGAAGTGATTAAACTACGGAAGCTTGATAGTGCAGATAGAAGTGAACAAGAACAGCTTTTGGATCTTTATAAGCAAGCTTTAGATATGTTGTAGACTTAATCCTTTGCTAAAGAGAATCTTTAAGGCCTATGATCCTTCATAGGCTTTATTTTTATGGACGAGAAATCTCAGCTATAAGCTCCATGTGGGGAGAAAAAACAAATTGGTCAAGCATGGATAATCTTTTGATAGCAAAACCAGCCCTCTTAAGTTGTTGAGCATCACGAATAAAAGTTTTGGGATTACAAGAAATCATAACAATTTTTTGAATGTCAGAATGGCTAATTTGCCTAACAGCTTCTTCGGCTCCTGCACGTGGTGGATCTAAAATAACCATATCGGCTTTACTAAGTTCTGTTCCTAATAAAGGCTGGCGGAATAAGTCTCGCTCAATAAATTGAAGCCTTCCTTGATATTGAGGAAGTTGCTTAAGAGCTTCTTTTGCGTAAGTTATTGCTAAAGAAGCATTATCATAGGCCATAACTTTTTTGTAATGTTCAAGCAATGTAAAGGAAAATGTACCAACACCACAGAACATATCAATAACTATTTTGCCTTTTTGAGTATACTCTAAGAGCTTATTTTGTAGAAATTTTTCTCCATATTGTGAGGCTTGTAAAAAAGCCATAGGAGCAATCTCTACCGAAATATTATGCCAATGAGCTAATAGGGGTTTATTTTGCCAAATAATACGTGTTTGGTTGTTATCATGCCAACAAAGACGAGCTATTTCCTTAATCTCTTGTAAGTCATTTAAGGGTTTGACAAGTTGTGGGGAGATATCCTTAGATGAAAGAATAGTAAGCTCAGTATTATCCAGAAGATTTAAATGGATTTTACAAGAACTTCCTAAAAGAGAACCATAACGTTGCAACCATTTTTGTAACTTAGGTAAAATACCATTAAGGCGTGGCTCTAAAATAGAGCAGCTCTCTATGGGGGTAAGATTATGACTATTATTTTGATAAAAACTTAAATGATATTGGCTATTAAGATGAAATGTTACCCTACGGCGACTATGATAGGGGGCAAAATAGACTTCATCTATAATGTCATTAATATTATCAACAATTTGGCCTTGGTTTAAAAGTTTTTTAAGTTGTCCTAACTTCCATCCTTGATAATCTTCGTTAGATAAATGTTGTAATTTGCAGCCGCCACAATTTTTAAAGTAAGGGCAAATAGGTTGATGGTTTGTTTGAGTGAAATACTGTGTTGTAGTTGCATATATCCGATTTTGTGAGCATTTATACGGTGTTGCTAAAATAACGTCATTTGGCTGCGTATAGGGGATATACCAGCCTTGCCCATCAACAAACGCATAGCCGTCACCACCAGCAGCAATGGATTCTATGCTCAGTTTTTGAGGTGCGGGTAAAGCTTTTGGTTGCTTTTTACGGCGATGCATAAATTAAAGCCCTTACTTGAATTTATTTAAAAGAGTAATATCTAATGCTATAGCCTTATTTTTTTATAAAGGCAATGGTGATATTGCAAAGGATATAAAAAGTCTCTATGATGACACAAATTATTTATGGTTCTATTGGAGATATTTAGGAGTTTTGTGATGCAATATATTTCGACAAGAGGGGAAGGCCAAAGTCTATCGTTTGATGATGTTCTTCTTGCAGGTTTAGCAAGAGATGGCGGCTTATATGTGCCTAAGGAAATTCCATCTTTATCAAAAGATGAGATAACAGCTCTTAAAGGTAAGCCTTTTGTTGAAATCGTTACAGAAGTAATGTTTCGCTTTACGGGTGATGTTCTTGCTAAAGATGAACTTTATCAAATTGTGGAAAAAGCCTATAGTCGCTTTGACCACCCTGCAGTAGCTCCTTTAAGACAAATGAAAGATAATCATTGGTTGCTTGAACTTTACCATGGGCCAACTTTTAGCTTTAAAGATTATGCCCTCCAAGTAGTGGGTGGATTATTTGACTATGTTCTTAAAAAGCGAAATGAAAAAATTCTCATTGTTGGAGCAACTTCAGGCGATACAGGCTCAGCAGGTATCGAGGCTGTTCGTGGCTCAGAACATGCCTCTATTGTAATAACATTTCCCGATGGTCGTGTTTCGGATATTCAACGCAAACAAATGGTTACCATTGATGAAGATAATGTTATGAACCTTTCGATTGAAGGAACCTTTGATGATTGCCAGGATATGGTTAAGACCTTATTTAATGACCTTGAATTCCGTGACCATTACAATTTATCGGCTATTAATTCGATTAATTGGGCTCGTATTTTGGTACAAATCTCTTATTATGTAGCCACATCAATCAATTTAGGGGCTCCAGAAAATACGCTGATATTCTCAGTTCCTACAGGAAATTTTGGAAATATTTTAGCCGCTTGGTATGCTCAGCAAATGGGTTTACCTATCAGGCATTTAATTTGTGCTTCCAATAAAAATGATATCCTCACACGCTATTTTGAAACAGGTAAGATGATTGCCGATGGCGTAGAACCAACGCTCTCACCTAGCATGGATATTCAAATATCATCGAATTTTGAACGCTTAGCCTATTATGCTATGGAGCAAGATGCAACAGCACTTAAAAAAGCTATGGAAACATTCAGAACGACAGCTAGTGTTGATTTTGGTAAAGATGCCTTTGAGATGATTACATCAAACTTTACAGGTTATCGCCTTGATGATGTAGGGATTTTACGTGTGATTAAAGAAGAATATGAGGCCTCAGGCTTTGTGGTAGACCCCCATACGGCTTGTGCTCTTTATGCATCAAAGCAGTGGCTAAAGGAGCATCCAGATTTTAATGGCTCATTGGTTACAGTTTCGACGGCTCATCCTGCAAAATTTGGTCCTGCGGTCGAAAAAGCTATTGGTGAAGAGCCTGTTCTTCCTAAAGGATTATTGAATGTTCTTAACAAACCAGAGAAATATCAAACGGTTGCTAATGATTTTGGTGAAATTAAACAAATTATTGAAAATTGGGTAAATAAATAACTTATGGCAAAAATATCAACACTTAAAAATGGTATTCGGGTGGTTAGCCAATATATGCCTTCTGTATCTTCTTGTTCGGTGGGTGTATGGGCTCCTGTAGGGGCGAGGCATGAGAGCCCGCAAAAAAGTGGTGTAAGCCACTTTATTGAACATATGGCTTTTAAGGGGACGGCAAGACGTTCAGCTCAGCAAATAGCCGAAGAAATAGAGGCGGTTGGAGGCTATTTAAATGCATGGACTAGCCGAAGTGCTACGGCGTGGTATTGTCGAGTGCTTAAGGATGATATGCATCTTGCCTTCGATATTATTAGTGATATCTTGCTCAATCCAAAATTTGCAGAAGATGAACTTGAAAAGGAAAGAGCGGTTGTTTTACAAGAGATTGCTCAGTCGAAAGATTTTCCTGATGATGTTTTATACGAATCCTTCCAAGAGGCTTGTTACTATGGTCAACCTTTAGGACAAAATGTTTTAGGAAGCGTGGAAAGTGTTTCATCCTTTAACCAAGATGATTTAAATAATTGGCTGAATGAACAATATTTAAAGTCTGACTTTATTATTGCAGCAGCAGGTAATATCGAGCATGAACAACTTGTTGAAGATGCAGAGAAATATTTTGCTCACCTTACAGACCTAAAAAGCAAACCCTTTGAAAAAGCTTTATGGACAGGTAAAGAACATCGCATTGAAAAAGACTTAGAACAAATTCAATTTATTTTAGGTTTTCAGGGTTATGCCTATAATCATCCCAACTATTATGCATCATCGATTTTTAGTACATTATTTGGTGGGGGTATGAGTTCACGGCTTTTTCAAAAGGTAAGAGAACAAGAGGGGCTAGCTTACAGTATTGGCTCTTTTCATTCTAGCCAAAGTGATGGCGGCTATTTTGGTATTCATGGTGCAACTACGGATGAAAACATCAAAAAAGTGTTAGAATTGAGTGCAATAGAGCTTAAAAAAGTTGCCTCAAGCTTAAGTGAAGATGAAATTATGCGAGCAAAAAATCAGCTTAAAGCATCAATTTTAATGTCCTTAGAGACTGTATCAAATAGGGTGGAGCAAATCGCAAGACAAATGATGGTTTTTGGCCATATTCTTGACCCTCAAGATGTTCAAAATCGCATAGAAGCTATAAGCTATAAAGATGTTCTAGAGTTTATTGACTATATCGGGCAATCTTCTGTGGCATTTGCAGCAATCGGTAGCAAAAAAAGCTTACCTTATAAAGAAGATTTTACAAAATATCTATAAAAACCTCCCCAGAAAGAAATAAGCTTTTTAGTTCAAAATACAAAAAAGAGGGCATATTGCCCTCTAATTTTTAAATGAAAATATTCTTATGAATTATGTGATTGCTTTAGGTCTTTTTCCAAAGCAGCATAAGTATCGTTGGCTCTCAATCAGCCAGTATCCACAATTTTATGGGCTGTATTACCGTATCAAATTGTTGCTCTTGTTCTGATAAGTTTCATAAAAATAGCCTCAATATCTGTTAAGTTGTACATATTGATTTTATAGGTTATAAAAATTTATATCAAGTGTATTGGATAATATATTGGAGATAC
>JBKEBO010000064.1:0-2453 GCA_047973205.1 Alphaproteobacteria bacterium | reverse complement strand
GTTTGATTCTGAAACAAAACTTGAATTAGCAGAAAACAGAAAAATCAAAATTGGCAAAACAAAAGACGGAAAAAAATACTTTTGGACAGACGACTATAAACTTTTTGAAATTGACCGATATCAAGGACTAAAAGTATATGACACTATTTCTGAGAAAATCAAAATTAAGTTTTATAAATATTGACAATCTGAAAAGATAAAAACAACGAAATGGCAACAATGTATAAGCGTAATGCGGGCGAAAAAGATAAATTTGAACTGATGACCTATTAACAATCATAATCGGTAAATTAAAAGTGTAGGCTTCGTAATCCCGCACTACGCATAGCCGAAACCGTTGCCAGTAATGTTGAAACAAACTATGACAAAAAGAATAATCACCATTTTAATAATCATAATCGGACTGAATTGTCAAGCACAGGATTTGACAAACCCAAAGAAAATACGATTTAAAAATGGATATGAACACAAGCATTCAAATACTGAATTTCCACAAACTTTGGAAAATGGATTTGAACTTACCGAAGTCTATGCTTTTGACAAGAAAAAGAAAAACATAGGAGTGACTTACGAGAAAAATATTGACTCAAACGCAAAATTGAATGTTTACATTTATCCTGCCGAAGATGGAACTGAAGACCGTTTGAGAAGTGAATATTTGACTTCAATGCAATCGGTAGTCAATCTAACCGATAATGGATTGGGAGCAACTCAATATCCAGTTAAGTTCAGCGGAAAATATGACTGTAACGGATTTAAAGCAGAATTTAAGTCCAAAAATCAAGAAAAGTCCAACTTATCAATATATGAATGTGGAACTTGGTTTTTAAAACTTCGACTAACGACGGAAGAAATAGATTCTGTTCAAATTTCAAAATTGGAACAATCCATTTTAAAGACTTTTGACCCTTCTCGACTGACTGAACAAAAAAGACTAAACCCAAAAGCTGACGTTTATTTTGCCAAAGCCGCTTTTAAGGATTCAATTATGTTGGGCTCTGCAATGGGAAGTGCCTATAAAAAAATAGAATGGGTAATGGACAACGTTCCTGAAAAGGAAAGAGCATCTGGATTTCCTGGACATTATCTTGAATTGCAATTAGCTTCATTAAAAGAGTTTGTGGAATTTGATAAAAAATATGACTACAAAAAATCAGAGTACACTCAAGATTATCTAAATCAAGTAAATTCCTTGATTGACTCTGAATTTTTAGACGAGTTTATAATGAAACAGTTTTCTATGGTAATGATTGTTCCCGAAAATCACGAGTTTGACTTTGACGGATTTGAAAAATGGAAAGCTAAAAATGAAATAACAATTAATCTGAACGAATTATTTTATGTGATTGCGTTCGGACAAAAATAAAAAACACTACTGGCAACAATGGCTATAAGTAATTGCTTGTTCTCGCCTTCTTCTGAAAATCCGCGAGGATTTTCAGTTTGGTGTGTACTTGCAAAGTTATGTGCTAACCCACGCAACTACTCATAGCCGAGACCGTTAGCAAACATATTAAAACAGCAGAATACTGATAGAAATGGAAACATTGAAAATAGACTCTCCTTTTGAGAAAGATGATTTTGTTCGTTTACAACTAATCAAATGGCAGATACATTGGCTGAGAAATCGGAAACAGCTAGTCAATTACTTGATTTTATCAATAACAATTTTGGGAATTGGGATTGTAGCAAGAACGGAGGAAGAACCTACAAATCCCTTTTTGTTTCTAGGATTTGGTTTTTTCGTGGCAACGCTGCTTTTTGTTTATTTTAGAATATACTCGAAAAAACGATACTCAAAAAAAATAAGAGAAATTGCTGATAGGTTTGATTCGCAAAAAATGGATTGTACTTATGAGTTTTCTGATGAGTCTGTTAAATATTGGGACAAAGAAAAACATCTGGAATTTAAATGGTCTGTTTTTACCAGCTATTCAATCTATAAAGACTACTTGGTGTTGACATTAAACAATCTACTGATTGAATCATATATTTTTGAGAAAAGACAATCTGACATTGATGATTATAATAAAATACTTGAGTTTGCTAAATCGAAGCTTCAATATAAAGAGTTAAAATAAAATACGTTTGCTAACAATTTGCAAATTGCATTGCGGGTGCAGTGGAGTTCGTTGTCTCTGCTCCTTTCTTGACCGTCATGTCCTGTCGGACACTGACGCTCTTCGAAATCCGCAACGACAACTTGCAAGTGACCGTTGTAGGGCATTAAAAAAAATGAGACATTGAGCAAGAATCTTAAATATTGAATTTTGACGATTGGATTAATAATTCTAATCGGTTTTGCACTTAAAGGTATAATTTCTCATTAAATGTTTGACTCTGACAAGTGGAAAAATTGGACAGAATCGGAAACTGAATGGTCACTTCGTTGGGATATGATGAATTGTTTGAGAAATAATTATGAACTAAAAGGAATGACAAAAGTCCAAATC
>JBKEBO010000014.1:0-6561 GCA_047973205.1 Alphaproteobacteria bacterium | reverse complement strand
TATATTTAGATGGATATGCCAACTTCGCCCTTAAAGAAGCAAAAGAATCTCCACTGATTAAAGATATTGGTACAGATATTAACTATGGTGGAAGTGCTGGCCTTTCGTTTAGATTCTAATCCTTAGTACAAACATCTATTTTGATTTTAGATACTACCCTTCTATCCTCTCTATATTTTTACAACTCTAAATATTTGAAATCTTCTTGAACTTGAATAGTTATCAGTTAATTATATTAATATTCTTTATTCAATCATTATTTTTAATCATATTTGCCATCTTTTTGCCTTGAAAGCTTTGCCAAAACCATCCATGCTTTGATGAAGTTACATAAAAATTAATAATAAATTAGGAGGTCTTCAGTGCTCACTGGTCCATTACTCATCGTTATACTTGTTGTGGCGATTTTATTTATCATCTTAGCGACATCGAAGTTTAAGCTTCATCCCTTTTTAGCTCTACTCTTTGCTGCTTATGGTATTGCCCTTGCTGCGGGTATGCCGCTAAAGGATATCGCATCAACCATTACATCAGGCTTTGGTGGTATTCTAGCCTATATTGGTATTGTTATTGTTTTAGGAACAATTATTGGCATTATCTTAGAAAAATCAGGGGCTGCTATTCGTATTGCTGACGTTATTTTAAAGGTTGTTGGCAAAAATAACCCGACTCTTGCTATGAGCATTATTGGGGCTATTGTTTCTATTCCTGTATTCTGTGATTCTGGCTTTGTGATTCTCTCTTCCCTTAAACGTTCGTTGATTATACGCACAAAAACGTCAGCTGTTGCAATGTCTGTGGCTTTAGCTACAGGGCTTTTTGCAACACATACACTTGTTCCCCCTACCCCAGGTCCTATTGCTGCTGCAGGGAACTTACATATTGATAATATCGGACTTGTGATTTTATTTGGTCTTGGCTTTTCGGTAGTTGCTGTTTTAGTGGGCTATCTTTGGGCTCAGATTGTTGGTCGCCGTTATAAAAGCGAACTTGATAATTTTGAAGGTGTGGATCTTGAAAATGATGAAGATGTTGCTGCTAAATATGGGCAACTCCCTTCGGCTTTTAAATCTTTTGCCCCTATCTTTATTCCGATTATCCTTATGGGTATTGGCTCTGCGGTTAAGCTTTTGATGGCTGGTGCAATCAAGGCTGATGATATTTCTATGCTTATTAAGGTTACCCTTTTTATCAGTACACCTGTTAATGCTTTGCTTATTGGTGTGTTTTTTGCTGCTCTTTTGCTTCCCAAATGGAACGAAGAAACTCTTTCGGGCTGGATTGGTGAAGCCATTATTGCTGCAGGAAGTATTCTTATTATTACAGGTGCAGGTGGTTCTTTAGGTGCTATTCTTAAAGCAACTCATATTGGTGATTACTTAGGACAAGTGCTACAAAGCCTTAACCTTGGTATCTTTGTTCCATTCATTATTGCCGCCGCTTTAAAAACCGCACAAGGTTCCTCAACAACCGCACTTGTGGTAACTTCTTCTATTTTATATCCGATGCTTGGAGCTTTAGGACTTGATAGTCAATTTGGAGCCATACTCACTGTTATGGCTATTGGTGCGGGTGCAATGACAGTATCTCACGCAAATGATAGCTTCTTTTGGGTGGTCTCTCAGTTTAGTAAAATGAGTGTTCAAACCGCTTATAAAGCCTACACTTTAGCAACATTGGCTCAAGGGTTAGTAACCATTGTGGCTATCTATATTGTTTCGCTTATTTTATTATAAGAAACATCAGTTTAAACCTTAAAAAAATATGCGGTTCAATATCTTTTGAACCGCATGTTATTTTTACCAATATACCATCTATTTTTTAAAAGTCTAGACTTGTATTTTTTTGTTAAAAGCGATAATTATCGGTGGTTTGTTTAATTTTAACTTTAGGAATTCTAAAATGCGTATCGAAGAAGATATTAAGCTTGATTATAGCGATGTTCTAATCCGTCCAAAACGTTCACGTCTATCCTCCCGCTCCGAAGTTGAGCTTGTACGAGATATAAAGTTTGTGAACTCTTCTAAAACATTAAGCTGCATTCCCATTATGGCCGCTAATATGGATACAACAGGAACTTTTGAAACTGCTCGTATTTTAGGCAAGCATAAAATGCTGACTGTTCTTAACAAACATTATAGCGTGGATGAGCTTTGTGACTTCTTCATCAAAGAAGATTCTGATATTGCAAACCGCTGCTTTTTTACGATGGGCATTTTACAACCTGATGAAGATAAGCTCGATGCCCTACTGGCTAAGCTTAAAGACGTTGGTAGCAATTTTGAACCCCATGTTTGCATTGATGTTGCCAATGGTTATACCGAACGTTTTATTGGCTTTATAGAAAAAATTCGTCAAAAAATGCCTAATGCTATCCTTATGGCGGGCAATGTTGTTACGGCTGAAATGACCGAGCAGTTGATTTTAAGCGGAGCTGATATTGTTAAAGTGGGCATTGGCCCAGGTTCTGTATGTACTACACGCCGTCAAACAGGTGTAGGCTATCCACAACTTTCTGCTGCTGTTGAATGTGCCGATGCCGCTCATGGTCTTGCGGGTCATATCTGTGCTGATGGCGGCATTACTGTTCCTGGAGACTTATCTAAAAGTTTTGGTGCTGGTGCTGACTTTACCATGCTTGGTGGCATGATGGCTGGCCATGATGAAAGTGCTGGAGAATTAGTCGAAGAAAACGGCAAAAAGTTTAAACTCTTCTACGGCATGAGTTCCGATACCGCCATGAACAAATATGCAGGCGGTGTGGCTGACTATCGCTCCTCAGAAGGTAAAACTGTTAAGATTGCCTATAAGGGCCCGTTAGAATATACCGTATTAGATATTTTAGGTGGCTTACGCTCAGCTTGCACTTATGTGGGAGCAAAACGCCTTAAAGAGCTTTCTAAACGAACAACATTTATCCGTGTCAACCGTCAGCTCAATAATGTTTATACAGGCCAAGAGACTGACTAACACACGTTATTAAAAAGCCTATCTAAAAGGAAAGCCTTATTTGGCTTTCCTATATCTTATTTTGAAATAACTAAGAGAATGTTGCACTTTTAAGCATCTTTCTTTTGTAAATTTTTTAAGCTTACCTCAGCATCTCCATGGGCTTGCAAGGATGCTTTTTTATACCAATATTCTGATTTTTTTAGATCTTGTTTTATACCATCACCTGTTTCATACATCACACCTAAGCGATATTGACAATGTGGCTCACCTTGCATTGCCCCTTTTTTAAACCAGTCAAAAGCTCTTTTAGGGCTTCTTCTTACCTGTTGGCCAATATAGTAAAACGTCCCTAGAATGAACTGTGCCTTACTATGACCTTGCAATGCCGCACACATATACCAGTAACAGGCTTTTTTATAATCAATATTATCATATTCAGCCTTATAATAAGATTCTGCCAACTCAAATTGTGCATCAACATCACCTTTTTGAGCTCGAACCTTTAGACTATCTGTAGGTAAAATTTTAGGCTGTAAAAAAGGAAATAGCTTTTTCATGAAGTTATATGATTTCTTTAGGATTTTGGGTATCAAAATTAAAGGTCATTTGTGAGGTATCATCAGGTGAAGCCCAATGATGCGTGCAACGTGGCTCGTATAAATCAGCCGCCCCAAGCTCTACACTCTCACCCGATTGCGTCTTTTTAAAAGAACGTGTAGATGGTCGTCCACATACCGCACATACACCTTTGATTTTATGAATATCTTCGGCCATTGCCATAAGCTGAGCTACAATATTAAAAGGCTCACCTTGCCAGTCCATATCTAGCCCTGATGCCACAACATCGATATTATTTTTTAAAAGCCCTTTAATAACCTCAACAATATCTTGCCCCTGATAATGGGGCTTATCGAAAAATTGGACTTCATCAAAAAATACCGCTTCTATATCCTCATCAACACCATACCATTCGCTAATAGCTTCAGCAGGAGCCGAAAGCCCCTCGTGAGAAACAAGTGCAAATTTTTTATAACGTTCATCAAATGATGCTTTATATACACGTATCGCTTTATGTTGCCCGTTTTTAGCCCATAAAATCCGCTTTAAAAGCTCGGTTGTTTTACCTGAAAACATGGGTCCGCAAATGACTGTTAAATGCCCGTAAGACTTCATATGGTATTCTTTTCCTTATATTTTTTAGAGGATAGCTACATTAATTTTTAGTAGATATAGCACATAAAAAAAGAGCTGTCATTAAAACAGCTCTCTTTATAACTATCCTCGAGGAGAAGTAAGGATAAGTTATAGACTATAATAAAGCTCAAATTCCACAGGATGCGGAGCCATTTCAACTTTTTTCACATCTTCATATTTTAGAGCAATATAACCATCAATTAAATCATCGGTAAATACATCACCTTTTTTGAGGAATTCACGGTCTTTATCTAAAGCCTCTAAAGCCTCACGAAGCGAGCTTGCAACTGTTGGAATACCACTAAGCTCTTCTGGTGGTAAGTCATACAAATTTTTATCCATTGCATCACCAGGGTGAATTTTATTTTGAATACCATCAAGCCCTGCCATCAATAGAGCTGAAAATGCCAAATAAGGGTTAGCCATGGCATCAGGGAAACGCACTTCCACACGTTTACCTTTTGGATTCGTCGAATATGGAATACGACAAGAAGCCGAACGATTCCGTGCCGAATAAGCCAATAATACAGGGGCTTCATAACCAGGAACCAAGCGTTTATAAGAATTTGTTGATGGATTTGTAAAAGCATTAAGAGCCTTAGCATGTTTAATCACACCACCAATATAATAAAGAGCAGTTTCTGAAAGGTCTGCATAAGATGAGCCTGCAAATAGCGGATTTCCACCCGACCAAATCGATTGATGCACATGCATACCTGAGCCATTATCACCATAGATAGGCTTTGGTAAAAATGTAGCTGTTTTTCCATAAACATGGGCAACATTTTGCACACCATATTTATAAATTTGTACCCAATCGGCTGCACGAACCAATGTATTAAAAGTTAAGCCAAGCTCATGCTGTGCAGGAGCAACCTCGTGGTGATGCTTATCGATACTTACACCCATTTGAACAATAGCATCAACCATTTCCGCACGAAGGTCATTTTCGGAATCTACAGGCGGTACAGGAAAATACCCACCCTTAGGGCCAGGGCGGTGGCCATGATTACCACCTTCAATCTTTTTACCATTATTCCAATGGCCTTCATCTGTATGATCCACTTTATAAAAAGTCTCAGAAGGGCCATTTTTATAACGAACATCATCAAAGATAAAAAACTCAGGCTCAGCCCCCACATAACAAGTATCACCCAAACCGCTTGAGGCTAAGTAGGCTTCAGCCTTTTTAGCAACCGAGCGAGGATCTCGTATATAGCCTTGCCCTGTTGAAGGTTCTAAAATATCACAAAAGACAATAACCGTTGAACGAGCCGAAAATGGGTCAATTATTGCTGTTGTCGCATCGGGAATAAGCACCATATCCGACTCATTAATCGACTTCCAACCCGCAATAGATGAGCCATCAAACATTACGCCATCTTCAAAATCATCCACATCCATTTTTGCGGCATACATGGGTAAATGCTGCCATTTACCTTTACTATCTGTAAAACGTAAACTGATATATTCAACATCATTTTCTTCAATAAACTTAAATAACTCTTCAGCTGATTTGATATCTAAAGACATATTTTTTACCTTTCTTTTCAATTTTTAATTTGTAATTTAAACAGCATCTTCGCCACGTTCGCCCGTACGAATACGAATAACGTCTAAAATCTCCGAGACAAAAATCTTACCATCACCAATTCTATCGGTGTAAGCCGTTTGAGTAATGGCCTCAATGGCTTTTTCTAAAAGCTCATCATTTACCACAACCTCTAGCTTTACTTTAGGAAGAAAATCAACAACATATTCTGCCCCACGATAAAGCTCCGTATGGCCTTTTTGCCGTCCAAAACCTTTAGCTTCAATAACTGTAATACCTGTTAAACCAATCTCTTGAAGAGCATCTTTAACTTCATCAAGTTTAAAAGGCTTTATAATTGCTTCGATTTTTTTCATAAAAACACCTACTATCGTTTTAATTAATCTTTTTGCAGTTATATAACTTAAAGCAAATAGCATGCCAAATATATGCATATGGTACACAAACTATTTATACCATTGTTTTTAATATGATTTTCTTAAGATTCTTACAAAAACAATATCTTTTCTTTTATAAGTTCCCGAATATTAAATGCTCAATTTTTAACCAGCTGACTATTTTTTAAGCGATTGCTTTTATATCATCTTTATAACCTCTCCCATAAAAAATCACAAAAATATATTGACACTACCTCATTTTCAGCGTAAATACTTTGCATTGATGGTGGATATAGCTCAGTTGGTTAGAGCGCTGGTTTGTGGCACCAGAGGTCGCCGGTTCAATTCCGGTTCTCCACCCCATCTTCTCCTAGCTATATTAATGGGGCTTTGCCCCTATACCCCACAACGCAAGCGTTGACCTAAAGGGAAAAGCCATTGCTTTTCCTAGCTATATTAATGGGGCTTTGCCCCTATACCCCACAA
>JBKEBO010000071.1:0-2789 GCA_047973205.1 Alphaproteobacteria bacterium | reverse complement strand
TAATTAGAGAGCAAAATTTTAGCATTATCAATAGCAACTTCACTTAAGTTAACGCTTGTGCTTTCTCCCTTAAAATTCAATAAGATAAGGAAGGTTTTTTCACCATCAAGGTAGCGGGTATAAGCCATTGCTGCATTGTTTGTGCTATCAATAAGTTGCATATCTCCATAAATGAGGCTGAGATTCTCCTTGCGGAATTTAACAAGCTTACGGTAGAAATTTAAAATAGAATTTTCATCAGCTAAAGCAGCTTGAACATTCACTTCGTCATGGTTAGGATTAATGGGAAGCCATGTTTTGTTAGCGGTTGAAAAACCTGCATTTTTTGATGTATCCCACTGCATAGGTGTTCGAGAATTATCACGGCCACGATAGCTCATATGTTCAAAATAATCCTTTAAGTCTTCCCCATGTTCTTGCTTGTAATTATGGGCATTAATCATTTCCACATCTTGCCATTCATCGGGGCTTTGCCATGGGTGATTGGTCATGCCTATCTCTTCTCCTTGATAAATATAAGAAGTTCCGCATTGGGTTAAGTTCCACATGGCCAGCATTTTGGCTGATTCCACACGATATTTACCATCATCACCAAAGCGAGAAACGGCTCGTGCTTGGTCATGATTTTGAATATAATTAGCCATCCAGCCCTTGCCATATAAGCCTTTATGCCAACGAAAATAGCAATCTCTCCAAGTATTTACATCAATTTCGCGGCGTGGTCCCCAATAGCCTTTATTGCCATGATCTAAATCCATACCATCAAATTGAAAACAAGTTTGCAACTCGTTGCGTTCAGGGGCAATGGTTTGCAGAGCCATATCAGGGGTTGCAGCAGGGGTTTCACCCACAGTCATAATATCGTATTTTGAGAGAACTTCACGGTTCATATTTTGGATAAACTCATGGAAACGGTGTTTATAGCCAACCCATTCACCAATATGCATTCCTTGAGGCTGTGCAGGAAGTCCCACAGGTTTAGATATGAGATTAATCACATCCATCCGCCAACCGCCAATACCTTTTTTGAGCCAAAAATGCATAATATCATGGACTTCCTGTTCAACTTTAGGATTTTCCCAGTTAAGGTCAGGCTGGCGTTCCGAAAATAAATGTAAGAAATATTGCCCTGTATTTTCATCAAATTTCCAAGCAGATGGGCAAAAATAGCTCTTCCAATTATTCGGCTCATCACGCCAGATATAGTAATCACGATAGGGGTTATCTTTAGATTTTTTGGCCTCAACAAACCAGTGATGCTCATCGGATGTATGGTTGACTACCAAGTCCATGACAATGCGAATATCACGCTTTTTTGCCTCAGCAAGTAAGCACTCAAAATCTTCCATTGTGCCAAAGAGTGGGTCGATAGATTTATAATCGGCAATATCATAGCCCATATCATCCATAGGTGATTTATAAATAGGGTTCAGCCAAATGGCATCAACACCCAAGGATTTTATATAATCTAGCTTTTCGATAATACCGCAAATATCGCCAATACCATTACCTGTTGTATCTTTAAAAGAACGTGGATATATCTGATAAACAATAATTTCTTTCCACCAGTCACGTTTTATATTTGCCATTAATTAAATCCCTTGCATCTCATAATATTTATAAGATTCTATTTATCGCAAATTTACAATATGTGCAAATAAAAAATTATAAGGATATAGCTTTTAATTATATGTTGGAGTTATTCTCGTTCTTTTCGTGCTCGAGGATGAGCCGTAAGTACCATATCTCTTAATTGGGAAGAATCAATCTCTGTATATCGCTGGGTTGCCTTAAGAGAGGAATGCCCTAAAAGCTCCTGAATAGAGCGTAAGTCGGCATCACCAGCCAAAAGATGAGTAGCGAAACTATGACGTAAAGCATGGGGCGTAACGCTATCGGGAAGCTGCAGCCAACTTCGCAGCTCACGCACGCGGCGTTGCACTACTGTAGGGTGCAATCTTCCGCCTCTTGCTCCTTTAAATAAAGGTTCACTATCTAAGGTAGAGTGAGGTGATATTTTGAGCATTTTGATAATGGCTTCTTCCACCATGGGAAGTAGAGGTAAGGTACGGCTTTTGTTGCCTTTTCCTCGTACAATTAACGTTTCTGGGGGTGAGCCTTTAGGAGGTAAATCGCCCACATTGAGATTAAGAGCCTCGGATATACGTAAACCTGCTCCGTATAAAAGTGAGAGTAGGGCTTTATCTCGAGCAATAACAAAGGCATCATCCGATAAATCATCAATAGATTTTATGGCTTCTAGGGCATCTTCTGCTGTCATTGGACGAGGCAATCTTTTGGGTGTTTTTTGGGAAGAGACATTATGAATAGCAGATTTTTTGATGATGTTATTTCGTTCACACCATTTGGTAAAGCTACGAAGAGTAGACATATTCCGAGCCATAGTCGAACGTTCCATCCCTTGAGCAGAACGATAGGCTAAAAAGCTACGATAATGAATATGTTTAAGATTTTCAATATCTTGGAGACCAGGACTATAGCCTAATAAATCTTCTTTAAGCCAAGTAAAAAATATAGCTAAATCACGACCATAAGCCCATTGGGTATGAGCAGGGGCTCGCCGCTCATGGGCAAGCCATTCAATCCATTTTAAACAAATACGCACTAAAGCAGGCTCAGCATTCCATTGCAATGTTGATAAATCAATGTTTTCTACGGTATTTCTAGGATTTTGTGCCATAGCCAACCTAACTATTACTCTATTATTTGATTATAGCTTATCACCAAAATGATAACAAGAGTTTAAAGTATATACGGCGTATGGGCAT
>JBKEBO010000056.1:0-13325 GCA_047973205.1 Alphaproteobacteria bacterium | reverse complement strand
CAACATTAACTTTAATGTTGAATTAATTGCACCGATTGCGATGAACGAAGGTTTACGTTTTGCGATTCGTGAAGGTGGCCGCACTGTTGGTGCTGGCGTTGTGTCTAAAATTATTAAATAAGGAAAAAATGGAATATGGATAGTCAAAACATCCGCATTCGTTTAAAAGCCTTTGACCATCGTGTTCTTGATGCGTCTGCCGCTGAGATTGTTTCGACAGCAAAGCGTACAGGTGCTCAAGTTCGCGGTCCGGTTCCGCTACCCACACGGATTGAACGTTTTACCGTTCTTCGTTCGCCTCATGTGAACAAAAAATCCCGTGAGCAGTTTGAGATTCGGACACATAAACGGCTTTTAGATATTGTTGAACCCACACCACAAACCGTTGATGCTTTAATGAAGCTTGATTTGGCTGCTGGTGTAAATGTTGAAATTAAACTTTAAGAATAAGGAATAACGAGTATGCGTATCGGATTGATAGCGCGTAAGCTTGGTATGACACGAGTTTTTAATGAAGATGGAAGTGCAGTTCCTGTAACTGTTCTTCATATCGATCAAAATCGTGTTGTGGCAACAAGAACAGTTGAAACAGATGGTTATACTGCTGTTCAGATTGGTGCAGGTGTTGCAAAAGTTAAAAACACCACTAAGCCTCTGCGAGGTCATTTTGCGAAAGCTAAGGTAGAACCAGCACGCAAATTGGCAGAATTCCGTGTAGAAGAAGACGGACTTGTTGAGCCAGGAACAGAACTTTCGGCCGCACATTTTGTTGTGGGGCAAAAAGTTGATGTTGTCGGAACATCTATCGGTAAAGGTTTTGCTGGTGGTATGAAACGTCATGGCTTTGGTGGTCTAAGAGCTTCACATGGTGTATCTATTTCACACCGCTCACACGGCTCTACTGGTAATGCTCAAGACCCAGGTCGAGTATTTAAAGGTAAGAAAATGGCGGGACATATGGGAAGCGAACGGGTTACTGTTCAAAATCTCGAAGTTGTCTGCATTGATGATGAGCGTGATTTAGTTTTAGTTAAAGGTGCTGTTCCAGGGCATAAAGAAGGTTGGGTATATATTAAGGATGCAGTTAAAAAATCTGCTCCTGAAGATGCTCCTTTCCCTGCGGCTATTAAAGGTGCTGCTGCGGCAGTAAATGAGCCAACAGAAGAACCTGAAGCTGAAGCTGTAGCAAATGAAGGTGAGGAATAAGGGCCATGAAACTTGATGTAATTAATTTTAGCAACAAGGTTGTCGGCAATGTGGAACTTGATGATGCTATATTTGCAACAGAAGTCCGCCAAGACCTTATATTCCGTACTATTAACTGGCAATTAGCTAAACGTCGCCAAGGCACACATTTGGTAAAAACACGTGGTACTGTAAAGCACACAACCAAAAAACCTTTTAAACAAAAGGGAACAGGTTCGGCTCGTCAAGGTATGCGTTCAACACCAAATTTACGTGGTGGTGGTGTTGCCATGGGGCCTGTACTTAGAAGCCATGCCCATAAACTCCAAAAGAAAGTGCGTATTTTAGCATTAAAATCAGCCATTTCTTCTAAGGCTGCTGAAGGCAAGCTTATTGTTTTGGATAGCTTAGATGTAAAATCAGCCAAAACAAAAGATTTAGCAAAACAAGTGCAATCATTAGGTTGGGATAAAGCCCTTATTATTGATGGTGCAGAAGTTGCTGAAAACTTTAAAAGAGCTTCTTCAAACATCCATGGAATTGATGTTTTGCCAGCTCAAGGTGCGAATGTTTATGATATTATCCGCCGTGATACTTTAGTTTTGACTAAAGCAGGCGTAGAGAAGTTAACGGAGCGTCTAAAATGAGTAAAATAAGCAAAGAACGTATGTATCAAGTGATACTTGCTCCTCATATTACAGAAAAATCAATGAGTGAAGCAGAAAATAAGATTACTTTTCGTGTTGCTATAGACGCTACAAAATCTGAAATCAAAGCTGCTGTAGAAGAAATTTTCAGCGTTGAGGTTTTAGCGGTTAATACAATTCGTACAAAAGGTAAACAAAAATGTTTTCGTGGCCATATGGGTAAACGCTCTGACTTCAAAAAAGCGATTATTACCTTAAAAGAAGGCCAATCAATTGAAATGGCAGGAGCATAAAAATGGCATTAAAGACATTTAATCCGACATCTCCTGGACGACGTAACCTTGTGATGATTGATCGCAGCCAGCTCTGGAAAGGAGCTCCTGAGAAAAATCTGACCGAAGGCTTACGTAAAACAGGGGGTCGTAACAATAACGGACGTATTACGGCTCGCCATATTGGTGGTGGTCACAAGCGTCGTTATAGACTTATCGATTTTAAACGCAAAAAATATGATGTATCGGCAGAGGTTCAACGTATTGAATATGATCCTAACCGTACCGCATTTATTGCTTTAATTCAGTATGAAGATGGTGAGAAAGCTTATATCTTAGCCCCTCAACGTTTAAGCATTGGTGATAAAGTTGTTTCGGGCAAACAATGCGATATCAAACCTGGTAACGCAATGCCTTTAGCAAATATCCCAGTAGGAACGCTTGTTCATAACGTAGAGATGAAACCTGGAAAAGGCGGGCAAATGGCTCGTTCAGCAGGCTCTTACGTTCAACTTGTGGGTAAAGATAGAGGTTATGCTCAGCTTCGTATGCCTTCGGGTGAGGTTCGCATGGTGCGGGCCGAATGTTTTGCAACTGTTGGGGCGGTTTCTAACCCTGATCAGCAAAATATTAAGCTTGGTAAAGCTGGCCGTAAACGTTGGTTAGGTAAGCGTCCTTCGGTTCGTGGTGTTGCCATGAACCCTGTGGATCACCCACATGGTGGTGGTGAGGGTCGTACTTCTGGTGGTCGTCATCCTGTATCACCTTGGGGTAAGCCAACAAAAGGTAAGCGTACACGTAAAAACAAACGGACAGACGGTTTAATTATGCGTCGTCGTTACAGCAGCAAGTAAGGAGATAAATAGATGGCTCGTTCTATATGGAAAGGTCCTTTCGTTGACGGCTACTTACTTAAGAAAGCTGAGAAGGTCCGTGAAAGTGGTCGCAAAGAAGTGATTAAAATTTGGTCTCGTCGTTCAACAATCTTGCCTCAATTTGTAGGTCTTACATTTGGTATCTACAATGGTAAAAAACATATCCCTGTATTGATTACAGAAGATATGGTTGGGCAAAAGTTCGGCGAATATTCCCCCACAAGAACCTATTATGGTCATGCGGCGGATAAGAAAGCAAAGAGAGGTTAATTATGGGTAAGAAAAAATATGGACGCATGGTTGCTGAGAATGAAGCAATCGCTCGTGCACGTTATATTCGTACATCACCTCAAAAGCTTAATCTTGTTGCCCAAATGATTCGTGGTAAAGATGTAAATGCTGCACTTAATCAGCTTTCTTTCTCGAATAAAAAAGTGGCCTATGATGTTAGAAAAGTTCTTGAGGCTGCTATCGCTAATGCAGAAAATAATAAAGGTTTAGATATTGATAATCTTTTTATTGCTGAATGTAGCGTTGGTAAAGCAATGGTGATGAAGCGTTGGCGTCCACGTGCTCGTGGTCGTACAGGCAAAATTATGAAACCATGGTCGAACTTACGTTTAGTAGTTCGCGAAAAAGAGGAGAATGCATAGATGGGACAGAAAGTTAATCCGATTGGTTTGCGTTTAGGCATTAACCGTACATGGGATAGTCGTTGGTATGCTGACGGTGATTTTGCTCAATTACTGCATGAAGATTTAAAGATTCGCAGCTTTATTCGTAAAGAATTGCAAAATGCAGGGATTGCTAAGATTGTTATTGAGCGTCCAGCCAAAAAATGCCGTATTACAATTTATACCGCAAGACCTGGTGTGATTATTGGCAAAAAAGGTGCAGATATTGAGGTTTTACGTAAAAAAATCGCAAATATCACTGATGCTGATATTCATATTAATATTGTTGAAATCAGAAAACCAGAACTTGATGCTCAATTAGTTGCAGAAAATATTGGTAATCAGTTGGAACGTCGTGTATCATTCCGCCGTGCCATGAAGCGTGCAGTGCAAACTGCGATGCGGATGGGTGCACTTGGTATTCGTGTAAACTGTGCAGGCCGCTTGGCTGGTGCAGAGATTGCACGGACTGAATGGTATCGTGAAGGTCGTGTTCCGCTCCATACACTGCGTGCAGATGTGGATTATGCAGAATATACGGCTGCAACAACATATGGTTCAATTGGTATTAAAGTATGGATCTTTAAGGGCGAAGTTATGGCTCATGATCCAATGGCTCAAGAGCAGCGTTTGCGTGAATTGCAAACTGCACCACAACAGCGTTAAGGAGGAGTTTTAGATGTTACAACCAAAACGTACAAAATTCCGTAAGGCACATAAAGGCCGCATTAAAGGTAATGCTAAAGGTGGTACAGCCTTAAACTTTGGTGCTTATGGACTAAAAGCATTAACACCAGAGCGTGTTACTGCACGCCAAATCGAAGCGGCACGTCGTGCGATGACACGTCACATGAAGCGTGCTGGCCGTGTTTGGATTAGAGTTTTTCCTGATTTACCTGTTACAGCAAAACCAGCTGAGGTTCGTCAGGGTAAAGGTAAGGGTTCGGTAGAATACTGGGCTTGTAAAGTGAAACCAGGGCGTATTATGTTTGAGATTGATGGGGTTTCCAAAGATATTGCAAAGCGTGCTTTTGAGCTTGCTGCAGCAAAACTTCCTGTCAGAACAAAGATGATTACCCGACTTGGAGATGAGGACTAATCAATGAAAGCAAATGAATTGACAAAAAAGTCCGCTGCAGAACTTCAAGATACATTGATTGAGTTACGCAAGGAGCAATTTAATCTTCGTTTTCAGGCCGCTTCACAGCAGCTTGAATCGACAGTGGAGCTTCGTAAAGTTCGTCGTGATATTGCACGTGTGAAAACAGTAATGAATCAATTGAAAGTGGAGAAATAGAATGCCAAAACGTATTCTTCAAGGCGTAGTTACCAGTGATGTTCAGGATAAAACTGTAACTGTAAAGGTCGAACGCCAAATCTTGCATCCGCTTTTAAAGAAAGTTATTCGTCGGAGCAAGAAGTATGCAGCACATGATGAAAGTAATAAGTGTAAAATAGGTGATATTGTGCGTATTCGCGAATGTCGTCCTATATCCAAGCGTAAAACTTGGGAAGTTATTGAGGGATAATCCCTTCAAGGTCATGAATAAAGAGGATCAACTATGATACAAGTAGAATCTAATCTCGCAGTGGCCGATAATTCAGGTGCCCGCCGCATTCAATGCATTAAGGTACTTGGAGGATCAAAACGTAAAATAGCGTCAGTGGGCGATGTTATCGTCTGTTCTGTTAAAGAAGCTATTCCACGTGGTCGCGTAAAAAAAGGCGAAGTTGTTAAAGCAGTTATTGTTCGTACTGCTAAAGAAATTCGTCGTCAAGATGGTACTGCTATTCGTTTCGACGATAACGCAGCCGTGATTATCAATAACAACGGTGAACCCGTTGGTACTCGTATTTTTGGCCCCGTAACACGTGAGTTACGTGCCAAAAAATATATGAAAATCATTTCACTAGCTCCGGAGGTGTTGTAATGACTATGGCATCGATTAAAAAAGGCGATCAGGTTATTGTGATTGCTGGTAAGGATAAAGGTAAAACTGGTGAAGTTTTAAAAGTTATCAAAAAAGAGAATCGTGCGATTGTTCAAGGTGTTCGTGTTGCAACTATGCATAAGAAACCCTCCATGAATGATGCGGGCGGTATTGTTAATAAAGAGCTTGCGATTGACCTTTCTAATATTGCAATCCTTGACCCTAAAGAAAATAAACCAACACGTGTTGGTGTTAAAGAGGTTAAGGGCAAAAAGGTTCGTTTTGCAAAACGCTCTGGTGAAGTGATAGATTAAGAGGCGAGTAACAATGACACGTTTAATCGAACAATATAATGACGTGATCAAGTCAGCTTTGCAGGAGAAGTTTGAGTATAAATCTTCGATGCAAATTCCTAAGCTTGAAAAAATCGTTATCAATATGGGTGTTGGTGAAGCCACAGGTGATAAAAAGAAAGTTGATGATGCTGTTAATGAGCTCACACTTATTTCTGGACAGAAACCTATTGTGTGTAAAGCCAAAAAATCCGTAGCGACATTTAAACTTCGTGAAGAAATGCCTATTGGCTGTAAAGTAACTTTACGTGGCGAAAAAATGTATGAATTTTTAGATCGTTTATCGAATATTGCCCTTCCACGTATTCGTGATTTCCAAGGCTTAAATACTAAAAGCTTTGATGGTAATGGCAATTTTGCGATGGGTGTAAAAGAACAAATTATCTTTCCCGAGATTAACTATGATGATGTTAAGGACTTTCGTGGGATGGATATTGTTATCTGTACAACGGCAAAAACAAATGAAGAAGCATTAGAGCTACTTAAAGGTTTTGAGCTACCATTCAAAGGCAAGGGAGCATAATTTATGGCTAAAGTTGCAATGATAGAAAAACAAAAACGTCGTGAAAAGCTTGTGAAAAAATTCGCAAACAAGCGTGCCGAGCTCAAAGCGATTGTTAATGATAGCTCACTTCCGATGGAAGAGCGTTTCCAAGCTCAACTTAAACTTTCATCATTACCACGTAATTCGGCAAAAAATCGTCTTCGTAATCGTTGCGAAGTTACAGGTCGTCCTCGTGGAAATTACCGTAAGTTCAAGTTATGTCGTAATAAGTTCCGTGAATTAGCCTCTGAAGGTATGATTCCGGGTGTTGTAAAATCAAGCTGGTAGGAGAAAACATCATGACGATGACAGATCCAGTGAGCGATATGCTCACCCGCATCAGAAACGGCCAGCGTGTAGGCAAATCTTCAGTAACAGCTCCCGCATCTAAGTTCAAAAAGGCGATTTTAGATGTATTAAAGCAAGAAGGCTTTATTCGCGGTTACAAAGAAGTTGAGCTTCGTGCAGGCATTTCTGAGTTAGAAATTGAGTTGAAATATTTTGAAGGCAAACCTGTTATTAATACGATTAAAAAGGTTTCTAAACCTGGTCGTCGTATTTATAGCTCGCCCGATGATATTTCTCGTGTTGCCAACGGCTTAGGCGTAAGTATTGTTTCGACATCAAAAGGTGTTATCACCGATGCTGAAGCAAGAGCCCAGCAAGTTGGTGGCGAAGTTATTTGTGAAATATTCTAGGTATAGAGGAGCATCAAATGTCACGTATTGGTAAGAATCCGATTGCGATACCAAGTGGTGTATCTATGAGCATCTCTGGTACCGATGTTGCAGTTAAAGGTTCAAAAGGCGAACTTTCTATGTCTTTTACCGATAATATTACTATTAAAGAAGAAGATGGTCATATTGTTGTTGAACCAAAAGATAACTCTAAATTTGCACGTCAAATGTGGGGTACTGCTGCGGCACAAATTAAAAAAATGATTGTTGGCGTTACCGATGGTGTAACAAAAACATTAGAGATTAATGGTGTGGGCTATCGTGCTCAGGCCAAAGGTCCAAAAAACCTTACACTTTCTTTAGGCTTTTCTCATGATGTTGAGTATGAAGCTCCAGAGGGTGTAACATTCGAAACTCCTGATCAGACCACCATTAAAATTTCGGGTGCAAGTGCCCAAAGCGTTGGTCAAGTAGCAGCGGAAATCCGCAGCTTCCGTCCGCCCGAGCCTTACAAAGGTAAAGGTGTTAAATATGCGGACGAAGTGATTATCCGTAAAGAAGGGAAGAAGAAATAATGGCATTTACCAAAAGAGAATTATTGGCAAGACGGGCCAAACGTGTTCGTTATCGTATCCGTCGCCAAGGAGTGGACAAGCCTCGCTTGTCAGTTTTCCGTTCATCACGTCATATGTATGTGCAACTTATTGATGATGCAAAAGGTCATACAGTGGCGGCTGCATCAACATTAGAAAAAGATGCAAAAGTGAAGTTCGGTGGAAATATAGAGGCCGCTGCGGCCGTTGGCAAATTAATTGCCAAACGTGCAAAAGCTGCTGGTGTTGAAAATGTAGTGTTCGATCGTGGTGGATTTAAATTCCATGGCAGAGTAAAGGCTTTAGCCGATGCTGCCCGCGAAGGCGGACTAAAGTTTTAAGGGGTAATAAAATATGGCAAGAAATCCAAATGAAGGACCCCAAGGCAATAGCCGCCAAGGTCAAAGAAAAAATGATCGCCAAGATCGCAACAGTAATGAAGTTGAACTTATCGAAAAACTCGTTCATGTTAACCGTGTGGCAAAAACTGTAAAAGGTGGTCGTCGTATGGCATTTGCAGCCCTTGTGGTTGTGGGTGATGGCAAAGGCCGTGTTGGCTATGGTACGGGTAAAGCTCGTGAGGTTCCAGAAGCTATTCGTAAAGCAACGGAAGAAGCCCGCAAAAAGATGATTCGTATTCCTCTTAAAGAGGGTCGTACACTCCATCATGACCAGCGTGGTCGTTATGGTGCTGGCCGTGTGATGCTTCGTACAGCCCCTCCAGGTACTGGTATTATTGCGGGTGGTCCGATGCGTGCAGTTTTTGAAAGCTTAGGTATTCAAGACGTTGTGGCCAAGTCGATTGGTTCACAAAACCCACATAATATGGTAAAAGCAACACTCGATGCATTACAACGGATGAATAGCCCACGTATGGTGGCTACACGCCGTGGTCTTAAAGTTGGTGAAATTGTTGCTCGCCGTGATGGTGTTGTTGCAGAGAAGGAGGCATAGAACATGGCTAAAAAGAAAACAGTTAAGGTTCAGCAAATCCGTTCCGCAATTCGTCGCCCTAAGGACCAACAACAAACATTGACTGGTCTGGGTTTAACCAAGATGAACAAAGTAAGAGAACTTGAAGATACACCAGCCGTACGTGGTATGATCAACAAAGTTAGCCATCTTGTTCGTGTTATTGAAGATTAAGCAGGAGTGAACCCATGAAATTAAATGAACTTCGTGATAATGCGGGTGCTCGCCATGCAAAAAAACGTGTAGGACGTGGCATGGCCTCAGGCACAGGCAAAACATCGGCCAAAGGTCAAAAAGGGCAAAAGTCACGTTCTGGTGTTTCCCTTGCAGGCTTTGAGGGCGGTCAAATGCCCCTTTATCGTCGTTTGCCAAAACGTGGATTTAAAAATCCATTTCGCAAAAATTTTGCAACTATCAACTTAGATCGCATTCAAGAAGCGGTTGAAGCTGGTAAAATTAAAGATACAGTGGATGAAGCAGTTTTGCGTGAAGCTGGTCTTTTAAAAGGTAATGTTGATGGTGTTCGCTTACTGGCACGTGGCGAGATTAAATCAGCAATTACATTTAATATCGCAGGTGCTTCTAAAGCCGCTATTGAGGCTGTAGAAAAAGCAGGCGGTAAGGTTAATTTACCAAAGTAGGGGTTAGCTTAGCTAACCCTCTTTTGGGTTTTGTTATCGAGAGGTAAAATGGCATCTGCAGCAGAACAACTCGCATCAAATATGTCTTGGGGAGCTTTTTCGAAGTCCTCAGAGTTACGGACACGTATATTCTTTACGATTATGGCTCTCGTCATTTACCGACTGGGAGCACAGTTATATATTCCAGGAATTGACTCTTTAGCGGCGAGTGAGCAACTTTCGCAAAGTGATGGTTTGCTTTCGATGGTCAATACATTTACGGGTCAAGCCTTTGGACGTATGACTATATTTGCTCTTGGTGTTTTTCCGTATATTACGGCCTCAATTGTGATGCAGCTGGTAACAACAATCTCTCCGCAGATGGAAGCCCTTAAAAAAGAAGGTGAAGCAGGAAGACGCAAAATCAACCAATATACACGCTATCTTACGGTGGCTTTAACCTTGGCTCAGGCCTTAGGTGTAGCTATCTTTTTAGAGGCAAGTGGTTTGGCTCTTATTACAGGATTTATGTTTAAATTCACTGTAATGATAACTATTTTAGGTGGTACATTATTTTTAATGTGGCTTGGTGAGCAAATTACCCATCGTGGTATTGGTAATGGTATTTCATTGATTATTTATGCAGGTATTGTTTCGGGACTTCCAGGAACAATTGGCCAGCTCTTCGAAAAAACAAGTAAAGGCACAATGAGCCCCTTAATGCTGCTTGCTATTATCGCTGCAGTTGTGGCTATTTTTATGTTTATTGTTTATGTGGAAAGAGCTCAAAGACGTGTGTTGGTGAATTATCCACGTCAGGCTCATGCAAGTCGCTTTACGCAGCAACAAGCATCCCATATTCCTCTTAAGGTGAATACCGCAGGTGTTATTCCACCAATTTTTGCAGGCTCATTATTATCTTTTCCAAGAATGTTAGAGCCTCTTTTAGCGGGTGATAATAGCGGTGGAGCTTTTCAGCAAACCTTAAGTACAATTATGGTATGGATGGGTCCGAATCGCCCTGTTTATTATATTTTAACGGCGGCTTTGGTTATCTTTTTTACTTTCTTTTATACTTCTGTTGTTTTTAATCCAGAAGAAACATCACAAAACCTAAAAAAGAATGGTGGTTTTATTCCAGGCATTCGCCCGGGGAAATCAACCGAAAATTATTTTGATTATGTTTTAACACGCCTAGCGGCGGTTGCGGCTCTTTATTTAGCCTTTTTAACAATTATACCAACCATTGCTCAGCAGTCTTTAGGGATAGGCTTTGCATTAGGTGGTACAAGTTTGCTGATTATCGTTTCGGTAACAATGGATACAGTAACCCAAGTCCAAAGCCATATGTTGGCTCAGCAATATGAAGGTCTTATGAAGCGGTCAAAAATTTCTAAGCGAGGAGGAAGACGATAATGATTATTATCTTAATCGGAGGCCCTGGTGCGGGTAAAGGTACTCAGGCACGTAAGATTGAAGAAAAGTTTAATATTGTTCAGCTTTCAACAGGCGATATGTTACGGGCAGAACGTGACAGTGGCTCCTCACTTGGACAAGAAATTGAAGCGGTGATCTCTAAAGGTCAGCTCGTTTCTGATGATTTAATATCAGCAATGATATCTAATCGGATAGAAAATGATGATTGTGCGAATGGCTTTATCCTTGACGGCTATCCACGGACATTAGAGCAAGCTTCGATGTTAGATGAGATTCTTAAAGCTAAGGGTCTTAAATTAGATGCAGTTGTGGAAATTGTTACCGATGATGAAGCATTAGTGGAGCGTATCTCAGGCCGCTTTACATGTGGAAAATGCGGTGAGGGTTATCACGACAAGTTTAAGCCAACAAAAACGGCTGGTATCTGTGATAATTGTGGTGCAGGTGAGGAGTCATTTACTCGCCGCTCAGATGATAATGCAGAGACTGTTCGTGGTCGGCTTAAGGTTTTTCATGAGCAAACTCAACCCATCACCCTCTATTACGAAAAGGCTGGTTTGCTTAAAAAGATTGATGGTATGCAAGATATTGAAATTGTGAGCCAATCCATCTTTAAACTGTTGTCGGAAATTTAATGTTGACGAGGGATTATTTTTCAGTTAAAATTCGTCCCCTTAACAGGTTTTGTTCCGATTTGTATTAATTTTTAATCATGGAGATACTGCTTTGGCACGTATTGCAGGTGTAAATATACCAACTCAGAAAAGAGTTGAAATTGCCTTGACTTACATCCACGGGATTGGTCATACAACAGCAAAAAAAATCTGCGAACGCGTTGGGATACCAGCGGAGCGTCGCGTAAACGAGCTTTCTGATGATGAAGCCACAAAAATTCGTGAGATCGTAGATAGCGAACTTATCGTAGAGGGTGATCTTCGTCGTGAGGTAGCGATGAATATTAAAGGGATGATGGATATAGGCTCTTATAGAGGTCTACGCCATCGCCGGGGTTTACCTGTACGTGGACAACGTACAAAGGTTAACGCTCGCACACGTAAAGGTCCTGCAAAAGCTATTGCAGGCAAAAAGAAATAGAGGGATACGTAGATTATGGCAAAAGCTGCTTCTCGTCCACGCCGTCGCGAGCGTAAGAATATTAGCTCTGGTGTGGCACATGTAAATTCTACTTTTAACAATACATTAATCACCATAACAGATGTTCAAGGAAATGCTATTTCTTGGTCATCTTCAGGTTCACAAGGTTTCAAAGGCTCTCGTAAGTCTACACCTTATGCTGCTCAGATTGCAGCAGAAGATGCAGGCAAAAAAGCTATGGAACATGGCATGAAAACTTTAGAAGTTGAAGTTAAAGGCCCTGGTTCAGGACGTGAGTCTGCTCTTCGTGCATTACATGCACTCGGTTTTACCATCACAGCTATTCGTGATGTAACACCAATCCCACATAATGGTTGTCGTCCACGGAAACGTCGTCGGGTATAATCATTACTTTTATGTGGTTTTCGTAAAGAAAACTTTTTATTTTTTTTAAAATAGTAAGCATTAACACTTAGAAGGAAGGGGTTGTAGCTGTGATACAAAAAAATTGGCAAGAGCTAAAAAAACCGACAGAAATCGAACTCAAAAGAGGTCAAGATGGTGGGTATAGAGCAACCTTAGTTGCAGAACCATTAGAGCGTGGTTTTGGTGTTACATTAGGTAACGCTCTTCGTCGGGTGATGTTATCATCACTCAGAGGGGCGGCCGTAACAAGTATTGAGATTGAAGGCGTTTTACACGAATTTTCTTCAATTTCGGGTGTTCGCGAAGATGTGACTGAAATTATCATGAATATCAAAGCCTTGGCTTTAAAAGCTCATGATGAAGGTCCTTCTCGCATTAGCCTTAAGGCAGAAGGTCCTGCGGTTGTAACTGCAGAGATGATTGAATGTCCGCACAATGTTGAGGTCATTAATAAAGGCCTTGTGATTGCTCATCTTGATGATGGAGCAAAATTAAATATGGAGATGGTTGTTGAGACAGGTAAAGGCTATGTTTCTGCAGCAGATAATCGTGAAGAAAATAGCCCTATTGGTGTTATTCCTATCGATTCTATTTATTCTCCTGTTCGTCGGGTAACATATAAAGTTGATACGGCTCGTGTGGGTCAGCAAACAGACTTTGATAAACTCATTATGGATATCAGTACCGATGGCTCTATTTTGCCTGAGGATGCTTTGGCTTTATCGGCTCGTGTTTTGCAAGATCAATTCCAACGCTTCATTAATTTTGAAGAGCCTGAGCCCGAAGAAGAAGAAGAATTTGAAAATGTTCTTCCCTTTAATCGTAATTTATTGCGTAAGGTGGAAGAGCTTGAATTATCAGTTCGTTCGGCAAATTGCCTAAAGAATGATAATGTGGTTTATATTGGTGATTTGGTTCAAAAGACTGAAGCTGAGATGTTAAGAACCCCGAATTTTGGTCGGAAATCTCTTAATGAGATTAAAGAAGTTCTTGCTCAGATGGGGCTTTCTCTTGGTGCGGATAT
>JBKEBO010000052.1:0-7710 GCA_047973205.1 Alphaproteobacteria bacterium | reverse complement strand
TAACCAAACTTTACCATTAAGATTTCTATTTACACACTTTTATAGAGCAACACTTATTGCCAATAAATGGTTTATAATGGACAAAAATGAACATAATCGGTAAAAAAGTGGATAATTTTGGATGTAAATGGGTTATTTGAGGTTATGTTTCAAGTTTTTGTTCATACCAAAATAGGGCTGTTTTCTATTCTTTGGAGAAGCTTTTGAAAAATTATATCGGCCTGCAATATCTTCTTTTTATAGCCAGTCTCTTCATGACTTACTCTTTTAATATGGCTTTAATTTTGGGATTCATTCACTTTTATCTATTTGATTTAATGTGTTTTTTGCAAGCTGGTAGTAATGATAACTTAAGCTTGGCAAATAAGCTGAAGCTGTTACAAATTGATGCAATATTGGTATGAGATTTTTATCTTCCATATCAATAGGAACATTGAGTATAGGATCATTAACAAATAGTGTTTCAATAACATCACGAAAAGTCTTTACAGATAAGTAACTCTTTGTATGTCTTATATAAAGAAAGCGTACATCATAGTCACTATCTTCGGAAGGGACTCCCCACGCACGACTCCCTGACTCAATAGCAAGTAATATTTTTATGTGGCGTTACTCTTCAAGATCAGATTATTCTGTATTCGTATCATATAGATGAGAGCCGGATTTTATTTGAACAATATTTTTCATGCTTACAATGCTTTAAATTATATTAACCTAAGTTTCGGATAAGGATTAAAAATATTGCAATTAGGGGTGTTATACAAGGGTATTTTAAAACATATTTATAACATATTGATATAGAAGCTCTTTGTCTGTACGGCGAAATATATTAAGGGCACACTTTAAAAGCACTTTATGGTATTAAGAATCAAAAGACTTGACATTAGCCCTGCTCGGCATATACTTGAATACAAGATAGGTAATCGATTACATAAAACTTGTAGTCTAATAATTAAACAAAGGGAAAGTTAGGTGAAAAAACAAAAAAAACGTATTAATATAAAATATGTTGCTGAAACAGCCAATGTTTCTACAGCAACTGTTTCGCGTGTTTTAAACCAAACTGGATATGTAAAAAAAGAAACTAGAGATTATGTACGTAAAATTATTGATGATTTAGGCTATAGAAGCAATTCAATCGCAAAAAGTTTGCGTAGTCATAAAAGTCAATATGTTGCACTAATTATTCCAGATATTGAGAATGAATATTTTGCCATATTAAGTCGTTATATTGAAAGATTTTTACAGATAAGTGGTTATGGTGTCTTCATCAGTTCTATTGAGCAATCATTAAGTAAGGCTTTGTGGTATGCCAATATATATGTGGATCACTTTGTTGCAGGTGCTATTTTACTTACAGATTACGATGAAGTAACACAAATATTTACAAAAGCTAATATTCCTGTTGTTGTGGCAGATAGACTCGAAGATAAAAAAACACGTCCTCATGTTTCCTTTATTGGTAGTGATAATGAATCAGGTGGATTCTTAGCTGCTCAAAATCTTATTAACTATGGGGCAAAACGTCTAATGTTTTTGCGTGATGAACAGAATCTAACCAATGTTAATGAACGCGAAAAAGGTTTTATAAAGGCTATTAGAGAGACAAAAAATAGAGAAATTGAAGTTAAAGTTGTCCCACATGGGATAGATCGGACTGAAATATATAATAATATCTACTCTATCTATAAAGATTGGGAGTTTGATGGGTTGTTTTGTAGCTCGGATTACATTGCAATTACTGCAATGAGTGGCCTAATGAAGCATGATGTTGCTGTGCCTAGTGATGTGCAAATCATTGGTTATGATGGTGTGCCATCGACACGCTATTTAGCTCCAACATTGGCAACAATAACGCAGTCTTTAAAGCAGATGAGCGAAAAAATAGCACAGGTTATTCAAAAAATGATTGAAGATGAAGGATACCATATTGATCTAATGATGCCTGTTAAATTGCAAAAAGGTGATACATTAAGAGGCTCAGGTGTAAAGTGAAAGGAAAAAAAATGAATAAGGTTGGTATTTTATATGGCTATTGGAGTCAGCAATGGGAGGTTGATTACATTCCTTATATTCATAAAGTTAAAGAACTTGGCTTTGATACCTTGGAGATTAATGCATTATCTTTGATGCAAATGAGTGATGATGAGATTAAGTATTTTAGAGATACGGCTGAAGAAGAGAATATTGAAATCCTATCTGTTTTAGGAGTACCAGTAGAATATGACCTGGGCTCACCGCATTCCGCAGTCCGGCAAAAGGGGATTGATTATGAAAAGAAATATTTATATTCATGCCATAAGGCTGGAATTAAAGCGATAGCAGGAATTTTATGTAGTAGTTGGCACTCTAAAATAGAAGACTTAGGTATTACAAAAGCAGAAAGCTGGAAAAACAGTGTAAAAGCAATGAGAGAGATTGCACAATATGCAGATGATCTTGATATGAGTATTAACTTAGAGGTGGTTAATCGTTTTGAAAATTATATGCTCAATTGTTGTGCGGAGGCTTTAGAATATATTGCGGATGTTAATTCATCACGCCTTTTTGTGCACTTAGATACTTTTCACATGAATATCGAGGAGGATTCTTTTTCAAAGGCTATTCACTTAGCGGGTAATAAGTTAGGTCATTTCCATGTGGGCGAGAATAACCGTCGCCCTCCAGGAGTTGGCCTTTTACCTTGGAGTGAAATTTTTAATGCATTAAAAGAAATTAATTATAAAAAAACTATCGTTATGGAACCCTTTATTCAGATGAATGGGCCAATTGCTTCGGATATTGGTGTATACCGAGAAATTATGCCTGGGGTGGATTTAGATGTAGAGGCTAAAAAATCGTTAGATTTTGTTAGGAGGATGTTAGCAAAATAAAAGTAAATGAAATAAAGTAAGATGAAATAAATTTTTATCAAACAATGGAGGTAAATTATGAAAAAAATTTTAAAAACAGCTTTAGTTTTAACTATGCTTAGTATGGGTTCTCAAGCCCTTGCCGCAAAAAAGATTGGTCTTGTTGTAAAAGTAGGTGGTATTCCGTGGTTTAATGCTATGGAGGTTGGTCTAAAAGAAAAGGCCAAAGAGCTTGGCTATGATACAGTTTATATTGGACCTACAAGTGCAGACCCTGCTTTACAGGTTCGTGCAATTGAAGATTTAATCGCACAAAAAGTTGATGTTATTGGCGTTGTTCCTAATGATGCTGAAGTATTAGAGCCTGTATTAAAACGTGCAATGGAGGCAGGCATTAAGGTAATTAGCCATGAAAGTCCAGCACAAGAAAATGTGAATTGGAACTTTGAGATGACAACAGCACAATCTTTTGGTGAAGCTTATATGAGAAGCCTTTGTGAAGCTTTAGATGGTAAAGGTGGCTATGCTATTTTTGTAGGTGGTCTTACAGTACCACTCCATAATGCTTGGGCTGATGCTGCTATTGCCTATCAAGAAAAAAATTGCCCTGATATGAAAAAAGTAGCAGATCGTTTTGGAGTTGCTGAGAATGTTGATGACTCTCGCCGTACAGCTTTAGACCTTATGAAAAGCCATGAAGATTTAAGAGGTATCTTAGCTTTTGGCAGCCAAGGCCCGATTGGGGCGGCTCGTGCTGTTGATGAACGTGATGCAAAAGGTAAAGTAATTGTTATGGGTCCGTTCTCTGCAGGTCAAGGTAAACGTCTTGTAGAAAAAGATGTTCTTTATGGTGGTTATATTTGGAACCCACTAGAGGCAGGTAAAGTTTTTGTAACTATATCAGATATGCTTTTAAAAGGTGAAGAATTTAGTGATGGTATGAATATTGATGGTTTAGATGAAGTCAAAATTGATGCTGAAAATAAAGACATCTATGCAAATAAGCTTGTTCCTCTTAATAAAGATACAATTGATGAACTTGCAGATTTAGGCTTATAAACCTAAAAGACTTATAGCTATGGTCAAATAAATTTTTGACCATAGCTCTTAAAATATGTGGAGAACATCGTTATGACTCAAATAGAAGAACCATATATTATTCGAGCTAAAAATATTACAAAAACTTTTGCAGGTGTTAAAGCACTCTCAGATGTTGAATTTAAATTGTGTAAGGGAGAGGTACACTGCATTGCAGGAGAGAATGGTTGTGGAAAATCTACCTTAATTAAAATTATTAGTGGTGTTTATACTCCTGATAGTGGTGCTGAAATAGAGCTTTTTGGTAAAAAATATAAACAGATAACACCTAAACTTGCACGCTTATTGGGAATTCATGTTATATGGCAAGATTTAGCAATCTTTCCTTATTTATCAGTTGCTGAAAATATTGCCTTTGATGAAAATTTGGGTAATCCTTTATTGCTGGTATCAAAGAAGAAATTGTATCAAAAAAGTAAACAAATTTTAGATGATTTAGGCTTTGATTTACCAATGGATGCTGAGGTGGGTGATTTGAGTATTGCCCAAAGGCAAATTATTGCCATATGCCGAGCTTTAACATCAGATGTTAAGGTGTTATTTATGGATGAGCCTACGGCTTCACTTACCTATGAAGAGGCGGAAAGGTTATTTAAAATTGTACGTAAACTGACTAAACAGGGAATAGGTGTTGTTTTTGTAAGTCATAGAACCTCAGAGGTTTTAGAAATCTCTGATCAATTTACAGTTATTCGTAATGGTGAGCTGCAGGGACAATGGGCTGCACAGGATATTGACGGGCCTAAGCTTGTTGAGCTAATGACAGGAATTGAGCTTAATAGTAAGGTTATGGGGAAAGACTGTTTAAATATGCCAACATTAATGAATATTAAAAATTTAAGTCGACATGGTGAATATAATGATATTAACCTTAATATCAAAAAGGGGGAGATTATTGGACTTTCGGGTCGTTTAGGGGCAGGGAGAACAGAGCTTGCGTTAAGCTTATTTGGTATGAGTAAGCCATTAAAAGGCACAATTACTCTTAATGGCACCCCTTATATAATTACGAGCAATAAAAATGCGATCGAGCATGGCATTGCTTATGTTTCAGAGGATCGTCTAACTTTAGGTCTGATACAAGAACAATCTATTGAGCGTAATACTAACCTAACAATTTTGGATAAAATGAAAAATAGATTTGGCTTTGTTTATGAAAAGGAACGTAGAGAGAATGCTCAAGGATGGATCAAGAAATTAAATGTAAAAGCGGAAGATATAGATAACCCTATTAATACGTTATCAGGTGGCAATCAACAAAAAATTGTATTAGCAAAGTGGTTGGCTACTGAACCTCAGCTTTTAATTTTAGACTCACCTACCGTAGGAGTTGATGTGGGAGCAAGAGAGGGAATTTTCAAGATTGTGCGCGAACTTGCTGAAAAAGGAATTTCTATTTTGCTAATATCTGATGAGGTGAGTGAGATTTATCAGAATTCTGATCGTATTTATCATATGCAAAATGGTAAAATTATTGGTGAGTACATACCTCAAGATATATCTTTAAGCCAGCTGGAGGAGAAAGTTTATGGCTAATTATCTGTTTCGTTTATTCAAACATACTGAGAGTTGGCTTATTGTTATTATTTTAGTTATAAGTTTATTTTTTTCTTTAACAGCTCATAGCTTTTTTACAACACAGAATTTTGTAGATTTACTTAATAATTACGCAGTACAAATTATTTTTGCTTGTGGTTTATTTGTTGTTTTGGTGGCAAGAGGTATTGATATTTCATTCATTGCGATTGCTTTAGTGTCACAATATATTCTAGCAAGTTTTATATCTCATACAGGTATTGGTAATTGGACAATCGCGATTATAATTTCACTTGCCTTGGGTATTTTATTGGGTGCTATTAATGCCTTTTTAATCTACTATTTTAAGGTTATATCTATTATTATTACTATTTCAACTATGAACATATTTTTTGGTATGCTCATGTTTATCTCTAAAGGAAGATCTATTTATGACTTACCTGACTGGTGGCTAGATAGGGTTGAAGTTTTTTCTATTGGGGGAGCCTCAGTAACACTGCCTGTGGTCTTTATGAGTGTAGTTATTTTTGCAGCTTGGATACTAACAACTAAACTGCGTATTGGTAGACAAATTTACGCTCTTGGTAATAATGAAGATGCCGCTCGTAGACAAGGATTAAATATTGGGCTTATCTATTTTGTTGTTTATTGTTGGATTGGTGCATGTGCTGCAATTGCAGGTTTGGTTAATGTACATTTGGCTCAAGAGTTTGTACCCAATGCCCTTTATGGTAAAGAGCTTGATATTTTAGCTGCTGTAGTTTTAGGTGGGGCAAGTTTGCAAGGAGGTAAGGGAAGTGTTTGGGGAGCTGTTTTAGGGGTACTCTTAATTGCCATTATTAATAATGGTTTAATCTTAATGGGCGTATCAAACTATGCATTTAAAGCAATTTTAGGCGTAATTATTTTGGTTGCCTTAATTGCTACTCATATTCAATTGCCAAAAAATATTGTAAGGGTGGAGAGCTAAGTTATGGAAAATCTAAAAATGAAAAAGAATAAGGATTTAATAGGACAGTTTGCAATTGTTATTATAGTTTTTATACTTTCAGCAATCTTTGTGCCAAATTTTCTAAGCTTATCTACATTACACTCTATGGCGTTCCAAATGCCTGAACTTGGTCTTTTAACATTGGCAATGTTTCTCCCCATTTTAACAGGTGGACTCAACTTAGCCATTACTTATACAGCCAACCTAGCTGGACTACTAATGGCCGTACTATTAATGAGATTCACTTCGGATATAAGCTCTACAGCAATAATTATTTTTATCTTTATGGTTGGTTTTATTTTGGCGATGATTTTAGGTTTTATTTTAGGGGCTTTTACAGGTGGCTTTATCTCTTATATTGGTGCACACCCTATTTTAGTTACGTTAGGTATGATGATGCTTTTGCGTGGTGTTGGGGTCTTTCTTACAAAGGGTGGTGATATTTCAGGACTTCCTGAGGTAATTTCATGGTTTGGTCATGGTACAATCTTGAGTATACCAGTACCACTCATTATATTTTTAGTTGTAACATTTATTGTCCATGTTATCTTAACTTATACTCCTTTTGGTATAGCGGTTTATATGGTAGGCTCATCAGAACCTGCAACAAGATATTCAGGTGTTGATACGAAAAAGATTTTTGTATTGCTTTATGGATTCTCAGGTCTAATTAGTGCCATTGCAGGTATGGTAATGTTGGCTCGGTTCAACTCTGTAAGAGCGGGACATGGTGAATCCTATATTTTAATTACAGTACTTGCATGCTTTTTGGGAGGAGTTAACCCTTATGGAGGTTTTGGTAAAACATTTGCTGTTTTATTTGCATTGATTACCTTGCAAATCATCACAACATCTCTTAATACTTTGCTTAGTCCATATGGCAATAGCCAACACTTAGCCTCGGCTATTTGGGGGGTGTTTCTTATTGGTATAATGATTTTTAGACAGTGGACTGGTGGCATGAACATATCTCGACTTCTCTACTTAAAGACGGTAAAATAGCGATGAGGGTGAGAAAAGAGTATCAAAAATCTTTCAACTGTGATTCAACATTCCTTATAAAGTATATTTGTAAGGAGGGTTTGATGACTTGTTCATCCAGTTTAAGAAGACTTGTCACTTCAATATAGAATCTTAATAGCAAGCTTACTCTTAAGGTAACTATAGTGTTGTTTAATTTCATTAGGGCTTGTTTTTTGATCTTTAAGAAGTTATACTGACACACCTTGAATA
>JBKEBO010000043.1:0-1584 GCA_047973205.1 Alphaproteobacteria bacterium | reverse complement strand
CGACTAACGGTTGCAGGTGTGGCACAAAAAATTAGAGCTCACCCTCTTACCAACAAAAACTATCCTATGTAACTGTATTCTTATATTTTTTGCCAATTATACTAAATCATAACATAAAAATAATTTTTTGTAAAGAACAAATCATGAACATATTTGATGTCTTTTAGGTATGCGCAGTGCTCTAAGAAGGCCAGTCGCAAATATAATCTTCGAGGTCGGTAACAATACGCTCCGATATTATCCGGCCATGGCAAGACATACCGGCTTTTTGGGTAGAGTTTGCATCGCCGGTAATCAGCGGGTGCCAAGCGGGCAAATCTTTACCCTCATGAATAAGGCGATAAGCGCAGGTAGAAGGCAGCCAAGGGAGCTCGGCTACTTTTTTAGGGGTTAAGCGCACACAGGAATAAACAAATCTTTGTCTCTCAGGATAATTAGAACAACGGCAGGTTTCAATATCAAGTAAGCGGCAAGCCACATTGGTATAAAGTATCTCGCCGGTATCTTCATCTTCGAGCTTTTCTAAGCAACATTTGGCACAGCGATCGCATAGGCTTTCCCATTCTTGCTGACTCATTTGCTCTAATGTTTTTTCTTTCCAAAATTTTTGGCTCATCGCTCTTTATTCTTTATGCTTGTTTACCTATTGTAAAGCATATTGTCATATCATATTTAATCCTTGGTTGCTATTGCGAATATAAGAATATACAATATGGCTTAACAAAATAATCACTATTTGTACTGAAAAAAGATAGAAAAAACATGCACAATATGCAAGCCTCCCATAATGTTAAAATTGGCAGTATCATTGCCCTTTTATCTTTTTTGATTTATTCGATTAACGATTCCCTTTTAAAAGTTGTAACAACCGATGGCGGATTAATGCATAATGCCCATGGTGTGGGGGCAATGCAGGTTATTTTTGTAACGGGTACATTTGCACTTATTCCTTATGTTTTTATTGCTTTATCTCGGGGTGGCATACAGGCTTTAAAGTTACGCCGTGCCGGAATACGCCTTGTTTTGTTACGGGCATTTTTAGGGGTAATCAACTCTACTGTAGTGATATTATCCTTTAAATATTTCCCCATGACCCAAGTTTACACCATGATTTTTGCTACCCCGCTATTGGTAACAATACTCTCTATTCCATTTTTGGGCGAGCAAGTTGGTTGGCGGCGTTGGACAGCAACAATTGTAGGGTTTATCGGGGTGGTAATTGCTGTGCGCCCTTCAAGTGATTTACTGCAACATCCTATTCAATTAGCACCGCTGTTGATTGCGGTTATCAGCTCGGTTATAATGATTGTTACACGCCGAGCTTTAGCGGTAGAGCGCACGGTAACCATTGCGGTTTGGAACAATATATTTATCATCTCATTTTTAATTATCCCTATGTTCTTTATATGGAAAGATATGAGTAAAGCCCAATTTATCGGCTGTGCAATATCGGGGTTTTTGGGTGGGATAGCTGTATATTTATCCATGGAATCTAATCGTTTTATGCCTGCAAGCCAAGTGGCGCCTTTTCAGTATACGCAATTTATTTGGGGCTTGCTGCTCGATTGGCAAATATTCCGTAAA
>JBKEBO010000037.1:0-29736 GCA_047973205.1 Alphaproteobacteria bacterium | reverse complement strand
CACTACTCATGAGTAGACCTATAGTGATAAGCCATTTCTTTTCCTAGCTATATTAATGGTGCTTTGTCCCTATACCCAACAACGCAAGCGTTGACCTAACTGGAAAAGTCATTGCTTTTCCTAGCTATATTATTGGGGCTTTGCCCCTATACCCCACAACGCAAGCGTTGACCTAAAGGGAGAAGCCATTGCTTTTCCTATGCTTTTATTTTTTCGCACCTTTTCTTATCTTTTTACCATATTTCCTATTGGCAGTTTCATTCTTTTTGTTTATGATTTATCATGATGAAAAATATAGATATAAAAAAGGGGAATTCTTGTTATGACAACCGATAATTCAAAAATGGCGAATGCCATCCGCTTTTTAGCTGCAGATGCTGTTCAAAAAGCGAAATCTGGCCATCCAGGTATGCCTATGGGTATGGCCGATGTGGCAACTATTTTATTTACTGAGTTTTTAAAATACAACCCAAAAGAGCCAAAATGGGCCGATAGAGACCGCTTTATTCTTTCCGCAGGTCATGGCTCTATGTTGTTGTATTCTTTATTCTATCTTACAGGATATGAGGATTGCACGATTGATCAAATTAAAAATTTCCGCCAGCTTCATTCATTAGCTGCTGGTCATCCTGAATATGGCGAGTTTAAAGGAACCGAAATGACAACAGGTCCTTTAGGTCAAGGTATTGCAACTTCTGTTGGTTTTGCCTTAGGTGAGCGTATGCTTAATGCCCGTTTTGGCAATGATTTGGTTGATCATCATACATGGGTTATCGCAGGCGATGGTTGCCTTATGGAAGGTATTTCTCAGGAAGGTATTACCCTTGCAGGCCACCTCGGTTTATCAAAACTCATTGTTTTATGGGACGATAACGATATCACCATTGATGGCCATGTGAATGTATCTTCTTCTGAAAATCAAAAGGAGCGTTTTAAAGCTGCAGGTTGGAATGTTCTTTCTTGTGATGGTCATGATTATGACAGTATTCGCAAAGCCTTGGGTGAAGCCAAAAATAGTGATAATGGCAAGCCTACAATGGTGGCTTGTAAAACGATTATCGGCAAAGGTGCCCCCACAAAATCTAACTCTCATGATGTCCATGGAGCTCCTTTAGGTGAAGAAGAAATTGCTAAAATGCGTGAGAGCCTTAACTGGAATTATCCTGCTTTTGAAATTCCTCAAGATATTTTAAGTGCTTGGCGTGATGCGGCTCTTAAGCAAGCTGAACCTTATAAAGCATGGACGGAGCGTCTTGCCTCAAGTAGCCATAAAGATAGCTTTACTCGCACCGTAATTAAAGGTGAGCTTCCTGCTGATATTCATAGTAAAGTTGATGAATTTAAAAAGAAAATCACAACCGAAGCCCCTGCCCTTGCCACAAGAGCTGCTTCGGGCAAAGTTCTTGAGTTTTTAACAGCTGAAATCCCCGAACTTATCGGTGGTTCTGCCGATTTAACAGGCTCTGTAAACACCAAAACATCATCAACTGCTTCTTTAGATAAAGACCATTATGAGAACCGCTACATCCATTGGGGTATTCGGGAACATGGCATGGCTGCGGGCATGAATGGAATTAGTCTCCATGGTGGCCTTATTCCTTATAGCGGTACATTTGCCGTATTTGCCGATTATATGCGAGGAAGCATTCGTTTGTCTGCATTGATGAAAGCTCATTTAATTTATGTACTTACACATGATTCTATTGGGCTTGGTGAAGATGGCCCTACCCATCAACCTGTTGAAACATTAGCCTCACTTCGGGCAATGCCCAACTTTGATACGATGCGTCCTTGCGATATTGTTGAAACGTTAGAATGCTGGATGTTGGCTCTTGAGACCAAAGACCGCCCTGCAGGTATGGTGTTAAGTCGTCAGGCTGTTCCTGCATTACGTACTGATTTTACAAGCGAAAATCTATCAGCCAAAGGAGCTTATATCTTACGTGATTGTTCAACTGAACCCCAAGTCATTATTATGGCCACAGGAACAGAAGTTGAAATAGCCGTAAAAGCTGCTGAAGATTTAGCCAAAAAATCTATTGCAGCCCGTGTAGTTTCTGTACCTTGTATGGAACGTTTTGAAGAACAATCAGATAGTTATAAGGCCGAAACCTTAGGCAGCGGCCTACGTGTTGTTGTCGAAGCGGCTATTCGTCAACCATGGGACCGCTACTTACGCGAGAGTGATATTTTTGTAGGAATGCACGGCTTTGGCCTTTCTGCTCCTGCCGATCAGCTCTATAAATACTTCGGCATTACGGCTGAAGATGTTGTTGCAAAAGTCGAAGAAGCCTTAGGATAAAACATGCGTGATATAAAAATAGCCCCTAGTATTTTATCAGCTAATTTCAATCAGTTAGAAGATGATATCCGCCTTGTAGATAAGCTTGGTGCGGACTGGATTCATGTGGATGTTATGGATGGGAATTTTGTTCCAAATATCTCCTTTGGCTCTATGGTTCTCAAGACTATTCGCCCTCTTTCGCAAAAGGTTATGGATGCTCATCTGATGGTGGCAAACCCTGATATGTGGGTGGAGGAATTTGCTAAAGCTGGGGCTGATTATATCACAATTCATGCCGAAACAACGGCTCATTTAGATAGAAGCCTCAGCCTTATAAAATCTTATAATTGTAAGGCTGGGCTTGCTCTTACACCGCAAACCCATGAGAGTGTGTTAGAATATCTTCTTGATAAGATTGACCTTATTTTGGTTATGAGTGTAAATCCTGGTTTTGGCGGGCAAAAGTTTCTTCATAGCCAGCTCACTAAAATTGAGCGAATTTATGCCATGAGCGAAGGCAAAATTGATATCCAAGTTGACGGCGGTATTACCCCTGATACTGCTCCTTTAGTGGTTAAGGCTGGAGCAAATGTGCTTGTTGCAGGCTCATCCATTTTTGGAGGAGATGTTAAGAGCAAATTCCAAGCCTTGCAGCAATCTATTACTTGAACATAATTTTCCTTTTTTTACCCATTTTTACCCATTTTTGTCCATTTTTGTCCTGCTTTTTACCCATCTTGACCAAATTTGTACATAAAATCGCACCACCCTAACGTTCATTTAATAATCTGACGATGGTATTTTTTGGACTTAAATATGAAAATTATGGATATAAATGGACAAAAGTGGGCAAAATTTGGTAAATTTTGGCTCAAATGGGTAAAAATGGTTTAATTACCTTCAATCGCTTTAAAGATATCTCTGAGCATACCAGGAGCTATTGTTTTCAGTGGGTTACTTGTGATTTGCATATTCTTACGGCTTCCTCTAATTTTATAATCCGCTGCAAAGATACCATCACCTTGCACTCCCGTTAAAATTGTCCCTACAACAGGAATTTTTGAAGCAATATCCGAAAATGAATTAAACGGTACAATCATCCCAGAAAGGTCTACAAGCCCATCATCTTCTAAGCCAACACTTCCCTTAAGCGTACCTCCCAAAGCTCCGCCTTCAATCTTAGTATTATTAATATAGAGCATCTTATTCTCTGCCCTAAAGGGAATAACGGCTTTATCAAAGCGAATACCATTACCTGAGAGTGTATTTTCAAGTTGTGATAGGCTCAAAATTCCCAAGAGATGCGTTAGAGCTGGTGCATCTTTTACCTGAAAATCCGAAAGGGTTAATGTCCCTGTAAATGGCTGATTTTCTTGACTTGTATCAATACGACCAGACATATCAAGCTTTCCACCAAATATAGAATTATTTAGCCCAAAGCCTCGGATTACTGAGCCACCATCGGTTGACGTAACACTCACCTCACGCATATGACCATTGGGGCGAATGCTCACTTTTATGGGTGAAGAACCTGCCGCTTCGGCTGTAATTTCAGCCTGATTAATATCATCACCTTTTTGAACGGCCCAACCTTTAACATTTGTAAATTCCGCATTATCTGTCCACATTTTGGTCAAGTCCAGATTAACACGCATAGGCTTGTTATTACTTGTTTTTTTACCTTTATGACTTAACTCCGAAGATATATTATCGCCTCGCATATCAAGGCTACCCGAAACATCTAGCGTATTTTGCTGTGAGCCACCATAATATTTAGCCGCAAGTTTAGTATGGTTTTGAGTGATTTCATCCACATAGACAACCCCCATAATCCCCTTATTGATACTTGTTCGAGCCGTTGCACTTAAGCCATTGGTAGATAATTTAATTTTAGGTATTTCAACAATATTCCCCTTAGGAATAATTTCTAGGTCAAGTTTACCTGCTTGCCCTGAGGATTTATCAAAGCCCAAAGCTCCAACACGAAAGCTGCTATTCTTTAAATCCAACGAGATATTTAGCTTATCACTTGAGGCTGAAGTTAGCGTTGCTTTAACACTTCCCTTTGCCTCAATAGAAGCTAAAGCCTGCTGAATCTCTGGACTTACGCTTTGTAAAAAAGGAATTGAAACATCATTAAGCTCTATTTTTCTATCGAAATTTTTGGAGGTTAAATCAACCTCTAACTTATCCAGCTGTGTTTGCTTATTACCTAAACCAAGCATACCTGAAATAACAAGTTTTCCTTTATTGATATTATAATCAAGGCTTTGGGCCGTTATGGCTTTACCACCAATAACTTTGCCCGAATTAAATTGGGATATAATCCCTTTTGCACCAATACCCAAATGAGCAATATCCACTTCGGCATTACCATCTTCACCTTCCTCAAAGTCATTGAGATTCATATCAAAATTAAGGTCACCTTTTACCTGCCCTTTGATGGAGTTGATATCTACAGGGCTGTTTTTTGCTAAATCTGCATTAAAATATCCTAGATATTTAAACAATTGCTGCAACGAATAATCTAAGCCCATATATATATTTAGCTTAGGGGCTTTACCGTCTTGGATATTAGAAAACGTAACTTTAGCATCTTGAATATCCATACCATCTGTTTGGGCTTGAATATCTGCAATAGTGATTGTCTCTCCTTGCATTTTTAGCTTTGCACTATCCACATGAATATTCGGTGTTTTTTCTAGATAATTTAAGTCCACATCCTTAAAGGCCAAAAGACTACTAAAGTCAGTTTTCCAAATATGGTCTAGGCTATGGTCAACCCGCATGGCTAATATACCCTCGGCTGCTCCCTGTTTTATATTCTGGTCTACCCACTTCCTAGCTGCAGGCCCTGCATCGGTTGGCCACATGGGCATAATATCATCTTTTGATATAGCTGGTAGCTGAACTGAAAATGAGTTCTTTGTTTTTGGCCAACCCACAAGCCCCTTATAGGCCGCTTGAACTTTATATTTACCTGTATCAATACGAATATCAGGAAAAGACATATATAAATTTTTAACATTAAAATAGCCTGTTCCCCTAGCCTCCTTTATGGCATAAGAGCCATAAACATCAGGAAAATACATAGGAATTTGCGGGTCCGCATCAATCTCAACTGACTGAATGCCTAATATCATATTTTGTAAGTTGAAATCTCCATCAATACGTATTTCATTGGCCTTTGTCGGATTATTTGGCCATTGGGGAAAAGTAATATCAACAGATTTTGCTCGCAGCTTCCACTGAGCCTTAAATTCCACATTTTTTATATCTTTTAGTGAGCCTTCAAAATCACTCACAAAATAAGCCGCTGCACTTCCTTTGATGGGCCAATAATTCTCTAAGCTTTTAGGCATAGAGCCATACTCCCTAAGGCCGACCACATCAAAATCTTCCATTAACATGCGTCCGTGTAATCCTAGGGTTTGCTTATTAACTGCCGCAAATATCTGAGCAGGTTTTTTAAGAATCATTTGTCCGTCATCAAGGTAAGATAGCAGCTGAAACTCATCATCTTTGGCTTCTAAAGTAATAGAAATATAAGGGAAAGTATAGTTTTGGCCACTATCATTATCTTGTAATATAATCTGAATATCTTTGATGGAAACACCACCAATACGACGAAGATAGGTATAAGTTTGCTCTAAATCTAGCGAAGTACTTGTAATTGCTTGCTTTTGAGCATCACTACCACGGCGGCGGCTAAAGGCCTTAAGAAAAACCTGCCCATCTTCCTTTACAATTGTAATGCTAAGGTTTCGAATAGAAATATCATCAAATACCCAATCAAGGCGTAAAGCTTTGGTGATGTTAGACTCAATGGCAATATCACCTAAATAAATGGCATTATCTGTTTTCCCCCAACGGGCATCATTTAGCCTAATCTCTGGCCCCCATTTACTTTTGCTCCAAGCAAGCTCAAAGCTTTCATAGCTAAGCTCTGGAGGGATTTCTACATGCTGCTGTATCCAGTTAAGGGCAAAGTTTAAGTTAATTGGCTTAAAGGCAAGCCAAGCAAACAACAAGCTTAAACAAAGCAATAAAGCAGATATAAGAACACATAAAAATTTGAATGTATGTATAACGACAGACTTTATCAATTTTTATTCCTTATATCTTTACCTATTTTAGTATAATATACATAGGAAATGCGTATCATACTAGGATTTTATAACAATGAATAAAATTTATCCGCTTAAAGACAATTTCACTCCCTCTTTAGTTGAAAAACTCAAAGAGTTTGATGCACAAAATGATTGTAATACAATCTCTTGTCAAAATAATGACGTGATAGCTTGTCTAAATTTTATTGATTGTCATAGCAGCTATTTAAGTATGCTTGCCCAAAGAGAATATGCCATCTTGGCTCAAATATTTAGCCAATCAGCCCCTGATTTTTTTAAAGATATTGAAAATTACATCAAAGAGGCTAGCGATACCCACAAAGCTTTACGTATTGCTAAACGGCGAGTCGCTCTGTTTTTAGGCATTGCTGATATTCGCAATAATATGGATACAATGGATGTGTGCCGCTATCTCTCCCTATTTGCCGATATGGCAACACAAGCGGCATTAAAATCCCTATGGCCAAACTTTTATCGTCGGGCTAAGCTTAAAAATGGCTCAGCTGATACCCCTTTTGGACTGTTTATTTTAGGGCTAGGTAAACTTGGGGGCTATGAGCTGAATTATTCATCGGATATTGACCTTATTGCTCTTTACGACCCTTTATGCTTTGAGAGTGAAGATTCTGATATGCTACAAGAAAATTGTGTGCGTCTGTGTCGTAAGCTTATTCAGATGCTTGATATTCGTGACCAAGATGGTTATGTTTTTCGTACGGATTTTCGCTTAAGACCTGACCCTGCATCTACGGCTCTAACCATGAGTGTGAATGCTGCTGAGCAATATTATGAAATGCATGGGCAAAATTGGGAACGCTCTGCATTAATGAAGGCTCGCATCATTGCTGGCGATAGCCAAGTTGGTGAAGCTTTCTTAAGGCGTCTTACCCCCTTTTTATGGCGAAAAAACCTTGATTATGCGGCTATTAGAGAAATCCATGCCGTTAAAAAACGTATCCATGACCACAAGGGTGGCCATAAAATAAAACAACTTGAGGGCCATAATATTAAGCTTGGCCGTGGCGGTATTCGTGAGATTGAATTTTTTGCTCAAGCTTGGCAACTTATTTGGGGTGGACGCAATCTTTCTTTGCGTATTCGCCCTACATTAGAAGTTCTAAAACAACTAAAAAAACAAGAACTTATTCAAAAGGAAGTCTGTAAAGAACTCAGTGAAGCTTATCTTTTTTTACGCCATATTGAGCATCGCTTACAGATGCAAATGGATGAGCAAACCCAAACGCTTCCCTTAAAAAAAGAGGCTTTTGAGCAGCTATCCCTCTTTTGTGGTTATGAGAGTATCGATAATTTTTATCATGATTTATCCCACCACTTAAGTAATGTAGAAAAACATTATGCCACTCTTTTTGAGGATAATAGTGAAGAAACAGAAAGCTATAAGTTCAATTTTTCATCTCCAGAAATAGATGAAGAGACCTTTAATCAGCTTTTAGAACTTGGTTATAATGAACCTAAAGTGATTGACCAACAAATTAAAAAATGGCTCAATGGGACTTATAGGGCAACACGTTCTCATCATGCCCAAACACTTATTTTAGAGATGATACCTAATCTTCTTTTACAATTTAGTGAGTATAAAGACCCACAAGCTTCCTTTTTACGATTCGATAAGTTTTTGAAAAATATTAATAAAGGTGTACAACTCTTAGCGATTATTCATGCAAATCCTAGCATTTTTGAGCTTTTAATGCGTATCTTAAATGGAGCTCCTGAGATAGGCCAATATCTTGAAACTTATCCCCACTTACTTGATGCTCTTTTAGAGGGAGAACTTCTTAATCCGCCCCCTTCTTTTAAAGCCATGAAAAAAGAGCTTAAGCAACGGCTAAAATCTTTCTCTTATAATAAAGAGCTGATTTTAGAAGATTATTTAGAGCTTGCCGCAAGATGGTCGCAAGATCGCCGCTTTATTTTAAGTATCCAAGCCCTTTATTCTAATATCAACCCCAAGCTAATTTTTATGGCTTATAGTCATATTGCTGAGGCTACATTACGCTTTATATTACCACCCATAACCCAAGATTTTGAAAAACGCCACGGAACGATTACCCAAGGGGAATTTGCCGTTGTTGCCTTAGGGCGATTAGGTAGCTTAGAGATGACCCCAACATCTGACTTAGATTTAATCTTTATCTATCAGGCTCAGGATTATATGGCTCAGTCCGATGGAGCAAGAAGTCTTGGCTGCGGGCAATATTATGGTAAACTTGGTCAAAGGATTATCAATGCTTTAACCGCTCCAACAGCTGCAGGTATCTTATATGAGGTGGATATGCGACTACGTCCATCGGGCAATAAAGGACCTTTGGCCGTAAGCTTTGAGAGTTTTAAGAATTATCAAGAAAATGAGGCCTGGACATGGGAACATATGGCTCTATGCCGAGCCCGTATTGTTAGCCGCCGTAAAGCTGATTTAGCCAAAAAGGTTACAGGCGAGATACAAGATATCCTCTCGCAAAACCGTGATGAGAGCAAGCTTAAAGCCGATGTGGCCGATATGCGTACAAAGCTTTATAAAGAAAAACCTCCAAAAAATGCTTGGGATATAAAATATTGCGAAGGAGGAATTTTTGATATGGAATTTATGGTGCAATATCAGCTTTTAAACAATGCCCACCAATACCCAAAAGTCTTAAATAGCAACCCTTTAATGGCTCTTGAGCAATTAAAAGACCATCATCTTATTGAGCTAGGAGATTATGAGCTTTTAAAAGAGCATCTCAATTTATGCCAAATTATTCAGCTATATCAACGCTTAAGCTTTGGAAAAATTGATTTAGCTGAGCTTTTTGATAGCCAAAATAACGAGGAAAATCATATCCTTGCCGCCATATTATCCCATAGCAATATGGCATCATCTTCAGCTCTTAGTGAAGCCTTTTTTAGCGGTTGTCAAAAGGTAAGAAAACTATACGAAACTTGGTTTGATTTATAATGGTTCAAAATGTTGTTTGATAATCTTTTGAAATGATGGTGGAATATCACCATGACTTGCCTTAAGCATAGTGGCAAAACGGCTTGCTTTTTCTGGCTCAATCATCCCTTGAACTTCCACCCTGCCATCATCAAGATAATATTCATGGGTAATTCTTGCATTTTCATGGAGCCATGCTATAAATCGGCTTTGCTCCGCCTTAAGATGAATATCAAAAGCTTCTTCACCCTCACTCAATCTACTATCAATAATATCAAGAAGTTGCAATAGATACATCTCCTTATAGGCTGAAATAGCAACGGCTTTATTGTTAGAATCTAATGCCAATTTATTGAGCAGATATTGCTGTTCTTCATGGTCAAGTAAATCAATTTTATTATAAACATCAATCAATCTTCTATCTTGTTCAATATCATCAATGCCCAAACTTTCCAGAACTTCTAATACATTAGCTTTATAATCTTCAAAGTCATCATCATTTATATCTATAACATGGAGGAGTAAATCGGCTTGCATTACCTCTTCTAAAGTTGCCTTAAAAGCCTCAACAAGTTGGTGAGGAAGCTCAGAGATAAAGCCCACAGTATCGGCTAAGATAACTTTTTTCCCGCTCGGTAATTTTATGGCTCGCATGGTGGGATCTAACGTAGCAAAAAGCATATCTTTAGCCATAACATCTGCTTTTGTTAATATATTAAATAAGGTTGATTTTCCTGCATTTGTATAGCCCACAAGAGCAACAATTGGCCAAGGTACACGCTTGCGTTTGCCCCTTTGAAGTTCTCTTGTTTGCTTGATTTTTTCTAGCTCTTTTTTAATGCGGCCAATCTGCTCATCAATCATCCGACGGTCAAGTTCAATTTGCCTCTCACCTGGTCCACCTAAAAAGCCTGCACCACCTTTTTGCCGTTCTAAATGTGTCCACGAGCGTACCAAACGGGAGCGTTGATAACTTAGTGAGGCAAGCTGCACCTGAGCCCGCCCCTCTTTTGTTTTGGCTCTTTTACCAAAAATTTCTAAAATAAGCCCTGTTCTATCAATGACTTTTAAGTCAAGAGCTGTTTCTAAATTCCGCTGCTGGCTAGGTGATAGATTGCCATCAAAAATCAAGACTTCAGGCTCACCTAGCTCTTCCATTTTTTCTTTAATAAGCTCTATCTGCCCTCCACCAATATAGGTAGAAGGTTTTATTTTTCCAAGCATAAAAGATGTAACATCAACAACATTAAGGCTGATAGCCTCTGCAAGACCTTGTGCCTCTTCTAAAGCATTTTCTACGGCTCTTGTATAAGTCTCTTTTTTTAGCCTTGGATGAATAATAAAACAGTTGTTATTACCCATAAGCTATGCCGTTAATTTTGCTTTTTGTTGTTTACTCATTATCGGAGTTGGCCTCATCGTAAAGCCGTACGGGCCCATTAGGCATAATGGTTGAAACCGCATGTTTATAGACTAGCTGAGAAAGCCCATCTCGACGTAATAATATAGAAAAATTATCAAACCACGAGATAACACCTTGTAATTTAACGCCATTCACTAAAAAAATAGTTACTGATAGCTTTGATTTTCTCACCTGATTAAGAAAAACATCCTGCACATTTTGGTTATGCTGCTCTGTACTCATGGGGCGGACTCCTTTTTTTTATTATTGTTTTTGCCTACATATAAGATAACAGAGCGAACAAATCTATGCAAATCTTTCTTTTTATAAATCATAATCTTCATAAATTTTTTCAATGACCTTACGAGTAATATCTCCCACTTTACCATCATTAACTTTTTTGTCATTCACTTGGCAAATTGGTCGCACAAGAGCTGTTGAAGATGAAACAAAAGCCTCTTTAGCCTTGTAAGCTTCCTCTAAGCTAAATCCACGTTCAACAACTTTTAAGCTTTCTTTTTTGGCTATTGCCAAAATATATTCTCGGGTAATACCTTTGAGAATCTGCCCATCACTCGGATGGGTAATCAACTCTTTATCATGATTAACAATCCATGCATTGGAAGAGCCACCCTCAGTAATAATATCATCTTTAATAAACCAATATTCGATAGCTCCTTGCTCATGAGCCTCTTGTTTGGCCAAAATATTAGGGAGCAACGAAACTGATTTTATATCAGGACGAGCCCATCTTGTCTCAACTCCTGTTATCACTTTAGAGCCAATAAGAGCATCGGCAAGCTTTGGCGGGCTAAAGCGTTTAACTGTAATCACAAGTGATGGCTTTGCAACCATAGGGAAAATATGATTTCTGGGAGCAACACCACGACTAACTTGTAAGTAAATATAACAAGATGATGTAATTCGATTAAGCCGAACGAGACGATTAATAACCATCTCTAAAGCTTTCCGCCCCATGGGCATATCCATCTTAAGTTCCTTAAGAGAATATTCCAGACGCTCCATATGACCATCCATATCCACCCAGCGGCCATTAAGGTTAGCGACAACCTCATAAACACCATCGGCAAACTGAAAGCCCCTATCTTCTATATGTACTGATGCAAGTGGGTGATACATATAGCGTCCGTTAACGTATGAAATCAAAGATTTAGACATTTTTATTTTCCTTTAAAACCATTTTGTTAAAACCATTCCGCACTGGCACTAAATAAAAGTTCCGCTTTACGAATAGCCTTTTTAGATGCAAATAAAATAACATGCTCACCCGCATTAATCACTGTACCTCCCCGTGGGCGAACAAACTCACCATCACGGATAATTGCACCAATAATAATACCTTTGGGTAAATCCATCTGACGTAATGGCGTACCAACAATTTTTGATGATTCAAGAGCTTCCGCCTCTAAGACTTCTCCTGTATCATGGGCAATAGCATGGGCCGAGATAATACGTCCACGGCGGACATGGCGTAAAATAGAGCTTACAGTTATAGAGCGAGGTACCACAACGCTATCAACGCCAATATTATTTAAAAGCACATCATAACCAGGGCGATTAATTAAAGCTAAGTTATTGCGTATTCCTAACTTTTTACCCAGTAATGAGGCCAAGGCATTGGTCTCATCATCATTAGTCACACAAACAATGGCTTGGCTTTTTTCAGCCGAAGCCTCTTGAAGGATTTCTGTATCTAGCCCATCACCATTAAATATCGTTATGGGCATGCCTTTAACTTCTGTTGCTATATCCAAAGCTCGCTGTTTATTATGCTCTACAATATTCACCTGTGCTTTTAGCTGCTCATCTTCTACTAAAGATAAAGCTAGCCGCAGCCCAACCTTACCCCCACCAACAATTAAAATCTTAGAGGTTTCTTCGGCTTCATGACCAAAAGCAGTTAAGGCTCGACTTAACTGAGAGGTTTCTACAGTAAAATATATCTGATCTCCTACCAAAAGCTCCTCTTGCTTTGTTCGTGGTACAATCAACTGCCCATCTCTTGAAATAGCAATGATTGTTACACTAAGGTCTGGAAAAAGCTCTCCAATTTCCCTAAGGGGCGTTTTGAGTACAGGGCATGAATTACTCAGCCTTAAGTTAATTAGCTGAGCCTTACCATCCGCTAAAGAGAAGACATCCCCTGCCCCAGGAACACGTAAACGTTCCGCAAAAGCATGAGCTACCTCTGTTTCTGGAGAGATAACATGGTTAATCGGCATATGGTCCGCCCTAAAAATATCCGACCATCTTTGGTCTAAATACCCCTGCTCTCTCACCCGAGCGATACGTGTTGGTACTTTAAAGAGCGAATGAGCCACTTGGCAAATAACCATATTGACTTCATCAGACGGTGTAACTGCAATAAGAATATCTGCATCACCACATCCCACATTACTAAGAGTTTCAGGAAGTCCTGCATGCCCTCTCACCGCGCGAACATCAGTTGTATCCGATATACTTGCCACAAGCTGGGCATTTTGGTCGATAATAGTAACTTCATTATCTTCTTCGGCTAAATAACGTGCGATTGATGAGCCAACTTCGCCAGCTCCACAAATAATGACTTTCATATAATTTACCTATTCATCATCTTCATTTTCATCTACTTTGCCTTCCGTTGATAGGCCAAGCATTTTAATTTTCCTGTGAAAAGCAGAACGTTCCATACCAATAAAGCTCGCTGTTTTGGATATATGATTATTAAAGCGAATAAGCTGAGTTTCTATATAACGGCGTTCAAATTCTTCCCTTGCCTCTCGTAAGGGCTTTGTTATAAGTTCCTGATAAGTCTCACCGACCGAGCGAATACGATCACTATTTTTAATTTCTTCAGGGAGCATATCAGCATCAATTTCTTCACTTTTGCTATCACTCGCCATAATCACAACCCGTTCAATCAGGTTTTTAAGCTCACGCACATTACCTGGCCAATCCCAACTTTGTAAAATCGTCTTTGCATCTTCGGAAAACTCTTGCATAGAGCTTGATATACTTTCTGTAATATTGACTAAAAAATAATCGGCTAAATCCATAATATCATCTCTGCGGTCTTTAAGGGCATCAACCTCTACAGGAACAACATTAAGACGATAATATAAATCCTCCCTAAATGTCGCATCTTGAATTTTTACCTCTAAGTCTTGAGTTGTTGAGGCCATAATGCGTACATTTACCGAAACTTCTTTTTTGCCCCCCACACGATAAAATGTTTGATCTTGCAACAAACGAGTAATTTTTGTTTGAGTTTCCATCGGCATATCGCCAATCTCATCCAAAAGTAACGTTCCCCGATGTGCTTGTTCTAACAAACCAATCTTTGCAGGATTATTGTTATCACCTTCAACACCAAAGAGACTTTCTTCTAAAGAATCCGCCGCCATATTAGCACAATTAGCAACAATAAAAGGGCCTTCAGCATTAAGAGAAGCCTTATGAATGGCTCGAGCAACAATCTCCTTACCTGAGCCTGCAGGCCCTTTAATTAAAATGCGGCTATTGGTTGGTGCAATCTTTTGAATAAGACTTTTAAGCCTGCGTGTTTTGACAGAATCTCCCACAAGCTCACTTGTAATTGAGCTTTGTCTTTTAAGTTCTTTATTCTCTCGTTTTAAGCGGGCATTTTCTAAGGCTCTATCGACCAAAAGCAGTAGCCTATTGGATTTAAAAGGCTTTTCAATAAAATCATAAGCCCCACGTTTAATAGCATTAACAGCCGTTTCGATATTACCGTGACCAGACATCATCAATACAGGAAGCTCAGGATTATCCTTTTTAATCGCATCTAAGATACCAAGACCATCCATAGCACTTCCCTCAAGCCATATATCCAGAAGAACAAGATGAGGCTGACGCAAGCTTATCGCATCTAATGCCGCTTTATCACTTGCGGCTTCTCTCGTCTCGTATCCTTCATCTTCTAATATGCCTGAGGTCAGAAAACGTATATCATCCTCATCATCAACAATAAGAATTTCTAGTGCCATTATTTCACCTTACTTATATTTCTTTGTCATGTTGTACATTCTATTCAATTTTTAGGAAAACGCAATATAACCTTTGCACCTTTTAGCTTAGGACTATCACTTAAAATGAGCTCTCCATGGTGATCTTGGATAATTTTTTGAACAATAGCAAGCCCTAAACCCGTTCCCTCTTTTTTTGTGGTTACATAAGGTTCTAAAATATGATTACGGTCATTTTGAGGAAAACCCATACCGTTATCTTCAATAGAAATCTCAAAAGAATCCTCAGACTCCATATCCTTAAGGATTATATCAATCTCTGGCTTTTGCTCATCATTATGAGCTGCTGCTGCCTCTGAGGCATTTTTAAGTAAATTTGTTAGAGCTTGGGTCATTAAACCTTCATCTATTTTAGCAATAATATCATGCTCAGGCATATCCAGTTTCATCTGAAGCCCATCTGTACGCTGTTTTTCTAACTCAAAAACACCTTTAATAAGCGTGCTTACATTCTGTTTTTGTAAAATAGGTTCGGGCAATCTTGCAAATGATGAGAATTCCTGCACAAGGCGACCAATTTGATCCACTTGGCGAATAATTGTTTGCAAGCATAAATCAAAAACTTCATCATCTTCAGGGATTTGTTTTTTGTAGCGTCGCTGCAAACGCTCTGCTGAAAGCTGAATAGGTGTGAGCGGGTTTTTAATCTCATGGGCAATACGCCGTGCTACACCCGACCATGCGGCTTTTCTTTCTGCCGCCTGTAAGCTGGTAATATCATCAAATGTAATGATAAATCCAGTTACTACATCATTAATATCTTCCGTTACAATCTGACATTGTAATATGCGTGTTTGATTATTTGTATTTATCGTAATCTCTGTTGTTTCACCCGAATCTAACAAAGGTGCAAACTCAGGTAAAAGTTCATAAATATTTTTTCCACTCACATCACTTTCATTAATATTCAAAAGCTTTTCGGCCTGCGGATTAACAAGGGTAATATTTTTTTGAACATCTGTAGAAATAACTCCTGCAGAAACCCCTGTTAAAATTGTCTCAATAAATTGCCGTCTTTCTTCTAACTCTTCATTGGTTGTCATTAAGCTTTGTTGTTGGCTCTTAAGCTGAGCCGTCATATCGTTAAAACTATCTCCTAAAAGGCTAAGTTCATCTTGTGTATCCTTAATGGCTACATGAGCATCTAAATCCCCCATAGATACTGATTTAGAAGCTTTAATAAGAGCAATAAGAGGTCGTGATATTCGCCCTGCAATTAACATACCAAGCCATAGAGATGCTAATAAAAACAAAGAGGCAATAATCCCATAAAGCAACATCAAAATATTTTGAGCTCTAAATCTTTGGCTCTCTAGTTGATTATATTCATCCGATGCTGTTTGAGTTTTAGAAACATGATTTAAAACTTCCGCATCAATGGGCCGACCAATAAGTAAGTAGCTTTTTCTTCCTAAAAGAGAATCTATAGAAATTGGTAATTTGATTAAAGCACGAACACGGCGATCATTGGCCTTATTATCTAAAACAACCGCTTGACCTTGTGATGCTTTTTCGAAAGTATCTTCCGAAATATCCATGCGTCCGAATATAAGTGTTTGAAACGAGCGAAAAATAACATCACCCGCATCATCAATAACAACTGCTTCGGTAATTTTTCTATCCGCTGATTGATTAGATAGTGCTAAATTAATATCATTGGCAATATTATTTTTAATCTCGCTTGCTGTTAAAAAAGATGAGTGGCTACGTTGGTAACTCCGCTCTAACTGAGCTTCCATCACTTGGGAAAGTGATGTTGCATCCACTAAAATTGTTCGTTGATGCTCTCCTAAATAGGCTTGAGCAACCTCCGAAGACTCACCAATCGCTGTCGATATCCGCTCATTAAACCAACCTTGCATGCTGGTATGCATATATATTCCTGCTAAAATCGCAATAGATACTGCGGGTAAGGCAGCAAAAACACCAAAAAGTATCGTTAGTCTATAGCGAATAATATAACCTGGCATTTTTTTCTTTTTGTTTAAATATATCTGCCATATCCGATAAAACACAATACAAGCTAAAAGAAAAATAAGAAAAACATCAATAAGCAAAATCTTTAAAAGATAAGATTGCTTAGAGGTTATATTTTCTAAGTTAAAGCTCGAAAACTCTTTTAGGGTAATATATGATGTAATCAGTATCATTACCCCAAGGCAAAAAGCTAATATTCGTGCAGGACGATTAAGTCCGAGCTTTTTAATAACACTCATTTTACTGCCCTTTTGCGTTTAAATCTAACTCTTTAAGTTTTTTACGTAACGTATTACGATTAATTCCCAATATCTCAGAAGCTTCACTTTGATTACCTTTAGTATATTCTAAAGTTAGGCGTAAAAGTGGCTTTTCTACTTCTTTTAATACACGTCCATATAAACCTGGTATCATCGGCTGGTGACCATGGGCTTCAAACCAGCCTGTCAATATCCGATTAACGGCTTCTGATAGATTTTCTTTACTTAGCCTCGTTCCAGATGAAGTCTCTTTAACAATATTACTTTCAAGCTTTTGCCCAAAAGCCTCTTGAACCGTATGTGTATTAATAATAGGGTCAGGATGCAATGCGGCAATACGGCGTACCATATTTTCTAATTCACGCACATTTCCTGGCCAATCATAACGGGTGAGTAGCTCCAAAGCATCCTCGTTAATAATCTTAACAGGTAAGCCATCTCGCCCTGCTTGTTCTAAAAAATGATGAGTAAGCTCCGTAATATCCTCAGGCCTATCCCTCAAAGGGGGTATATGCAAAGGAATAACATTAAGCCTATATAAAAGGTCTTCTCTAAACAAGCCCTGACGGACAAGATCATTTAAATTACGATGGGTTGCTGCAATAATGCGAACATTGGTTTTAACTGTATTGGCTGCTCCTAAAGGTCTAAATTCTCCCTCTTGCAATACACGTAGTAATCTGGTTTGGGCATTGAGCGGCATATCACCAATTTCGTCTAAAAATAATGTACCATGTTGAGCTTGCGAAAATCGCCCTTGGGATGAGGTTGTTGCCCCTGTAAAAGCTCCTTTAGTATGGCCAAATAGCTCACTTTCGATTAAATCATGGGGAATAGCTGCCATATTAATTGCAATAAAAGGATTATCAGCTCTTGGACCATAATCATGCAGAGACTTTGCCACAAGCTCCTTACCTGTACCTGACTCACCTGTAATCAGTACCGAAAGATTAGTACGAGCCACCCTTGCAATAGTACGATAAACATCTTGCATAGCTTTAGAGCGTCCGATAAGTTTAGGAGACTCATCTTCTTCATTTTTTATAACCATTTCTGAGGGTTCAAGCTCTTCCACCTCAACCGCTCGATTAACTGCAGAGACAATATCATTTAAATCAAAAGGTTTAGGAATATACTCAAAAGCCCCCTCATCTGTTGCCCGAATAGCCGTTTGTAGTGTTGACTCCCCTGAGATAACAATCACAGGAACTTCTGGGCGATGACGATGAATACGTGATAATATATCAATACCATCACCATCAGGAAGCACAACATCAGTTACAATCGCATCACCCTCACCATGCATAATCTTTTGCCACAACATAGATGCTGTTGCGACAGTATCCACTTTATAGCCCTCTTGAACAAGGGCCCTTGCGATAACAGTACGAATAGCACTATCATCATCTGCAATAATTATATTGGCCTTACGTTGCATTATTTTCTCTTATCCCTTTTTTTGGTTGATAGACAGGAAAGCGAACACGAAAAATCGTTCGCCCTTGCGTGCTATCACATTCAATAAACCCATGATGTTCACTCATAATTTTAGCAGCTAAGGCTAAACCTAGCCCGCTACCATTTTTTTTGCTGGTAACAAAAGGATCAAACATTCTTGACTGCATCTCTTTGGCAATCCCCATACCATTATCTTCAACTTCAACAATAAGCGGTAAAGTACTATTGACAAGCTGAGAACTTTGACGGAAACGTACACCAGGATTCCAATAGGTTCGTACGGTAATCCGTCCATTTTTTTCAGGAAGAGCCTCAACCGCATTGCGGGCAATATTGATGAACATCCGTACCAAACTATCCTCATGACCTAAAACTTCAGGCAAGGATGGGTCAAAATCTTCGACAATATAAAATTGATCTCCAAATTGCGAACGAAGATTTCGGGCAACAATATTCAATACTTTATGAATATTAAGCGGTGCAAATTCATTCTGATTAAAATCGGCCGCCTGAAGTTGCCCTACAAAGCGATTAATACGGTCAACCTCTTCAATAATAATATCAGCAAGAGCCTTATCATCTTCATCTAAATTCCCTTGTAAAAGCTGAGCCGCTCCTCTTATTCCTGCTAAAGGATTACGAATTTCATGGCTCAAAACCGAGGCCATTAATTCTATCTGATTTTCCCCATTAATATTCTCATCCCAAGTTTGAACAAGGTGAATATTTTGCTCCCTTAAAGTCAGAATATAACGGGTTTGCTGGTCATCACCTCTTAAAGGCATAATTTGCACATCTAACATATGGGTTGTCGATGTATGTTTGGGATGTAAAGCAATATCACGAGCCATAGTTGTTGTGGCCTCAACAATATGGCGTTTGAGCAAGGCAGCAATCGGGTGATCCTCACTCACAAGCTCTGCTAAGCTCATCTCCAACATTCTTGCTCTACTTAAGCGGAACAAGCCCTCCGCCGCAACATTGACCCATCTTATTGCCCCTTGAGGTCCTACAATCAGTATCGCATCCGAAAGAGCATCAAGAGCATCTTCGGACGAAAGGGCTGTTTCTAGCCATGCTTGTTTGATTGTCTTCATTGTTTTCATAGCATCTCTGAGCTTTCAATTTGTTCTTCAAAATACCGATGAAGTGCATCTCTAACTGCATCTGCATCTTTTAATATATTAATCCGACGACGAAAATCAGCCGAATCTCTTAAACCTTTTGAGTACCATCCCATATGCTTACGCGACATTCTAACCCCTGCAATCTCGCCATAATAAGCAACCAAGGCCTCAAAATGTGTCAGTATAAGCTTGTATTTTTCTTCTAAATTTGGCTCTTCTTTAAGCTCACCAGTCTCTAAATAATGAATAACATAAGAGGGCAACCACGGCTTACCATAAATCCCCCGTGCAATCATCACCCCGACCGCTCCTGATTGCTCCAAAGCTTGCTTGGCATCATAAGGTGTAAAAATATCCCCATTGGCAATCACAGGAATATTTACGGCTTCAACCACAGGCCTTATGGCTTGCCAATCGGCTGTACCATTATAAAATTGTTGTCTTGTTCGTCCATGCACTGTTACCATCGAAGCACCAGCCTCTTGAGCCAAATAAGCTAAACGATGGGCATTGATATTTTCTTTATCCCAGCCTAAACGCATTTTTATGGTTACAGGAATATTCACCGCTCTAACCATGGCTTCAATATTTTTGGCTGCAAGTTCAATATCTTGCATCAAGGCTGAACCAGCCACACCCTTAACAATTTTTTTAACAGGACACCCACAATTTAAATCGATAAGGCAAGCTCCCCTATCTTCATTCATCTTTGCAGCCTCAGCCATAATTTTAGGATCACTTCCCGCAAGTTGAATTGCCAAAGCCCCCTCTTCGTCAGATTTTTCCGACATTTTTAATGTTTTTTTATTGGCTCTAACCATGGCTTGACTTGCTATCATTTCCGAATAACATAGTCCTACACCATAATCCCTAACCAATTTACGCATAGGGCGATCGGTTATGCCTGCCATAGGGGCAAGTAAAACAGGCTTGTTGATAACAACTGAACCAAATTTGATTTCATTAAGTGGATTTTTTCTATACATATGATTAAATATCATGCAAAATAGAAAAAAACACAAGCATTTGATGCAAAATTAGGCAATAAATAGTGAGAAATATGTATAAAAATATAGCAATCATTGTGGCCGCTGGTCATGGAAGCCGTTTTAATGGGGAAATACCTAAGCAATATTTCCTTTATAAAAACAAATCTATTTTGCATCATTGCATTGATAGATTAAGTGAATCCAATCTGTTTGATGGGATTCTTACAGTTATTCACAAGAATCACTGCTCATTATATGAGCAAGCCACCCAAGGTGTTTCCAACTTACTCCCTCCTGTTATAGGGGGTGCTGAGCGACAAGATTCTGTACGGCTCGCCTTAGAGGCTATTCATCAAGCCAACTATAATCCCCAATATGTATATATTCATGATGCGGCTCGTATTTGGGTTGATGATGCCACATTACATCGTCTCCAAGAGGGGCTAAAGCATTCCTTAGGTTGCATCCCTGTTATAGATATCGTAGATACGCTCAAAGAAGTCAACGAGGATGCTCAAATTATACGCACTATTAATCGCAAGCATTATAAACGAGTTCAAACACCCCAAGCTTTTCATTGGCCTCAAATTTATGAACTTCATCAACAATATGCAGGGCAAAATTTTACCGATGATGCGGCTCTTTTTGAAGCTGCAGGCCTTAAAGTATCTGCTGTTGATGGCAATAAAAACAATAAAAAAATCACCTACTTACAAGATATTCCTCAAATAAATGGAGATAATATGACAATATTCGAAACCCGCATGGGTACAGGCTATGATGTCCATGCTTTTTGCCAAGGTGACCATTTATGGCTTGGGGGCATAAATATTCCTTTTAATAAAGGACTTAAAGGGCATTCTGATGCCGATGTTGCCTTACATGCCATTACCGATGCCCTTTTTGGAGCTATGGGAGATGGGGATATTGGCTCGCATTTTCCCCCATCTGATATTCAATGGAAAAATGCGGCTTCTGACCAATTTTTAATCTATGCTTGTGAGCGTCTTGCCCAGCGTGGCGGCAAAATCAACAATGTGGACTTAACCATCATTGGTGAAGAACCTAAGATTACGCCCCTGCGAGATGATATGCGGCAACATATTGCTGAGATTATGGGAGTGGATATTGCTCGAATAAGCGTAAAAGCAACAACATCCGAAAAACTTGGCTTTACAGGACGACGTGAGGGCTTAGCAGCCCAAGCCGCCATTGCTATTCAGCTACCCTGTTAGTTCTATTAATGGGGTTATTTCCCCATACGTATCACTTCAATAAATGCCAAAAAGATATGATAAAATGTACTTGCAGGGGTAACCTTAGAAAGTTCTTTTAAATCAGCATCTTGCTGATCGCCCCACAAACCATTATCGTGGAGATAATAATCAAAGATATTATTAAAACATGCCTCAGCTCGTGTTATATAAATATCATCTTTATGGGTCTCATACTGGGCCAAATTTGCCTTAAGAGCCTCTGTTTGCACCCACAAACGTGAGGTTTTCCGTTTAATCTTCCCATCAGGTAAACACTCATCATAGGCAAAACCATTATCTGCAGTTGTACTTAAGGCAAAGTTATAAAGCTCATCTTGGGTAGCATTAGCCTCTTTTGTCAGGCTTTTATAATGGTTAAGCAGCCAAACCCACTCATAGTTATGGCCAGGCTCAATACTATCACCAAGCTTTGCATCATAACTCTTCCAATCACTATTAAAAAACTCTCGTAAGAGTTTATATTCCTTATCATAAAAATAAGCATTATAGATTTGATAAATCTTGGTTGCCTCTTTTAGCCAATAGCCATCACCACTCGCCACATATAAGGCCATAAGAGCCTCAAATGAATGCATATGGGGATTTTGTTGTCTTGGTTCACTCGGATTACCATAGCTTGTATAAAAGCCCTCTTCGGCTTTCATGGCCTCGTTAATCCAACTGTAAAGCTTTTTGGCTTCATCTAAATATTGCTGGTCTTTCGTTGCCGTATATAAACCCGCAGCCCCTAAAAGAACAAAGGCTTGCTCATATAAAAATCGTTCCTCATTTAAAGGTGTACCATCAGGGTTAACCGAATGAATAAAGCCGCCCTCAGTATGGGAAAATTGTGTTAAAATTGTTTTCCAACCCTCTTGAGCAGCCCAAAGCAGCTTACCGTCATAGCCCAATGCTGCCGCCATAGCAAAAGTCCATGTTTGCCGACCTTGTACCCTTAAGCGTCTGAAAGATTGTATATTTGGTTTGCTATCATTTAAAAAGAATTCTTCCACAAAACCATCACCATTGGTAAATACACCCTCAGCAAGCCATTTAGGAAAAGCCTTGTTATTTAAGTAATTATAGGCACGTTTGCTCATCTCATTGAGTTTAGTCTCACTATGCATTTTATCCCTCTTTACTTTCAAAAGATTTTAAAACAGCCCCCCAACCTTCAATACCTTTAAAGAACCGTTTTAGACTGTAATTTTCATTGGGTGCATGAATTGCATCCGACGGAAGCCCCCAACCACCTAAAATAATGGGAGCGTTTGTCGCCTCTTCTAAGTCAATGGTTGCTGGAATAGAAGCCCCACAAGCAATAAGTAAACATTCTTTAGGAAAAACAGTATCTAAGGCTGCTTTTGCCTTTTTAACATAAGGGTTATGATGGTCAACCACAAAGGCTTTTGCTGTTCCTTGATTTTCTATCTTTAGTTGAATATCTTCGGGTATATGATTTTCGAAAAAATCAACAAATGACTGAAATACTTTATCAGGATTTTGTCCATCTGCAAGGCGACAACTGATTTTAACGCTTGCCTGAGATGGGATAATTGTTTTACCTCCAAGGCCTTGATAACCCGATGTAATACCGTTAATCTCTAAGGTAGGGCGGCTCCAATTTTGCTCTAGGGCACTATATTTTTTCTCGCCCCCCGCAATGCTCATACCCACATCTTCCATCCGCTTATAAACATCAGCCTCTAAGTTATTCCAGCTTGCCCTAAGCTCTGGATGAATATCCTTAATACCATCATAGAAGTTAGGGATAAGTATATGATTATCATCATCAAACATCTTACCAATGATGCGAGCTAAAATATTTGCAGGATTAGAGACAACCCCACCATATAAGCCCGAATGTAAGTCTCTGCTTGGCCCTTTTAAGGTAACTTCAAAGCCACTTTTACCCCGAAGCATCATGGTAAAAGCCGCCTGATCTTCTGTCCACATATCCGCATCACTCACCAAAACCACATCGCATGCTAAAGCATCCTTATACTTACTTAAAATAGATTTTAGTGAAGGGCTACCAGATTCTTCTTCCCCTTCTAAAAAGATTTTAATATTTAAATCAAGGCCTTCATCACTTTGTTCAAGGCCATATAGAGCCTCTAAAAATGTAAATAACTGCCCCTTATCATCATTCGCTCCACGGCCATAGATATGCCCATCTCTAATTTCTGGCTCAAAAGGATTGCTTTGCCAAAGCTCTATAGGGTCTGCAGGTTGCACATCATAATGGCCATAAAATAGAACAGTCTTACGTCCTTGAATTTGCTCATTTTGGGCAAATACTGCAGGTAGTCCGTCATTATCACCATGCCAAAGCTCTCCCTTATAACCTCTTGTTTCTAAAAGCTTTAAAAACCAATCTGCTTGGTTTAAACAGTCTTGTCTATAGGCCTTATCGGTGGAGATACTTGGAATACGTAAGGCTTCGAATAAAAGCTCTAATATCGCTTTTTTTTCATTTTGGATATATTCTGTAAGCATGGGGTTTCCTTATGTAATTTTATGTAGCCTAATATAACTGTATTTGCAACACTTTACAAGATGAACATCATAAGACTATATGTAGAGAAATATTCTTGTAACAAAAAAGGAAGACACGCAATGGATAACTTTGTATATTACAACCCAACACGTATTGTTTTTGGGAAAGAAACTATCTCGAAATTAGAAAGACTTATCCCTACTGATAAAAAGATTTTAATTACCTATGGTGGTGGTAGCATCTTAAAAAATGGTGTTATGGACCAAGTCAAACAAGCCCTTAAAAATCATCAGGTTTTAGAATTTGGTGGCATTGAAGCCAACCCTGAATATGAAACATTAATGAAAGCGGCTCAGCTCGTTAAAGATGAAAATATTGACTTTTTGCTCGCTGTTGGTGGTGGATCTGTTCTTGATGGTACAAAGTTTATCGCCGCCGCAGCCAAATATGATGGCGAAGGCTGGCAAATCATTGAAACTGCAGGTAAAAATGTAAAAGAAGCCGTTCCTTTAGCCTCTGTTTTAACCTTACCTGCTACAGGCTCTGAAACCAATATTGCCGCCGTTGTTTCTCGCCGTGAATTTGGCAAAAAAGCCCCCTTTTTTAGCGAACATGTTCGCCCTGTTTTTGCTATCTTAGATCCTGAAACAACTTACTCGTTGCCCGAAAAGCAAACGGTTAATGGTGTTGTTGATGCCTATATTCATATTTTAGAACAGTATCTCGTAACTCGAAAAGATACACCAATTCAAGACCATACATCCGAAGCTCTGTTAAAAACTATCCATAAGGCTGGCCTTTTGCTCCTGTCTAATCCCCATGATTACAACCTACGCTCACAAGTTATGTATGCCGCAACACTTGCTCTTAATGGGCAATTAGGCCTTGGTGTGGCTCAAGACTGGGCAACCCATGCTATGGGGCATGAACTTACGGCTAAATATGGTATTGACCATGGAGCAAGCTTGAGTATGATACTCCCTGCTTTGCTTCGGGTTCGTATGGATATTAAAGAAACAAAGCTCAAAACTTATGCTAAAGAAGTTCTTGATATTGATAACAAAATCAAAGGAGAAGAGGTTATTCAAAAGCTTGAGGCTTTCTTCCTTGCTCTTGGTAGTCCTGTACGTATTCCCGAAACCGTAACCGATAGTGAGATTGATGAGCTTGTAACGAACCTGTTTGTTCAAAATCCCTATGAGCTTGGTGAAGATAAAAAAATTGATGCCCATATGGCCAAAAATATCTATATTATGGCTCGAGATGGCAAGCCTGAATAATTCCTTTTTTATAAAATAGGAAGCCAAAAGCCTGCAGCTTTTAGTTGTGGGCTTTTTCTTTATTTAGGGCTTTGCCCTACCCATTTTTGGCAAAAATTGGCAAGAATTGTCCCAATTTATCTGTAAATATCCATCATTTTATCCAATATAAGCCAAAAATATACACAATCTAAAGTATAAAAAATAAAAAGCCCAATGGTTTTAAATGGACAAATATGGGTTTAAAATGGATTTTTTTGGTCAAAAACGGGTATAAAAGTGGATGAAATTGGCTTTAATCAGTATGAACACGTTGGGATAAAGCCGCCTGAATAAATTCATCAAGCTTACCATCTAAAACACCGCCTGTATCAGACGTTTCTATATTGGTGCGTAAGTCCTTAACCATCTGATATGGATGCAAAACATAAGAGCGGATTTGATGCCCCCAGCCAATATCGGTTTTTTGAGTATGCTGCTCAGCGGCTTCTTCTTCCCGCTTTTGTAGTTCTAGCTCATAGAGCCTTGCCCTAAGCATGCTCCATGCAGCGGCTCTGTTCTTATGTTGCGAGCGATCGTTCTGACATTGTACCACCACCCCTGTGGGGGTGTGCGTTAGACGAACAGCGGACTCTGTTTTATTCACATGCTGCCCCCCTGCTCCAGAAGCTCGGTAGGTATCGGTGCGAACATCTTCTTCTTTAATATCCACCTCAATATTATCATCAATTTCAGGATAAACCCCTACAGAACAAAAACTTGTGTGTCTTCTTGCCGAAGAGTCAAAAGGCGATATTCGTACCAAACGATGCACGCCACTTTCCGTCTTAAGCCAGCCGTAAGCATTCTCTCCTGAGATTTTTATGGTTGCAGATTTTAGCCCCGCTTCTTCACCTGCACTTTCTTCCATAATTACAACATTATAGCCATGTTGCTCAGCAAAACGTATATACATTCTAAAGAGCATGGCGACCCAATCTTGAGCCTCCGTACCACCTGCTCCTGAATGGATTTCTAAGAAGCAATTTAAGTAGTCCGCCTCACCTGAAAGCAAGGCATTAAACTCTGCATCCGCAGCAACTTTTTTAAGGGCTGATAATGCTTGAGCTGCCTCCTCAACAATATCTTCATCACCCTCTTGTTCACCAAGTTCTATAAGCTCTAAATTATCCTGAAGTCCTGTTTGCAGCTCATCAATAGCCTGAAGCCCTGTTTCTAGCCTGCGGCGTTCTTGCATAAGCTCTTTAGCTTTGGATGCATCATTCCAAAAGTTCGGATCTTCAATAAGGCTATTGAGTTCATCTAAGCGTAAAAGGGCTTTATCATAGTCAAAGAGACCTCCTAAGTAGCTCTAATGATTGAATAATTTCATCTCTTAAATTGATAAATTCAGCTCTCATATTATTTGATATTTCCTCTTACCATAATCCACCTGTACTTTTAGTCACCGCCCCTGAGCGTCTTGATGTACTTGATGAACCTTCATAATCGTCTACTGATGAAGCTGTTCCACCACTGAGCATTTTTGGCCCTCCAACAGGCTCTGTTCCAGGTTTAAATGCGGTTAAATGCCCCTCTTTTGTATAGGTTGGCCAACCGCTGCTACTCACATACATCATGGTCGCTCCTTCAGGGACACGGAAGGCGGTTTTCCCTTTACCTTCCATGGCTTTTTTCATAAATTCTACAAAGATAGGTGCAGCCAAATGGCCTCCTGTCATGCCACGGCCAAGCTTTCTTGGTTGGTCATAACCCACATAAACGGCAACAACTAAGTCTGGAGTAAAGCCAACAAACCAAGCATCTTTTTCATCATTGGTTGTACCTGTTTTCCCTGCAACAGGAAAATCTAAGCTTCTTCCCACTCGTGGAGCTGTACCACTAGTAACAACACATTGTAAAATAGAAGTAATTTGATAGGCCGAAATAGGGTCTGCAACTTGTTCTCGATTATCAGGTAAATAAGGCATATCACCGCCATCATATTGATCTTGCTTACATGTTGCACATTCACGGTTATCATGACGGTAAACAACTTTACCCGAAAGGTCTTGGATACGGTCGATTGCTGTTGGGACGACTTTTCTGCCTCCATTAACAATTTGTGAATATCCTGTGGCCATATGCAATGGTGTAACCTCTTGAGAACCAAGGGTTGCTGATAGTTGTTGAGATACGGCTAGGAGTTCTTTTTCGTTGGTAATAACACCTAAACGTTGGACTGTATCGGCAACGTTTTTCATACCAATAGCCTCACCTACTTGTACTGTTGGTGTATTACGAGACAAGCATAAGGCCTTACGCATTGTCATTTGTCCTAAGAATTTTCCACCATAGTTTTTAGGCTCCCAATCACCATAGCGAATAGGTCTGTCGTAAACATTTGTTGCGGGCGTATAACCTTGTTCCATTGCGGTTAGATAAACAAAGGGTTTAAAGGAAGAGCCAGGCTGTCTTTGGGCATCGGTAGCTCTATTATAAGCTCCTCTTTGGGCATCGTAACCAAAACCACCTTGAAGGGCTAAAACCTTTCCTGTATTCGGGTCCATCGCAACCATAGCTCCTGAAATTGCAGGTATTTGCTGAAGCTCATAACGGTTCTGGTCTAAGTTGGTTACGGCAATGACATCACCTACATTTAAGACTTTATTTAAGGCGGCTTTTCTTGTCCACTTAATACCCTCTTTATCTAAAATACCTGTTGAGCCATCAACAAAGCCTAAAGTCGCTGTTGCATTGTCCACAGAGAGAATTATGGCTTTCTTCCACTCACCTAACCCAATAAGCTTCGTATTATCAAGCTGTTCAATCCAGTTAATTTGTCGGCCATTATCATCCATCAGCGAAATATTCCGAGCTGCTCCACGCCAACCACGACTACGGTCGTAGTTAATCAAACCGTTTCGTAAGGCATGATAGGCATATTCTTGGAGTTGCGTATTTAGAGTTGTATATACGGTTAAGCCATCTTCAGGAAAGCCATATTGTTTTGAGAGGTCTAAGATATTCTTCCGCACTGCTGCAGCAAAATATCCTGCATATTGTACCTTTGAGGCTCTAACCGCCCGTGCAGGAACAAGGACTTCATTTCTTGCTTCTTCAGCTTCCTTTTTATTAATATAACCTTCATCAAGCATACGAGAAATAACAGTTTTTTTACGGCTTTCACCTTTTTCTGGATTTCTCCAAATATCATATGTCGAAGGAGCTTTAGGAGTTGCGGCCAAGTAAGCCGCTTGAGCTAGGGATAAATCCGAAAGCTCTTTATTAAAATAATATTGCGAAGCCGAAGCAACGCCATATGTTTGGAAACGCCCCAATAAAATACCATTAAGATACTGTTCTAAAATATAATCTTTGGTCAGATATTTTTCCACCTCAATGGCCGAAACAATCTCTTTAAGCTTTCTATCAATAGTTGTTTTTGCCTCTAATTTTTGCCCTGTGATAGGGTCTACTGGTGTTAAAACCTCATTTTTGACCATCTGCTGGGTAATGGTCGAAGCTCCACGGCTATCACCATCTAAAACAGTCTCTAATACAGCCTTAATAATCCCTTTAGGATCAGCTCCAAAATGCTTATAAAAGCGACTATCCTCTGTTGCAATAAAAGCCTCTTTGACTTGAGTGGGTATCTTATTTAAGGGAAGGTAAAATCTATTCTCATCGGCAATCTCCGATAAAATACCATTATCACCATAAATACGTGATGTTGTTGTATAATGGCGGCTTTGTAATGTTTCAACAGGCTGATATTCCTGAACTACATCATTTTTAACGCGTTGATAAAAAGGTAAACAAGCAAAGATTAAAAGCAAAGCTCCCGAGATGGAAACTGCAAAAAACCACGAAATACAACCTAATAACCAAGCAATAATTGCTGAAAAAGGATCTCTTCTGCCTGATTTCTTCTTCTTTGATTTTTCAAGCTTTTTCTTAGCTTGTTTTTTCTTTTTTTCTTTTTTATCTTCTTGCTCACTTTTGCCTTCAACGGGTCTTCTTTGCTCATATTCACCATGTGTATGAGCAGCAAAAAGAATATCTTCTTCTAAAGATGAAGTTACATCATATTCTGTATTATACTCTTCTAACGAAGCGAGTTCTTCCTCCTCT
>JBKEBO010000069.1:0-18172 GCA_047973205.1 Alphaproteobacteria bacterium | reverse complement strand
TATCATGTAATATTTAATGATGCTTATATAGGAATAAAAGCTGCTCAATTGGCAATAAGGTGGATGCTGCGAATATATGCCGCATGATATAGTTTATGTGGGTAGAAAATGACAAAATTAGCCCCAACTTGTCCATTTCTGTCCATTTTTAACCCAACTTATCCATTTTGAGTGTATCTTTTTGCCATTTTTTGCCATTTTTTGCCATTGGGTATCTCAGTCGCTCTACTTATAATAGTGGCTAATATTGGCAAAATAGGGATATTCTTGGATAAATTTGGACAAAAATGGGTAATTTTGGGTAAAAACTGCCATATCTTGTTCCAAAAATATTAAAAAACTATCCTGCCATTTCGGCTTCGCTGGATTTAAAGAGCTTAAATTTTTCAGCCCAAAGCATAAAGGCAAAAGCACAACATCCACAAATCAGAAAAGCAAATGCAACAGGTGTCAGAGTCGGTGCTTGCATAAAAAAGTGACTAATAATTGCACCAACTGCAGCGGCAAATAAAGTGCTTGTAAAACCAATAACTGATGCGGCCGAGCCTGCAACACTCCCCATATTTTCCATGGCCATGGTATTGGTGTTGGCAAAAATAAGTGCCGTAAAAAGCAACAAAGTAGCATAGGGGATAAAGAATAAAGGAAAAGGTGGAAAACCCTTGTAACTCAATGAGATAAATACGAGTATAGAAGATAAAGTTATAAAAGCAAACATGGCGGTTTGCGATATTTTTCGCATACCATATTTAGCAACAAGTCGAGAGTTGGCAAAGTTTCCTACGGCCATAAATGAGGCTGCTCCTGCAAAGGATAAAGTAAAGCCAAAGCCATGAATATGAAAGACTTTTTCGTATAATACTTCAGCAGAGCTCAAAAAGAAAGTGAAAGAGCCGAAAACAAAACCTGCCACAAAAGTATAACCAAAGGCAAGGCGGTCAGCTAGGGTAAAGCGAAAGCCATTGATAATATTTCTGATAGTAAAATTCTTTTGATTTTCAGGGCGTAAAGTCTCAGGTAGACGAAAATATACCCAGCTGCAAACAATAATTGCGGCTAAAATAAAGAGGATAAACAATGACCTCCAAGGAAAAAACAACATCATACTTTGCCCAAGGCTTGGTGCAATAACAGGAATGAGCATAAAAACAATCATCACAAGGCTCATAATTTCAGCCATTTCACGCCCCTTATATTGGTCGCGAACGATGGTAACGGAAAGCACTCGCATGGCCGCTGCTCCTAAACCTTGAATAAAACGAAAGGCAATAAGCATGGCTAAAGATGGCGAAAACAGGACTCCTAAAGCTCCTAAAATATAGATAGAGCCTCCAAAAAATACGACTCTTCTACGGCCAAAACTATCGGCTAGTGGACCATGCAGAATTTGCCCCGATGCCATACCAATAAAATAAACAATAACAATCAGTGGCATGCGGCTATCGCTATCAAGCAAGTTAAAACTAGCACGAATATCTGGAAATGCAGGCAATATCATATCAATAGCCAATGCATTCAAAGCCGAAAGAAAGGCCATAAGGGCAATAAATTCTTTACGCCCCATAGGTGCGATTGTTTTTTTCATTATAGTATCCTTTTGAAATGAACGAGACATTATATGCCTCTTTGCTTTAAGTTGCAAAGGAAAATAGCTATGATTTTTAAGTATCTAAGAAATAAGAAAGTTGAATTTGCAAAAGTATCCATGAAAAAAGTGTGATTATCCATTAAAAAGGGCTTCTCATATCTTGGAAGAGACTGTAAAGTAAAAGAATAATTTTACTGCAGTAAAGGAAAGTAAAGCATGTTAGAAGAGTTAAAACAAAGAGTTTTAAAAGCCAATTTAGACCTTCCTAAATATGGGCTTGTAACTTTTACGTGGGGGAATGTTTCGGCTATAGATGCAAACCGTAAGCTTATTGTGATTAAGCCAAGTGGTGTTTCTTACGAGGATATGAAAGCTGAGGATATGGTTGTTGTTGACCTTAAGGGCAATATTGTTGAGGGGGAGTATAAACCATCTTCGGATACAGCAACTCATATTGCCTTATATAAAGCTTTTGATGATATTGGAGGTATTGTTCATACCCATAGTCGTCATGCGACAAGTTGGGCTCAGGCGGGGCGGGATATTCCTGCTTATGGAACAACCCAAGCGGATTATTTTTATGGTGATGTTCCTTGTAGTCGTAAGATGACTAAAGCCGAGATTGAAAATGATTATGAGCTTGAGACAGGCAATGTGATTATTGAAACATTTAAAGAGCGTGGGCTTAAAGCTTTAGAAATTCCTGGAGTGATTGTGAATTCTCATGGGCCATTTTCTTGGGGGAAGACGGCTGATGAGGCGGTTCATAATGCGGTTGTGATGGAAGAAGTTGCTCTTATGGCTTTGCAGGCGGAGCAAATTAATCCAGAGCTTAAACGAATGCAGCAAGAACTGCTTGATAAGCATTACTTACGTAAGCATGGAAAAAATGCCTATTATGGGCAATAGAAGTATTTTCTTTTGCATTTGTGAGCTGAATATCTTAGACTCTTGAAAAACATCGCAAGTAAGGATTAATAAGAGCTATGTCAGTTTTGGAACTTGCGGCGATTTTACTTTCTATCGCCTCTTTTTTTGGTTATATCAATTATCGTTTTATTAAGCTACCTCATACTGTGGGGCTGGTGATTATTTCTTTGTTTGTCTCTTTTGCGGCCATAGCGTTGCATTTTTTAAATCCGAATTTACATATTGATACGCAGATAGAGGCGATTTTAAAAAATATCGACTTTAATAAATTCCTTATGGAAGGTATTTTATCGATGCTGCTTTTTGCAGGAGCATTGCATGTCTCGTTAGATGAGCTCCTTAAGAATAAATGGACAGTAGGAACTTTGGCTTCTGTGGGGGTTATTATTTCAACCTTTATTATGGGAACATGCTTTTATTATTTAGCAGCTCTTTTTGGCATAGATATTCCCTATATGGTTGCACTTGTATTTGGAGCTCTTATCTCGCCAACTGACCCTGTTGCGGTACTCGCCTTATTCAAGAAAATAAAATTATCGCCACGACTTCAGGTAACGATTACAGGTGAGAGTCTGTTTAATGATGGTGTGGGTGTTGTTGTTTACACAATTTTAGTCGGTGTCGCTTTTGCAGCGACAGCTGGAGGACATGCCCAGACAGATTTTTCTGTTTTATCAGCCATTATGCTTTTTATTAAAGAGGCTTTCGGTGGGGCGTTATTAGGGCTGATTATGGGTTATATTGTCTTTTTATTTATGCGAAGTATTGATGAATATATCTTAGAAATTATGATGAGCCTTGCTTTAGTTACGGCAACTTATACCATTGCTTTACAACTTCACGTATCGGGTCCTATTGCGATGGTCGTTGCAGGGTTACTTACAGGAAATGCAGGGACTCGCCTTGCTATGAGTGACCAAACAAGAGAGCATTTGGAAGATTTTTGGGAGTTGATGGATGAGATTCTGAACTCCATATTGTTTATTCTTATCGGTTTTGAGATTTTAATCATTAATGAAACAAAGGCGTTATTCGCATTGTCGCTGGTGATGATACCTGTATCTCTTATGGCAAGATGGGTTTCGGTTGCCATGCCCCTTACATTGATGCGTCAAGTGGCACATTATAGCCGAGGAACAATACGCATTCTAACAGTTGCAGGGCTTAAAGGGGGTATATCGGTTGCTCTCGCTTTAGCCTTACCCGAAAGTCCATATAAGGGGGCTATTCTTTCGGTAACTTATGCTATTGTTATCTTTTCTATTTTAGGGCAAGGATTAACAGTCGAAAAGGTTATTCGTCGCTTTCATTAGAATGCTTTACTTTAAAAACTTAGGTAAAAAAGTTTGAGCAATATCTTTTAGTTTTGGTTTGTCATTTTCGAGGTAAGGCATAGGGCGACAATAATCTAAGGCAACAAGGCCTACACGGCAAGTTAGAAGTCCGTTAATAACTCCTTCACCAAGGCGGCTAGAAAGTTTGGCAGCCATGCTATGACCTAAGATAGAGCCTAGTAAATCTTCACCTGCGGCCATGCCGCCTGTGATAATCAGATGGGTGAATATTTGCCCCAAAAGTCGCCATAGGCTAAGCTTAGAGGGTCGCATGCCGTAAAGTTCGGCTAATTGACGTATCATTCGCCAAGCAGAAAAGAACACAATAATCACATCTAAAATCATAATGCGAGAAAGAGCCGTGGAGACAGCAACTTGCCTTCCTGCTTGCTGGATGATTTTTTGAGCATCTTGGTCAAGAGGGGTTAAAAGATATTCTTCGGTTAGAGTTAAAATAGCGTGGCTATCAAGCTGCTCTTCACTTTCTTTTTGCAGCTTTTGCCGAGCTTGTTGTAAAAGGGGTTGAGCCTGATATAAATGGCTAATCTCGTGCATAACCTTTAGGGCTTTATCTCTTTGGCCATTCTCTAAAGATTGTTTGGCTTTTAGACGAATTTTTTTAACTGAAGATAGACGGATAAGCCCTAAAAGCTCTTTGATTGTTATAAAAATAAGGGTGAGAATAATAAGAGCAGATAGGCCTAAAGTGAGCCAACCAAGCCAAGGATGAATGAGCTTAGCTTTATCGTATAATCCATAAACCCATAAGCTGAAAGCAAGGGTAAGTAGTCCCCATAATAACGAGAATAAAAAACCAAAAAGAGCAAGACCTTTTGCTTTTTTGCTTTTGTTTTGTAATGTGTTATCAAGGTTTTCCAGCTCAAGATTTTCTATATCAAAGGCGTAATCTTCGGCACTTAAGCTTGGGTCATTAACATCAAAAATCTCAGGCTGTTTCATCGGATAATATCCTTTAATAAAAAGTCAATGGCTTGGTCAAGGCGAATATGCTCAAAGCCCTCTTGCTCATCTTTGATAATCGGAGGAGCAAGGCTTTTAAAGCCATACTCATATTCTAAGGCTTGACGAGCAGATGTAGGGACTTCTCCAGGATAGATAGCAGCTTCGGTACCATCTTCTAGTCGCCCCGAAATAAGCTTGCGGCCATCCTTATGACTAAGCTCTGATGAGGCTCTTAAAGAGGCTATTGCCATGATTTTTATATGAGAAGAAGTAAAGTTTGAATGCTGATAGGCTCGCGGAATAAGTGATTGGGTAAGCTTAAGCAAATTGTTATGTTGGGTGTGGTGAACATGATCGGCTTTGGTTGCAGCAAAAAGAATATGGCTCATGGGACGACCCAAAAGCAGGCGGTAAAGCCAACTATGTATTTTGGGTTTTAAGATATCTAAAATTGTTTCCATACTATGAGATAAATCATTAAGGGCATCCATGCCATGATTGAGAGTTGTTAGGGGGTCAATGAGAACAACTTGTTGGTCAAGCTTAGCAAAGTAATCCTCAAAAAATGGTTTAACAACAAGCTTCTTATAGCTTTCAAACCGCCGTTGCATCACATAGCCATAAGAATTTTTGGGATACTTAACATCCTCTTTAATCTCAAGGGGGCAAAAGGTTAGAACAGGTGCATCTTTTAAGTCTCCTGGAAGTAAAAATCGACCAGGTGGAAGATCAAAATAGCCATTATAGTTTTTGCGAATATCAAGTAAATATTGCGTATAATTTTTGGCTAACTGACTTAAGAGGCGTTCGTCAGCAGGCTGAGTAGGGTCAATCGATGCAACCATATTGAGCCATTTTTGGGCATATTTTTTGCGAATGCTTCCCTTTGCAGACTTAAAAGCATTTTGCGACCAGCTAAAAAAGTCAGTCTCAAGTAAAGGTAAGTCCAAAAGCCATTCACCAGGATAGTCAATAATATCAAGAGTTAATACTTGGGTTGAACCAAATTGACGAGCAAGAATATTTTGTGGACGATATCGGATTGCAAGACGAATTTGGCTGATATTTTTAGTGCTTTCTGGCCATTGGGGCGGAGAAGAAAGCAGATTATCAAGATGTTGCTCATAAGTAAAACGTGGTAGAGAATCATTAGGCTGATGTTGTAATGTTACAGCCTCAATAATACCTTCTTGTAAAGAAGAGAATAGGGGAAGCTTTTTTTGATGAAGCAAATTATGGATAAGGCTTGTTAGAAATATAGTTTTTCCTGAATGGCTAAGCCCTGTTACACCAATACGTAAATGTTGTTGAAAAGGATTAAGTTTATTAAACATTCTTTTGTTGCCTTAAAGTTACTTTCCTATTTTATTCTCTCTTTAAAGATAAGATGATTGGGTGAAAAAATAAAGGTTTTAATCTGTATTTAAGGCTTTTTATGGCTTAAGCGGTTGAGAATAAAAATAACAGCAAGACCAAGTATCATCATCAATAAGGTGAGCCAAAAAATATTATCAAAATGTTGAGGCCATATGGGGGTGGAGTGGATAAGTCTTTGTTTTTCTCTAACAATCTCGTATGTTCGTTGCTGAAAAGGCCAAATACGCCATAGACTTCCAATAAGAATACCGCAAATCAAAAAAGTCATACGGTGAGGAAATTGTTTGATAAGCCCATGCAACAAGCGAGAGAGAGTTACAAGGCCACAAAAAGCTCCTAAAATAAAAGGCAGCAGGAAGAGGATTTTTAATTCTGCTATAGCATTGATAACAATAGCATATTGACCAAGTATAAGGAGGATGAATGAGCCAGAAATACCAGGAAGCATCATGGCAGAAATTGTGAGTAAGCCGCAAAAGAATAAAAATAGGGGCGAAGGAGTAATCTCTTGGGGAACTAAAAGAGCGATTGCAATACCAAAACCAATACCTAAAGCTAAAAATAACAACGAGATAGCTGTGAAAGAATGTCCCTTAATCAATGTGGGAAGAGAGCCAATAATAAGCCCGAAAAATAACCCATAAATAGGAGCAGGATATATTTGTAAAAGCTTAGGAATAGGGATGATTTTAGCAAAAATGATAAAACCGCAAATCATGCCGAGCAATAAAGGTATGGCAATATACCAATGAGGACGCATAATCGCCTCTTTGATACGTCCTTTTATTAAGAGCTTTATGATGCGAGTATCAAAGCTTTTGATTGTTTGTAAAAAAGTTTCATAAAATCCTAATATATAAGCAATTGTTGCTCCACTCACCCCAGGAATAACATCGGCCATTCCCATAAAAGTACCATAGAGCATAATTTGTAATTTTTTTTGCATTTATTTTTCCTGTAAAATTTTACCCACTATACCTTAAAATGATTAATAAATCTTTGCTTAAATAAGTATAATCGATTAATCTTACGGACGAAAAGAAGGAAATTTATGATGAAAAACATAAAGAAACTCATATTTACGGATATGGATGGAACTTTGCTTGAGAAAGACAGAACGGTTAGTCCTTTGAACCGTAAGCTAATTGCTGAGTTAGCAGAGCAAGATATTTGGGTGCTTCCTGCAACAGGACGTAGTTTCAAAGTAAGCCGTAGCGTGTTGACAGATATAGATTTTCCTTATTATATTTGCTTTAATGGCTGCGTTGTAACAGATAATGTGGGGCATATGATATTTGAGGATTCCCTTAAAGCTGATTTAGTTAGGGAAATTATCAATTTTTGCACGCAGCATCATATTGGAATTACAGCTTATCAGGGTGAGGATGTTTTTTATAATCTAGATAAACCTGATACCTTAGCTTATTTGCAGCGAACAAATTTAAAAAATATTCAAAAGTTTGACCACCCCTCTTACCAAGCAAGTCAATGTTATAAAATGCTTATTCCTGAAACAGAAGAGGTTATTGAAAGCATTCAGCAACAAATTGCAGAACATTTTGGAAGCAATCAATTTAATGCCTCATATTCGGGAGGTGGCCGCCTTGAAATTTACTCTATAAATAGCAATAAAGGTTGTGCAGTTGAATGGCTTTGTAACTATTTAAATGTGGATATTCAAGATACTATTGCCATTGGTGATGCTCATAATGATATTGAAATGCTAAAAAAAGCAGGATATTCTATTGCTATGGGACAAAGTAGCCAAGAGATTTTAGATATTGCAGATAGTATTACAGAGAGTAATGCTAGCCAAGGCTGGTATAAGGCTTTAAGTAAGCTGCTATAAATCCTTAAGATGAATGAGATTTTGTAGGCAGGTGATATGAGCAGGAAGGTTTGAATTATCACTCACAAAGCCTGTTGGCCAATTTTGGGGTTTTAGTTCTTTTCTTTTGTAAAAAGGCCAAGGTTTTTTCCGCCAATAAAATATGGCATTACCTGTTTGACCATCATAGTTTAGGATTAAGTTATAATCGGGCAGACCAATGGGACGGATATCATAGTTTTCGCGGGCATAACATATAGGTTTTTCGTTAATGGCAAAAGGAGCCCCTGTAAATGTAATGCCTAAAAAACCAAAAAGAACTAGGAAAATAAAATAGATAGGCCAGCGGATAATAGAAGAGCTTAAAAAGGCAACCGAAATAAATAATCCAATGGCATAAACGAGCAGAAGTTCAATTTTGTGTAAAATACCGCCTTCTAAATAAATATAAAGTGTAAGAGGCATAACAATAAGATAAAGCCAAATAAGAGACCATAATAGTCCCCAAAAAACAGCACCAATAAATCGAGAAAGCCCATTGCTAAACATAAGATATCCTTAAATTGAAATTCCTTTAATTTTGCGATATAGGTTTACCGCATGTTGGTCCGTCATGCCAGCAATAAAATCGCAAATTTGCAAAAAAGCAGCTTCTTTTGTTTCTGTACCATTAAGAGGATGTTCTAAAATTTTAAGCAAGTGTGATGATTTATATGATGATTTTTTCCCACGACCATGTTTGGATATATCAATAAAGCCTTGGCAGAAAGCATCGAGCAGCCCATCTAAAACATCACTTGCAGCAATCTCAACCTCTAGTTTAAAAGGCGAAGAAAAAATATGTTGATGAGCATATTTCTTAGCAATTTGAATATCTTTGCCATAAATTGTTTCACTTAAAAGCTCATGATTAAATGAGCCGTTTAAAATATCTTCTTCATACTGGTTGAATATATTCACCACTTCATTAATCAGATTACCAACAGCTTTGCCCCGAAGAAAGTCAATTTTTTCAGTAATATTCATCCGTTTATACCAACTTTGTCCTTTAAGCTCTTTAAAGTAAGCGTTGCCTTTTTCACGCTCACTTGCAGGACGAACAAGAGGCATAAGAAGCTTTTCTCCCTCCATAAATGAAATAGATCCAGCATTGACTCCATCTTCAATATCCATAATGCTATAGCAAATATCATCAGCAGCTTCGAGTAAAAAGGCAAAAGGGTGGCGAGCCCATAGGTTGAGATTGTCTTGACGTTTAATTAAACCTAAGTTTTGAGTAACTTCTTCCCAAATTGGCATTTCACTTTCGTAAATGCCACATTTAGAATCACCAATCCATGTGCCAAGTTTATATTTTTTATCTAAAATTGCAGCTCGAGGATATTTACAAAAAGTCCCTAGGGTAGAATATGTTAAACGTAAACCCCCTTGCTCCCGCCAGCTGGTAGAATTGTTTAAAATACGAAAACCTTGAGCATTTCCCTCAAAATTTTTAAGATTATCACGAATCTCTTTAGAAACATTATTGTCAAAAAGTTCCTTAGCATGACTATGAAAATAATAGCCAATAGCCTCTTCGCCCGCATGACCAAAAGGAGGGTTGCCGATATCATGGGCAAGACAAGCGGCTTGTAAAATATAACCGAAATCATGCTCTGATATATTTTGTTTGTCTAAATGATATTTAGGAATAATAGTTTGACCAATGCGATAACCAAGGGAACGACCAACAGAGGCGACCTCGAGGGAATGGGTGAGCCGTGTGCGAACTTGGGCATTTTTATCTAAGGGATGCACCTGGGTTTTTCCTTGCAGACGGCGAAAAACGGAAGAAAATGTAATGCGGTCTAAATCAATAAGCCAAGGGCTGCGGCCTTCATCTAACTTTTTTTTATGACCATCGCCACTTACGTCAAATCTTTTTTGCGATAGTAATTTTTCCCATTGCATTTTATAGCCTTATATTTATTTTTGTTGTTTCTACTTTATCAAGAAAATCATATAACGGCAAGCTCTGTGATATGGATATTTCAGATTGCTTTTTGAATCTCATCGGGGTATATAAACAAAAACAGCCAATAAAAGTGAGGATAAGAATGAAATATAAGGAAGCCCTAGACTTAGTAAATAATGAGCCAATAGAAAAGCTTGTTTTTCCTAAAGATGGTCGTATGGAATATGCTCCTGCGGTGGATGCTCTTTTAATGGCCTGTTTAGATGACTTTGATATGAGCATCTATGATGATTATGTCAAAGAAGCTAAGTTTCGTCCTGAGCTTTTAGAACTCAAAGAAAAGAAGAAGAAAGTGAGTGAATTTTCTAAACAAGATTTACAACTTTTTTTGGCTATCCAGCAAAAAGCAGAAGCGGTTATGGCAGGACAAATAGCTACAATTGTTGAAAATAAACTGCTTGTTGAGGTTGCAGAAGAAATTAAAAAATAATTTTCTGGAAAAAAAATGCCAAGAAGCTTAATATCAAGACATTATGTTTCATTATTAATTACTAATTATAAAAAGGAGGTTTTTTAAATGGCAAAAATTAAAGTTAAAAATCCAGTTGTTGAACTTGATGGTGATGAGATGACCCGCATTATGTGGGCTTTTATTAAGGATCGTCTTATTCTACCTTACCTAGATATCGACTTAAAATACTATGACTTAAGCGTACAAAAACGTGATGAGACAAATGATCAAATTACTGTTGATTCGGCAGAAGCCATTAAAAAATATGGTGTGGGTGTAAAATGTGCCACAATCACACCAGATGAAGCTCGTGTAGAAGAATTTAATCTTAAAGAAATGTGGAAGTCGCCTAATGGTACAATCCGTAATATTTTAGGAGGAACAGTTTTTCGTCAGCCTATTATTTGTAAGAATATCCCTAAATATATTCCAGGTTGGGAAGAGCCTATTGTGATTGGCCGTCATGCTTTTGGTGATCAATATAAGGCAACAGATGTGCTTATTCCTTCTAAAGGTAAGCTTACTATGCGTTTTGAGCCTGCTGATGGTGGTGAAAGCCAAGAATGGGAAGTTTTTGATTTTCCTGAAAGTGGCGTGGCGATGGGCATGTATAACTTAGACGAATCTATCAAAGGTTTTGCACGCTCTTGCTTTAATTATGGCTTGCAATTAGGATGGCCTGTATTTCTTTCAACAAAAAATACAATCCTTAAAGCTTATGATGGTCGTTTTAAGGATTTATTCCAAGAAGTTTTTGAAGCTGAGTTTAAAGCTGACTTCGAAGCTAAAGGCATTACTTACGAACATCGCCTCATTGATGATATGGTTGCATGTTCCGTTCGTTGGAAAGGTGGTTATGTTTGGGCTTGCAAAAACTATGATGGTGATGTGCAGTCAGATACTGTTGCTCAAGGCTTTGGCTCGTTGGGCTTAATGACTTCAGTTCTTATGACACCAGATGGAAAAACCATTGAGGCCGAAGCAGCTCATGGTACAGTAACACGCCATTATCGTCAGCATCAAGCAGGCAAAAAGACTTCAACTAATCCGATTGCATCTATTTTTGCATGGACACAAGGTCTTAAATTCCGTGGTGAATTTGATGATACACCTGACGTAGTGAAGTTTGCTGAAACTTTAGAAAAAGTTTGTATCGAAACAGTAGAAAATGGTCAAATGACAAAAGATTTGGCTCGCCTTGTTGGTGATGAGCAAGCATGGCTTACTACTGAGGAATTCTTAGAAGCTTTAGATACAAATCTACAAAAAGCGATGGCATAAGAATATTTTAATATATCAGCCCTTGACTTGTTTTGATAAATCATTTATAAGAACAAGCTTTCAAGGGCGACTTTATGTGTAGTCGCTATATATTTATAAAGATTAAAGAGGATAAGATTATGGCTCGTCGTTGTGCAGTAACAGGAAAAGGCGTTATGGTTGGGAATAATGTTTCTCACGCTATGAATCATTCAAAGCGTCGCTTTTTACCAAACTTACAAAAGGTTTCTGTTTGGAGTGATAGCTTAGGTCAAGCTTTTCGTCTTCGTGTAACGCCCCATGGCATTCGCACACTTGAGCATAAAGGCGGTTTAGATGCTTATGTTTTAGCAACAGCAAAAACAAAGCTAACCCCTGAGCTTCAAGAAATTAAAAAGCTTGTTGAAGCTGCTGCTTCTTAAAGAAGAATATCTTATTATATAAGAATCCAAAGCCGCTCTTTTTTTAAGGGCGGTTTTTGTGTATGATAATAATAGAAAAATAAAGGAACATCCCATGAAAATAGGAATGATAGGTACCAGTATTATTAGTGACCAATTTGCTGATGCTTTAGGGCAGATATCCACTTTTACTAAAGCCCTTGTCTATTCGCGGAACTTGCACAAAGCTCAGGAAAAGCAAGAGCTATGGGCTACAGAAGAAGCAACGGATGACTTTGATGTCTTTTTAAGTAGTGATATTGATGTAGCTTATATAGCCTCACCTAATAGTTTGCATTTTGAACAGCTTATGGCTTGTTTAAAAGCAGGTAAGAATGTTATATGTGAGAAACCTATGATACTGAGTTTAGAAGATTTTGATGCTGCTTATGCCTTGGCCGATGAAAAAGGCCTATTTTTATTTGAGGCTTTTCGCCATATCAACTCACCAAATTTTACAAGACTTAAAGAGGCTATTGGAGAGATTGGTGCTATCCGCTATGCTCACCTAGTTTATGGACAACATTCATCAAAATATGCAGCCTATAAAAGAGGAGAGAATCCAAATATCTTTAATCCTGAATTTAAAGGGGGAGCTCTTAATGACCTAGGTGTCTATCCGATTGCAGTGGCGGTGGGTTTATTTGGCCAGTGGAAGAGCTTGACATATAAAAAGATTTGCCTTGATAACGGTGTTGATGCTTTGGGAACAATTATCTTAGAATATAATGATTTTTTATGTAATATTGCTTTCTCTAAGGTGAGTGATAGTCAAAATATATCAGAGATTTCAGGTGAAGAGGGCGGTATTGTTATTTCTCGTGTGGGTGTGCTTGAGGGGCTTTATATTAATGGTCAGTCTGAAAGTCAAAATATGTTAGAGAATGATATGGTTTATGAGGCTCAAAACTTTCTTAATATTATGCAGTTAAACAACCAAGAAAGCTACCATGCCTTAAGAGAAATTAGTCGCCTGACATGCAAGGTTATTAGCGAGGCAAAAAATTTATAAGCTAATATTATCCAGAAGCTTGTTTTTATTGTATTTGAATGTTATAATTTTTTTCACAAACCCGTTAACTATAAGGAGGACAAGATGGGATTATTTAACTTTTTAAAGAATATCGGCAAGGCTCATGCAGACGAAACACCAACAGCAGAAACACTCACTAAAGAAATTAAAGATTTAGGCTTAGATGCCGATGGTGTTCAAGTTAAAGTGGATGGCGATAAAGTTATTATTGATGGTGAAGCCACACAAGAAGTTTTAGAAAAAGTTGTTCTTGCTACAGGTAATTCTAAAGGTATTGCATCGGTTGAAACTAATGTAAAAGTAACAGATAATGGTGCAGAAGCTGAGTTTCATACTGTAGAAAAAGGCGATACACTTTCGGCTATTGCCAAAAAAGTTTATGGCAACGCTAATCGTTACCCTGAAATTTTTGAGGCCAATAAGCCAATGCTTACACATCCTGATAAAATTTATCCAGGTCAAGTTCTTCGTATTCCTCGCTAATATAGAGAATAATCGAATTTTTAATAAAAGCCTAGATCAAAGAATGTTTAGGCTTTTTTTGTTAAGTAAAGGATTATTTATGGGCTTGTTTTATAAGATATCAAAAAAAGAATATGTGAAAATTCGTAATGAAATCTTTATCAAAAGAGCCATTCCTGTACTCAAACAAAACGGCTTTGTAAAATCTCCTTTTTCTAATGCTGAGTTTGGAAAGCATCCCTTAGGGGTATTTTATGATATGTGCCGACTATCAAATACATCTGAGCTTGAAATGATTCGTGTAGATATTATTAAGGGGTACCGTTATATACAAATCTATCTTAATGTTTTTAACTTAGAGCCTAAAGTTGAAAATATAGAGTAATTACAAGGAATTGACGGACTATCCTATTACCTTCCTCCAAACTCACTCACAAGGTTACAAATAAGAACAGACTTTATTACAACCATACCGTTATTAAGTTATGACTTTTGGTTTAAAGAATATAAGCTCAAATCTTTTAAAACAAAAAGAGGTTTAGAACAAAGAATTAAACAGTTAGGTGACTTAATCGAAACAGATATGAAGAATATTAATTTATTTGTTAAACGCTGGCATGAAATATGTCAGATACCATTAACAACCCATTGGGATGGTCAATATATCAAAGGGGCTTTGCCCAAAGCCCTCAAAGCTCGTAACATAGATGAGAGTTACTATGGCAAAGATAATACTCCAATTTGTTTTTAAGGATAGTTCTAGTAGCATTAAAAATAAGAACTTTTTGATATAATATTTAAAACTTAAAAGTTTACTCAAAAGTTGTTTGTCTATTTTATAACTAGATGGTAAATTAATTATATAGGGTAGTAAAAATAACCCCACTGAATAAGAAAGATTTAGTTATATAACCTAAAAAATTAAATTAATTTTAAGAACAGGGAATAAAAATATGAAAGCACTAGTTTATCATGGCGATCATCATATCGCTTTAGAAGATAAAGAAAAACCAACTATTCAAAAAGCATCAGATGCGATTATTAAGGTTGTAAAAACAACTATCTGTGGTACAGATTTAGGTATCTATAAAGGTAAGAACCTTTATATGGAAGACGGTATTACCTTAGGTCATGAAGGTATTGGCATTGTTGAAGAAGTTGGAGAAAATGTTTCTCAGTTTAAAGTGGGTGATAAAGTAATTATCTCATGTATCACTTCATGTGGCTCTTGTGAATATTGTAAAAAGCAGCTTTATGCTCATTGTAAAGATGGCGGCTGGATATTAGGCCATATGATTGATGGTGTACAGGCTGAATATGTCCGTATTCCTCATGCAGATAATAGTTTACACCGTATTCCTAGCTCGATTGATGATGATATTGCGGTTATGATTAGTGATATTTTACCTACTGGTCATGAGATTGGTGTTCAATATGGTAATGTTGGCCCAGGTGATGTTATTGCAATTGTAGGGGCTGGTCCTGTGGGGATGTCGGCTCTTTTAACATCACAATTTTACTCACCATCAATTATTATTATGATTGACTTGGATGATAATCGTCTTGCTCTGGCTAAAGAATTAGGGGCAACACATACGGTTAATCCAGGTTCAGAAGATGTTACTGCAGCGGTACAAAAGATTGCAGGAGAAGAAGGTGTTGATGTGGCTATTGAAGCTGTGGGTATGCCTCAAACTTGGGATATTTGCCAAAAAATTGTTAAACCAGGTGGCAACCTAGCCAATGTGGGTGTGCATGGTAAAAAAGTTGATTTTGAAATTCAAGATTTGTGGATTAAGAATCTTACAATCACCACTGGTTTGGTGAATACAAACACAGTGCCAATGCTTATTAAAGCGGTTTCAACAGGAAAACTACCTTTAACCAAAATGGTAACTCATCACTTTAAGCTTAGTGAAACAGAAAAAGCTTATGAAGTCTTTTTAAATGCTGAAAAAGAAAAAGCAATGAAAATTATTATTGATGTAGACTAATTGATAATCTATAATATTGCATAAAGATAGCAGCTAGGATACTCTCTTAGCTGCTATTTTATATTTATGAGAGGCATGGGATGGAACAAGATATCTTACAACAATTAGAGGCATCGGCTTATCACTTTGAATTTAAGCTTAAAGAGGGGCTAGATGGTGATTATCGGAGTGCGTATCAACGTGACTTAGGGCGTATTATCCATTCTGCAGCCTTCCGCCGCCTGCAAACTAAAACTCAAGTGATGGGAACAGGTGAGGGGGATTTTCATCGTACCCGTCTTACCCATTCAATTGAGGTTGGCCAAATTGGTAGAGGCTTATGCCTCCATTTTGAAAATAAATATAAGGATCACCCCGAAATTGCCCAGTATATTAGTTGTCAGCCCTTAATGGAGGCTATTTGCTATGCCCATGATATTGGGCATCCAGCCTTTGGCCATGGTGGTGAAGTTGCATTACAAAAAAAGATGAAAAATTTTGGTGGTTTTGAGGGTAATGCCCAGACCATAAGGCAATTAGCTCGTCTGGAACCTTATTATCCTCAGGAAGGTATTCGTCCTTCACGGCGACTTGTTTTGGGTGTCTTGAAATATCCAGCTCATTATGGCAAATTCCAACTCAAAGAGGGGCAAAATCATCCACCAAAATGTTACTATGAGGAAGATGATAGCCTTATTCAAAATGCTCTTTCAATTTTTGATACAGCTGATATTCAAGAATTCTGTAAAATAGGCTCTAAAGGTAAAACTATCTATAAAACAATCGATGCGTCAATTATGGAACTAGCTGATGATATTGCCTATGGGGTGCATGATATTGAAGATGCAATTGCTCGCAAACTGCTTTCATCCAATGATTTTACCGATGCTTTTTTAGAGAAATGTCAAAGCCTAGGTTTAAAGAAAATTCTTTATCTAGAGTGTGAAAAAATAGGTGAGTATCTCTTTGGTGATGATATTTATAATCGTAAAAATGCAATATCAGCTCTCGTGGGATACTTTATTCAGTCTAGTAGTCTTAAAGCTCAAGATATTTTTGCATCACCTTTTTTAGATTTAAAAACACAGCTAACTTTAGAAGCCGAGGAACTTCTTAGCTTTTTCCAGTATGATATGGGGTGGCTTAAGGTTATAACCAAGCCTGAGATTCAAACCTTGGAGTTTAAAGGTCAAAAAATTGTTGATGATCTTTTTACAGCTATATGGTACGAGCCTTTACGTTTAATTGGTAAACCTTATTTTAATGCTCTTAACGAGATAATCATAAAGATTGAGGGTAAGGAGCATGATTGGCAAAATATACTATCTGAAGGTGAACAAAAGGCATTTGCTCGAGCTATTTGCGACTTCATTGCTCAAATGACAGACCCTATGGCTGAGAAATACTATAAACGCCTCTATGTTCCGAGTTTTGGTAACTCTACGGATGAGCTTTAATATATTATCTTGCGGCCACACCCCGCACCCGTTACTTCGTGCTTCGCACTTCGTTCAGCCGTTAGTTACTACCTGATAAATAAGCCAAGTTGTATAAGCTGTATAGCTTAGTAAAAGAAGTCCGCCCTCAATACGACTGATACGACCTTGTAGTCCTCTAAATCCATAACCAATGGCAAAAAGAGAAAGTGTAAGAGCAGTCATTATCGTCATATCACGCAAAAGCGTTTCCTTACCTACAGTAAATGGATGAATTACCCCTGCAATACCAACAACAGCTAAGCTATTGAAAAGGTTAGAGCCAATAATATTACCTAAAGCGATATCATGCTCTCCTTTTCTTGCAGCAATAACAGATGAAGCAAGCTCAGGCAGGGAAGTTCCAACGGCAACAATAGTTAAGCCAATGATCATATCACTGACACCAAGACTATGGGCAATATCAACAGCTCCCCAAACTAAAAGGCGAGAACTTATAATAAGTAGAAGCAATCCAACAATAAGCCAAAATATTGCTTGTTTGAGGGGCATGATTTTTTCAGCCATTGCCGTATCAAATTCTTTAGCTAGATGATCTTTCTTTTGCTTTAAGCCTTGATAAATTGTCCATGCCATAAGAGCTGCAAAAACAAGCAATAAAATAGAAGCATCAAGACGAGAGAAGTTAAGATTAACCAGCAGGATAATACTTAAAAAGGTGACAAATGCTAAGATAGGAAGCTCTTTACGTAAAATATCAGATTGGACAATAATCGGGCAAATTAGTGCAGAAACACCTAAAATAAGAGCAATATTCGCAATGTTAGAGCCATAGGCATTACCAAGAGCAATGCCTGTATTACCATTAATGGAAGCAAGAGCAGAGACAACCATCTCAGGAGCAGAAGTCCCAAAACCAACAATAATCATGCCAACCATAAGTTGTGGCATTCCAAAGTGTTGAGCCGTTGCAGCAGCTCCATCAACAAAACGGTTAGCACTCCAAACAAGTAGAATTAACCCAATAACTAAAGCAGTAATTGCAAAAGCCATTCTTTTGTATCCTTATTTTAAGGGTATATA
>JBKEBO010000023.1:0-12820 GCA_047973205.1 Alphaproteobacteria bacterium | reverse complement strand
TTGATTTTAATGGTGCCGCAGAGTGGAATTGAACCACCGACCTCTCCCTTACCAAGGGAGTGCTCTACCCCTGAGCTACTGCGGCTGAAGTATTTGGCTTTAGATGAAACCAAATCTATTTACAAAATTTGTGTAGCGATATATAACAATATAAGCAGCAATTTGCAAGATAATTTTTGCATCTATATGGCTTTATTTGACCAAAGGTAGTATAAAATGACCACCAACATTACTGAGCAAAAAAAGAATGAGCGTGATAGGAAGTTTCAAAAAGAGGCTGACCGTCTTAAAGCAAACTTACGCAAACGCACTGAGCAGCAAAAAAAACGCAATCTTGACCGCTCTGCTATTAAGAAAAAATCTTCTTAAAGATGTCTAAAGGAGGTGTGAGAAAACCTCCCCCCTCTTGGGGTAGCAGGCAAGGCCTGATAGAGGTGGGTTGTTAAAACTTCTCAAATGTTATTCTGCAATTACGTGCAGCATCTAGAATATGGTTGATATAGATTTCTGCAGGGGAGCGTAAAGCTATAATGCTTCTTTTAGCTTAATATAATCTTGTCCTAACGTAGTTAGCTCCACAGAATATCGTTTTGACCTTTGTTGTTATAGTAGCGGGCGAGGGTGAAGAGATAGTCTGATAAGCGGTTGATATATTGAAGAGCGATGGGGTGAACAGGTTGTTCTTCAGAAAATTGCACGAGCAAACGCTCACATTTGCGGCATTCGGTGCGTGCTACATGAAGATAAGCTCCTAGCTGAGAGCCTCCTGGTAGAATGAAGTTTTTTAAAGTAGGAAGCTCTGAGGTAAGGCGGTCAATCTCAGCTTCTAGGTCACTTACTATTTGCTCTTGGATATGCTCATTTGTATCACTTTTCCAAAAGTAAGCACCAATGTTAAATAGTTGATTTTGAACAGTTTGAAGCATCTTAATTTTTTGCTCAGCTAAGCTTAAGGCATAGCCAATATGGCTGTTAAGAGCATCGAAACTTCCCTCCACCTCAAAGATTAAATCGGACTTTCTTCGCCTTTTACCATCAATGGCAAGGGATGTTCCTTTATCGCCAGATTTTGTATAGATTTTCACCATTTAGATGACCTTTGTTGCTTGATATAAATATTCTTTTGCTTCCTTATCGCCAAAAAGGAGAGGAGATAATTTTTCTCGAACCTTACTATGATAATGATTAAGCCAATCTCGCTCAACTTGTGTTAGTAAGGAAAGCTCAATTAGCCCTGTATCAATCGGGCAATAGGTGATATTACAAAAACTATTTTTACCAAATGTTGGCTTAACAATAGCGAGGTTTTCGGTGCGAATACCAAAATGCCCTTCCTTATAATAACCAGGCTCAATAGAACATACCATATTGGCATGCATAAGAGTGTTCATGCCGCGAGAAGAGATACTTTGAGGGCCTTCGTGAACACCTAAGTAGCAACCCACACCATGGCCTGTTCCATGGGCAAAATCCATGTTGTTGTCATTAAGGGGCTTGCGGGCAATAGCATCGAGCTTATCGCCTGTTGTCTCCTTAGAAAAGCTTGCAAGAAATAGCTGGATAAAGCCTTTAAGAACAAGGCTAAAGGCCTGTTTTTCTTCTGCAGTAGCTTTACCAAGCTTGATTGTACGGGTGATATCGGTTGTTCCCATCATATATTGGCCGCCGCTATCAATCAGATAAATTTCATCAACTTGCAGCATACGATTACTTTGCTGGTTTACATGATAATGGGGAAGAGCTGCATTAGGGCCTGATGCGGAGATAGTCTCAAAACTTATGGAAGTGCATAACTCATGCTCAAGGCGGAGATTATTGAGTTTTTGAGCAGCAGAAACTTCACTCACATGAGCTTGGGGAACTTCTTTTTGTAGCCAAGTTAAAAAACGTATCATAGCTGCACCGTCAATAAGATGGGCTTGCTTCATACCCTCTTGTTCTGTTGTGTTTTTTTGAGCTTTAGGAAGCAAAGATGGGTCAGCAAAAGCCGTTGCATTTTCACCTAAAAGGCTAAGAAGAGCCACGCTGGTAGTTGTTTTGTTATAGCCCATTTTTTTGTTGCTAAAGTCAGCCTCATAGATATGTTGGGGGAGGTGGAAGCGAATGCTAGGGGCTAAATCCTTTTTAACTTCAGCCGTTAAGCGGCGTTCATCAACATACCAATCCACCTTATCGTTTTGCCAAACAATAGCAAAGCTTAATGGAATAGGTGTATGTTCGATATCGCAGCCCCGAATATTGAGCAGCCAAGCGATATTTTCGGGTTGGGTGATAATATAACCATCACATGATTTTTCGGCTAAAGACTTCTGATAAGCAGCTATTTTATCTGCAGCGGATACACCTGCATACTCCGATGAATGATGCCAAATAGGGCCTAAAGGCTCAGGTAAGCGGTTATGCCAAAGACTATCAACAAGCAAGAAGTCATTTAAAGGCTGCGTTTGTATTGGAAGTTCTTGAATTTTCTGAAACATTGCAGCAGTTAATGTATGAGCATTAAAGAGGAGATGGTCATTATCGTTGGTATTTTCTTTTAGCCAGTTTAAAGGTGTTTGCTGAATTATACAGACTTGCTCAAAATGGGCAGATTGTTTGGCTGCTTGGATTGTATAGCGGCCATCAGTGAATAAAATGGCTTTATTTTTGCTGATGATACAGCTTCCTGCAGAGCCTGAAAAGCCACTAATCCACCAAAGATATTCTTCGGAACGAGCCACATATTCTCCAGGCCATCGTCCTGATTTTTCTATGTAAAAATACTCATTATCTTGTAGCTTACTTTGCAGCTTGGTAAGGCGGTTTTTTTCATATTGATTAAGACCATCATTGGGATCTTTTCTTATTTGCTCAATAGTTTTTAAGTCATTGTTATCTATTTTAAAATTATCGTATATAGGCTGAGCTTTACAGCTTTGAGGAGGGGGAAATGAGGCCGCAAATCCACGGATAATATCTTGTTTCATAATTTTCATCTTTTGCTTTGTTATCAGTTATTAATGGCTTTAGTCTATCGTGATTTATCCATAAGATATAAGGAATTTTTCAAAAAAATGCTAAGCATTGCATAAAACGCATCACAAAAAAGACATATTTATAGTGGAATTCTTGTATATCACCTGTATAACATATTGAAATACATAAATTTAATAAAGGTTAATACGCATTAACTTGTTCATGCATAAAATGCATGGCTGAATTGTAATGTTTGCGTTTTTCTTTTTGGGTAATCATACCTATATTGAGATTGTAAGAAAGTTACAAGAAAGGAAGTTAAAAAATGATGACTTTAGGATGGGCTTTATTAAGAAGCCAACAACCCGTTGAAATGACTGCAGTACAAGAGGGTGCTTTTGTTCCTTTTAATCTAGAGGCTTTAAAAAAGTGGAAGATGCAAGAAGCTGAAGACAGAGCTATTAGAGATGCAAAAATTGTTCCTTTAAACATGGATGCTCTTAAAAGCTGGAAAGAAAAACAAGCTCTTAATGCAAAAACATTGGCTGCAATGGATGATGTTCAAGATGCTGCTAATACTGGTGAAGAACTTGCTAAAGCAGTTAATGGATAACCTTTTTATATTTAAGTGTTTAAAGAATTCTTAAACAAAATGTAAAAAGGAAATTCCCATGCAAAATAACCGACAAAAAGAGCCTTATGCTCAACAATAAAACGCTATACAAAATATTGGATAGCGTTTTTTGTATGGATAGTTTAAATCTTATTTTTTGATGATTTGTTCTAATTTTACAAGGGTTGGCTCTAAGTAGAAAGGGATTTTATGATGGATAAAAACTTGTTTATTTTCAATAGATATAATCTTTTTTCTTATATATTCTGAGTTATCATAAATAGTTATTTTATCTGCATATGAAGCTGCTTTAATAAAATTATTGAATGAGCGATTGTAACGCCTGTTTATGGCTTCGTTCGGAATATCATGCCCTCCTTTTTTCACGCGTGCATCAATACGATCCTTAGAAGCACTTATATTTTCAATAATCATATAAATAATTTCTATATAATAACCTTGAGCTTTTGCTTTCTTTAATAAGTTGATGGGTTGCTGGCTCGAAAGAGTTGTTTCTACAGAAAAATCCTGCATGTTATTTAGTAAATATTCTGTTGTTTTTATGGCATCTTTACCCGTTTGGACTGTAGATAAATTTTATTCTTTTTGAATCTCATCAGGGTTGACCATCTTTAAACCATCAAAAATATGAGGTTCTTCTTTTACCATAGTAGACTTTCCTGAGCCGTTAACTCCAGCAAGTAAGATAAATCTCATGATAACTATCCCTTATCGTATGGCCTTTGATAGCTCCTTTAGGAGATCAGCATCTGTTTTTGTTCTGTCTTTGCAGCCAAAAAGATAGCGGCTTCCATCTGGATATTCTCTTATTTTAAAGCTTTCATACTGCGGATATTCTTTTTCTATTTGCCTTGCCTCTTCACTATCCCATTGCCAATAAGCGATAAATAGTCCCATTTCAAGGCTTTCAATGGCTTCTGTACCATAACCATGGTTTCGTAGTTTTTCAGCATTTACAATATTTTTTTCCATCAGATATAATCTTTCTTTGTACGATACTTACTTGTATAATATTATACTTTCTAAAATCAAAAAATAAAGAGATTTTATAGTTAGAAAAAACTATCCCCTTTATTAATTGATATATATCGCTTATGATATGGTTTTGTGGATTATACAGATAAGGTAATGGCTTAAAAAATGGGTGAGCAAAAAAACAAACAAACATCGCAAATGTGGGGTGGACGCTTTAGTGCAGCTCCTAGTGATTTAATGCAAGAGATTAATGCCTCAATTGATTATGATAAACAGCTTTATAAACAAGATATTAAAGCATCAATAGCCCATGCTCAAATGTTAGAGAGCATTGGTATTTTAAGCCAAGAAGAATATAGGGATATCAGCCAAGCTCTACAGCAGATAGAACAAGAAATTACGAGCAGCCAATTTAGCTTTCGCCGTGATTTAGAAGATATTCACATGAATGTTGAAAACCGCCTTAAAGAGATTATTGGTGAGGGGGCAGGGCGGCTTCATACGGCACGCTCACGCAACGATCAAGTGGCGGTGGATATTCGCCTTTGGGTGCGAGATGCTATTGATAGCTTAGACGAAAATTTAAAACTCTTACAAACAATCCTTATTGAAAAGGCGGAAGAATATCATGATGCAGTCATGGCAGGATTTACCCATCTACAGGTGGCTCAGCCTATCACTTTGGGTCATTGGATGTTGGCTTTTGTGGAGATGTTTGCTCGTGATAGAAGTCGCCTTAAAGATTGTCGTAAGCGTTTGAATGAAAACCCTTTAGGCTCTGCAGCCCTAGCAGGTACAGGCTTTCCGATTAATCGTGACTTAACCTCTAAGCTTTTAGATTTTGATGGACCAACAAGAAACTCTTTGGATAGTGTTTCGGATCGTGACTTTGCTATTGAGTATCTTTCGGTGCTAAATATTTGTGCTATTCATTTATCTCGCATGGCGGAAGAATTGGTAATATGGTCTTCGGCACAGTTCAATTTTATTCGTCTAAGTGATGATTATTCAACAGGTTCTTCCATTATGCCACAAAAGCGTAACCCTGATGCAGCCGAGCTTATTCGGGCTCGTATTGGTCGTATTTTAGGCTCACTTGTTAACCTCACAACAGTGATGAAAGGCTTGCCTTTGGCCTATGGTAAGGATATGCAGGAAGATAAAGAACCCGTTTTTGATGCTCATCATATTATCATGCTTTCCGTTGAGGTTATGGCAAGGCAAATCGAAGGGGCAAGCTTTAATTTGGAGCAGCTAAAAAGGGCTGCAGCCCATGGTTTTTCAACGGCAACTGACCTAGCGGATTGGTGTGTAAGAGAGCTAAGAATTCCTTTTAGAAAGGCTCATCATATTACAGGCTCGCTAGTAAAAATGGCCGAAGATAAACATTGTGAACTTTGGGATTTATCTTTAGAAGAGATGCAATCAGTTGAGCCTAAAATTACAGACGATATTTATAATGTCTTGAGTGTAGAAAAGTCAGTAGCTTCAAGAACTTCTTTTGGTGGGACAGCTCCGAATAATGTGTTGGCTGCAGCCAAAGCAGCTAAAAAGCAATATTTATAAAAGGGAAAATGCAATGAAGAAAATGTTGATTTTAATGATGCTTATCACTTCCTTAAGCTTTTTAGGGGCTTGCGGACGAGATGGTGGCCCTCAAGATATTCCCTATGGACAAAAGGCGGGGTAAAAAATGGATTATTTTACTTATAAAAGCAATCAATTATTTGCAGAAGATGTTGCTATTTTAGATGTTATAAAACAAATACCTACACCTTTTTATATTTATTCTGCAGCAACCTTACGCCATCATGTGGATGTGCTGGAAGATGCTTTGGAAGATACTGATCATCTGATTGCTTTTGCGGTAAAAACCAACTCAAATTTGGCCGTACTTGAGCTATTAGGAGAATGTGGTTTGGGTGCGGATACGGTTTCGGTTGGTGAAATTAAGCGAGCTTTACGGGCAGGCATTGATGCTCAAAAAATAGTCTACTCAGGAGTAGCCAAAACGGCCGAGGATATCCGTTTTGCTTTACTTAACCATATTAAACAAATCAATGTGGAGTCCGAAAATGAGCTTTATGTCATTGAAAAAGTTGCACAAGATTTAGAGCAGCCTGCTCCTATTGCCTTTCGGGTTAATCCTGATGTTGAGGCTGGAACACTCAAAGATATCACCACAGGCACTAAGGAAAATAAGTTTGGTATTTCATTAGAAAAAACAGAGCGTCTTTATCAGTATGCTCACCAAAGCCCTTATTTAGAAACTATGGGAGTTGCAACTCATATAGGCTCGCAAATTGCTGAAGTTGAACCGTTTTTTCATGCGTGGTCAGTTGTTGCAGATTTAATTGAGCGATTAAATGAGCAGGGTTTTGATGTTCCATATTTCGATCTTGGTGGTGGTTTGGGCATTCCCTATCATGACCATGAGGCTCATCTTTTACCGAAAAAATGGGGTGAGGCAGCAAAGCAAATTCAAGAACGTACAGGTTGTAAAATTATTGTAGAGCCAGGGCGGATGATTGCAGGCAATGCAGGTTTGTTAATATCTAAAGTTATCTATAATAAACAAGGAGATGGCAAAGAGTTTGTCATTATTGATGCAGGTATGAATGATTTAGCTCGCCCTGCAATTTATAAAACAGAACATTCGATTATTCCCATAGAAACCAAGGGGTTAGCAAAAAGAAAAGTAGATGTTGTTGGTCCTATTTGCGAAAGTACAGATATCTTTGCCAAAGACTATATGCTCGAGGCTATTGATGAGGGGGCATTTGTTGCTTTTAGAACCGCAGGAGCTTACGGTGCAGTGATGAGTAATACATATAATAGCCGCCCGCTTGTGGCAGAAATCTTAACCGATGGCAATAACTTCCATATCATCCGCAATGCCATGAGCATAGAAGATATCATGAACCTAGACATTCTTCCCTGATGAATATTTGGGATAAAATAGGCAATATTTGGTAAGTTTTGTCCATTCTTGTCCATTTTTATCCACAAACTATCCATTATTATCCAAAAAATGCCAAGAGGTAAGAGTGTTGAAGACAGGAAGTCTTGCAAAAATAATGGATAAAATATGCCAAAATATGCCAAAAAATGGATATTTATGGACAAAAATGGACAAAAATGGGTAAAAATTGTCAGTTTTCCATATCATCTTTAATATCATGGATGCAACTTCCGACTTACAAAAATAAAAAAGGCTGAGGAGGGGAACTCTTCAGCCTTTTTGATTGGTTAATTTTACTTAAATTAGTAAGTAACAGTAACACCTAACTTACCGCCAAATGTTTGTTGATAGCCAGTACCATATTGGTAGAAGGCTTCGGCATTTAAGCGAACATTCTCTTTGATGTTCCAATCTATGCCCGCATTAAGCTCAAATACATCATCAGAATAATCAGCTATAGGGGCTTGGAAAGCAACATTTGGTGAGAACTGATAGTTCAGTGTTGTTCCATCATTTTCGAGCCATTGATGATACCAAACCATACCAAAGCGTGCTTGTGAATTTGCTTTGAACTCTTTCATGAAGTCAACACGAAGGCTTGAAGTTAAATAATCTTGAGTTAAGCTATGAACATTCATGCCATATTCAGCACCTTCTTCTTTATAGGCATCACGATCGGTAAAGGTATAAGAAAGCCCAAGACTAGGACGAACATCAATGCCATATACCCAATCTAAATCACGATAGGCTTTTAGGCCAGCAGAGTAAACATCTTGCGAGAAGTGGCTTTTTGCTCTTTCGTTGAGTTGCGAGCCATCGAGTAATGTCTCAGAGATATGACGATCTAAGTCATGGGATATTCTCGCATAGTTAATTGCGGCAATAATACCAGAAGTTTCAGTGGGTTTATAAAGGGCAAAAGCACCTAAGTTGAAAGTGTTATAATCTTCGGTACTTTCATTATAGTCATATTTTAGGCTACCCATGCCATAACCGCCATAAATACCTGTTAAGAAGTCTGGTTTCCACTGAACCGCACCACCAAGATACATTGTACCAAAGGTTTCATCATACTGAGCACTATTTCTGTTAAAGTTGCTAAAGCCGCCTCTAAATTTAGTAAACATACTATATCTACGGTTGTAACAGTTTCTCTTGATTTTTTCTTGTTGAGTTAGTTTAGACGAGTTACAATCATTACGGTCTCGGCCATAGGCAAAGCCATCGGCAATGTCTGTTGCAAAGCTCCAGCCTGTATCGATATTGTTATTACCTGTCTCACGGCCTGTAACCTCAGAACCATTTGGAATTTCTTCAATAGGTTCTGTTACACTTGGTGGAAGAACATTTTCGGGATTTTGTGTGGTTGTTATCTTAAAGCCAAGCTTGCCTGTTGCTTCATCGTAAACATACGAGCCTTCCCAACCAGCAGCCACGTTAACTGGTGTGATATTTTGAGCATTCACAAGATTTTGAACATTACCATTATAAACAATGATTTCTGAGCCACCTGTTACATAAGATTTATCTTCGAGGAAATATTCAATCTTACCTTGAACATCTAAGCTATTGGCTTGAATTGTACCAATGGCTACGTTATTTTCGGCAATTGTACCAAAGCTTTTTTCGGTGTTAGAGCCATCTTCGGAGGTTAGTGTTCTATCATATTGTTGAGTGCTACCATCATTAATCGCATCATTTACGGCTACAGGAATAGAGAGCGAGCCGCCACTACCAATCGTAATGTTACCATTAGCAGCCGTGCTAGAATGGTTATTGTTTGTACCATCGGTTGTCATGGTTGTTTTGCCATTAAGTGTCCAGTCGCCTGTGGTTGCAATCAGATGTTCCATATTTTTAATAGCATCATTAATAACGGCACTTCCTGCACCATTACCACGAGAAACTGCACCTAAATCTAGGGTATCTTCGCCACCACCAAGGTCAATATCACCATTAACTGTACCAGGTGTACCAAGCTCTAAAAGGTTATCTGTATCATCAAATAAGAATGAGTTTTTAGTCCCTGTAACATCCGAGTTTGAATAAAGCTTTTTAACGCCGCCAGCCGAAGCATTAACCGCAACTTCCTTACCACTAATTGTTGAGTCTGTTAAAATGGCTTCATCAATATTGCTCAAAACAATAGCATCTTTATCCGATGTTACTGTAGAGCCATTGGTAACATTTAGATTTTTAGCATCACCTAAAATTACACCATTTTCTGTTGCTTTAACGCTAGCTCCGTTGATGTTAAGTGTATCAGCTGAGGCAATATTAATACCTGTTTTAGCTGTGATTGTATTGTTATTTACATTAACAATACCGCTATTATCGCCTGCAATGCCGATATTACCCGAGGTAATATTGCCATTAAAGGTAGAGCTTGTATTATTGGTGATAACGGCACCAGTTTCGCTAGCAACAATGGCTGAGTCAACAACAACATCCGAAGAATCTGTTACATTTGCACCAATTTTAGCTTTTAATGTACCATCAGAAATATTAATGTTATTGCTATTTGTAATACTAGCTGCTACTTCATTAGCGGTAATATCGCCTTTGATTGTTGCCGAAGCTAAGTTACCAGAAGTAACACCATAATCAAAGCCTGTGATTGTTCCTGTATGGTTAATAGAGCCGCCATCGGATACAAATTTAATGCCAGAAGAACCAGCAGCATTTGCACCTGTGATATTGCCTGTATTAATCAATGTACCTGGTGTTGAACCACCCGATTGGTTAATACCATCTTCGGTTACGTCTAAGTTGCTGTTATTTTCGAGGCGGGTTACGTTTTCGCCCAAAATACCATTTTTGGCTGTAATATCACCATTATTAATGGCATTCGCCACATTTTTAAGCACAATCCCAGCCTCGGATCTATCGCCTGTAAGGCCTTCAATTGCCCCACTATTGCTTACATTTGCAGCATTTTCGGCATAAATACCATAGTTATCAGCCTTAATTGTACCCATACCGCTATTATTAACGTTAGCTCCATTGCCTGCAACATAAATACCATTTGTAGCAGCATTAATAGCAGCATCGTTATTGACTGTCCCTGTAGATGATGGAGCATAATAAATACCCATACCAGAACTTGTAATGCTTCCTGTATTGCCGATAGTTTCGATATTGCCTTCTGCATAGATACCATAGGCATTGGTTGTTGTTCCAGTAGCGGCAACGGTTAGATTACCACTATTGGTAATAGAGCCACCTTTTACTTGAGCATTTGGGTCTTTAACCGTAATACCTACGGCACTTGTTTTACCTTTAACATTTAAAGCTGCTGTATTATTGATATTAATGTCGATATTAGGTGTAGAGCCTGTACGGCTGATATTATTTACAATACCGTAAGCTTCGTTAGTGGTTGATTCTACGTTAAATGTACCAGAGTTGCTAATATGATAATCTAATTCTCCTAAATCTGCCCCACTTAAGTCGGACTGAATACCTGTGGCATTGCCATTTGTTCCCGTAACCTTAAAGCTCCCTGCGTTATTAATAATTGGGTCTGTAGCATTGCCTGTAGCTCCACTATTATCAGCCCAGTAAATACCTATGGCAGAAGTTTTACCTGTAACTTCAAAATTAGCATCTGATAGGTTATCTATTTTTACGGTTGTTCCACCAACTGCTGAACCTTGTGTATATAAGTGAATTCCTATGTCTTCGTGAGATGATGTGATTTAAATTTTTGACCCAGCGGTAGTTGGGGTCTTGTTGATGATGTTGATGTTACGAGAAGCTCTATCAGTTGATCTGGTTATAACGTTTATTCCTGTTGCGGTTGCTGCAATTTTACCTTGAGCATCGACTTTAAAGGCATTAGAATTTTCGATATTGACATCTAGAGCCCCAGTCGGATTAAACGCAATATCACTGAGATCGGATTTTTCATAGTTAAAATCATTAAATAAAATACCTGAAGCTTCAGCAAGCCCTTTATCATTCGTTGTACTCGTTGATGTTACATTAAATGTACCAGAGTTGGTAATAGTAACATCTTTCATATTTGCTGCCCCAAGATTAATACCATAAGTATAAGCATTAGCAGCGATAGCATTAGCAGTGGAGTTAATAACATTATTTAATATAATTTCACCCGTATTGCTAATTTTAGCCGTATGCTGACCTTGGAGATTTTTTTCTAATACACCATTTGTTGTCTTTTGGCTAAGATTCCCACCTGAGCTCATGGCAATACCAAGAAGATATTGATCACTGCTAGGGTTATCCACAGCATTAGTAACCCCACTTGTATCAGCTTGTTGCTCATTAGAGGTAACCTTAATATTCATTTTGCCGCTATTATCAATAGTATAGGTTTGGCTACCATCTGTATAGGCTCCCATAAAAATACCATGAACGGCTAAATGCCCATCAATAGCACCACGTTTGATATTTGTAACCGTGATCTCCCCACTCATTTCACCACTATTTGTTAATGTTGTATTTCCAGCAGCTCCAGCATAGTCAACATCAAGGGCTCGCCAAAAGTTAATCCCAACATAATTATGGTATGCAGAAGTATCTAATTGCCTATCAATATCTCCACTAAAAACCACTTGACCACTATTGTTTAGTGAGGTATCACCCGCTTGGTTAACACCTACATTGATACCAATAACGCTAGGATCATAAGGGTTTCCTGCAACATTGGTATTACCCGTATTGGTATGTGGGCCGACAGTATCAAACGATGCCCCTGTAAGTGCTGAGGCATTAAGTGATGCTAGTGATAATGATGTGATGCTCGTAGAAATGAGCAATAATTTTGTTAAATGTGTCTGTTTCATAAAAATACCCTTTTTAACCCCTTATAGTAAAGCTATACCTTAGATAAGCTGTTGAAATAATTAATATCACTTTTATATGTATAAGAATATATGCTAAAAATCAATGACTTTATTATATATGCAAATAATAAGCACAATGTATAACGATGTATATTTATTATATACTAATAGAGTGGGCTATATACTTTTAGATATGATAAAAAATTTAATAATAAACTACTTACGGTTAAACTATTGATTTATAATAATATAATTTAAAAATATAAGCCTGTCATTTCGTTTCGAATAAGAAGTCTTATAATTTGCGAGTATTTCATTATTAACTTTTTGTTAACTATATTAGTTTTTGCATGTTGCAAAAAAAACACACTAATAAGGTGGGAAAACCACTATACCGTTATTTTCGCACGGAGCATAGCGTAAGTTGTGAAAATCTATATCAACAATATTCTAGATGCTGCAACTTATGTGCAGCATGACAGGTAC
>JBKEBO010000074.1:0-90085 GCA_047973205.1 Alphaproteobacteria bacterium | reverse complement strand
GTTTTGGTAAATTCATTAATACGGTCATTGTTCTAACGGCATTAATACTACTAGAAATTGCTTTGACTTGTAGATTTAGGTTTGCCTGTAAATGAGACTTACTCATTTTATTAACTGACTTTATAGTATCTTTCATTCCAGTATTAAAATCATCAACATCAGTAAATGTTGTTTTTAGATCATTCATACGAGACGTAAAATCTTTTTGGGATACTTCCGCCATTTTTTCTATTTTGGCAAAATCTTTTTCTACCTTGTTGATATTTGAATATTTTAATGATGGTATATCACTTATATTCATACCTTGGTCTTTATAATTTTTTAGATCATCAAAAGTTAAACTGGCTTTATAAAGAGTTTTATTTAGAGCATTAATTTCCTGCTGAATAGGTTTTAATTCGTAAACATTAAAACCCTTAGCATAATTGTCAATAGATGTTATCGCCTGAGCCTTATTCGCTTTATCAATAATAGGAAAGCCTTCAAATGAAGTTTCTCCATTTAGAATTTTGATGCTATCCTCTTCTATCATCTGTTTAGCTTGCTCAAAAGAGATGTTTAAATTTCTTTCACTATTAGGTGTAAGGTTAAATATTTGTTTAGCTAAAGTAAGCAAATGATCTTGATTATAACCAGCCCTTAATGCCTGTTGTGATAATTGCAAACTTTCTACTTGGACATACTGCCCCTTATTTAATAGAGCCGCTATCTGCTTACCATTCCCTTCTTTAAACAATGAATATATTTGATCTATACTTTTATTTTCTGTAGATAATACCCTATTAAAGCTTCTAATAACATCATCTGCGGCTGTTTTAAGATCAGGAGCTAGACCCATCTCAACATTAAATTTTGCTACTTTTGCTATATAAGCACTATCCCACCCAACAGAGCTGGCTTGCGCATGCAGGGAGCTTACATTTATTGTCTCCATTCTATTCTCCTAAATCTTTATACTCTGATTATTATGCTCTTTTTTATTCTTCATTACAACTCTATGTAATGAAGTAAATAATTTAAGTTCTTTAATACTATATGCTAAGAAAGAGATCTTGTCCCTAAACTTGTTATTACTAAAAATTTGCCTTCTAATAGACTCTATTCTATCTTTAAAAGAACTATCAATATTCTGTTTTTTTATTCTCTCGGCTTGTATTTCTAAATAGTCTAACTGTTCTAAAAGGGTAAGCTCTTTTATATTATCATCTATACCTTCATTGTAACATTTCTTAAATTGCGGTCAACCCGCAACTGGCCGATATGGCTGTAATTGGCTCGGTTTTAGTTAAATAAGGTAAGCTAAACTCATTAGAGAACATCACCCCATCCACGCCGCCATCTTGCAAGGCAAGTAAATCTTCTTTTGCACGCTCAATAACCCAGTCCATTCCTTTTTGGGAATCATATTGTGCATCACCTAAAAGAGCCTCTATATGGCACATTGCAATAATAGGCTTTTTGACTTCAAAAATATTATTTATCCAATTCATAGAATTTTCCTTTAATAAACGATAATCATTATGATTACTATATCTAAGGCCGTATATTTGCTTAATTCTAAAAGAAATGTATAATAATGTTTATTCATTATATTACAATGTTTTATAATAAATATCTACTATGTTTGCTTTAAAAGTCCGATTATCTATATGCCAATGAGCATATCACTCAAAATATTGTGATTATCTTAACTTTTTTTATTGAATTTTTAAAAAATCATACAATATGAATCACAAGAATTATGCTTTGCTTAATAGTAAGCCCACTCAACTTATACAAAAAATAAACAAAGGGGACTTCATGTTGCTTATAAAAAAAATTATTGCATTAACAGTAGCTTTAGTTGCTATAACTGCATCGTTAATATCTTCAGCAAACGAAGCATCAAAAACTGATAAGCCCATAAGAATTGGAGTCCTTGTTTATGGCTTAAGTAGCCAATTTATGCAAGTATGGACAAAACAAGCTCGTAACCATCCTGCTGTTCTTTCTGGTCGAGTTGAGCTAATTGTTCTTGATGGCCAATATGATGCTTTCATCCAAAATAACCAGCTAAAATCTCTAACAACACGTAACTTTGATGCGGCCATTTTTGTTCCTATCGATATTGAAGCAGGGGCTCTTGGCATCAAGGCAGCTTATGATGCTTCCATCCCTGTTATTGGCTCGGATACAAGAGTTAATTCGGATTTACTCACAAGCTATATTGGCTCTGATGACGTTCAGTCTGGCTATATGGAAGCTAAATTTATTACAGAAAAAATTGGCTGTAAAGGTAATGTGGTTATCTTAGAAGGCCCTTTAGAACAATCAGCAAGTATTGAGCGAAAAGAAGGTAATTTAAAAGCTTTAGCAGAATGTCCTGATGTCAATATTTTAGAGATGAGCAATGCCAATTGGTCAAGGGATGATGCACGCTTACTGATGGAAGAATGGTTAGAAAAACATCCAGGAAGGATTAGTGGTATTATCGGACAAAATGATGAAATGGCTCTTGGAGCAATTGATGCCATTAAGCTTGCTGGCCTAGAAGTTGGAGATTTTGCTATTGCTGGTATTGATGGTATTGCCGATGCTTTATATGCTGTCAAAAAAGGTGAGATGGTCACCATTGCTCAAGATGCTGAGGCTCAAGCTCAAGGGGCTATTGACCTTGCTTTAAGGCAAGTTTTAGGCTCAGACTACCAACCACAAGCCCGTATATGGTATGAGTATAACCATACGCCATGGAATAATGGTACAGATAAAAATTATGATGTTCCATGGACTCCTGTAACCCCCGAAAAAATCGATACTTTATTCCATCTCCATTAGGCTTATAGCCTATAAGAAGAAAAATTTTCTTTACTCTTTTATGATTAAGCCATATACTAGCTTTTAAAAGAATAGAACAACTCTTCGGGGCAGGGTGAAATTCCCTACCGGTGGTATAGTCCACGAGCGCTTATACTAAATATGTATAAGGTCAAGCAGAAGCTGCGAAATTCAGCTACCGACGGTCATAGTCCGGATGATAGAAGAGGCTAAGAATGCTTTTTTGTACAGTATAAGTGTATCTATATGCTTATTTGTGCTTATACATTCGTATATCGCCTTTCGTCTAAAAAATGCCTCGATAAAAATGCGAGGTTTTTTTATGCATGAATTTTACATGAAAAAGGCGATAGAGCTAGCCCTTAAAGGAGAAGGCCATACAGCTCCCAACCCCAATGTTGGTTGTGTTATTGTTAAAGATGGGCAAATTATTGCCCAAGGTTACCACCAACAATATGGCGGACTCCATGCCGAAAAAGAAGCCTTAAAAAACATTCCCCTACACAAAACCCAAGGGGCAACGGCCTATGTAACATTAGAGCCTTGCTGCCATCATGGCAAACAGCCACCTTGTGTAGATGCTCTGATTGAAGCACAAATCACTCATGTAGTTTTTCCCTTTTGTGATATGAACAAAAAAGTTTACGGTCAATCTCTGCAAAAGCTTTGTGATGCTGGTATTGGGGTGACTTTAGGTGTATGCGTTGAAGAATGCTTTGATATTATTACAGATTTTGCAACGCATCAATTAACATCTCGCCCTTATGTTCGAGCCAAATGGGCGATGAGTGCTGATGGTAAAATTGCCACCCATAACCATGATAGCCGCTGGATAAGCAATGCAAAAAGTCGCAACATTGCCCATCAGCTCCGCCATCAAAGTCAAGCTATTCTTGTGGGAGCAAATACCTTACGCCACGATAACCCTAAGCTCAACACTCGCTTTGATATCCAAACCCCCTCCCATCCTATACCTATTATTCTCCTCGGTAAAAATCCTATAGATACTACAGCCCAAATCTTCCAAAACCCCAAAACAATGATTATTGCTCCTAGTGATTATGCTCATCTATTGCCTAAAAATACTCAGCATATTACTTTAGATACGGATCATACTGGATATATCTCTCCTACTCATCTGCTTAACACTCTTGGTGAGCATAAAATCACATCTTTGCTTATCGAAGGTGGTGGGCAATTGCTCTCAAGCTTTATGGAGCAAGATTTAATCGATGAATATCATATCTTTATTGCCCCTAAACTTATTGGCGGCAAAGATGCCCCAACCGCTTTTGACGGCCAAGGGTTTGCCACAATGGAGCAAAGTTTAAGGCTTATCTATCAATCAAGTCAGCTTATAGATGAGGATATTTATCTCCAATATATAAGCCAAAAATTCCATCAATGGAAAAAGGAGCAAATCTCATGTTTACAGGTATCATAAAATCTGTTGAAACCATTGTTAAAAATAAAGATTTAGGGGGAATGCAGCGACTAACAATCACTCGTAAGGCTGATTGTTTAGCCCATATATGTGTTGATGATAGTATCGCCGTTAATGGCGTATGCCTCACCATTGTGGATATGGATGAACATCATATGTGTTTTGATATTCTCCCCGAAACTCTAAAATTAACCAATCTTAAAGGGCTACAGCCTAAGCAAATGGTCAATATAGAACCTGCATTACGTATGCATGATTATATGGGAGGCCATAATGTTCAGGGTCATATTGATACAACCGCAACCATTACAAATTTGGCCAAAGATGGTCAAGCCCTTAATGTAACATTTAGCCTAGATACGCAATTTGCTCAGCAAAATATTCCCAAAGGCTTTATTGCCATTGATGGCATATCACTCACCTTAACCCATGTGGAAAATGATAGCTTTTCCATCATGTTAATTCCCCACACCCAAAAACAAACATGTGCAAAATTTTGGCATATTGGCTCAATTGTCAATATTGAAATTGATGTCATGGCAAAAATGGTTTTTCATTTTTTAAAACATAGAGGAGATACAAAATGAACCGCATTCAACAAGCGATAAAAGCATTACAAAATGGCCGCCCTATTTTAATTATCGATGACCGAAAACGTGAAGATGAGGGCGACCTTGTTGTCTCGTGCCAAACATTATGCGAAGGCTCTATTAACTTTATGGTTAAGCATAGCTCAGGCATTATCTGTTTTGCCACCACAAAACAACAACTCGAACGTTTAGGCCTTCCACCGCTAGAAAGCCCTTTGCATAAAAGAGATGTTCAATCCACCCCTTTTGCTTTTTCCTTTGAAGCATCATCAAATATTACAACAGGTATATCAGCCAAAGATAGGGCTTATTCCCTTAAAATTGCAGCCCACCCCGATGCAAAACCTGCCGATATTATATCTCCTGGTCATGTCATGGCTCTTAAGGCTGCTGAGGGCGGATTATCTGAACGTCAAGGCCATACAGAAGCCGCCGTCGATATATGCAAAATGGCAAATCTGCTTCCATCTGCTGCTTTAGTTGAAGTTCCTGATGAAAATGGCGATATGCTCAAAGGCGATAAACTCAACTTTTTTGCCGAAACCTATAATATTCCCCTTGTGAGTATCGAAGAGATTATTCAGGCTCAAAAACAAGGCGTATCTTTAGCTTCTTTAGAGGCTCAAAGTCAGCTTCCTACAAAATTTGGAAACTTTACTATTAACGTTTGGAAACAAGGCGATAAGGAACATATCGCCCTTATAAAAGGAGATGTTTGCAACAAGTCCGATATTTTGGTTCGCATTCATAGCCAATGTTTAACAGGTGATATTTTTGGAAGCTTAAAATGCGATTGTCAAAGCCAACTTCATCATGCCATGGAAATGATAGAGCGAGAAGGCCAAGGGGTTATTTTATGGCTGCGTCAAGAGGGTCGAGATATTGGTCTTATCAATAAAATCAAGGCCTATCAGCTTCAAGATGAGGGGCTTGATACAGTTGATGCCAACAAGCAGCTTGGCCTACCTGTTGATGCCCGCAACTATCAGATTGCTGCAGATATTTTACAACATCTTGATATTCGCTCGCTTCAGCTTATTACTAATAACCCCCATAAAATCAAGGAACTTAAAGAGTATTTTGGTGGCAATATCACCCATATATCAAGCCCTGGAATTACCACTAAGGAAAATGCGAACTATCTCAAAATAAAAAAAGAAATTTTAGGACATTTATTATAAGGAGGGAACTCATGAGAATAGCAATTATCAAAGCCAAATGGAATAGTGACATTACGGCTCCTCTTGCGGCAGATGCTAAAAAAACATTACTTAGCAACCATTTTTCTGTTAAGGAATATGAAGTTCCTGGAGCGGTGGAGCTTGCTATTGCAGCCAAAAATATTATCAATAAAACAAAAGTTGATGCTGTTATTTGTATTGGAGCTGTTATTTTAGGAGAGACGGACCATTATCATTATGTGGCAAAAATGGCTGCTGATGGTATTAACCAAGTTGCTTTAGAAACCGCTACACCCGTATTATTTGGGGTGCTGACTTGCCCCAACCGCAAGCTCGCCATGGATCGTGTAGATGGTACCCATAGCCGCTGCGGCATTGAATGGGCAAACGCTGCTATGGAAATGGTCAACCTTATTGAAGAGCTTTAACGCTCACTAAGCCTGCCGAAATGCGGTAAAAACAAGCTCTTATCAAAAGCTTTCGGTAAGCTTAAGGGAGCAGGAGTCTTGATTAGAACGGAGATTTGTAAGGGGGGAGACTACCCCCCTTAGTAATAAAAAAACAATAACTTTCCCCAAGGGTCAATACTTGCATTATGGGGCATAATTTATACGATGCAAGATATACCCGCAAAAAGAGTTAAGTCAAACTTATCTCATGGCTTAAGCCAAGTTCGGGCAAGTTTGCTGTAATGGTTATCTTACCCTTTTGCCCATAGCTTTCAACCCAAATGGCGGTTGCTCCTCCTAAAAGTGATTTCACTTTGGGCCCTAAAATCTTTGCAGGTCCTTCAATCTCAAAGATAATCGGTGTATGAAGAAACGCTAGAACATGGCCATATTCATCACTCACTTGAGCCAAAATACGTGTAGTATCAATAACATTTGCATTAAGTTTAGTATCATCAGCTATTAACTTAAAGTTTTGTGGTGTTGCTGAGGCCGAAAATTGTCGCTCTGCCACAAGCTTGCCATCCACATAGCCTTTAAAATTACCCTCATGCCAATTAAATCCCCAACCACCATCATCAAATTCAGGAATAATCACAGGAGGATGTGGTAGGTTTTTAAACTGGTCTCTCGCAGGAAAATAGCGACCAATAAGTACGCCACCAAATGAAAATTCCACATAATCACAGTTGGTTAGAATGAGCATAGGCGTAAAGAAACATTCATCACGCTCCCCTCTTGCCCACACAGTTACAGGCTCTAAAATTGCCTCTTCTTCAGGATCACACTGGGAAGCATAAGCATAAGCTGCAGGCTTTGGCATACGGAACATATCCATCACCCCATGATAACAAATATGGTCTCCTGCTCCAAAATCCTTATGGGTGTTATAATCAAAAGCACACCAGCCAATACAACCTGCAATATCATCATCACCATAGGCCGCATCAATCACACGCAAATGCCGTAAAGCATGCTCCATAAGGCGGTCTTCTGTATCGGTACGCTTTGTTGGGAACATATGGCCATTATATTCAGTAACCATATAGGGGACTTTTTTGCTCAAACCTGTAACTTGCTGTTGACCACGAAGAGCCACTTTATTGCCATTATGGATAAAATCATTCATGGTATAAACATCTTCTAATAAATGGCTATCCGTAATACAACGCACCCCTCCTGTTTGTCTTGTTGGGTCAAGACGATGGGCTAACTGGTTGGTTCGCTTATAAAAACCATCATCATCAGGGCTTTCATTAATCCGAACCCCCCATAAAATAATCGATGGGTGATTAAAATCACGCTCAATCATATCTTGAACATCACATAAGGTTTGTTTCTTCCACTTTTCATCACCAATATGTTGCCAGCCTGGAATTTCCTCAAAAACAAGAAGGCCTACCTCATCACAACGATCCAAAAAATGCTTTGATTGCATATAGTGAGATGTCCGCACTAAATTCAGCTTAAGCTTATGTTTTAAGATATCCGCATCAGCCTTTTGAGCCCGCTCTCCCATCGCATAGCCCACATAGGGCCAAGATTGGTGACGATTAAGCCCTAAGATTTTCAACTTTTTACCATTCAAATAAAAACCATCCACCTTAAATTCTACTTTTCTAAAGCCTATACGTGTTTGATAGCTATGGATGCAATCAGTCTCTTTTTTAAGGTTAAGTTCTAAATCATAAAGCTGCGGATTATCGATATCCCAAAGTGTAATATCTGCGATATCATCGAGCTTTAGCTCAAATTCTTGATGCTCACTACCATCTAAAGATACTTTTTCCTCACCCGAAAAATCAAAACCTTTAGCTGTTAGGTGATAGCCTAAAACATAGTTGCCTTTTTGCTTTTGCTCATTATCAAAACGGATAAGAGCTTTAAGAGTCTTTTTTGCTTTTTCGGTATTTTGTGTAGAGACTTTTGCTTGGCCAATAGAAAGTTTTGGCTTTAAGATCAAATGAACATCACGGTAAATTCCGCCATAGGTTAAATAATCAATCATACCACCAAAAGGAGGAATATCATTCAGCTCTCGACTATCAACAAAAACAGTAAGAAGATTATCAGCATCAGCCTTAAAATCACCACTTAAGTCTACCTCAAATTCTGAGTATCCTCCCTTATGGGTAGTGATAAGTTTACCATTAAGATAGACCTCCGCTTTTGCCATCACACCTTCAAACAAAAGACAGACCTTTTTCTCTTGTATTTCATCTTGAGATAAATTTAGAACATGCTGATATGTGGATACAAATTGGAATTCCTCTTCCTTAAAATAGTGGAAAGGAAGCTCCTTATTACTATGAGGAAGAGTAATATTCTCGCCCTTATCATTAAGGACATCTACCCATTTTTTATCTTTACTCGGTGTGTATCTCCAATCAAAAGATAGTTTTTTTGTTATTTGCATTTTGTTATTTCCTTTGTTTAACCTTTAACACCACTACCTGTAACAGCAGCAATAAATTGTCGTTGCATAAGTAAGAAAAAGATAATAATCGGAATTGTCGATATGGTAATTCCTACCATTACTTGACCGTAATCGATAATACTAAAGCCAATAAGTGATGAGAGAGCTACAGGCAATGTTCGCATCTCTGGGCTTGCGGTAATCACCAGCGGCCACATAAAGTTGTTCCAGCTGCTCATAAATACAAAAATTGATGTTGCCGCAATCGCAGGACGCATATTAGGAACAACAATCGAGCTAAATATACGAAACTCATTGCAGCCATCCGCCCGTGCTGCTTCAATAATCTCATAGGGAAAGGACTTCATATTTTGAGTCATTAAAAATATAGCAAAAATATTACAAAGACCTGGTAAAATAAGAGCAGGATAGCTATCTAAGCCAAAACTAACACCTAAAATTTTGAAGTCTAAAGAAGCAAAGATACGAAATAGAGAAACAATCGTTGCCTGATAAGGTATCATCATCGAAAATAGTAAAAGACTAAAAACTATTTTTTTCCCTTTAAAATCAAACTTTGCAAAGGCATAGCCCGCCATAGAAGCAATTGAAATTGTAAGAATAGTTTGAACAATTGCAACAATCATCGAGTTCATAAATACACGCTTAATATGAACACTTTCGTCAAGATTATTAAAGTTTTCCATAAACATTCCACCAAACTTCCAAAATGGCGGATATTGATAGACTGCAGATGTATGATGCGTGGCATTAATAAATGTCCATATGAATGGATAAAGACTGATAAAAGCGATAATAATCAAGAAGATATATAGCAATATTTTTTTCATTTTAATCATCCTTCCCTATCACTTTAAACTGTACAATTGCCAAAATAACCACCAGCACTACAATTCCCCATGCAATCGCAGCCCCATAGCCAACATTAGAGGCCTTAAAAGCGGTGTTATAAAGATACATTGTTGGTGAGAGGGTTGCATCGCTAGGCCCACCTTTTGTAAGGTTCATGGGTTCGTCAAAAAGCTGAATTGTACCAATGGTTGAGAGTATTGCGGTAAATAAAATCACGGGCTTAAGCTGAGGAACAGTAATAAACAGAAACTTCTGCCAAGCCTTTGCTCCATCAATACTTGCAGCCTCATATAATGAGTAAGGAATATTTTGCAAAGCTGCTAAAAAGATAATCATGTTATAGCCTGTCCACCGCCATGTAATGGCTAAGATGATGCTCAGCTTGGCTAAGATGGGATTATCTAGCCAGTTAAAAGGGCCTATAGCCATAGATTTCAACAAACTATTAATCACACCCTCAAAAGAAAGCATCATAAAAAAGATAATCGAATAAGCCACCAGCGAGGTCACCGTGGGTAAAAAGATACTCACACGAAACAAGCCCTTAAACTTAAGCAGTGGATTATTGAGTATGGAAGCAAAAAGCATAGATAAAAACAACATAATCGGTACTTGGATAATCAAAATCGTAAACATATTCCATACGGACTTCCAAAAAATCGTATCTTGCATAAGCCGCACATAATTACCTAGGCCGACAAAGCTTTGTCTTTCTCCACGGATAAAATAGAAGCTCATAAAAAAGCTATCGATAATTGGCCAAACCATAAAACATAAAAACAAGATTAAAGCGGGTGAGATAAACACCCATGCTGCTATGTTCTTTTGACGGTTAAGATTATGACTTTTCATCTTAAATTCCCTAATTGGTTATTTTATTTCCCTTGTCTTTTGGGCTTCCCACTCCCTTGAGTTTGTTAAAGGGAGCAGTTAGCCCTCATGCAATGAGTTAGTATTTATTAATTTTGCGGCCTGTTTGATTAGCTAAACGTTTGGCTGCATCCGATAAAATTTTACTTGGTTCTTTATCGGTTGTAATTGCTTCGGTAATAATCTTATAGCCTTCTTCACGGGCAATAGAATAGTCCATTGTATAGGTAAAATCTGCAATATTTGGAACGATTTTTGCAACATCTGTCCAAACCGATTGCCCACCAAAAAACTCTACGCCTGCTTTAAAGGAATCTTCTTTATATACAGGGGTGAAACTTGGATATAAACCTCCCTTAAAGGCAATCTCTTGGTTAGCTGTATTAGCACTAAAGAATGATAAGAAATCGTAAGTTGCCTGAATATTATCGCTTGTAGAAAATATGGCAAAATTACTTCCACCGATATTGGCCTCTTTTTGATCCGCATTACTTTTTGGCATTGGCATAACTGCCCAATCACCCTGACTATCAGGAGCTTGGCTTTCGATTGTACCTACAACCCATGCCCCTTGAGGTAGAGCCACAATTTTTGATGAGGCAATAGCTTGAACAAAACCATCCCAACCTTTTGCTCCTGTATAGATAATACCTTGTTTTTCCATATTATCAATGAGCGTTAAAGCCGCTAAAGCTTTGGGGCTGTTAAAATCGATATTGCCATCTTTATCAAAATAACCACCACCATTTTGTTGCAAGAAGATACGGAAAAGAGCATCATCGTCAGTCGACACATTAGTCATATAAGAGCCTGTAGCCTCTTTAATCTTTTTACCTGCGGCAATATAGTCATCCCATGTTTTAACAGAGGCTGGATCAACCCCTACTTTGGCAAAAAAGCTTGGGCGATAAAAAATAGCCACAGGACCAATATCGAAAGGCGTAGCAAAAAACTGACCGTCTACCTGAACCGCATTTCTTTTAAACTCAGGAAAATCATTAGCATATTGATCATAGCCAAGTTCCGAAAGATTGGCAAAAGCATTGGGCCAATTGGCTAAAAAGCCTGCCAAATATTCATCTTCCACCAAAATTGCATCAGGTAAGCCTTTACCTTTGGCTTGTAAGCCCACATTAACTTTAGTATAAACATCATTACGTCCGATATCTGAGATATTAATTACCGCATCAGGATGTTCTTGCTTGTAAGCCTCAGCGACTTTTTCTAATACGGGGACATTAATATTCCATGCCCAAACATCAATGCTCTTTTCATCCCCATGACTTACCAAGGCTGTTGATGCCAATAGGGAAAGTGAAAGTATCTTTAATGTTTTCATGTTCTTATTTCCTCATTTCTACTTAAAACTGTTATTTTCTCTAACTGCGTTAGGGCGGAGTTTTCCTCTCCATAATACCCTTATGCAATAAGTTAGTATTTATTGACCTTGCGGCCTGTTTGATTGGCTAAACGTTTAGCGGCATCACTTAAAGCTTTTTGGGGCTCAACATCTTTAAAAACCACATCACTTAAAGCCTTCATCACTTCTTCTCGAGCTAGGGCGTAATCCATGGTGAAGTTAACGGCTGGAATATCTTTAACAACCTTAGCAAACTCTGCCCAAATAGCCTGATTATTAAAATAGGCTACAGGAGCATTAAAACTTTCGCTTGCATATACAGGTGTGTAAGTGGGAAATAGCCCTGTTTTAAAAGCATCTTCCTGAACCGTTGCATTTGATGCAAAAAACTTCATGAAATCAGCTGCTAAATCGATATTATCGCTACTTGATGGAATAACAAAGTTGCTTCCACCAATATTAGATGCATTTTTACCTTGAGAGTTTTTAGGTAAAGGAAGCACACCCCAATCGCCTGCTTGGTCTGGAGCTTGTTGCTCGATTGTACCTGCGAGCCATGCCCCACATGGTGTCGCCACAATACGTGTGTTTACAATGGCCTGCACATAGCCATCCCAACCTTTTGCCCCTTTATATAAAATGCCTGCATCATCCATTTTTTCAACAAGCTTAAATACTTCTAACATCTCAGGGCTCATAAAGGCAATATTACCCTCATGGTCAAAATAGTGGGTATTAGGAAAAGCCCCCATCATTGAGCGAATAACAAAATCATCATCGGAGCGAACTTCTGTCATATAAGAGCCTGTTTTCTCGAATATAATTTTACCAGCTTCAATATAATCATCCCATGTTTCAATTGATTTAGGATCAACGCCTGCTTTTTCAAAAACACTCGGGCGATAAAATAAGCCCACAGGCCCTGCATCAAAAGGAATGCCGTAAAGGTCGCCATTAAGTGTATTGACTGACTTTTTGAAATCAGGATAACCCTCTGCAGTAAAACCCAATTTAGAAAGATTAACAAAACCATTCGGCCAATTTTCAAGATAGCCTCTTAGATTTGTATCTTCCAATAAGATAACGTCTCCTAGCCCTGCACCACGAGCCTGCAGGCCTGTTGACATTTTAACGTAAACATCTTGCGAAGAAATATCTAAAACATTAATCATCACATCAGGGTGATTTTGCTTATACATTTCAGCAGCTTTTTCAACAACTGGCACATTAATATTCCATGCCCAAACATCAATGCTATTTTCGGCTGCATGGCTTGTAAAGGCCGTTGATGCCAATAAGGAAAGTGAAAGAATTTTGAATGTTTTCATTGGTTTAAACCTCGCTATTAACTTTATAAATGGTACTTTTAAACTTCTTTAAGCTATAATCACAAGATAGCATGCTTGTATATCAGAAAATTCTTGTTTTCTCTTTTTTTCTTCCTGTTTTCAACACTTCGTGGTAAACTAAATTTGAGCAAGGATGGTGATAATATGGTTGGACAAATATCTGTAAAAAAAGATGTACAAGAGGGCGACCCTCTTCATCATATGCCTTATGAGCATTCCACATTTTGGTTTCATGGCAAACCAATTACCATGGAAAGCGAACATTGGCATAATCATGTAGAATTCAACTTCATCAAAAAAGGTTATGTAAAATATTGTTTTGATGGAAAAAATGTGACTTTCCCCGAAGGTCAGCTCATTCTATTTTGGGGTGGTATTCCCCATCGTGTAACCCAATGTCATTTGGAGGAAACAGGTGGTTTTTATAACTTCCATTATCCTTTGGAAGATTTTTTAATGTGTAATATCAACAACTCCCTCCACCGTTTTTTGCTGAGCAGTCATATTTTAAGCATTAAGGCTCCTGCCTTTTTCATTGAGCAGCTTTTTGAACTTTGGCATGCAGATACCAAGAGTACAAAGGAGGAAGTCTTTGATCGGATGAACTTAGATATCTCCGCTCTGCTTAATCGCTTTGCCTATGAATCTCTTTATATTCCTTCCGATAATCAACAGATAAAATCTCAAAAAGAGATGCCCAATATGCAACTTTTTAGCCAAATTTTACATTATATTTTCGAGCATTTTCAAGAGGATATCCGCAATCAAGACTTAGCTGATTATTTAGGCTATCACGAAAACTATATCCAACGTGTTTTTAAAGGATTTTCTGGGTATTCCATCCGCCAGTTCATTATTCATATTCGCCTTAAATATGCCTGCTCACTTTTACGCAATACTAAACGTTCGATTTTTAATATTGCTATCGAAACTGGCTTTGGTTCTATCAGCCGTTTTTATAAGGCTTTTGGTGATTGCTATAATCTGAGTCCAAAGCAGTATCGTAAGCTCAACCATATGTAGAATATACGGACTATTTTTAAGAAAATATACTGAGATTATTCGAGCCCATTTTGCCTCAAATTAACCAAATTCGACCAAGTTTTTACCTATTTTGACCAAAAATAGCCCATTTTTATCCAAAAAAATACTGATAATAACCTATAACAAACAAATATCACACTTTTAACGGGTGGCAATTTTTGGCAATTTTTGGCAATTTTCGGATTATTTTGGACAAAAATGGTAAAAATAGATGAATTTTTGGCAAAAATGGGCTTTTTTCTGTCATAAAATTTTTAAGACGCAGCCGCATCTTAATCTTCGGGATAATATAAGTTCTCAGACTGCAAATCCTGTAAGACTTCTTTCATAAATTTACGGCTTTCCCATTGAGCCATATCAAGATTTTGCTCTTGATAATTGCCACATTCCATTGCCGTAGCACCTGGAATATCTCCTTTAAAATCAATGAAAAACTGAAACATCTCCGTGATTATATGCACAACATCTTGCGAGGATAAATCACCTGCAAAAATCACATAAAATCCCGTGCGACACCCCATCGGTCCAAAGTAAATTGTATCTTCTGCCCACTCGGGATGGTTGCGTAAAAATGTTGCCCCTAAATGTTCGATTGTATGCAAGGCTGGTACATCAATCACAGGCTCACGATTGGGCAGTTTTAAGCGAATATCAAAGGTTGAGATGACCTCATCTCCCACCTTATCTTGACGTGAGAGAAATATACCACGGCTCATTTTTTCGTGATTGACGCTAAAGCTTGCAATTTGTTCCATAAATTAGGCCTCCTTTACTTGGGATGTTTTTGTAAAATTTGTGATAAAATATCTAAAGAATTTTTGGCTGCAATAGGTAAAAACTCCTGAAAATCCATTTGGTTACCTTCCTCATACACAATATCAGATACTGAGCGTATTGCCAAAAATGGGGTTTGGAAAATATGACAAGTATGAGCAATCGCCGCCGCTTCCATCTCAATAACATCCGCCGCAGGAAAGTTGCTTTGAATTTTATCAAATTGTCCTTTTTCGCTAATGAAACTGTCACCCGAAACAATCATTCCTGTTCGCATTTTTTTGCTCTTATCACTAGGGCTAACATGTTGTAATGTCTCAACTAATGATGCATCTGCGGTAAAGTCTACAGGCTCACCCGCCATTTGCCCAATCTTATAGCCAAAGCTGGTTAAGTCCACATCATGATAAGCTATTTTTTCGGAAACAATAATATCACCCACTTGTAAATCCTTGGCAAAGCCACCTGCTGAGCCTGTATTGATTATATATTTGGGGGTGAATTTTTCAATCATCAAAGTAGCCCCGACTGCCCCATTGACCTTGCCAATACCGCATTGTAATACCACAATATTTCGCCCCAAAACTGTACCTTCTAAAAAGAGCTTATTGCCTATTTTATGCTCTGCAGGAGCATCCATCATGGCTTTAAGAGCCTCGCATTCCTCTTGCATTGCAGCAATGATTCCAAATTCGACTGTCATATTTATCCCTTTAATATTGTTACATTTGTATCTTAATTTGATGCTTAACAAAAATCAAGCTTATGATAAGCTATTGAATTAGAAATAAGGATAAAATATAATATGCCTTTGTTTCCTAACCAATCTTTTTTGAGAGGCTTTCGCATGAATAAAGAAGAGCAACTTTTAAGTAACCTTAGAGATGTTTATCACAAGCTCTCTTGGTTGAATAAACTCAAAATGGATGTTGCCTTAAAAGGGTATAAATCTTCCGAAGTCCACTGTATTGAATTTATTGGGAAAAATACAGATACCAACGTAACAAAGCTTGCCAAAGCTTTTTATATGACCCGAGGTGCCATGAGTAAGGCCACCAAAAAGCTCATCCAAAAAAAACTTATTGAAAGTTACCAAGAAGTTGATAATAAAAAAGAAATCTATTTTAAACTCACACCAAAGGGGAAAGAGATTTTTGACATTCACGAAAAGCTCCATAATGAATTCAAACAAAGAGATAGAGCTATATTTGCCCAAATTACACAAGAGCAATTTGATGAAATTATTGGCCTAACTAATAAGTATAGTCAACATTTAGATGCTGAAATTAATAAACAAAAACATACCACTAAAAGTTAAATAAGTTCTTTTTAAATAAATTGTTGACAAGGAAACAAAGTTCCTATATTTTATTTCCTAAGAAACAATATCTTACGGAAGAGCTAAAAATCCCCATGAATAAAAATACTCTATTTCACAAAGACTTTACCCTTGTTATTTTGGGTCAAATCATCTCTCTTTTTGGCAATCAAATATTACGATATGCCCTCCCCCTTTACCTTCTTAACAAAACAGGCTCAGCCGCTTTATTCGGAACGATTATGGCTGTTTCTCTTATTCCCATGCTCTTGTTTTTTCCTATTGGAGGTCTCATTGCTGATCGTATGAATAAAAAGAATATCATGGTCGCCTTAGATTTTTGTATGGCCATATTAATCTTTATATTTTGCCTTTTGATTGAACAAATCAGCATTGTGAGCCTCATCGCCATAACCATGATTATTCTATATGCTATTCAAGGGGCTTATCAGCCAGCGGTGCAGGCAAGCATTCCTAGTCTTGTTGATAATTCCCATATGATGAAAGCCAATAGCATTGTTAACCTTACAAGTTCTGCTGCCAATATGGTAGGCCCTATTTTGGGAGGTATTTTATTTTCTATCATGGGTTTAATGCCTATTTTATATATCAGTGCGGCTTGTTTTTTGCTATCAGCTCTTATGGAAATATTTATTCATATTCCCCATAAAAAAAAGCAATACAGGCAAAATATTATTGCTTTAGGCTTTAGCGATATTAAAGAGAGCTTCCATTTTATCTTTAAAAAACAACCCTTTTTATGGAAAACATCCTTAATATTTGCCTCTATCAATTTGTTTTTAACATCTCTTATTTTAATTAGTTTACCTGTTTTAATCACTCAGTTCTTAGGATTTTCTCCAGATATAGCCAATAGATTATATGGTTATGGTCAAGGTATTATTGGTGCAGGAGCTATAATAGGTGGACTATTTGCGGCCATCTTTGCTCAAAGGCTCAAACTAAGCTTAAGCCCATGGTTTTTAATCGGTTGCACCTTATCCATACTTATTATTGGCATAGCTTTGCAAACACTTAAAAGCCCTATGGAGATTTATATCATACTGGTTTTGGCTTGTGCTTTGCTCATTACATTATCAACATTATTTCAAATTCAGATAATAACTTGTTTGCAAATTTTAACACCTAAGCATCTGATAGGTAAGGTGATTTCTTGCTTTATCTGTATTTGTATGTGTACAAGTCCATTGGGGCAATTTGTTTATGGTATCATTTTTGATAAAATAGGAACTTTTGTTTTTATTCCCTTTTACATTGCAGGCTTACTTATGATAATCATCAGCCTATGTACATATCACTTTTTCTATAAGGCTCAAAGGCTTATTAAGAGCATCTAAGCCTTATTCTTTAGTGATAGTATATTATTAATATTTTTGCATTATAATCAGCTCTTATGATTTTTACATTTCTTAACATGAGTTTATTTTATAAGTGGAATCTTTTTTGTTATAGTGAGAAAAATTTAGATATTTAGGAGACTATATATTATGTGCGGAATTATTGGAATGGTTGGTAACAGTGATGCTGTTCCCTTTTTACTCAGCGGCTTGCAGCGTATGGAGTATCGGGGTTATGATAGTGCGGGTATTGCTGTTTATACAGGTGATGATTTCTTACGTAGACGGGCTAAAGGAAAAATCTCCGCCTTACAAAATGTGGTTAAAGATGCCCCTTTAAGTGGTTGTGGTGGAATTGGTCATATTCGTTGGGCTACCCATGGTGCTCCAACTGAGGCCAATGCTCACCCCCATGCCTCAGCCGATGTTGTTGTGGTTCATAATGGCATTATCGAAAATTGGCAAGAACTTAAAGCTGAGCTTTTAACTGCTGGTTGTATATTCTCTAGCGAAACAGATACAGAAGTTGTTGCCCATTTAATCCAAGGTTATCTAGATAAAGGCCTTGAGGCGAAAGAGGCTTTTGCCCAAAGTGTTAAACGCCTCCAAGGGGCTTATGCCTTAGCTGTGATGATAAAATCAACCCCTGAGATTATTTATGTGGCTCGCTTGGGTAGTCCTTTGGTTATTGGTGTTGGTGATGGTGAAATGTATGTAGGCTCAGACCCCTTATCTTTGGCTCAAGCTACTGATAAAGTGATGTTTTTAGAAGAAGGTGATTGGGGAATTGTAACCATCCATGGTACAGAAATTTACAATGGCCAAAACCAAAAAGTTACGCGAGAAGTCTCCCATACTGGCTTAACTGCCGAAAAAATTGATAAGGGCGGTTTTGAGCATTTTATGCTTAAGGAAGTCTATGAGCAACCCTCGGTACTTGCAGGACTAATTGAACAATATATTGATGTAGAAAATAAGCAAGTCAAAGAGTTAGAACTTTCTTTAGATGCCAATACCATTAGTCGTATGACATTCACTGCCTGCGGAACTGCTTTTCATGCGGCTCTTTTAGGGCGTTATTATATGGAAACACTGGCCCGTATTGCCGTAGATTTAGATGTCGCTTCTGAATATCGTTATCGTGATTTGGTTCAACCAAAAGATGGTGTCTTCATTACATTTTCTCAAAGTGGTGAAACCGCTGATACCCTAGCTGCTCTTCGTCGAGCTAAGGCGGAAGGCCAACATGTGATTACTATTGTTAACGTATTAAGCTCAACCATGGCAAGAGAAAGTGACGATATTTTAGCCACAATGGCAGGAGCTGAGATTGGTGTAGCCTCAACCAAAGCCTATACGGCTCAATGCTTTGTTGTACTTTGCTTGGCTCTATGGCTAGGTCGTAAACGTGGAGTGCTTTCGGCCGCAAAAGAAAAAGAAATTGTTGAAGCCATTTTAGAACTTCCTCGCCTTTATAATCTGGTTTTAGAGCAGGAAAAAGAAATTGAACATATAGGCAAAGCCATTGCTCCTGCATCGGATGTTTTGTTTTTAGGTCGTGGTCGTTGTTATCCGATTGCATTAGAATCTGCTCTTAAACTTAAAGAGATTAGCTATATTCATGCCGAGGGCTATGCTTCGGGCGAGATGAAACATGGGGCTATTGCTCTTATTGATGAGCATGTTCCTGTGGTTGTACTTGCTCCTAATGATGATGTTTTAGATAAATCACTTTCTAACATGCATGAGGTTGCAGCTCGTAAGGCTCAGGTTATTTTGGTGAGTGATGCAAAAACAGCCCATGAGCAAGAGGCTATTCACAAAGTAGTGATGCCCGATATCCATCCAATAACATCACCCATTTTATATGTTCTTCCCATGCAATTTTTAGCCTATTATGCTGCCGTTGCTTTGGGTAAGGATGTAGACCAGCCAAGAAATCTTGCTAAATCGGTTACTGTTGAGTAAGATGATGATTATTAATCTTACAAAAGAAAGCAGAAAAAAATGCGACGTTTTATATTCTCTATTATTATCACAGCCGCTTTAATGAGTGTTATTTTCACCATCTGTGCCGCTACAGGAAATTTTTTAGGGGCTTGGTTTTATCGTCTGACCATTCTTATTTTTGTACTCACCTATCCAACCTTATACTTTTTAGATAAAAAGTCTTCTAAAGACTAAGATTCTTTAGCATCAAAGTTACAAATATGGCTTATTTTGCACTCATTGCATAAAGGTTTACGAGCTTTGCACACATAGCGTCCATGTAAAATAAGCCAATGATGGCTATGGAGTAAATATTCTTTAGGGATATTCTTTTCCAGTTTTTTTTCAACAATATCCACATTTTTACCTATAGCAAGTCCGCTACGATTAGACAAACGAAAAATATGGGTATCTACAGCAATTGTCGGCTGGCCAAAAGCTAAATTCAACACAACATTAGCCGTTTTACGACCAACCCCTGCAAGTCGAACAAGCTCATCGCGACTTTGAGGAACTTTTCCATCAAATTCATCAACTAACATATGAGCCGCAGCCATAATATTCTTTGCTTTAGCATTATAAAGACCAATAGATTTTATATGCTTAATCAGATTATCCAAACCCAAGTTAATCATATCTTGTGGGGTAGAAACAATTTTAAACAGGCTTTGTGTTGCCTTATTCACCCCTTTATCTGTCGCCTGAGCCGAAAGAGCCACTGCAACCAACATCGTATAAGGGTTAGTAAAGTTAAGCTCTCCTTTTGGCTCAGGATTATCTTTTTGTAATATACTAAAAAATTCAGTAATTTGAGGCTTTGTTAAGGCTTTAACCATCAATTATTCAAGGCCCAAAACATCTTGCATATCATAACGACCTGGAGCATGACCATCGCACCACATTGCAGCTCTAATAGCTCCTTTTGCAAAAATCACACGACTAAGAGCCGTATGTTTAAGCTCAATCAGCTCATCTTCACCTGCAAAAATCACACTATGTTCACCAACAACTGAGCCTCCTCGTAATGTAGCAAAGCCAATATCACCATCTTTTCTAGCTCCTGTATGGCCTTTACGCTCCATTACGCCCTTTTCTTCTAAGGATACACCTCGTCCCTCAGCGGCAGCCTTACCGAGCATAAGAGCTGTTCCTGAGGGAGCATCAACCTTATGGCGATGATGCATCTCAATAACTTCAATATCCCATGCTTCATCTAAAATTGCGGCAATTTTTTTGGTTAAGCCCTGTAAAATATTCACACCTAAGCTCATATTTCCTGCTTGAACAACCGTTACTTTTTGAGCCGCACGATTAAGGTTCTTTTCATCTTCTTCATCAAGGCCTGTTGTTCCCACAACCAGATTTGTTTTATATTTAATCGCAAGTTCTGCATGGGTTTTTATGAGTTTTGGGGTGGAAAAATCAATCACGACATCACAAGTTTCAAACATATGCTCAGGCGTATCTTTTACCTGAATATCCAGTTTTTTTATTCCTGTAATTTCACCAATTGTTTGACCGATATGCACACCGTTAGGATTTTCTGTGGCCGCCGCTAAATAAACACCTGATATTTTATTAAGCTCTTGAGCCAAAGTTTGCCCCATACGTCCTGCAATACCAACAACACCAACTTTCATGATTTATCTCCATATCTTATCGTAAAATTTATATACTTACTTTATTCGCTATGCCTCTTAAAAACAATATAATTTTTAATCACATTGCTTAAGATGTTTCACATTGATGTAATATTGACCCTCAGCCAATATAGGTGTATCAAAAATAGACAAATACTCTTTTTTACCCTGATGATATAAAATCGGTTGCACCTTATGGTTTAAATCCTTTTTAAAGCCAAGTTTTTTCAACTTCCTTGCCTCAGCCACAGGAACAATCTCACCATATTTTTTTAAGTATTTCCATACACCATATTTATCCTTAGCACCGCCACGGCTGACCGCAAAAAATCCAATTGCATTAGAGGGCAAATCCTCTGTACTAAAGCTTGAGGCCGAATTTCCTATACCAATGGCATAAGGAAATGTTCCTTGCAATTTTTCGAACTCATAAGAAACATCCATAAATATGGAAAAAGCTACTTGCTCTTTAATCTTAGCAGGTAGATGCTTTCTGACAATATAGGCCTCTCGACTCGCTGCAAAATTTTGCCCATAAACACCCATGGCTTGCTCGTGAGTAATCGGGAAATAATTTTTAGATGTTAAGTCTTTAAAACGTGAATCACAGATTTTTCTTACCAAAAAATGATTCCAAAAATCAGGACTACTATTGCCTTCCTCTTTTTTAAATTGTTGCCAAATATTATAGGCTGTCCATTTTTTTACTTCCGTATGATAAGGAAAAGCATGACTAAAATCAATCCAGCCTGTTTTTTTACCGTAAACATAGCGTAAATCAATAGCATATTTATTAAGCTCATCCATCCATGCTTTTCTTTGAGCTATCTCAGCAGGTGTTTTTTGCCCTTGCTGCGTGGGTATAACACAGGCCGAAAGGACTAAAAGCATCATAAATGGTATTATTTTCTTCATTTAAAAATTTTTCCGTATATCTTTTTATTGAGTATTATAGAATAAAAACTGATGATTTGATAGTATGTTGCATTGAAAAAACATAAAATCTCTGCTAGCTTAAATATCAAATTAAAATATTACAGGATATTACGAATGTCTAATAAAAAAATGTTTCACCTAAGGATTGACCAAGAAGCATTATGCGGTGCAAAAGTTGCCATTATTCCTGGCGACCCTGAACGTGTTGTTAAAATTGCCAACTTACTAAGTAATCCCAAACATTTAGCAACTCATCGTGAGTTCAACATTTATCTAGCCTATATTGACAATACCCCTATTGTTATTTGTTCTACAGGTATTGGTGGACCATCCACATCCATTGCCGTTGAAGAACTTGCTCAACTTGGTATAAAGTCCTTTTTACGGGTGGGAACAACAGGAGCTATTCAGCCCCATATTAACGCAGGTGATTTGATTATATCACAAGCCTCGTTGCGTCTTGATGGGGCGAGTCTACATTTTGCCCCTTTGGGATATCCTGCAGCCTCTAATTTTGAGCTTACCCGCCATATGGTTGATGCCGCTAGCGAAGTAGGAGCTTCGTATCATGTGGGTATTACGGCCTCATCGGATACCTTTTATCCTGGGCAAGAACGCTACGATACTTATAGTGGCCATGTTACAAAAGCCTTGCAAGGAAGCATGGATGAATGGCAAAAACTTAAGGTATTAAATTTTGAAATGGAAAGTGCTACCCTATTTACCCAATGTGCAACAATGGGCTTAAAAGCCGCTTGTGTTGCAGGGGTTGTAGTTAATCGAACAATGCAAGAAACACCTGATGTTTCTGTGGTTAAGCAAGCCGAAGATAACGCTATTAAGACTGTTATTCGTGCTGCTGCAAAAGCAATGAACTAGAAAAAAGAAAGAAGAAAAAGATGAATAAACTTGAGCAACTCAAACAATATACAACTGTTGTGGCCGATACAGGCGATTTTAATGCCATTGAGCAATATAAGCCCCAAGATTGTACCACAAATCCTAGCCTTATTTTAAAAGCTGCTGAAATGGCTGAATATGCCCCCATTGTAGAAGCCGCAATTAACGAGGCTAAATCTTCGGGCAAAACAGGCGATGATTTAATTGAAGAAGCCTTAGATTATCTAGCAACAGCTTTTGGTGAAAGACTTGCTAATATCGTCCCTGGCCGTGTTTCGACAGAAGTTGATGCTCGCCTTTCCTTTAATACTGAGGCAACTATTGCTAAAGCTCGTCGCTTAATTGAGCTTTACGAAAGCAAAGATATTAAGCGTGAGCGTATCCTTATTAAAATTGCAGCAACATGGGAAGGTATTCGTGCAGCCGAAATTTTAGAAAAAGAAGGTATCAACTGTAACCTTACTCTTATTTTTAGCAAAGCTCAGGCGGTTGCTTGTGCAGAGGCTGGAGTCTACTTAATCTCACCTTTTGTTGGGCGTATTTTAGATTGGTATAAAAAAGAAACAGGCGAAGAATATACCTCAAAAACTGACCCTGGCGTTATCTCGGTGACTGATATTTACAATTATTACAAAGTTTTTGGGTTTAATACGATTGTGATGGGAGCAAGCTTTCGTAATCAAGGCGAAATTGAAGAACTTGCTGGTGTTGACCGCCTGACTATTTCTCCTGATTTACTTGCAGGGCTACAAAATGATGAGGGTTCATTAACCCCTCGCCTTTCTGAAGAGGCCGCTAAAGCAAGCATACAAGAAAAAATGGATTGCTCAGAAGAAGCTTTTCGTTGGCATATGAACGAAGATGCTATGGCTACCGAAAAACTTGCCCAAGGTATTCGTGCTTTTAATGCCGATACCGATAAACTTCGAGCCAAAATCAAAGCACATTGTATATTATAAATCGGGCTTTACCCCACTAATATTGCGGGGTGTAAGCAAGGAAAAACATTTCTTTAAGTAGAATGAAAAATATACCATCCGCCTCCGAGGGACTGCTGAAAAAAGACACCATTCGGGTCCCAAGGAGGAAGCAAATTTTCGTCTTTAATCCAAAAGAAACCTGAGTAATTATCGGAAGGTGTAAAGCCTGAAACCATCATAAAACATTGCGTACATGTTGAGCCTGTAACCCCTGGTAAAACAAAGTCCATTCCTAAAAGGTCTATTTTATTTTTATAGGCTGCAAAGCCTGCATCTTCTAATAAACTATCAGGAGGAGATTGTTTTAAATTACCTTTGGCCGCCTTTAGTAAGGTATCATTCCATTGTTTGATTTGCTCGAGCTTATCAGCATATTGCTGAAGAAAATCTTCAAATAAAGCCTGTTCTTTTTTGAAGAAACTGACATAACCCTCATCCGTCAAAAAATCAAGTTGAATACTATTAATAAAACGTTGTTTAAATCCTGCCGCCGCTTCTTTTCCTAAATGAGCCGTAAGCTCGTCTAAAGCGGAAGAATCATTCATAAAATGGCGAAACTGGTTATATGTTACTGAAGGAAAAGGAAAAGGTAAAAAACCATGGAGACGAACCTTCATCCCAGAAAGCCCATCTTCACCTTTAGGAACATAAACATAAATATTCTTAGGGCCTATTCCTTTTTGGGTAAGAGTGGCAATATAACCAAAAATAAACCAATTATCAGTCTCTTTAATATCTTTAAAAGAGGATAATTTTTGAATATATTTAGACTTTTCGGTAATGGCTGTCTGAATATCAGCATCAGCTGGCTTTTCTGCAAATGCCGAAAAAACCCATAAAATACATATACTTAAAATATAAAAGAGCCGCATAATTTATTCTCAATATTCATTAACATAATCATAATGCCTTATATTATTACAAGATTCTAAAAACTTCTATAAAAATATAGGTAAGACAAAATTTTCATTTACACATAAAAAGAATTATATAACTCACTTTTTATTAACCTTTTTGATGTAGAGTTTATTTAAAGGAAGATTATTTATTAAATAGAATAATTTTCTCAAATTCTTTACTGTCTTACCTCCGGTCAAGGTTAACGCTCTATATCAAAGATAGTAAAGATGGGCTCACGGTTTTGTTACTGTGAGCCCTTCCTTTTTATATGAAAAAAGAACCTACTTTAAAAATAAGCAGGTTCTTTTACTATCCCCAATAGGGATGATTTAGGCTTTAATTGCTGCAGCTAAAATTTCTGGTGTAACTGTTGCTTCAAACTTTTTAAAGTTTTCTTCAAACATTCCAGCAAGTTTTTTGGCTGTTGCATCATAAGCAGCTTTATCAGCCCATGTATTTTTAGGCATTAAGATATTTTGATCTTCTAAGCCTGGGCATGATGTTGGAACTTCTAAGCCAAAGAACTCATCTTTAACATATTCTACATTATTAAGTTCACCATTAAGTGCAGCCTCAAGTAATGCACGTGTATATTTAAGTTTCATACGGCTACCAACGCCATAAGCACCAGCTGACCAGCCTGTATTCACAAGCCAACAATTTGCACCATGTTTTTCGATAAGTTTACCTAAAAGAGCTGCATATTCAGCAGGACGACGCGGCATAAAGGGCGAGCCAAAACAACTAGAAAATGTTGCTTGAGGCTCTGTAATACCACGTTCTGTACCTGCTACTTTTGCGGTATAGCCCGAAATAAACTGATACGAGGCTTGAGCTGCAGAAAGACGCGAAATAGGAGGCAATACACCAAAAGCATCACATGTAAGCATCACAACATTGCTCGGATGCGGCCCCTTACCCTCTAATGTCGCATTAGGTACTTGCGTAATTGGGTAAGATGAGCGTGTATTTTCTGTTTTAGAACCATCAAATAAGTCTGGAACACGTGTATTTTCATCATAAACAATATTTTCTAAAATTGTACCAAATGTTTGAGTTGTTTTAAAGATAATAGGCTCTGCATCGGCATCAAGATTGATAACTTTTGCATAACAACCACCTTCAAAGTTAGAGACACCTTGCTCGGACCAAGCATGCTCATCATCACCAATAAGTGTACGGCTTGGATCAGCCGAAAGTGTTGTTTTACCTGTTCCAGAAAGACCAAAAAATACAGCTGATTTTCCATCATCACCGATATTTGCCGAACAGTGCATAGGCATAATACCACGTTCTGGAAGTATATAGTTAAGGACACCAAAGATACCTTTTTTCATTTCGCCAGAATATTCAGTACCACCAATGATAATCATACGTTTAGAAAAGTTTACAACGATGAATGTTCCGCCGCCACCTTGGCGAATACCGTCAAGAGCTTCATCCCCTTTAAGCTCAGGACATTGCAGCACAGTAAAGTCAGGAGCAAAGCTTTTACGTTGTTCGTCAGTTGGTGTCAAAAACATGTTGTTAATAAACATATTATGACAAGCACGCACTGTAACAAAACGGCATTTTAATTGGTATGTCTCATCAGCACCTGCATGAACATCACGAACAAAAACCTCACCTTTGCCTTGATAATAAGCAAGGACTTTATTATATAGACGCTCAAAATTTTCAGGTGAGATAGGTTGGTTAATCTTTCCCCAATCAACCGTATCTTTACTTGTTTCATCTTCAACAACAAAACGATCTTGAGGTGAACGACCCGTATAGATACCCGTATCCATCATAAAGGCACCGCCCTTAGCAAGTTTTCCTTCATTTCTTCTGATAGCTTCTTCCACTAAAGCCTCTGGTGATAAATTCCAGTAAGCTCTTTTTAGATTGGTAAGACCTTGTTCCTCAAGGCCATGGCTGCTAACAACAGTTCCTAAATTTTCCAATTTTTAACTCCTTTTAAATTAAATTTAAGCTTTAAACAACTAGTCTTCTCACTTAAATCACTAGTATATCACGTTTAAGTATATTAATTGAAAACTATTCTAATAGCCATACAAAAAAAAGTTCAAGAAAAAATTTTAAACAATAAATTTATTTAACACCCATAAATTGTCATGCTTTTGCCTAAATTATTATCTAGTTTATTTTTTTATAGAGTGATTTTGCTCGAAAAAAAATCAAATTGCTTTATAATCTAAATTGCAGATTGTATCTTAGCAAAAAAAGGCCTAAAAAATTATGGAATAAATCCGAATCTATCGATTCTTACCCTAATTAAATATTTACGGATCAAAGGAAAAAATAATGCCCAATATAATTGCTCTTGTTGATGATGATGAAAATATTTTAACTTCAGTCAGTATTGCTTTGGAAGCTGAGGGTTTTCAAGTTATTACATTTTCTGAAAGTGAAAAAGCTTTGGAATATTTGCTCCAAACACCACCAGACTTAGCCGTTTTAGATATTAAAATGCCTCGAATGACAGGTATGGAACTTTTAGAGAAACTTCGTAAAGAAAGTAGCCTTCCTGCTATTTTTCTAACATCTAAAGATGATGAAATTGACGAAATGCTTGGCCTTAGAATGGGTGCTGATGATTATATTACCAAGCCTTTTTCGCAACGTTTGCTGATTGAACGTATTCGTACCGTATTAAGAAGACAAAAGGCAAAAGCAAGCAATCAACAAACTGATGAAAAGGAGCTTATTAAAAAAGGACATCTTTTACTCGACCCTGTACGTCATATGTGTTTTTGGAAGGAAACCCCTCTTGACTTAACTGTAACAGAGTTCTTAATCTTATCGAGCTTGGCTCGTCACCCAGGCCATGTAAAATCACGTGATCAACTTATTGATGCTGCTTATGGTGAGCATATTTATGTGGATGATCGTACTATTGATAGTCATATCAAAAGACTTCGCCGTAAGTTCCGCAACCTCGATAAAGAGTTTGAGGAAATCGAAACCCTATATGGCGTTGGCTATCGCTACCGCGACCCCGCCCTAAAAGCAACAGAAGGTTAGATGAAGTTTAAGTATAAACGTTTTTTTTCTCGCTTAAGACAGCAGCCAGAAACCACTCAAATCTTTAAAGCCTCAGGGCTTCGTAGGCGTATTTTGCTTATTAATCTAGCGGTTCTTGTTGTACCCATCGTTTCTATCATGTGGGCTACAACCTATCGTCAGTCTCTTATTAATAATGAAATACATGCCCTTAAAATTGAGGCCGAGGTTTTTGCTGCCGCCTTAGCCGAAGGCTCTGTAACGCCTTCTGCAACAAACTGGACAAGCTTCGACTTACCTGCTTCGCAATATCTGCTTCGCCGTATGGTTCGCTCTTCTAATGTGCGAGCTCGCTTATGGAATCATGATGGTAAAGCTCTCCTTGATAGTCGTGTTATTGGCCGAGCTGCTATTATTGAAACCAACAAGCTAGCCGCCCTTAGCTACTTAGGGCGTAATAAAGAAAAATTCAAAAAATGGTATAATCATCAAATCCGCCGTATTGCATGGAGTTTTTCAAATATATCAGCTTTACCCGTAGCCATTAATTCTGTACCTCCTTATGTTATTGATGATTATTCCGAAGTTCAATCTTCCCTTTCGGGCGAAAATTCTGCCATTGTTCGCCGCTCCCTTAATGATGATTATACCTTACAGCTTTCTGTTTCAGCTCCTGTGCAACGTTATAAGCGTGTTTATGGGGCGGTGCAGCTTATGCGTGGCTCTGAGCAAATAGATGCCGCTCTTATTTCTCTTTACAATCGCTTAATCATCATCTTTTTAATTACTTTTGCGATAACTGCTATTTTATCTTTTTGGCTAGCTTTTACTATTGCTAGTCCAATCCATAAGTTAACTTATGCGGCAAATTATATTCGCCACAGTAAAAACCGTAAGGGCGAAATTCCCGATTTAAGCCGTCGTAAGGATGAGATTGGCCAACTTTCAACCGACCTTCGGGCTATGACTCAAACATTATGGGACCGCATGGATGCTATTGAGGCCTTTGCAGCTGATGTTTCCCATGAGCTTAAAAATCCTCTCACCTCGCTAAAGTCTGCAGTAGAGACTTTACAATTGGCCAAAAAGCCTGAACAAATTGAGCGGCTAAAAAAGATTATTGACCAAGATGTTGACCGTCTAAACCGCTTAATTACTGATATCTCCGATGCTTCACGTCTTGATGCTGAGTTATCTCGAAGTACTGCTGCTATTGTTGATTTCAAAAAACTCGTGAGTGACATACATAACCTTTATACAACCACAGGCGTTGTCCATAAGAACATCCATTTTACACTAAAAGATGATACAAAATTAAAGGAACTTTTTGTTGCAGCCGATAGCGATCGTCTTACTCAAATTATCCGTAACCTTATTGGTAATGCTATATCTTTTGCTCCTGATAATAGTGAGATACTCCTTAAACTTAAGCAGGCTAAAAATATCATCTATCTAGATATTATTGATGATGGTGTTGGCATTCCTGAGGCTGCTTTTGAAAAAATATTCCAACGTTTTTATACTGAACGTCCAAAATCTGAGAGTTTTGGCAATCATTCTGGATTAGGGCTTGCTATTAGTCGGCAAATTGCAGAAACTTATCATGGTAGCCTTACTGCTCATAAGAGAGAAGATGACAAATCTGGTGCTTTATTTCGTTTAACCCTCCCCTTAGCAGGAAAAAAATAATATGCTTTCACCTTTTTTACTTCAGCCTCAACTTATTCATGGAAACCTTGTTGCTTATCAAAATCATGGGTTGCTTTTTTGTGGTGAACCTGGAAGTGGTAAATCAACCATAAGCTACGAGCTTATTCAAAAAGGTGGCAAGCTCGTTGCTGATGATATTGTTCATATTGATAATGATGCTATTGGTCATGCTCCTAAAAAAGGGCAACAAAAAATAGAAATATTTGGTATTGGTGTTATTACTCTTTCGGCAGCACAATATTGTCCATCTATTGGAATATCGCATATTTTCTTCCATAAAGATTCTCCACCACGCTTATATGAAAAACAAACCCTTAAACTAGGCTCTAAAGATATTAGCTACAGTTTTTGTAACCTCTCTCATTTTTTTACTGCTGATTATGTTACAATATTTTGTCAGCAATTTTTAAATCAAGATTAGCCTAGAGCCTTATTTAAGATTGTTATTGTCCAAAAGCTATATTATAATAGCTTGAAATATATTTTGTAGTGAACCCTTAACTAAGGATAAAATAATGATTGGCATAGTGTTGGTAACCCACGGACGTTTGGCTGAAGAGCTGGTTGATGCAATGGTACATATTCATGGTCCTCAAGCAGCTGTGCAAACTGTTTGTATTGGTCCTGATGATGATATGGACGAACAACGTGAGAATATTCTTAATGCCGTAAAAAATGCCGATATTGACGATGAAGGCGTTATTATTCTTACGGATATGTTTGGTGGTACACCTTCTAACTTAGCCATATCTGTTATGGATCAAACAAATTCTGAGGTTCTTGCGGGCGTTAACTTACCTATGCTCATTAAGCTTGCTTCTAACCGTGCAAGCGGTGCTGATCTTAATACTGTTGCCCTTGAAGCCCAAGAAGCAGGACGCAAATATATTTCTATCGCCTCAGCCTTATTAAATCAATAGAAACTAAAAAAAAGAAGAAAGTAAAAATAATGCCTGAAGTTAAAGTTCATATCTGTAACGAAAAAGGTCTTCATGCCAGAGCTGCATCATGCTTTGCAAGTGAGGCCGCTAAATATGATAGCCATATTACGGTGAGTGCCAATAATATGAGTGCCGAAGCAACATCTATTATGGGACTTATGATGCTTACTGCGGCAAAAGGCTGTGAAGTTACTATTATTGCTGAAGGTTTGCAAGCCCAAGAGGCTTTAGAGGCTCTTGGTAACTTAATTTGTGCAGGCTTTCATGAATAATTCTCTCCCCTCTTTTTTAAAGATGTAAAAATAAGCTATACAAACCGTTCTTTCTTTTGCTATATATGAGATATAGCTGATTTTTAGACAGAAGGACAACTATGTTTTATGGTATTTTAGGCTTTGCTGGTGGGTTAATTGTTATAGGTATCCTAGCTTTTTTTATCCTACTTTTCACCAAACAAAAGCAAAAGAAGCAAATTGCCGAAACAATGAAAAAGCAGCTAACTCTTTTAGCCGAAAATCTTCCCTTTGCTATTATTTTACATTCATCTCATCCATTAACACAAAATAGTGCTGATATCTTTAACCGTTGGGCTAAACAATATTTTATGCCTTTGGAAAATGAAACCCAATGGCAAGCTATTGAAAACCAAATGAGCGAAGATACGGCTCGAAATTTTTTGCGTAACCGCAACCAGCTCTATAAAGAAGATCGTGGCTTTGAGCTACAACTTCCTCTTGCGGCTCAAAAATTTTTAGTTCGTGGTTTTCATCTACCTGCTCCTTATCATATGCATATTATCTTCTTCTATCCTACAGAAAATCAGTCCGAAAAAAATATTCAAATGCAAAATATTCAACAGCTGCAAGATAAAGCCGATAATATCCAAAAAAGCTTTGATGATATGGTTCAATTTTACAATCAGCTTATTGATGATATCCCCTATCCTTTATGGTTTCGTAATCAAGCAGGTAAAGTGCAGCTGAGTAATAAGTCTGCTAAAGCCTTAAAAATCCTCAGCTATCTAGATGAGCCTCCCACACAAAAATCTTTTGAAGATTGGAATATCCGAGAAAAACATCTCACCCTCTATAGGGGCTATCTTGGTACGGCTCAAAAACAAGCCCATACACCAACCCCTATAACCGAAACAATTCAATCGGCAAACCATTCCCTTTTGCCTGCTCTTAATAACATCAAACTTGCCATTGCCCTTTTTGACCAAAATGGCCGCCTGCAATGGTTTAATAATAGGCTTTGCCAAATATGGAACTTACCTGCCGAAGCCTTAGCCAATAAACCAAGTTTTCAGAACTTTTTTTATTCACTAGAAGAACATAATGCTTTTCGTATCTTAGAGCCACAACAATGGCTTAAACGACAACTTGGCTATTTTAAGGAGTTTCACGGAACCGAAAATGAACGCCTGAGTATGGGCGATACAGTGATTGAACAAAATATTGTTCGTGCTGATCGTCAACATCTTGCATGGATTTTTGAAGATGTTTCAGATAACTTCTCCTTACAACGTCAGCTCCGTACATCATCGGATGTTCGTGGCCGTGTCTTAAATTCCATGACAGATGCTCTTATGCTTATATCTTCTGCAGGGATTATTGAATATATCAACCCTTCCTTAAGTGAAATTTGGGGAATACCCATAGGTTTTTTTGAAGACAGACCTCGCTTTTCTGATTTTATGAAAGAAATTACTCCGCATATTATAAGCAATGATGAAAGCTTGCCTAAAGATGAGGAGGGTTGGCGTAACCTACTTTTAGATCGGCAAGGTAGCCATGGCGAATTTGAGCTAGATACTCAAAATATGTGGATTTATTTTGAAAGCCGTAACCTTCCTGATGGCTCACAGCTCATCCGCTTTCAAAATCGTTCTGCCGAAAAACATCTGAGCCAAGAAAGAGAGCTTAGACAAACAGCATTACAATCAGCATTTGAGCGTATGCAGGCCTTTATCCAAGATGTCTCCGTTGATATTCGTCAACCCACAGGGAATATTCAGGGCCTTGCCGAAATGCTCGCAAGTCAACGTTTTGGAGAACTTAATATCAGACAAAGTGAATATGCAAACTCTATTGTGAGTGAGAGCAAAAAATTGACCTCTGTTATGCAAGATATTTTAGATGTTGCCTCTATTGATGCTGGCTCATTTGAACTCAACCCACAAAATGTTGATATATTTAGCATTATTCAATCTGCACTTGAGCTTGTAGAAAGCCGTATTCATCGCTATCAGCAAAAAATTAAGTTAGATATGCCCACAAGCTTTACTCCTATTTATGCTGATGAGCTTCGCCTTAAACAAATTTTATACAATCTTCTTTCCTTAGCAGCTGATTATAGCCGCAGCCCAGGAAGCCTTTATTTTAATGCTTATCAGAATATTGATGAAAATAGGCAATTTTTTACAATTAATTTTAGTTGTCAGCCAAATAAAAGGCTACATCCTATGCTTAATGACGAGAACCACTATCCCATTGAAGTTCAAGGATATATAGAGCTCACCCATCGCCTTATTCAAATGCATCAAGGAGAGCTAAGTTTTGCCTATCAGGGCGAACAAATTACAATAAATCTAGCCCTTCCCCTTACAATTCCAAACGAGCCAGAATATTCTCAAGATTAAAAAAAAGATGCAAGCCTTCAACAAACTTGCATCTTTGATTCATCTTTTATTTTAACGGCTTATGCTTTTAATAAAAGCTCCTGAGCATATTCCCAGTTAGCAATATTTTCTAAAACAGCCTTAATGAAATCCCCACGGCGATTACGATAATCGATATAATAAGAATGTTCCCAAACATCTAAAGCAAAAATAGCCGTTTTACCATAGGGGAGTGGATTTTCAGCATTAGGAGTCTTCATAACCTCTAACTTACCTTCCTTATTTAAAACAAGCCAAGCCCATCCTGAGCCAAATTGTGTTAGCCCTGCTTGAGTGAACATTTCTTTAAAAGCATTCACTGAGCCAAAATCTTCAGTGATTTTTTCTTCTAACTTACCAGGCATTTGCCCGCCATTGGGTGTTAAAAGCTTCCAAAACAAATTATGATTCCAGTTTTGTGCCGCATTATTAAATAAACCACTATGAGCCGCATCCTTAGAAGCCTCAATAACAATCTCTTCTAAAGGCTTATCGGCAAAAGGTGTACCCTCGATCATGGCATTCATATTTGTGATATAAGCCTGATGATGCAGACCATGATGATACTCTAGGGTTTCCGCTGACATATGCGGTGCTAAAGCATTTATATCATAATCGAGTTTTGGTAAAGAAAAAGACATAGTAGACTCCTGCTATTAAATAATATAAAACTAACGTTGATAACTCAGTATATTTATATATATTACTGATAATTACAACCCTTAACCTTTTATTTTTTTATACAATAGGTTTTAGTGATAAGATGTTAGAACAAAAGCAAACCCAAAATCAAGCAAAAAAATACGACCCCCTACGTTCTCTTTTTGCAAGCTATTGCCCTTACAAATATCGCAACGATATTTATAAGCTTATTTGTATCAATGGCGAAATTGCTACTATTCGGGAACAAGTTAGCGAAGCCCCCCAAGGCCTTACTCGCTTACAATTTTGGCTTATGCAGCTTGAGAGCATCAATAATGGCAACCCTTTACAAACACCATCTGCTGAGTGGCTCGCTCATTTAACATCAACATATAATTTATCCCTAGGTGATTTACAAAAATGGATACTCACTCGTCAAAAAGAATATGAGCCTATGCCTATTCAAAGCCCGCATAATTGGTGGGACTATATGCAAAATACAGGTGGACTTACTGCAAAATTTTGGCTGCAAATCATCAATAATCACGCAACATATGAGCAAATTCAACAAGTTGTGAATATTGGAAGCATCTGGGCATCGGTTGGTTGTTTGCGTGCTATTGGCTTTCATAGTTATATTCGCCTTAATTTGCTTCCTAAAGAGCTACTCTATCAACATGGCTTTATGCTACCTGATGGTTGGCGGGCGAGCAAAGATGATGATTTATCACCAATTATTTGTGAGCTTAACTTAGCAACTCAAGCCAAAATAAACCAAATCCAAGCCAAAACCTTACCCAAAAGCCTAAGGCTTCACCTCTTTATGGCAAGCGAACTTTGTAATCATCTTAAAGCTTGTGAGCATAATCCTTTCCATCCTTTATGGACAGATATTCCCAAGAAATCCTATTGGAAATTATTTTTAAAAAGCTTTACTTAAGATTGTATTTTCTTTGCGGCCGTACCCATTTTAGTCCAAAATTATCCAAAATTATCCATATAAAGGCAAGTTTTAGCCATTTTTATCCAAAAAAATCCAAAAGGAGGCCCTATTAAAAACAGGAAGTTTTGCTCAAGCCTATGTTCAAAAGTGGATAATTTGGGTTAAAAATGGACAAAAATGGACATAAACGGACAAAAATGGGTAACTTTTGGTAATTTATGGTCATAAAAACCCACTATGCCATCACTTTCGTACATAGTTGCATTCATAAAATAGTTAACATAGATTCTGCAACTTTGCATATGCTCCGTGCAAAAATGACGCTTGAGAAGTTTTTACAACCCACCCCACGGCTTTCAGCCGCCCCCTTCGGCAAGCTTAAGGGAGCTTAAGCCATTTGGCTTGATTTTTCCTCATTAGATAAAGGATACTCAAGTTTATCAAGCATTTCCTTAGGAACAACTTGCCAAATATTTTTAAGATAAGTATCCCAATGGCGAATAATGCGTCCTGCAAATTGCGACCTTGTCCGTTGGTGATGCTCCATCACCATCGCTTTTAGCACACCTTCCCAATGACTTGTTTCAACACGTTGCCATATAACATTCTCGTCATTCACACGCTTTTCAAAGCTGTTATCTTCATCTAAGATAAAGGCCATGCCGCCTGTCATCCCTGCACCAAAGTTATCACCAACACTACCTAAAATAGCCACTGTTCCGCCTGTCATATATTCACAACCATTACTATCACAACCCTCAATAACGGCTGTTGCTCCTGAGTTTCTTACGGCAAAACGTACCCCTGCTTGACCTGCTGCAAACAACTTACCTGCGGTTGCCCCAAAAAGTACAGTATTACCAATAATTGTATTATCTTTGGCAATAAAAGGAGCCGTGCGTGGCGGGCTTACAGTAATGATACCGCCCGAAAGGCCTTTGCCCACATAATCATTCGCATCACCCTCCACATTAATGGTAAGGCCTTTAACCCCAAATACACCTAAGGATTGCCCTGCTGAACCACTTAAGGAAACAGTCAAAAAGTCATCGGCTAGGTGGGCTTGACCAAATTTTTGTACCAATTTTGAGCTTAAACGAGCCCCTATCGCTCTATGGGTATTATAGACTTGATAAGCAAGCTCCATTTTTTCCTTACGTTTAAGAGCAGGCCTTGCATCCTTAACCATTTGAGCATCGAGTGTATCAGGTACAGGGTTACGCCCCTCTAAGGTACAATAAGCGGCAAGTCCACCTGTATCAGCCTGAGCCAAAATAGGGTTTAAATCTAAATCGTCAAGGCGTTTAGAGCCACGACTCACTTGAGTGAGTAAATCTGTTCTTCCCACAAGCTCCTCCAAGCTTTTAATGCCAAGTTTAGCCAAATATTCTTGAACCTCCTCGGCAACAAAGGTTAAAAAATTCACCACATGTTCAGGACGACCTGGGAATTTATCACGTAGGTTTTTATCTTGTGTGGCCACACCCACAGGGCAAGTATTCGAATGACACTGACGCACCATTAAACAACCCATTGCCATAAGCCCTGTTGTGCCAAAGCCATATTCTTCAGCTCCTAAACATGTTCCGATAACAATATCACGGCCATTTTTAATACCACCATCCACACGTAAAGTTACACGGTTTCTAAGCTTATTTAGGGTAAGAACCTGATGGACTTCCGATAAGCCCATTTCCCAAGGAAGCCCCGCATATTTAATCGAAGATAATGGGCTTGCTCCTGTGCCACCATCAAAGCCTGAAACCAAAATAACATCAGCCCCCGCCTTAACCACACCTGCTGCAATCGTACCAATACCTTCTCTTGCAACTAACTTAACACATACTTTTGCCGTTGGATTAATTTGCTTTAAGTCGTAAATCAGCTGAGCTAAATCCTCAATGGAATAAATATCATGATGAGGTGGAGGCGAAATAAGCGTAACCCCTGGGGTTGAATGACGCAAGCGAGCAATATCAACAGAGACTTTAAAACCTGGTAATTGGCCGCCCTCACCTGGTTTTGCCCCTTGAGCCATTTTAATTTGCAGCTCATCGGCATTACTTAAATATTCAGCCGTTACACCAAAGCGGCCTGAGGCAATTTGCTTAATTGCTGAACGAGCATTATCACCATTTTCTCTTGGGGTAAAGCGAGCAGGGTCTTCTCCACCCTCACCAGAATTTGACTTACCACCAATACGATTCATAGCTATGGCCAATGTTTCGTGAGCCTCAGGCGAAAGAGCTCCCATAGACATTGCAGGGGTTACAAATTTACGGCGAATTTCTGTAATTGATTGCACCTCAGCGGTTGCTAAAGGCTCCTCGGCATAGCGAAGCTCTAATAACTCACGTAGCTGAATAGGGTCGCGATTATCTAATGTTGCACTATATTTTTTATAGACTTCCCAGCTATTTTCTCTAACGGCTTCATGCAGTAAAGCAATTTGTTCTGGTGAATGCCCATGGGCTTCACTATCTTTACGAATACGATAAAATCCACCCACAGGTAAGGCTAGGCTCTCCGCTTGCCACGCTTTTGCATGGGCATCTAAAATATTTTTTGCAATACCCGAAAGCCCAATACCCGAAATACGTGAACTCATTGTAGGGAAGAAACCACGGATAAGCGAGCGGGAAATACCCACAACCTCAAAATTACAACCACCACGATAAGAGCTTAAGACACCAATACCAAGCTTTGACATAATCTTAAGCAGGCCTTTATCAACAGCCTTTTTATAATTCACTAAAGCATCTTGAACTTTTAAGTTGCCAAATCTTCCCTTTTGATGGAGAGATTTTATTGTCTCTTCAGTGAGCCATGGAGTAACAGTTGTTGCCCCTACACCCACCAAAACGGCAAAATAATGCACATCTAAGCATTCTGCAGTTCGTACATTAATTGATGCAAAGGTTCTCAAACCATTTTTAACCAAATGTGTATTTAAAGCACCCACCGCTAATATGGGAGGAACAGCCGCTCTTGATACTGACATTGCTTCATCCGAAAGCACTAAATGACTGACACCAGCCAAAACTGCCGCTTCAGATTCCTCACGCAGGCGTTCTAAAGCAGCCTCTAAACCTTGCCCGCCCTCTTCTACATCAAAAGTAGCATCTAAAACACAGGTATTTTCACCAAGTTTTTCAAACAGATAAGCACTTTCACTGCTAAATAATATTGGAGATTCTAAATAGTAAACTTTTGTTTGAGCTTCTTCTTCTTCCAATACATTATTCATATTACCAAAACGTGTGGCAAGGCTCATGACTTGTCTTTCTCTAAGAGAGTCAATTGGTGGATTAGTTACCTGCGAGAATGACTGACGAAAATAATGATGCAATGGGCGATATTTTTTTGATAATACTGCAAGTGGTGTATCATCTCCCATAGAGCCAATAGCCTCTTGGCCTGTTAGAACCATTGGGGTAATAATATTATCGATATCCTCTAAAGTTTGGGCAAAAGATTGCTGCAAACGGAGCAATGTTTCTGCATCACATTTTGCGGCATCATTTTTAACATTTTTGCTGATTTCAGCATTGAGCTTTTTAACATTTTCTCCCCATTTTTCAAAAGGATGGCGAGAGGCTGCCCAATCTTTAAGTTCCGAATCACGATAAAATTTACCCGCTTGTAAATCCACACCAATCATCTCACCAGGACCAATACGACCACGTTCAACAATCTCATTATCAATAATATCCACCATGCCAGTTTCCGAACCAATAGCAATGATATTATCTTTTGAGATTGCATAACGTAAGGGACGCAAGCCGTTTCTATCTAGCCCCGAAACCACCCAGCGACCATCCGTAATACATAATCCAGCAGGACCATCCCAAGGTTCCATCACTGTATTACAGTAATTATATAAGGCCTTATGAGCATTGTTCATTGTACTACTTTGGCCAATAGATTCAGGAACCATCAGAGCCTTAACCGCAGGAGCAGGACGACCTGTTCGGCATAACAACTCACAAACATTATCCAAAACCGCCGAGTCCGAACCATTGGCTTGCACAACAGGAAGAACATCGCTTAAGCCTTCTTCGGGCAATGTATCTGTACTCATGCGTGGTTCATGGGCTTTTGTCCAGTTGATATTCCCATTAATTGTATTAATCTCACCATTATGAGCAAGCATTCTAAAAGGCTGAGCAAGCTTCCATGTAGGGAAAGTATTGGTTGAATATCTTTGATGAAAGATAGCAAAGTTAGAGATAAATCGCTCATCTTCTAAGTCAGGATAAAATACCGATAATTGTTCCGCTAAAAACATTCCCTTATAAATGACCGAACGGCAAGAAAGCGAACAAATATAAAATTCATTAATTGAACGTTTATCAATTTCTTTTTCGATACGGCGGCGGATAACATAAAGCAAACGCTCAAATTCTTCTGCTTCACTATCATTAGGAACACCAATGAGAATTTGTTCAATTTCAGGACGTGTTGCAGCAGCTTTTTCACCAATTACAGTTGTATTAAGTGGTACACGCCTCCAACCAAAAATATTGAGATTACTACGTAAAATCTCAGCTTCAATAACCGAGCGGCATTCTTCTTGAGCCCGAAGGTCTGTTCTTGGTAAAAAGATTTGCCCCACGGCAACACGCTCATCTTCCTTAACTTTATGGCCTGTTCTGGACACATGGTCCTTAAAAAACTCTTGAGGTATTTGCACATGAATACCTGCACCATCACCTGTTTTACCATCAGCATCTACTGCCCCACGGTGCCAAACACGCCTTAAGGCTTCAATACCAGCCTCAACCACTTTACGGTTGGGTTTGCCATCAATAGCAGCAACTAAGCCCACACCGCAGCTATCAACCTCATGCTTCTGACGATAGAGGCCTTTTTCTTCTAATTCTTGAGCTGCATTTAACCAAGCTTGCGGATTGAATTGATTTTCCATTATTTTTCTCCTTTTTTGGTTAAATATTGATGGATATTTGTCGCCGCTGTCCGACCATCTAAAATGGCCCAAACAACTAAAGATGCTCCACGAACAATATCGCCTGCAGCAAAAACACCATCCATGCTGGTTTGTAAATTATCATCAACAACTAAAGTTCCCCAACTTTGGGTTTTTAGCTCATCGCAATTAAATAGACGGGCAAGCTCCTCTGGTGAAAAGCCCAAAGCCTTAACAACTAAATCGGCCTTAATCTCTTGCTCACTCCCCTTTACTTTAGTGTAAATAGGCTTACCGCTGCCATCACGTTGACGACTAAGCTCAATAATACGAACACCTGTTACATTATCATCACCCAAGTAAGCTGTTGCTGTTGTCAGTCCACGCATATCTGTACCAAAAGATAAAGCTTGTTCACGGTCAATACGAGAGCCTGAAACCTCCGATAGCGGACTACGCCGCATACAAGTAACAGACTTTGCCCCTTGCCGCCATGCCGTATTACAACAATCCATTGCAGTATCACCCGCACCTAACACAACCACATTCTTACCTTTAGCATTCAATAAGCCGCTATCATAATCAGGTGTTTTTAAGCCAAGATTACGGCGGTTACTCTCAACCAAAAAGTCGATAGCCTGAACAATATTGCCTTTATCTCCCCCTTCAATCGGAAGGTCACGAGACTTATAAACACCTGTGGCAATCAATATAGCATCATGCTTTTTTTGAAGCTCACCCATGGTTATATCGCTACCGATATTCACATTAAAGGTAAACTGCACGCCGCTTTCCTTAAGCCAAACATTGCGACGTTCCACAATGGCTTTATCTAGCTTAAAGTTGGGGATACCAAAAATCATCAGCCCCCCTGCCCTATCATAACGGTCGTAAACCATTACCTGATAACCTTTACGACGAAGCTGCTCAGCTGCAGCTAAGCCTGCAGGACCCGCTCCGATAATACCAATAGTTTCCGAGCGTTCTTTAAGAGGAACTATCGGCTTAACCCAACCATTTTCAAAGGCGGTATCGGTTAAATATTTCTCGATAGCACCAATCGTAACGCCTTTATGCTCTGAGCGTTCTAACACGCAATTACCCTCGCATAACAATTCTTGCGGACAAATACGTCCACAAATTTCAGGAAAGCTATTGGTTGCCTGCGATAGCGTCCATGCCCGCTCAAACTCATTTTCGGTTGCAAGCTTTAACCATTCAGGAATATTATTTGTGAGAGGACAAGCATGGGCACAAAAAGGAACACCACATTGTGAACAACGAGAGGCTTGCTCTTTGGCTGAAGGTTCATCAAACTTCTTTTTAACTTCCCTCCAATCATCGAGACTTAGGGCATCTTCGTTAATTCCTGGCTGTTGAGCTTGATGTTTTAGAAACTGCTGCATCGGCATAAAAACATTCCTTTATTTAGTAAAAATTTGGTACTATTATTTTTTAACAATTTTATCTTTAGCCTAATTTTAGAATAATTACAAGAAATATTTTTATGTATAGTAAAAAATCGGTACTATTTTAATCTTCTTAATCATCTTATTGTGATAGAAAAACTTGATTGTTGCTAAAACAATGAGTATAAATATTGACATTATAAGTTATTAAAAAAGAAGTAGATTACCTCATGAGTATTTGGAGCCTTATTGTTTTTGCCGCTGTTCAAGGCATTACTGAATTTCTTCCCATTTCATCAACCGCACATTTGCAACTTGCTGGAAAATTTATGGATATCCAGCCTAGTCCGACATTAGAGGTTGCCGTACATTTAGGTACTGTTTTTGCCGTAATTATTTATTTTAGGGATGATATTCAGCAGCTAACCTTATCACTTTGTGACTTTATTCGTGGAAAAAGCAAACATGATAAGGATTTATTCTTTAAGCTTTTTATTGCAACCTTACCCATTATTATTGTTGGCGGTATTGCCAGTATATTTTTTAACGGCTTAGAATTTCGCCACTCTTTAATGCTTATTGGCTGGACAACCTTAATCTTTGGTGTTTTATTATATGTTACAGATAAATACGGTCTTACTATCCACCGCATTGAACATATTAGCTATTTGAACACTTTTTTACTTGGTGTTGCTCAGGTTATCGCTATTATTCCTGGTGTAAGTCGTTCAGGCATTACTATTACGGCTATGCGTGCTTTGGGTATGGAACGTTCGGATGCTGCTCGATTTTCTATGTTAATGGCCATACCAACCATATTAGCCGCAGGTTTTGGGACAGGCGTTGAGCTTGCCATAAGCGGCAATGTGGAGATGACTTTTCAGGCAATCTTAGCGGCTATTTTATCTTTTGGTTTCGCCCTTATGGTTATTGGCGTACTTATGAGCTGGATACGCAATTCCACATTCCTCCCCTTTGTTATTTACCGTATTATTTTAGGTGTGATTATCTTAGTTATTGCTTATGGAATCATCTAATAAGGAGACATTGATTGTGAACAAACCAAGCGTAGCCATTATTGGTGGAGGGCTTGCAGGCTGTGAAGCCGCTTGGCAACTGGCTTTGCGAGATATTAACGTTATTATTTACGAGATGCGAGGCAAAAAGCCAACCTTTGCTCATAAAACCGATTATTTGGCCGAGCTTGTCTGCTCCAACTCTTTGCGTTCAGATGATTACGAAAACTCCGCCATTGGTGTTCTTCATGAAGAAATGCGTCGCCTCAATAGTCTTATTTTAACAATGGCTGATAAACATAGTGTCCCTGCTGGCGGAGCCTTAGCTGTCGATAGAGATAATTTTGCTGCTGATATTCAAAATACATTATCGCAGCATCCCAACATTACGATTATCCGAGAAGAAGTTACAGATATTTCAGCCCTTAATGCCGATAAAATCATCATTGCCACAGGTCCTCTCACAAGCGAAGCTATGCAATCTGAGCTTGCTAAGCTTACTGGTGATGAGTTTTTACATTTTTTTGATGCTATTGCCCCAACAATCTATACACAAAGCATTGATATGAGCAAAGCTTGGTTTCAAAGCCGCTACGATAAAGGTACAGGTAAAGATTACATTAATTGCCCTTTAAGCGAGGAACAATATAATAAATTTATTGATGATTTAGTGGAAGGTGAAAAAGTTGCCTTTAAAGACTGGGAAAAAGATACACCTTATTTTGAAGGCTGTCTTCCCATTGAGGTTATGGCTGAGCGTGGTCGCAAGACTCTTTCTTTTGGTCCCCTAAAGCCTGTTGGGCTAACCAACCCGCATAATCCTGAAGTTAAGCCCTATGCCATTGTGCAACTGCGTCAAGATAACAAACAAGCCAGCATCTATAATATGGTTGGCTTTCAAACCAAGCTAACCTATGGGGAGCAAAAGCGTATATTTAAAAAGATACCAGGACTAGAGGCTGCTGAATTTGCTCGCCTTGGAGGAATTCATCGCAATTGTTTTGTCTGCTCACCTAAAGTTTTAGATAAAACCCTTGCCTTTCATCATAATCCAAATATCCGCCTTGCAGGACAAGTCAGCGGTTGTGAGGGCTATGTGGAAAGTGCCTCTATGGGCTTACTTTGTGGAATTTTTACTGCATTTAACCTTTTAGAAAAAGAGATTATTCTTCCTCCCCCACAAACGGCCATTGGAGCAATGCTTGCCCATGTAACAACACCAGAGCATGCCGAGACTTATCAGCCTATGAATATCAATTTTGGTTTACTACAAGATGGTGATTTTCGTAACGAAAAAGGCCGCCGCCTTAAAGGCCGCCTTAAAAAGCAAGCCTATTGCAAACAAGCTTTAGAATTTTTTGATAAATGGAAGAGCAAAGCGATTTAACTGAAGCTATTAGCCTTCTTTTTCGGACTGGGCAATAAGGGATTTATAAAGCTCATCATGACTTTGCTTATTAGCGAGCTCTTTACAAAATTTCCGATCTCTTAAAGTACGAGAGGCAATAGAAAGAGCTTTGAGGTGCTCAGCACCTGACTTTTCTGGAGCAAGTAGCATAAAGACGAGACGCACAGGTTGATCATCAACTGAACCAAACTCAATAGGAGTATCTAGCTGGGCAAAAGCTCCAACAATATGTTTAAGGCCTGGAATACGTGCATGGGGAATGGCTATGCCACGCCCCATACCTGTCGACCCCAATTTCTCACGCTCTAAAATAAGCTCGAAAACATCTGTATTGTCTAAGCCCATTTTTGCGGTTAGTTTTGCTGTAATATCAGCTAAAACTTGTTTTTTTCCTCTTGCGGGCAATTCGGCAAATACCATGTCCGCAGATAAAATATCTTTAAGTTCCATATGCTCTTTACTGTTTTATTTTAGGATCAATCCAGCCTAAATTTCCATCAGCTCGACGATACACTACATTAACATTATCGTGGGCGCGATTAACAAACATCAGAACAGGCAAAGCCTCTAAATCCATCTTCATCACGGCCTGACTTACGGTTAGCTTAGGAATCTCGGCTGGCATTTCCGCAACAATAATGGGCTCATCACCAGCTTCATCTCCATCACCTTCCAGTTCAGAAGATAGAACATACTGTGTTGCAGGCTGAAATTCAAGCTCTAATTCAATATTATTTTTATGATGATTGTTTAAATGTCTTTTATAGCGACGAAGCTGCTTGCCAATATGCACTAAAGCAAGGTCAAAAGCGGCTAAACTATCGGCGGAAACACTACTTCCTTGCACAAAATTTTGCTTAGAGGCCTTAACATTAATATCAGCCTTAACATTAGCACCTTCCTTAGAAAGGTTAACATCTGCATTTAAAGCATCTGGGAAGTATTTATGAATTGTTGTTTCTAGCCCGCTTTCGATATGCTCTCTACGGCTAGGGGTAATGGTAATGCCTTGTCCTCGAATGTTTATTTGCATAATGCCCTCCTTTTTTTTTATCTTATTGGCGACAAATGATTAAAGTTGGATATAGTCTATATAACCAAAAAATAACATGGCGTATTTGCTGCTCTTTTATAAAGATGACAACAAAATAGGCCATGTGTAAAATTTATCATATTTAGATATATCATAATTATATTATAGTCTTGAATAGATATTTTTTCTATTTATTTTTTATTTTTTTATCTATTGCAGTGAAAATATAGCTAAAAATTAATGGTGATATCTTAGCTATAAATAAAGATATTGTTGCTTGCGTTGTGATGATGAGGGTATCTGAATATTCTCACGATATTTTGCAACCGTACGGCGTGCTATTTCAAGCCCGTGCTTTTCTTTAAGAATCTGTGTTAACTTCTCATCGGAATAAGGTTTTTTAGGTGGCTCACCTGCAATAATATTTTTAATATGCTCTTGTACAGATATGGCCGAAACATCTGAGCTATGGCTCGTTTTTATACGCCCTGCACTAAAAAACCACCGAAGCTCTGTTGTTTGTCCCTCAAATTCCAAATATTTCCCCCGAACTAAACGGCTAACTGTACTTTCATGCAACCCCATTTCATCAGCAATATTTCGCATAGTGAGTGGTAATAAATAGCGAGCATCTTTTTCGAAAAACATCACCTGCTTTTGTAAAATAATCTCACCTAACTTCAAAATAGACTCAGCACGTCTGGCCAATATTCTGATTAAAAACTTCCCCCTTTGTTCCTTGGCTTTAATCCAGTCATCTTTTTTTAAATCAATCGATTGATTACTTTCAACCGCTTGCATAACCACATCGCTAAAGGCATCCTCATTAAGTTCAATTTGCAAGCTTCCCATATCATCGCGAAAAATGCGTAAATCCGCAATAATCACATTTTCTACAACTTCTTCAACTTTCCAAGCAACCGTAGGTGATAGCTCTTTTAAGCGATAAATACGCTGCATAAGGGTATTTTTATCGAGCTTGAGCCGTTTTTGCAAAAGCTCCATTTGCCCTTTGGCAACTTTATCCATATTATCAAAGATATCTAGCCATAATAAATCCCATTCATCACTATCAATCAACTGTGCTTTAAGGCATTCTTTTAAATTACGAGCAAAAAGCCCTACAGGCTCTAATTGCTGCAATCGAGCCAAAAGAAACTCCAAATCATCATCACTTAAGCCATGATTTTTTGCATGATTAAATGCCGTTTGACTAAGGCGACCATTATCATCAAGCTGAGCAAGCCAGAACTGAGCAATAGCACGTTGAGCAGGCTTTTTAAAGCTTAGACGAATTTGCTCTATAAGCTCACCATAAGCACTTTGTTTAAAGTGAGCTGTGGCCTCAATAACACTGCCTGCATCCACTAGCTCTGTTGAGCGAAAATAATATGCAAAAGGCTCACTATCAAACTCGTTATCATAATCGCTATCTTTATCTAAGCTCTCTGTGGCTTCAGGTGAAGATAAAGCCTCACGAACATCTGATATTTGCTCCGATATTTGCTCAATATCCACACGACCATATTCGTTATCAAGCTCTAAAAGCGGGTTTTCTTGCTTTTCATGCTCAATAAGCTTTTCTACCTCAAGACGGCTAAGCTGCATAAGTTCAATGGATTGCCGCATCGTTTGCGTCAACCTAAGGCTCTGCTTTTGCTTAAGACGAATTTGTGGTGATAATGACATCAGCTTTCTTCTTTTGGCATAAAACTTGCTTAACAAGTTTCAGTCTATATGCTTTCTACTCCAAAAACAAGCTTTTATCGAACTCCTTTTGACACCCTTCAGCAAGCTCAGGAGGGTCAGAACAAGCCAAAGGCTATCAATTTACATCGAAAATAGGCATTGACCGTCAACAAAGCTATGGAGAATTTCGCCTTGAACAAGTCTTCCACCAAAAGGAGAGTTACGAGAACGTGAATGCAGCTGCTTATCATCAAAAACCCGCCCTTTTTGTAAATCCACCACAATAAAATCTGCCGCCATATCAGCAGCTAAATAGCCCGCATTAATCCCTAAACGTTTTGCAGGCTTATAGGTGATTAAAGCCAAGGCATCATTAAGGTTTAAATGCTTGTTATGATAAAGCTCCAAAGTTATGGGAAGCAAACTTTCTAAACCCACACCACCAAATGAGGCTTGGTCAAAAGGCAAACGTTTGGCTTCTTCATCTTGGGGAATATGGTCTGAGGCAATAAAGTCAATGGTGCCATCTTTAAGCCCTTCGATAATTGCCAAACGGTCTTCTTCTGTTCGCAATGGTGGATTAAGCTTGGCAAAAGTGCGATAATCTCCTACATCAAGCTCGTTAAGTGAAAAATAAGGTGGAGCTGTATCACAAGTTACATTAACCCCTTTTGCTTTGGCCTTGCGAATAACATCTACAGAAGCTTTACAAGAAATATGATTAAAGTGGAGGCTTCCGCCTGCCATTTCTAAAATACGTAAATCTCGCTCAATAATAATGACTTCCGCCTGCCATGACATTCCTGCAAGCCCTAAGCGATTAGCTAAACTTCCTGCATTCATATCACCTTTGCCCAAATTTACATCCATGGGATGCTGAGCAATAAAGCCATCAAAACCCGAAGCATATTGTAAAGCCCGACGAAGCACTGCAGCATTTTGCAATGTTTTATGGCCATCGGTAAAACCAATAGCCCCCTCTTTTTGCATTAAGCCAAGCTCTGCTAAATCCTCACCTTTGCTCTCTTTAGTTACCGCTCCCCATGGATAAACTTTAACTCCTTTTTGAGCTTGGGAACGCTCTATCATATAAGTCACCATTGCAGGATTATCAATCGCTGGACTTGTTGTGGGAAGCAAAGCCAAATGAACAACCCCTCCTGCTAAAGCCGCCTTACTCTCACTACTTAAGCTACCTTTGGCTTCAAAACCAGGGTCTGGAATTTCGCAACGAAAATCCACCAAAGCAGGCAAAATAGCCTTACCGTGAATATCAATTTTTTCCACATCACTTGCGATATTACCTTCTGTAACATTACTTCCCAAAGCTTTAATAATGCCATCTTCAACTAAAAGTCCACCCATCTCATCGGTTTTTGAGTAAGGGTCTAAAATTTGTGCGTTTATATATGCTTTTGTCATCTTAGTTCCCTACTCCTACACCATTTTCTAAGGCTGCCATACGAATAGCCACACCCATCTCCACTTGTTCTGTAATTACCGAACGTTCTTCATCATCGGCTAGTTTGCTTAAAATTTCCACACCACGGTTCATAGGGCCTGGATGCATCACAATAGCATCAGCCTTGGCATAGCGAAGCTTTTTATAATCAAGGCCATAAAAGCGAAAAAATTCCCTATGGCTTGGAAATAAGTTACTGTTAATCCGCTCTTTTTGAATACGGAGCATCATAACAACATCTGCATCTTCCAAGGCTTCTTCCATATGATGATAAACTTTTGTGCCTAAATCTTCCATGGATTTGGGTACCATAGTTTTGGGTCCACAAAGACGAATGTTACAGTTGTAATTATTCAAAAGATGAATATTAGAACGAGCCACTCTGCTATGGGTAATATCGCCACAAATGGTTATATTTAGCGAATCCAAGCTCTTTTTATGACGTATCATCGTTAGGGCATCAAGCAAGGCTTGCGTGGGATGCTCATGCCAACCATCTCCCGCATTTATGACCGCACAATTTACCTTTTGAGCCAATAAAGCAGGGGCCCCAGATGAGCTATGCCGCACCACCAAAATATCAGGATGCATTGCATTTAAAGTAACCGCCGTATCCAACAGGGTTTCTCCCTTAGCAACCGAAGATGAAGCCACAGACATATTAATAACATCAGCCCCTAATCTCTTAGCCGCTTGTTCAAAGCTTGTACGGGTTCGAGTAGAATTTTCAAAGAATAAATTCACCACACTACAACCTGCAAGGGTTTGTTCTACAGGCTCTTTATTTCGATTTTTTTCAGCAAAAAAAAAGCCACGCTCTAAGAGTTTATCGAGCTGCGGCCTATTCATTCCTTCAATATGTAATAGATGATTTCGGGTTTCCATTACTTCTTTTCCTTTTTTGTAAAGACTAGAGCCAGTATAATCACAATAAGATGTTTTTCAAGTGAGAATTTTTTCTCTAAATGCGAATTATTCTCATTGCAATTTGTTTTAAAGTCATATATAAATATATATGGTGAATAAAAAACAACTATTGGGCAGTAAAATCATATGGACCATTCGGACAAACTAAGAGATGCGGGCCTTAGGCTAACGCAACAAAGATTAACCTTAGCATCAATGCTATTCGATAATGGCGACCGCCATTTTACCGCTGAAATACTCCATGAAGAAATGCTAAAATCAGGCAAGCATATATCTCTTGCCACTATTTATAATAGCCTTCATTACTTTGCAAAACATGGACTTATCCGTGAGATTAATATCGATAGCGAACGCTCATGGTTTGATACAAACACACATAACCATTTTCATTATTATGATGATAATAAAATGGAAGTGATGGATGTTCCTGATACAGATGCAGAGCAAATTCGTGAGATGATACATGTTCCTGAAGGTTATGCTGTCAAAGACTTAAACGTTGTTGTTTACTTACAATCTGAATAGCCGATTATTCCATATTTTATAGAATCTATTTTCCACATCTTTTTTGAAAAATTTGGTTATGGGTATAAATTTGTCGTTTAGTTTCCGTTGTATCTTGGTTATGAGCGTAAATATAGTCATAAGCAATACATTCTCCATCATTGTCTAAGCCAACCGTTTTGCTGCAAGCGTTTATCAATATCATCACCATCAAGATGAGAAGTTTCTGAAGTTGTTTCATATTTTTGTCTCCATGCCTGCTTTTGAGCTTTGATATTTTCTAACTTTTTTTGCTTTTTGTTTCGTCGTTTCTCTTGAGCTTTGCCGAAAAAAAAAGCACCTAAAATCAATGCTATTATTGTCGCAATTTTGATAAGTATCCATTTAAGTTTTATCAATATATTCATTAGCTTAATCTCCTTGCATATGACTAAACCATTTTAAACAATAAAGATGTTGCAGCCAATTTCGCCACCAACCATAGAGCAAATTAAGAGCTAAAATTCCCATTAAAAAACGCCCTGCTATAAGGTCGAACGGATAAACTAAAAGTAAAATAACCATAATAATTCCAACAACAAATACCCAGTTTCTTTGGGAATATATCGGATGCTTTAAGTGCTTCATTTCCTTTCTCCTTTTAAGCAAAATTCCTCAGCTTTCACAATAAAAGAAGGGCAAGCCTTATTGGCAAATTCATAATGGCCATGAAGACTTGCTTGAGGATATTTTCTCTGCAATTGTTGCACTAATCGTCCTAAGGCTTGTTTTTGTTGAGGATTACGTGTATCTTTCGGCCTCATATTTTTATCCACTCCCCCCACATAGGCAATACCAATCGAATGGTGGTTATGCCCCTTAACATGAGCCCCTATAATTGCTTCATCACGCCCCTTTTCCACTTGTCCGTTCAGTCGTATAAGGTAATGATAACCAATGTCATTCCACCCTCTTTGCCTATGCCAATGCCGTATTGTCGCAACCGAGAAATCTTTGCCCTCTGGCGTTGCTGTACAATGTAATATAATTTGTTTGATTTTTCTCATTATCCTCTCCATAATTTAATTAAAATATTAATAACTGCTGCAAGCCCACCACCTAGGCAAACAAACATCCACCAAGCTCCTTTGGCTCGATTCCATTCCTTTTTAAACTCTTTAAATTCAGTGATAAGCTCATCAATTTGCTCTTCTCGATGCTTTGTTTGTTGTTCAAGACAAGCCAGTCGTTCTGCCATTTTTAAATCGAACTCATCCATGCCTCTTCTCCTTGTGTTTGCTTTGCATTTTTATAAGTATCCAACAAAAAAAGCGGAGAGATTTCCATCTGCTCCGCTTTATAAAAAAACTTAAGAATATTTTTGGCATCTCGCCTCTTAAAAAACTCCTCTCCCCAATCATTATGCCATTTTTTTATGTGTAACTCATAGGCAATATCGCTTAAGTTACGGGGCGTTGTTTTGAGTTTATGGGCAAGATGAATAACTTTAATTAAATTTCTACTCATTTTAGTAATCTCCAATTTTAATAAATAAATCAATGGCTTGTTTGAACATTTTTTCAATTTTATGGCTGGTTATTCGCACATTAAACCGCTTGAGTAATTGACCACCAGACTTTTGATGAAGTTGCTCTGTAAACTCACGCGCAATATCCGCAGGCGAAATATTATAATGCAAAATATATTTTGTAATTTGTAAGGCCAAAGGATCAATATGGCCCTCTTTAATATTATGTTCCCATAGCTCTTTGGTTTCACGAAACTTTTTAATGTATGATATATCCTGCATACTATTTTCTAGGCCATAAGCCGCAGGACTCGCATCAACAAGAATTTTACAGCTACTATCTGTTCGGCTTCCCTGTTTAGAATCCATATATTCCATATGCTGAATAATATATGCTATTTTTGCTTGCTTATCTGTGATTCTATTATGTTGCTTGAGTTTGTTAATAATAGGTTTTTTATTGGGTTTTAGCATTTTTAACCTCTTGTTTATAGATTTTTTCATTATAGGGTTTATACTGATTTTTTAGCATAAAGTCAATAAGAAACTTGACATAGTCGTAAAAATCCGCATAATGTAAAGAAAAACATAAGGTTCTATACAATGAGTATCGGTAAACGGGTAAAAGAACGATTATCCGAAATTAGTATGAGTGAGTATGCTGCTGCGAAAATGCTCGGGATACACTATTCTAATATCCAAGGGCTTACTTCTGGTCGTGTTAAAAAACCTCGATATCTTGGAGAATTAGCAGAAGTCTTGCGAGTCCACGAAAAATGGCTTCGTACAGGTGAAGGCTCAAAAGAATTGGCCATAACAGCCGCCACCCCCTCCGATATGCTGACAAATCCGCATAAAGATACTTCTAATTTAGGTGAAGCTTTTCAACAGCCTTTTGCAGCAACAAACACACAACGCAACCTCCCCGTTTACGGCACAGCCGCAGCTGGAGAGGAAACAGGAGCTTTTCAAATATCTATGGGAAGTCCCATTGACTATATCCACCGCCCCTATCACCTAATCCATAATCAAGATAGTTTTGCAATTTATGTACAAGGAAGCTCCATGGAGCCTAAGTTTGAGGGAGGCGATTTAGTATTCATCGACCCCCATAAGTCACCAAAACCCTACGATTATGTCATTATTGAACTTATTGATAATATAGGAGAGCGGGAGGTTTTTATTAAGCGTTACTTAGGGCAAAAAGATGGTGAAATCGTCTGTTTACAATATAATCCTTATAAAAAACGAACCTATCCTTTGGAACGTGTGGTAAAGTTGCATCGTGTCTTTACAAACAACGAAATTTATGGTGCTTAATATTCTTTTTCATCTTGACATTATACTCTAATAGTATAACCATATAGCTATTATACATATGGAGGAATATAATGACAAAGAAAATCACTTTAATTGGAGCAGGCTCAGCTCAGTTCGGCATGGGCATGCTTGGAGACATTTTTCTAACACCCGCCTTAAAAGGTAGCCATATCAGCCTTTTAGATATTAATAAAGAGGCCGTTGAGTGGGTAAAAGATAAAACACAACAACATATTGATAACCATGGGCTAGATTTTACAGTTTCGGCAACTTTGGATAGAAAAGAAGCTCTTAAAGATGCCGATTTTGTGATTATCTCAATCGAGGTCGGCAACCGTTTCGATTTATGGGATATTGACTGGAACTTGCCGCAACAATATGGTATTCGTCAGGTTTATGGCGAAAATGGCGGTGTGGGCGGCCTATTCCATGCCTTAAGAATCACACCACCTATTCTAGAAATTTGTGATGATATTAACGATATTTGCCCCAATGCTTGGGTATTTAACTATTCTAACCCCATGAGCCGCATTTGCACAACGGTTTTACGCAAATATCCAAATATGAATTTTGTGGGAATGTGCCATGAAATTGCATCTTTAGAGCGTTACTTGCCAAAAATTCTAAACATTGACTTCGAAGATTTAAACATCAAAGCGGCTGGTTTAAACCACTTTTCTGTTCTTTTAGAAGCCACATATAAAGATAGCGGCAAAGATGCTTATGCTGATATTCGCCGCCTCGCACCAGAATATTTTGGCGAAAAAGCTATTGGATATTCAGATATTTGGGATTATTACAAAAAAACAGGCAATCTCGAAGATACCGAAAATTATGCCTTCCGTTCAGAACTTCCTGTTGATAAACCCTCACGTCAATGGACCGACCGTGGATTATTTAAAGAAATCTTAGAGAAATTCAACTACTTACCCATCACTGTCGATAGCCATTTTGGCGAATATATCGGCTGGGCCTACGATAAGGTGGACCATAAGGGTATTTTGGATTTTTACGATTTTTACCGTATTTGTTTAGGGCAAATGGAGCCAAAAATTCATGATGATGTTCGCCATGAACGTGCAACTTTTATTATGGAAGCCCTCATAACGGGTGAAGAATATACAGAACCTGCCGTCAATATTGCTAATAAAGGAGCGATTCGCAATCTTCCTGATTGGATTGTGGTAGAAGTCCCTGCAATTGTCTCTAAAAATGGCCTTAAAGCGGTTGAAGTTGATATGCCTGCATCCATTGGTGGGCTGCTCAGCAACCAAGTTGGCATCCACGACCTTAATGCCAAAGCTATTTTAGAAGGTTCTAAAGAAGCCGTTATTCAAGCCATACTTGTTGACCCTGTAACAATCACCAATAATAAAGTTGATGAAATGGTTGATGCGATGATTGACCGTCAAGCCCCTTGGTTAGACTACCTAAAGTAGTACAGCAATCCAAAAAAGAAAATAAAAAGGCTCGATTTACTTTATGATAAACCGAGCCTTATAAAGGGGGATGGCTTGAGGAATACGAGGGGGGTATGTATTTAGTGTTCAAACCATCCGCTTATATTTGTAATAGTTTCTTCACTGAAATACAAGCCTTTTTTTGTTCTTCTCCATAAAAAATCTTCAGCACATTGACTCCACTCATTATCTTTAGAATATCGAAGTTCTGCTTCATAGCAAATATCTCCCATATACAACCCTAAGTCGTTTTTGCTTTTTGCATTTCCTATAATTTTATGGGCTTCTGATCCATAATGACGCACATAATGATAAGCCATTGCATCATCAAGCCATGGATATTCTTCTTGAAAATTTTTCAAATATTTTTCAAAGTCGAGTCCCATATCACCACCTGGCAAAATCTCATCTTGGGTCCAATTACCATGGCTATTACCAAAAAGTGGTGCAATTTTCTCCATCACTCTTTCACCAAGCTCACGGGCTGCCGTTATTTTTCCACCAAAGATATTCATAATAGCCCCATCCGCATTGTCATGAGGCGTATCTAGCGAGAGAACAAAGTCTCTTGTCGCCTTTTGAGCTTTTTTAGAACCATCATCATATAAAGGGCGTACCCCCGAATAATCCCAAATAATATCAGTAGGTTTTACCTCTTTTTTAAAATACTCACTTGCCGCTTTAACAAGATATTCTTTTTCGGTATCACTACATTTTACATCATCTGGATTACCCTTATAATCCACATCCGTTGTGCCAATCAGGGTAAAATCATCCTCATAAGGAATGGCAAAAATAATCCGTCCATCTGGATTTTGGAAAATATAACAGTAAGAATGGTCAAATATTTTCGGTACAACAATATGACTTCCCTGTACGAGCCGCACACTTTCTTTTGTATGAAAATCTACCTTATCCTTATCTAAAATCGAGGAAACCCAAGGCCCTGCCGCATTAATCAAAACTTTGGCAAAATATGTTTGCTCATTGCCTGTATTTTTATCCAAAATGCGAATTTCCCACTTTTTGTTATCATCCACACGCTTAGCCGAAAGAACCTCCGTACGCGTATTAATCAAAGCCCCATTATTGGCAGCAGACTTGGCATTCAGCATCACCATCCGAGCATCCATCACCCATGCATCTGAATAAACAAAGCCATGTTTAAATTCATCTTTTAAAGGTTTTCCCGAAATATGATTAGAAAATTTAATTGTCTCCGTACCAGGGAGCAGCTTTCGTTTACCAATATTATCATATAAAAACAAGCCCGCCCGCAACATCCAACGTGGTCGCAACCCCTTAGCATGAGGAAGCACAAATCGCAATGGCCAAACAATATGCGGAGCCGAACGCAAAATTACCTCCCGTTCCGAAAGAGCCTCACGAACCAGCTTAAACTCATAATGTTCCAAATATCGCAAACCACCATGAATAAGCTTTGTACTTGCCGAAGATGTATGGCTTGCAAGGTCATCTTTTTCGCATAAACATACCGAAAGCCCTCGCCCTGCCGCATCACGAGCCACCGAAGTCCCATTCACACCGCCACCAATAACAAAGATATCAAATACTTGTTCTTCCATAGCAAAAACCTTTCAAACTTTTCACCTTAAATAAAGTTTAACATAGAATATAACAATTTTCAATATAGAAAATTATTTTCGTTTTTGAAAAATCAAGACAGCTAAAATATATCTCTCCACCCCCTTAAGCCTACCGAAACGTACAGGAAGATTCCCCCCAGAGGGGAAAATATAGAGCGACTTTATGCCCCATTCGATAAGCTTAAGAGAGCAGCCATACAATTTATTTGTCTTTTAAGAAAAACACTATATAGTAGTGCTAATAAAAGATTTACACTTGTTATTTTAGGAGTGGTTGTGGAAGACAACATATTGATTATAATAACTTTTTTAGTTCTTACTGGTGTATTTGCTGCCTTTGTTTTTGAACGCATGCCCGCATATTTAGTTGCTCTTACAGGTATGGTTGTTCTGCTCATATTTGGGGCTATTCATACGGAAGATATGCTCAAAGTTTTTAGCAGCAGTGCTCCCATAACTATTGCATGTATGTTTGTTATTAGTGCGGCTTTGGAACAAGCAGGTGTGATTGATAAAATGGGACTATTTTTGCTTAAGTTATTGAGTAAAAATAAGGTTTTTGGCCTTGTTTTGATGTTCTTACTCATCGTTTTTCTCTCGGCCTTTATGAATAATACGCCTGTGGTGATTATCTTTACACCCATGATGATTGCTGTTGCCCACAAGCTTAAAGAATATCCCTCTAAATACTTGATTCCTCTTTCTTATGCGGCAATTTTGGGAGGTACATGTACGCTAATTGGTACATCTACAAACATCTTGGTCAATAGTGTTGCTAAAGAATATGGCCAAGCTCCTTTTAGTATGTTTGAGATTTCTGGTGCGGGCTTTATTATGGCTGCAATTGGCTTATCTTTCATAGGCTTAACCAGCCGTTTTTTACTCCCCGAAAGGCAACCCTTAAGTGCAGATATCCATGACGACCGCCCTCCAAAACGCTTTATGGCGGAGGTAATTATCCCCCTAGATTCGCCTCTTATTGGCCATTCGTTAAATGAGATAAAATTCACCGATAGCGAGAATTATGAAATCATCGATTTGGTTCGCCATAAGTCGAGCATTACCTTAGCAAAATCAGAGCGTAGTCAGGCTTCTTCCTTTAGAGATATGAAGTTGCGAGCAGGCGATCACCTAATCTTTAAGTTGAGTAAAGATGAAATCGTGCGTCTTAAGCAGCATGTCGGGGTGGAATTAGACCCAACAAAAACCCACTTAAGTGAACCATTACCGACTCAAGAAGTTATTGTAGCAGAAGGAGTTATCCCCTCTTCATCTCATTTTATTGGTAAACGTATTCGTGAGCTAGGCTTGCATTATGAGTTTGGCTGTGTGGTTATTGGGGCCCATCGAGCCGCTAAAAATATCACCCGAAATCTCTCTTATTTGCGACTTAAAGAGGGTGACTTTCTTGTACTGCAAGGAACAGAAGACGACCTTAACCGCTTGTTTGAAAACGAAGATATTCTCAATGCATCGCTTATTCGCAATGCCTCCTTAAATAAGACCAAAGCCGCCATTAGCTTAGCCATTATTATGGGGGTTGTAGGCTTAAGTGCTTTGGGCTTTATGCCAATTGCGGGGCTTGCAATGATTGGTGCTGTAGCGGTTATCTTGTTAGGTTGCGTAAGTCCCGAAAAAGCCTATCGTTCCATTAACTGGCAGATATTGCTACTGATTTTTGGTATGTTAGGTGTCGGCAAAGCCATGGAAAACACAGGAGCAGCCAAGTTGCTTATTGACCATGCAATCGCTTTAGTTGATGGTTTTGGCCCTATTTTATTACTTGGGGTTATATATCTTTTGACCTCCATTTTAACCGAAATGATTACCAATAATGCAGTGGCGATTTTGCTAACCCCTATTGTGATTGGCATTGCAACTTCGCTGGGCTATGACCCAAGGCCATTTATTGTTGCGGTGATGTTTGGGGCTTCGGCAAGCTTTGCAACACCTATTGGTTACCAGACGAACAGTTTTGTTTATGCTGCTGGAGGCTATAAATTTAAGGACTTTCTTAAAGTCGGTATTCCTATGAATATTATTATGCTCGTGGTTGCAACAACTGTTATTCCCATCTTTTGGCCTTTTTAGAAATGGATGACAAATAATGCCCCTTTTTATCCACTTTTAGCCAAGATTTATCCATTTTTATCCATAAAAATACAAATTTTGGCAAGTTCATGCATATACTAAAAATAGAAAATATATTTTAACCTATGGATATTTTTGGTATGAGACCGAACAAAAGTGGACAAATCTTGGCTAAGAATGGTCAAATATTGGCAAAAAGTGGCTTTTTATGCCTGTTCAGTTTCACGGCGTTTTTCTAATTGGATAATCACAAAAATAGAAAGCTCATAAAGGGCAAGCAAGGGAAAAGCCAATAAGAACATGCTCAATAAATCTGACGGGGTGAGCAAAGCACCAACAACTGCCGCTACCAGAACAAAATACCGCCGCCAGCGTTTAAGCTGCTCAGCTTCGATAATGCCAAAAACACTTAAGATACAAAGCAGTAAAGGAAGCTCGAAGCAAATGCCAAAAGCAAGGATGAGCCGAACACTATCGGTAAGATATTTACTCATATCTATCAGTGGGTTAAGGTTCTCAGCTGTGAAAGATACGGCAAATCGGAAAACAATAGGGAACATCAAAAAACGAGCGAATAACGCCCCTGCCAAAAATAATGTGGGGGTTCCCACCAGAACAGGAATGGTGATTTGCTTTTCTCGCTTATAAAGCCCAGGAGCGATAAAGCCCCAAATTTGATAGCATAAAAAGGGAAAACCAAAGAAGATTGCAGCCAAAAATGATAAACGAATTTGGGTGATAATCGGGGCAAAAGCAGCCGAAAAATAGAAGCTAGGGTCGATATTTTGTGAGGCCAGAGCAGCCCTCATCGGTTGAGCCAAGAACTCATAAAGCGGCTTTGAAAGCCCAAAGAAACAGATGATAAATATCACAAAAATAACAATACAAGCCTTGATTAAACGGCTACGAAGCTCGGCCAAATGAGACCATAGCCCCATCTCACCTTCGGCCGTCATCTTGGTGGTGGTTGCCTCATCTTTGTTGGTATTTTTGCCATCTTCATGAGCTTGCATTTCATCATCAATAGAGGTCATTTTTGCTCCTCAGTTTTAAGCTCTTCTTCAGCCTCGGTAGCTATTTTTTTTGCAGCCTCTAATGGTTCAGAAGTCTCTTTGGTTATATCATCACTCACTTTGCTGACTTCTTCCTTAACCTCTTGAACTATATTAAGTTGTTCCGAAGCAACCGCCTTATTTACATATTTTTTTACGGCTTCTTGAGGATTTTTAACTGAGCCTATAGCATCGGAAATATGCGAGCCTGTTTGCTTAATTTCTTCCAACTCGGCCTCGCTCATCGCTTGGTCAAATTGGGCTCGGATATTGGATATCTGCACCTTAAGTTTCACCCATAATTTACCGCATTCGCGAGCAACTTTTGGTAAGTCCTTTGAAGGGATAATTAGAACCGCAATAATAACAACGGCCAAAAATTCTGCACCACTAAGACCAGGGATCATAAGGAGTTAGACTTCTTTTTTCTCTTCAACAATATCAGCAACTTCTTCTGTCGTTTCTTTAAGCTCAGTCTGAACATTTTCAACAACTTCCGAAGCTTCCTTCTTAACAACTTCTTCGTCATCTTTTACTGATTTTTTAAAGGCTTTTAGGCCAGAGCCAACATCACCCATAATAGCAGAAATCTTGCCACGACCCCCAAAAATAACCAAAACAATAACTAAAATAATAATGAGTTCAGTTACACCGAATTTACCAAACATAGAATTTAAGCTCCTTACCTTATGATTTTTTATATGGCATAAATATATAATAATTTTCACCCAATGCCAAAGGAAATATGGATTTTGAGCATATTTTATTTTGCTAAGATGTAGCTACAACAGAGTCAAGCCTTACCTTGGGGAAATGATTAAGCAATCACCACCAGCGGTTTTGATATGCTCACACAAACTTTGAGCATCGCGTGATGATTGGAAGCTCCCGATACGCAAGGCAAAAGCATTGCCCGCCTGAACAATAAGTGCTGGTTGGTCTGTAACAATATTACCGTATCGACGAGAAAAACGTTGCCATTCGGCCTTTGCATCTTTTTCGGAAAACACCGAAGACATTTGCACTTGCCAAGCAGAGATACCCTCGGATGATACTGGGATTTCGGAGGGCTGGGAGACGATTTTCTCACGACTTGGTGTCGCTGTTGTTTGTGAAGATTCTGCCTCAATATCATTACTGTTTAAGGCATCTTCTGAAGGGGCTGATGCGGCAAGGAGTGAAGCAACTTCTTGTTGTAAGTCATGTTCTGTCATATCTATTTTTTGCTCATTTTGAGCCTGAGCTTGTCCTGTAGGTAATAACAAATCCACATGATTTTGCAACAAGCGAGCATTACCTGTTGTGTCTAAGATTTTTAAATCCTCAAAGGGAACATCCGCACCACCACGGTCTTCGGGGCGAACTTTCCATTGGGGTTCAGCAGAAATAACAGGCTTATCGTAATTGCCTTGAGCTTTACTATTACCACCAAAAAATCGCAATGCAATAACAGAGGCAACAATAACAATTAGAGCCATAAGAAGCATCCAAAGCCAAAGATGAGATGATTTTTTTTCTTCAACTAAAAGCTGTGTTTCGATTTCTTCCTCAATGGCCAAAATGGGTTTTTCGATATCCACTTTGGGCTCATCTAAATTAAGCTCAATTTTGGGTTTTCGTGGAGGGATTTTTGGTGCTTCTTTTTCCATAAGTTTTTGCTTACGGCGGTCAGCTACATTTTTCATCCATTCATTCTCAAAGTGAGTTTGCTCTGGCTTAGGCGGTGTTTGCTCATGGAGCATATAGACAGATTCTTCTTCCTTACGAGAAGTATCTTCATCAAAGCTAGGCTCATATTTTGCTTCATTTTGTGATGGGTTTTGCTTATGACGGTTGGCAATATTTTTCATCCAACCACTCTCAAGTTGAGGCTGTTGTGTTTGGGCTGTTATTGGCTCTTGAATAAGAGGGGCTGGCTGCTCTTTTTGAGGAGTTTCTTCCTCGATAAAGTGAGGCTCATCAAGCTTTTGAGCATCTTTTTGTTGTGAAGCCTGTGGATTAGATTGCAATATAGGGTTAACTTTTAATGGTGCCGGCTTTAACGCTTTAGGTGAAGATGATTGAGCAGATGAAGTTGCTTCATCTTCCTCGTTATTTATATCTTCAGGGTCTAAAAATCGTCTGTTATTATCAACCATTTACATCTTCTCCTTGGGTTCCACACCAAATAAGTCAAGCCCGATTGCAATAATATTTTGAACACTTCGCAAAAGGGCAAATCTTGCAAGGCTTAATTCTATATCATTAAGGATAATAAATCGTAAAGATGCATCATCATTTCCCTTATTCCATTGAGAATGAAGTTGGGCGGCAAGCTCGTACAGATAATTGGCAATACGATGAGGTTCTTGTTTTTCGGCTGCAGCTTCAACAATCAAAGGCCAACGGAGCATATTACGGATAAGACTCAGCTCACCCTCATTAGTCAATAGGTTGAGTGACGCTTTTTGAAGATTTTCATCAGATAAATCTATGCCATCAAAGGCTTCCTCCAGCTGTTTCTTTACAGAACATACCCGAGCATGGGCATATTGCACATAAAATACAGGGTTATCCTTACTCATCTCCACAACTTTGGTAAGGTCGAACTCAAGCTGAGTATCAGCGGAGCGTGTAAGCATGATAAAACGAACCACATCTTTACCAACTTTTTCAACAACATCAGATGTGGTAATAAAGTTGCCCGCCCGTTTAGACATTTTAACAGGAGTGCCGTTATCCATCAAATTCACCATTTGACATAGCTTTACCCGTAGCTCCGCATTGTTGCTGGTAATGGCTTTGAGCCCTGCTTGCATTCGCTTAACATAGCCACCATGGTCAGCTCCCCAAATATCAACCTGAAGCTTTGCACCACGTTGATATTTATCAAAATGATAAGCGATATCAGAGGCAAAATAGGTATGGCTACCATCCGATTTAAATAAGGGGCGGTCTACATCGTCACCAAAATCGGTCGATTTAAATAAGGTCAGCTCTATAGGCTCCCAATCTTCATCATCGCTTCCCTTTGGTTTAGGCAATATGCCCTCATAAACCACACCCATATCGCGTAAAATATCTAAGGCTTTCTCCATTTTTCCACTTTGAACAAAGCTACGCTCAGAGGTAAAGACATCGTGATGAACACCCAACTCATCAAGCTGAACTTTAATAAGCTGCATCATTTGTTCAATGGCAAAATTGCGAAACTCTTCCAGATATTCTTCATTATCTACCCCAATATATCGATCGCCATATTTTGCGGCTAAAGCCTCACCCACTGCAATTAAATATTCACCAGGATATAGGCCTTCGGGAATTTCGGCTTCTTTTTTGGTTATAGCCTCAACATAACGCAAATAGGCTGAACGAGCCAAAACATCCACCTGAGCCCCTGCATCGTTAATATAATATTCTTTGGTTACATTATAGCCTACAAAGCTTAAAAGACGGGCAATAGCATCACCCACAATAGCTCCACGGCAATGGCCCACATGCAGTGGTCCTGTAGGGTTTGCCGAAACATATTCCACATTAATAACCTCGCCAGCTCCTTTGTTGCTTTGGCCATAATTTGCCGAAGATTTTAAAATATCCGCAATACAGTTTTGCCAAAAACTATCCGCAAGACGAAGATTAATAAAACCAGGCCCTGCAATTTCTGCTGACTGTACATTACTGAGGTGAGCCAATTTATCGGCAATTTTCTGCCCTAAATCTCGTGGATTTTGGCTGTTTGGCTTAGCCAAAATAAGAGCCACATTTGTTGCAATATCTCCATGGGATGCATCTTTGGGAGCTTCAACACTCATACGGCTTAAATTATCAAGATTTTCTAATTGCCAAGATGAAGCATGTTCTTTAACAAGTTGTTGGATTTGCTGCGAAAAATGCGAAAAAATATTCATTGCTATTTGTTCCTAATAGTGGAGGTTCTATGTAAATTTATCTCTTTTATACTTTAATGGTCTTTTTTTTTCAAGGCTTTGCTCACTTATATGCTATAATTGCCTTAAAAGTTTAATATAAAGGAGCAATGTGAAGAAAAAATGCTTTACAATCAATCGTTAATTAAAGAGGGCGAGTTAATTATCTCTGAGAATAAATCATTAGGTATTTATGTCAATGATGCTCAAAGTCAAAAACATCATATGCTTATAGATGAGCCAAAACATATGGGTGGTGACGATTTAAGCTTTTCGCCATATGATATGCTTGCAGCGGCTTTAGGGGGTTGTACTTCCATTACTTTGCGTATGTATGCTGAGCATAAAAAATGGCCATTAGAGCATGTGAGTGTTAAGGTGAAGCATCATAAAGATGAGCAAAAACAAGATATTTTTGTGCGAGAAATCATCATCAAAGGCAAGCTTTTAGATGAGCAAAAGCAACGGCTGTTAGAAATTGCTAACAAATGCCCTGTTTATCGAACTCTTGCAAGTTCAAGTAAAATTGAAAGCTGCTTGATGTGATTGACAAATGGCTCAATAAAGATAAATATAAAAAATAAAGATATAAATCTAGGTGATAAAAAAATGACAGTATTTAATAGCAACTTAAGTAAGCTTGATATGCCCGAAAAAATTCTAACAATCTCAGAAGGGGCAACATCTCGCCTTAAAGAGCTTAAAAAAAGTGAGGAAGAAGGAACATTTTTACGCTTTTGGGTTGAAGGTGGTGGCTGTTCGGGCTTTCAAACTCGCTTTAAGCTTGATACACAAATGAATGATGATGATTATGTGTTTACTAATGAGGATATATCGGTTGTAGTTGATGAGACATCCTATGAATTTTTAGCAGGCTCTACCGTAGAATTTACCAATAATTTGATGGGAAGTTGGTTTCATTTAACCGTTCCTAAGGCGGAGTCCACATGTTCGTGCGGTTCGTCATTTTCGGTGCCTGTGTAAATCCGATGATGCGTATTTGCTGCTGGAATGTTAACTCTATAAAGGCAAGATTAGACCATGTTTTACAGTATCTTAGCCACTACCAGCCCGATATATTAATGCTTCAGGAGCTCAAAACAACCGAAGATAACTTCCCTTTTTTAGAAGTACAATCCTTAGGCTATAAGGCTTATATTGTTGGGCAAAAAACATATAATGGCGTAGCGATAATTACCAAAAGAGATATAGAGGTAGAACAAACGGCTCTGAGTGGTGGTGAGCATGATGAGCAAGCTCGCTTTATTCAGATTTTGGATAAAGAGACCCATTGGCTATTCATTAATATTTATCTACCTAATGGTAACCCAACAATAGAAGAAAATGGCCAACTTCACGAAAAATTTCTCTATAAACTAGCATGGATGGAACGACTTTATTGCCATTTAAAAAGCTTAAAAGAAGCAGATATTCCCTTTTTAATTGCGGGTGATTGGAATGTTGCACCTTATGATAGTGATGCTTTTGATGCAAAAAAATGGCAAGATGATGCATTGCTTCATGTGCAAAGTCGTGATGCTTATTTTCGGATATTGCATCTTGGCCTAACTGATAGTCTAAAGATGGTAGAGCCTAAAGTTGGTTATACATGGTGGGATTATCGCAATGCGGGCTTTAAACAAGACCATGGTTTGCGAATAGACCATATTTTGCTTTCGCCAGCAATAGCCAATCATTTGATTGATGCAGGCATAGATAAGGATATGCGGGCTTTAGAAAAACCATCTGATCATGCCCCTATTTGGGTTACGCTCTCCTCAACCTCGACCAAATAAAAAATATATAAAAATAAAGGGCTTACCTTTCAGATACAAGCATTTTGCTTATAAGCCAAAAGGCAAAGCCCCGTTTATAGTCACGTCCATATGTAGTATACCTCCTACATAATAATATGTTGATTACTCAATACCAATATCAGCTGTTAGTTCTTGGTAGTAATCATCTTCAACATGGCTATCATCTAAGATATCCCACATTGTTAGGGCATCGACTTCTTTTAGAATATCTACACCTAAGATTTCATCATACTTTTCCATAGCTTACTCCTCAATCTTTATTGTTTCACCTTCAAGAACACCCCAAAGAAGACTACGTTCCACAAAGCCTTTATATTTTTGAAAACTCACCTCGCACCACGATTTCCCCTCAGGACATTCCACAACATTACCGATACTATTTGGCTCTAACCATGCAACAGGTGCAGAACCATAGGTAGGAAGCGATTGTAATGATACGGTATTATTCGATTTTATTTGTACCATACGCTTTCCCGAAAAAAGTGTATGATGCATCCAGCCTTTTGAGCCTTCAATATCTTCCACCTTGTACCATTTATCGTATTCGGCAATAACCTTTAATGGTAACCCCTTATTTTGATAAATCCATTCAATCGGAAAGTTTCGTCCAGGTCCTGTACGCAAATTGGCCTTACTTCCTTTAAGACTGACAAATCTCGGAAAACCAAGCCCTGTTCCTTTTGCTTCAACATTAGCAGAAACAGAAAAACTTAAACATAATCCCAAAATGGTGAATATTTTTAAGGTGAGCTTATACATTTTCTTCCTTTTATCAAAAAAATAAGTGATTACCCCTTTAAAAAGGCTCTAAATAGGAGCATAATAATAAAAGGTAAAAAAAGTGCTAACAATGAGGAGTGATTTTAGATGCTAAACAGAATATTTGTTCCTTTGGAAGATGTGGAAACTGCTAATGATTTGCTAATGCAGGCTTTTGGGTTCATTAAGCTTCTGAAAGCCCATGCAGACGTGACTCGTGTGGTTGCTGTAGAAAGACCACAAATATCAAGCCCTCTTTTAGCAAGATGGCCAATTATTGGAGGGATAACAAGACTACCAATGCTTGACCCTGACTCTATGCCAGAGATTAAAGATTATATTAAACGTTACGAAGCTGAGGTTGAAGCGGCTCGTAAGGCTTATCGTGATATTTTCGATAAAGCTTGCGATAAATACCAAATTAAAAAACGTGATGTTGATAATACCAGCTTTTTAGATGAGGCAACAGCCAGCTGGATCGATAGTTCACCCGCCTTAGATGGCGATAGTATCATTATAAAACAGTCCTTAGTGAGTGACTTATGTCTAACAAGCCGCCCTTTAGAAGAAAGTGATATTTGGCTTTCTCCTGTAATACATAATATCTTATTTGATGCATCTAAACCGTTGATTTTACTGCCTACAGGTGACAATATAAAACCAATAGAAGCCATGCCAAAACATGTAGCTATTGCATGGAATGGCTCTAATGAGTCTTCCCATGCAGTGAGTAGTGCAATGCCCTTTATCCGAGCAGCCGAAACAGTGACAATCCTAACTTATGAAACCAAAAAAACAGACCCGTCTGAAGCTGATGAGATTGAAAAATGGCTTGGTTTTCATGGTATATCAACGGACAAGTTGGTTTTTGATGCCCTCGAGGTAACCTCTGTGGGAGCTTCGCTTTTAGCCGAAATAGAAGAAAGAAAAATTGACTTTATGATAGCAGGTGCTTATGGTCATTCTCGTATGAGAGAATTTGTTTTAGGTGGCGTAACCACTCATCTTCTCACCCGATGCCCCGTGCCATTATTTATGGCTCATTAAAAATTTGCCATTATTTATGGCTTATTAATAAAAAGGAGTTTTAATGTTTATTCATCAATCAAAAAATCCACAGAAATTATATATTGTGGGCAAAGATGTTTATGCCAAATGGCTTAAGAAACAATCAAAGGATTGCCAGCAACAAGCCGCTTTGATTATTAATGAAGCTTGCGAGGGAAGTTTTGCCCAATGGTTTGAAGATAACAAGTTAAATGGGGTTCTCGTTTTTGAGAAATCCATATTTGCATGCTTTGGTCATTTGGCTAAAAAATTACAAACAGGCGATTGGGAAATTATCGGCAAGGACTTTGATTTAGAACAAGCTTTAGTTGCCTATATGATGGGCTACTATAAGTTTGATAAATATAAAAGCAAAAGTAAACCCATATCTGAGGCAAATATATTGGTGGAAGATAAAACGCTTCTCCAGCGTTTAGAGGTTAAGCAAAAAGGCATTTTTTTAGCTCGCAACCTTATTAATGAACCCGTTAATATCCTAGGCCCCATAGAATTGGCAAAAAAGGCCGAAGATTTAGCTAAAGAATATGCTGCAAAAGTTAAGATATATCAGGGAGAAAGCCTGCAAAAAGAGTTTCCTGCTGTTTATGCTGTGGGTAAGTCATCACCTGATACATCACGAGTGCTCGATATTCGTTGGCATAAAAAAAATGCTCCTAAAATAACACTTATAGGTAAAGGAGTTTGTTTTGATACGGGCGGTGTAAATGTTAAGCCAAGTGGCTCTATGCGTCATATGAAAAAAGATATGGGCGGAGCAGCCAATGTTTTAGGCCTAGCAACCATGATTATGGGCTTAGATTTAAATATCGACTTACGTGTAATTCTTCCCATGGTAGAAAATAATATTTCTGCCAAAGCTTTCCGTCCAGGTGATATTTACAAAGGACGAGGAGGTAAAACCATAGAGATTGGCCATACAGATGCTGAGGGTCGCATGATTTTATCGGACTGTTTAAGCTTAGCTAGCGAAGAAAATAATGACTATATTATTGATATGGCAACCCTTACAGGAGCTGCTCGTGTAGCTTTAGGGGCTGAAGTTGGTGCTATTATGGGCAATGATGATAAGGCGATTAAACAAATTGTAAAGCAGAGCTTTGCTTGTGAGGATTATTTATGGCAACTTCCCTTATTTGAGGGTTATCGCCGTCATTTGAGTTCCAATGTTGCTGATTTAAATAATGTATCCGAAACTGCTGCAGGTATGGCAGGAGCAATTACTGCAGGGTTGTTCTTATCGGAATTTGTTGGTGAAGGGCAAAAATGGATGCATTTTGATATTTTCGGCTGGAATCCAACAGGACAACGGGCAGGTCATCCTGCTGGTGGCGAAGCCATGGGGATTCGAGCTATTTTAAGTTGGTTAGAAAATCTTTAGCATTTTCTTTATTCGCATAAGTTTTTGTAACTACACCCGCAATATTCATGGGGCTTTGCCCTTACTACCCACACCCAGTGCGTTACACCCCTTGAGGTTTAGCTTTTTCAAGTCTGGTTAAAAGGCTGTTCATAGCGTTGATATAGGCTTTAACTGAAGCAACCATTACATCTGTATCCGCCCCTTGCCCCATAGACTGCGAGCCTTTATATTCCAAGCGAACCGTTGCATAACCTTGGGCATCCGTTCCGCCTGTTACTGCATCTACCTGATAAATCTTTAAGTGAGGGCGAATAGGACAAAGCTGCTTAACACAACTAAAAGCCGCATCAATAGGTCCATCACCTTGGGCCATTGCCGAATGAGGAACATCGTCAATTTCTAACACAACTGAGGCTTCTGCAGGATTTGTATTTGTACCACAACGAAAATCTACCGAAACCAATTTGATACGATTATCTGCTGAGGCCGCCTCATCATCCACAAGGGCGATAAGATCCTCGTCAAAAATCTCTTTTTTCTGATCAGCCAAATCCTTAAAACGTTTAAAGGCATCGTTAAGGACATTATCACCAAGCTCATAACCAAGCTCCTCTAAACGATTTTTAAAAGCATGACGGCCTGAATGCTTGCCTAAAACAAGGTTGGTCTTTGAAATACCAACAGATTCTGGGGTCATAATCTCGTAAGTTCCTGCATGTTTTAACATACCATCTTGATGAATACCACTTTCGTGAGCAAAGGCATTATCACCCACAATTGCCTTATTGGGCTGCACGACAAAGCTTGTGGCCTGACTGACTAAACGGCTTAATTTCATAATTTTTGTAGTATCGATATTGGTAGAAAAAGGAAGCACATCTTTACGGGTTTTTATTGCCATCACAATCTCTTCTAAGGCTGCATTACCTGCACGCTCCCCAAGCCCATTAATGGTACATTCCACTTGTCTTGCCCCTGCTTTGACTGCTGAAAGCGAGTTGGCAACCGCAAGGCCTAAATCGTTATGACAATGTACGGATATAATCGCTTTATCGATATTTGGTACATTATTTTTTACATGGCTAATAATCACCGCATATTCCTCTGGTGTGGTATAGCCTACCGTATCAGGAATATTGACCGTAGTTGCCCCTGCATTAATGGCAGTTTCGACAGCTTGGCATAAAAAATCAAGCTCCGTTCTAGCACCATCTTCAGCCGACCATTCCACATCATCGGTAAAGTTGCGAGCAAAACTCACACTTTCCTTGATTTTTTCGATAACTTGTTCTTTTTCCATATTCAATTTATATTGACGATGAAGGGGTGAAGTAGCAATAAATGTATGAATTCTCTTGCGTTCTGCAGGTTTAACAGCTTCTCCACAACGTTCAATATCGGCTTTTAACCCACGGGCAAGCCCCGCAACCGTTGCATTTTTAATTATTTTCGCAATTTCATGAACGGCTTCAAAATCCCCTGCCGAAGCCATAGGAAAGCCTGCTTCAATCACATCCACACCAAGAGCCTCTAAGGCTTTGGCAATCCGAATTTTTTCATCGAAGGTCATGGATGCACCTGGTGATTGCTCCCCATCACGTAATGTTGTATCAAAGATAATAATATTTTCCTGAGACATATCTAATCCTATCTAGTTTATTTTATATAATTTAGAAAATTGTTGGGCTCACTAATTTGATGAGCTACATTCCCCCTGAATACTTTTAGCTGCAAATGAGCCAAATCACCTCGTATTCAGAGGCTCTTAAGTCGTAATGAAGAGAGGAGTAGGTCAAGATGCTCTTCTTTATAACAAGAAAAGTGAATATTGCTTAAACTGTTAAAAACATTATCCATTATCAAAAACTCTACTATTTTTATATCTGTAGTTTATAAGGTTAAGGGAGTATGGCTATGTTGTCAAGCCCTAAACTACTTGCATTCAAAGCGGGCTTCATAGTAGCTTCGGTAGATGCTTCCACCAAGCAGACCAGAGACCTCCTTGCGGTCATGAACTGTTTTTAAGCTCATATTGGTTGGCTTTTTATTTTTACCCGCAGGCTTACATTTGATGGTAGCGGCATCATAACAAGCAGCCTTACTATCACAACGATAAACATAAGAGTAATCAGGGCGAGGCTTTGAAGCATCATAAGGGCTACATGATGCAAGCAATAACAAAGTCATAAAGCCTAATAATATCCGCATTTTTATACTCCTTATCTTTTAAAGAAGAGGTTTTGAACATGATAACATATAATATAAATTCTGTGGATATGTTTTTATTAGAGGTTTGCACCTTTCGCTTCCCTTTTAGCTCACTTCAAAAAAGAAAGCGAAAAGCACAAAGCCCTAACATCATTACTTAAGCTGCATGGTGGTGATGCAGGTATGGCTATCTTTATTGGTTGCAAGAACTTGGCTTGCCTTTTTACCTTTATAAGTGAACTCGACTAGGAATTCTTTCTCTTTAGGTAGCCATAAATCTACAAAGCCATCTTTTTGGGTGGTAATATCCTCATCTCTAATAACTTCACCTGTAGCTTTATCGGTTATTTTTAGTTGCATTTTTTTGCCCACAAGCTCGCCCGTACATCCTGTAGGGACATGATAAGCACATTCATGGGTACGTTTAATATAAGGGGCCACTGATACAAAAAATTCATCTTGTAAAGGGATTGTTACTTTTTGACCATTCTTAAAAGTTGCCTCAATTCCATTGGGGGTTGCTGCAACCATAGTTTGTTTTTTACCATGCCAATCATGAGAAAGGGTAATTGCATCACGTGGTGATAATTTTGCAAATTCTTCCGGGGTGATATTTTTTGCTGAAGCACTCATTGCCATTGTTGAAATAATGATTGCAGAAGCAATAGTTTGTAGTTTATTCATTTTAAAACTCCTTGAAATTTATAAATATTTTTACTGTTAACTGTATTTTGGTTTACAGTTTATAAATTAGGTGGTGGAGTTATAAGCGGTTGATGGTAAGAACTATAAGAAAGCTTGTAATAGCCCATCTTAACCAATAAAATATTTTGCTCAAAATAATAACTATAAGTTGACAAAAAATAACAAAGATTGCAGTGAGAATCATGATTAGCTTGGTCATGATGCCCATCTGATTGTGCTTGATTATGGTTCATCTGCATAGTTATCTGAGACGTACATTCATCCATTGGGCAATACTCACTTATTGCCTGTGCTTGTAGCAAAGGTAAAAAAGAAAGTAAAAGAATAAAGACTATCATCTTTTTAATGGAAGCGAGTATATTCACCATTGGCTTGAATTAAAAAATATCTCTTTCACAAATTATTTGTTCATCTCATCTATATTAAGAATAGCCAAAAAAGAGCCATTTTAAAAGCTCTTTTTTATCTAAATTACATTCGAGTATTTTCTTTTTGGTTATTCTGTAAAAAATAGCCACATCAAGGATTGTTGAAAATATAAAAAAAGTATTTTTTCCTAAGAACATATGCTATAAATAAACATATCATATAAGTATATGTTATGGGGGAATCCTTTGGTTTTATTCAAAATCCAACCATTGAAAATAATAATAAAAATAAGAGAGGCAAGAAAATGGTAAAACCTGTTATTTGTATAACGCTCAACCCTGCGATTGATCGTGCGGGAGAAGTTGACGAGCTTAATTTTGGCCGTGTAAATATCGTAAAGAAAAGTTTTGACCGCTTTGGTGGCAAAGGCATTAATATGGCTGATGTTTTAGTCCAATTTGGCATAGAAACAATTGCTTCTGGACTTATGGGAAGTAAGTCAGTTGCTGATTTTAAGGCCAATTTACAGTCTCGAGGAATTCAGTATGCTTTTTCGACTGTTCCTGGTGAAACACGGCAAAATCTTAAGCTGATTACACCCAAAGGTGAGACTACTGACATTAACTTTCCTGCTTTTGAGTGTTCGCCTGCTGATGTGGATTTGGTTCTTGCGATGGTTATGGCTTATGACTTTGATTATATCTCTTTAGGTGGCTCTTTACCTGCTTCACTTCCTGATGATACTTATGCTTATATGATTAGCGAGCTTAAAAAAAATGGTAAAAAAATATTACTCGATACATCTAAAGATGCATTAAAAAAAGCCGTAAAAGAAAAGCCATGGTTTATTAAACCCAATAATTTTGAGCTTGAAGATTTAACTCAGCAAAAACTAGGCTCTATTAAAGAAATAATCCAAGCAGCCAAAGAGATACAACAACAATATGTAGAAAATGTTGCGGTTTCTTTAGGTGAAGATGGCGGAATTTTCTGCTCTGCTGAGGGTTGTTATCATGTTATCCCCCCTAAAATGAACATTGTTTCAACCGTTGGTGCAGGTGATAGCCTTGTAGGAGCATGGCTGGCTGCTAAAATCTCTGAATGCTCTGACTTAGAAGCAGCCAAAACTGCCATTGCGGCCTCAGCCATTTCTGTAACCCATCTAGGTGTTGGTACAACCGATATGGCCGCCTTTAATGAACTCAAAGACAAGCTAACCGTTATAAAACTATAGGTTCTACTTACAAATATTTTTGCTCTTACGAATTTTATTATCAAGGTGGAAGTGATTATAATGGTCTCTATTGTAATTGGGTGTTAATGTTGTACCAAAGATACCACAGGCTCCCTTTTGAAGCTCACGCAAGAATTTACGTTCACGGCTAGAACCCCGCCAGCCTTTAACTAAATTCACAGAACGTCCATCGGCAAAAACAAATGTAGAAACATCTAACGCATTGGCTTTCGTATGTTCTGAAAGTGTTCGTGTTCCTGCAATATTCGTACAACGGAAGCTTGAAAGCTGCTTCATTTGTGTTACAGGAACGCCATAATAACGGCGAGCTGCAGGCTGAACAACATCACGCTCAAATTGAGCAATTTTAACAGAAAGATCTTTTTTCATAATTGCTGCAGGAACAATTGAGGCTTGCCCTACCCCTGTTACCTTACGTACATTACGAATATTACAACGGCCAATTTTTTGATAGCGGATTGTTTGATAACGTATTTTTAGACGGCCACTGCTGGTTACAAAGGCTTGTGAAGAACTTGTTGAGGCCACAACAATATCATCTTGATCTATTTGTGCAAGGCTACTAGGATTTTTTAGCCCTTTAGGACGTGGCGGCGGTGTTAAAATAACAATCTTTTTATTGCCTCGCCCTTTAAGTGCAGGATTAGTCATACTTGCCGTTAAGATACCTTTGGTTAAATTATCAGGAGCATCTACCACAACTGGCTGACTTGCAACCTCATCTAAAATACTATCTAAAGGACGTGGCGGAGCAACAGGGACATATTCTGCAGGAATACGAACCACTTGATGATCAGGCCCATGATCTGCCAAAGGCCCATCCCCTAAAAGCCGCTGAATTTCATCGTCTCCTATAATTGTTTGAATATTTTCGGTTGATTGTGCCGTTTGAGTTGATACAGCCTCTCTACTGGGAGGTGGCGGTACAATATGGCTTGGTGTTGATGTATTTTGCTCATTATTTTGCTCCGCAGCTTGTTGTTGCGAAGGCGAAGGAAAAACAAAGACTGAGCCTTGGCCATCTGTTGATTGTTCCACGTGAGGAACTGGTGTTTGCGGTGTTGAGGTCGTTGAAGTCGTTATATTTTGCGTGGCTTCATCAGCCTCTTTTAAAATCTCTTCAAGCCCTGGAATAGTTGTGGCATATGCATAGCTTACCCCTAGTAACCCTAAGAATATAGACGAAAATAAAAGTTTTTTGTGGTATTCATTTTTTGCCGACCACATGCATTATTCCTTATAAGTATCAATCATATTGGCTTTTTATACCCTGATTTTGTCACAAAGAAGTTACAAAAAGGTTACTAACTTACTCTTATTCACTACAAATAAGACAAAACAAGGGCAAAATTTAGAAATTTTTGACAAAATAGAACATAAATTGATGGGCATTTTGATTAAATATCGTTTGGTTAGAACGAAGCTGCTTATATCCATATTGAAAATGCGGAACAAGAGAATATATCTTCCAGTTGTTTTTAGCAAAATCAATGGATGTTCCCCATTCATAATCTTTTCGTCTAGATAAAAAGAGCTGCGAGCGAGCCTCGTAGCTGCGTAAGCCGCACCAAAGGGATAATGTTGTATTTATTTGATGGGCATGTAGTTTACTCCATACAAGGTTAGCCTGTAAGCTTTGATAAGTATGAACATTCTGCTGAGCTTTATTATAAATATATTCTAGCCCAAGGCTATATTGCTCTTTTGGGCTGCTTGCCCAAGCCAAGTTGATATTGCTTCGAGATTGCCATCCATCAAAGGCATTTGCAACATAATCCCGATAGGAAAAATCTTGAGAAAGTCCCAACATTAACTGCTTATAATAAAGACTATAGCTTCCTTGCAATCCAATATATTGATGCTCAAAATGGTAACCCTGATAACCTCTTTGAATATAGGTTTGCAATGTATAGCGATGCTTCATATTCGGACGATAAACCAAACCTGTTTGCAGTTGGATGTTAAGCATATCATAGCGATTATGGGTATCCTCACTAGCCCAAAGAGCATTTTGTAATAAGGCTGCTCCATGTGTTTGCCACGACAAGCCTTTTTTTATACGATAATTCACACCCATTTTTAAATCTGTCGCAAGCATATAGGCCGAAATAGGAGACTCCAAATTAAACCAGTAGCCTTGTATCTCCACTCTTTTTTGCTTGGGAGCTCTATTAATGTTTGCATCATAATAGCCGCTCATTTTAAGATGGATATACCAATTTTTAGAGCTTTCTTCCAAACGATTGACCGAAGCTATAGCATTTTGACGTAACTCATCGGAGACTTCATCATTCAACAAGCGGTTATACTGGTAGCGTGCAGCATCATAATAGCCTGTATTTTCTAGGGTTTGTGCAAGCTTAAGGCGAATATCTGCTCTGGATGGTGCCTGCTCTAATGTTTCTCTAAAGCTCTTGCTTGTCTGCAGTTGATGTTGCAGGCCATTTTCAGCATCTTTTTTAAGCTCCAAAAGCTCATAAGAAAGAATAGGAATTTCTGCTAAAATATTCAGACTATCACGATAGCGTTCCTCACGATTAAGACTGCGAATAATTTGATACTGCTCTGCAGTCGTATAATCTTTTATACTAAGGGAAAATGCACTTGCTTGTAGAGATAATAACAGTAAACATATAGTAATAAGTCGCATAAATTAGTATCTTTCATCATGTGAAACAATCTATATGAATATTATACTATGTAAAATATGTTCCATACAACCTTATGTTTTTTTAGCTTGCCTTACTCACAACATAATTTTGTGGTTAAACAAAGCTATTAAGTTTTTGAAAAAAGGAATAATATAAATGAAAAAAATCTTGTTTACGATTGTCGCTATTTTTATGACTATCGCAGGAAGTGCCTATGCTATGGGCGATAAAAAAGGTCTCAGCTTAAAAGAATCACTTAATGGAACATTCGTTTTATATGCATTTGATGATGGCAAAGAAATCCCCATTCCTGCAGATAAATCATGGCCAACATTTAAGCTTAACCCTGAGGATAAAACCATTACAGGATTTGCTGGCTGTAATAATATTCGTGGAAGCTTTGAAGCATCAAAAAACAAGATTACATTTGGAGCTATTGCCGCAACTAAAAAAGCATGCTTTAATGATGAGTTTGAACCTAAAATTCTTCCTTTATTCACAAAAATCAATAGCTTTGAGCGTAAAGACAATCTCTTAACCCTTAAAGAAAATGATAAGATTTTAATGACTTGGCGAAAGCTTAATCTCGATTAAGATACTTTTATCCAAACCATAAAATAAAAGCGGCTTATATCATGTGTAAGTCGCTTTTTTAATGATTAATCATCACGATAGCAAACGAGCAAATCTTTGAGCTTTGGGTTAATCAACCCTTCAATTTGCGAAAAATAACGTATAGTTTTTAGACGCAGCTCAACCGATGCCAACTCATCACAAACCATAATAAACTTGCGATGCATCTGCAACACTGTAACAGGACACATATGATTAACAGGCCCCTCCACTGCTTTTTGTATGGCCAAAGCTTTATGAAGACCTTTTGCTAAAATAATCACCTCTTTTGCATCCATAATTGTTTGAATACCAACAGTTATTGCCGTTGGTGGAACTTTTTCTGGATCATTATCAAAAAAGCGAGCATTATCCACTAAAGTCCGCCGTGTTAAGGTTTTTTCGCGGGTATAAGATGATAAAGATGAGCCAGGCTCGTTAAAGGCAATATGACCATCACTTCCCACACCACCCAAAAATAAATCAATACCACCAACCGCTCTAATTTTTTCCTCATAGGCAATAACTTCTCCATCAATATCCTTTGCCATACCATTAGGAATATTAATATTTTCCTTAGGAATATCAATATGGTTAAACAGATGCTCATTCATAAAATAATGATAACTTTGCGGATGGTCAAAAGCTAAGCCTATATACTCATCCATATTAAAAGTAACCACATGCTTAAAGCTCACCTCACCTTGCCTGCAGGCTTCAACAAAATGCCGATAGACTTCAATCGGAGCACTGCCTGTAGGCAACCCTAAGACAAATGGTTTCTCAGCCGTAGGTTGTGCCTTTTTAATAGCATCTAAAATATAGTTGGCAACCCATTCATCATAACCTTTTTTGAGTGCTAAAAACCGCATATTTGTCTCCTTAATCTATTTTAATTGCTCTAATTCTTTCATTTGGCATAAGTCGAAAAGTTCATCATAAACATCCGAAGCTGAGGCAAGCAAAGCTCCGCCCTCATACAGACCATTCTGTTTTAATGGGCTATTATGCCTTCCTCCCGCCTCTTCAATTAAAATCAATCCTGCACAGAAATCCCACGAGCTAACATAAGGATAAAAGCTTGCCATAATCCTCCCAGCAGCTGTCCATGCCATATTAAGAGCACAAGTATAAGTACGGGCAATATGAACCCCTTCTTTTATACTCTCATGGATAAATTTTTCAGCCAACTCAGCCTTCTTACCCTTATCTATACCAAAGGCAACCGAAGCTGACTGCAGGGTTGCATCTTTTAAACAATAAATAGGATTTCCATTACAAAAAGCCCCCTCACCTTTAAAAGCAGTATAAATCTCTTGATGATTAGGGTCTACAATCACACCAAAGATAGGCTCACCATGATGAAGAGCAGCAATAGATATGCACCAAAAAGGGATACCATGTAAAAAGGCATAAGTCCCATCAATCGGGTCAACCACCCATGTTACATCACCTTGATTATCAATAAGCCCATCTTCCTCACCTAAGATGTTATCCTCAGGATATTGATCCGCAATGCAGGTTTGGACAAATGTTTCTATCTCTTTATCGGCCTCAGAAACTAAATCCTGATGATTTTTCTTTTGCTCAATTTTAAGTTCAGAGCATTTTTTAAAGTAATCTAGTGCCATGTCTCCTGCCCTTAGAGCTATTTCTTGGGCATATTGAAACCTTTTTTTAAACATATCTTCTGTCATAAATCACCTATTCTTCCTTTTCTTATTTCTACCATTAGAACTATATTCTTTCAATGAAAAATGTTCTTTTTTGTTAGTTTTTTAAAAAAAGTAACAAAAAACAACAAATATTGTTGACAATATAATCAATCAACTGCACTATGATGGTATACAAGTCTATAACATTTTATTTAGAGAAGATAATGGAAAATCTATCAACGGCAAAACGGCGTTATGAAATCCAAAAAATACTACAAGATGAGGGAGCTGTTTCTTCGCAAAAATTATCTTCCCTTTTTAATGTTTCCATCATGACCATTCGCCGTGACTTAAAATATTTAGACGATAAAGGCATAGCCCTTCGCAATCATGGCGGAGCTATAGCCTCTAACCGCTTTGTTTTTGTTAAGAATTTAACTCAAAAAGCCAAAGAAGCCATTGAGGCCAAAAAGGCTATTGGGCAATATGCTGCCAAAAATCTTGTATCTGCAGCCAATGAGTCCATTATTGTTGATGCAGGCTCAACCACTTTAGAATTTGTTAAGCATCTGCCTGATACCCCCATTAATGTGATGACCAATAGTCTTGTCGCCATATCCACTTTGGCTGAGCATACACATACCAATGTTTACTCGGTTGGTGGCGAACTCCAAAAGGGAATGATGTCTTTTGAAGGAGCAATGTCTGATGAGAATCTGCTTAGCTGCAACTTCTCTAAAGCTTTTATTGGTGTTGATGGCATTGATTTGCAAGCAGGGCTAACCACAACTGCTGAGATTGGAGCTCGTCTTACTCGCATTATGGCTGAGCAATCCTTAGAGGTTTATGTTTTAGCCGATACTTCTAAATATAACAAACGTTCCTTTCGAACTATCTTAGGCTTTAATCGCATCACGGCAATTATCTCTAACCATGGTGTACCAGCAGAATATAAAGACTTTTTTGCTCAAAAGAATATTAAACTCATCGAAGTCGGAGACTATCATGACCGAAAATAAAGTATATAGCCGCCTCAAAAATCATAAAAAAACAGGCAAAGCTGGTATTGTTTCCATATGCAGTGCCCATCCTTTAGTTCTTGAGGCCGCTGCTGAGCTTGCTCAAACATATAACGATATTTTACTTATTGAGTCTACATCCAACCAAGTTGACCAATTTGGTGGATATACAGGCCTTAAGCCCAAAGATTTTGTCCGCAATGTTAAAAATATTATCCAAAAAACAGGCTTTGATGAAACCTCTCTTGTTTTTGGTGGCGATCATCTAGGCCCAAATGCTTGGCAAAAACTTGCCGCAAGTGAAGCCATGGAAAATGCTAAAGAACTCATTGCCTTATATATTAAAGCAGGTTATACCAAGATTCATCTCGATTGCAGTATGTCTTGTAAAGATGATGCTGATATATTATCCGATGAGATTGTCGCTAAACGGGCGGCAACTTTATGTAAAATTGCCGAAGATACTTTAAAAGAATGCAACTATAATCATAGAGTTATTTATATTATTGGTACAGAAGTCCCTACTCCTGGCGGTGCGTTAGAAGAGCTAGATGAACTTCAGCCAACATCTCAACAAGCCGCATTAAAAACCTATCAAATTCATAAAGATATTTTTGCTCAAGCAGGATTATCTGACATATGGGAAAATGTGGTTGCTCTTGTGGTACAGCCTGGCGTAGAATTTGACCATCACAACATTGTTGACTATGAACCTGCTAAAGCCAAAGAACTTATCGCTGCTCTTGATGATATGGAACATTTTGTTTATGAGGCTCATTCGACTGATTATCAGAAAAATCAAGCATTTAAAGACTTAATCCACGATCATTTCGCTATATTAAAAGTAGGCCCAGCCCTCACTTTTGCCTTAAGAGAAGCCCTATTTATCTTAGATAATATAGAGCAAGAAATTTATGGAAGCCATGCAAAGGGTAAGTTGCAAGAAACCATCGATAAGGTTATGATAGAAAACCCAAAATATTGGCAAAGCTATTATGAGGGGTCTAAAGATGAGCAAAAATTTGCTCGCAAATATAGTTTTTCCGATCGTATTCGCTATTACTGGAATGACACTCAAGTTCAAGAATCTGTGAATAACCTATTCGATAATTTATCCCAATCGCAAATCCCACTTTCACTTTTAAAGCAGTTTATGCCAATGGCTTACGAAGAAGTTCGGCAAAATCGCTTGAAAAATGAGCCAGAATGTTTAACTAAATATTATATCAAGCAAGCCTTAATTCCATATTTTGAGGCTGCAAGCCCGCTGGAGAAATAACGAATGTACCTTAATAAAACCACCGAAGAGCTTCAAGTTGCAAAAGCTTTTCATACGGCAAAAGAAATCTGTCAACAAGCCGCCATGTGGCAAAAAATTTCCGAACTTTTGGAGCAACTTGATACCGTCTTTTTAAAAGATATTGCCCAAATTGTTCAAAATAAAGAGGCTCAAATTATTTTAAGTGGTGCGGGAACATCCGCTTATATCGGAAATATTTTAGCTTTAAGCTTAAATAACTTATGTGCGGCTCAAGTGGTTTCTATTCCAACAACTGATATCGTCAGCCGCCCCAATGGATATTTTAATAATAAAAGCCAAGGTGTGGTTATCTCTTTTGGCCGTTCAGGAAGCAGCCCTGAGAGTATTGATGCTGTTGAAAAAATCGAGCAGCTTGCCCCTCAAATGAGCCATATTTACATAACATGCAACCCCAACGGAGGTCTTGCCCAGCGAGCCACAAATAACGACAAAACTCATCTATGCCTTATGCCTGCTGCAACCCATGATGAAAGCTTTGTGATGACCTCAAGCTTTACCACCATGTTGCTTTTTACCTATGGGTTATTTTATAAAATTTTACAAAAAGATTTTGATTTCTCTTATGAAGCCTTAGCTCAACAAAGTACTGATATTACAGAAAATTTCTACAATCATGAGCTTTTTAGCCGTTTAGCATCTATTGAACGTGTGGTTTATTTAGGAAGCAATAATCTTTTTGGAGCCGCTCAAGAGGCTGCTCTTAAGGCGGTTGAAATGACTACAGGCGATATTATCACCATGGCCGAAACAAGCCTTGGTTTCCGCCATGGACCAAAGTCTATCATCAACAACAAAACCATGATTGGTGTTTTTGTAAGTAACGATAGCTATAGCCAATTATTCGATAAAGACTTAATCAACGAGCTTATTAGCGAAGATGATGCGGCTCTGATTGTTGTTTTTGCAAACCAAGAATTTTTTGAACATCACATTTTTAAAAGTGATAAGCTTATAAAAATCGCCCTTAATAATGCTCTTAAAGGATATGACGATGCCCTGATGGCCGCATTATTTGTTAACTATGCCCAAATTATTGGCTTTGATATGGCTTTAAATTTAGGCTTTTCGCCTGATGATCCTTGCCCAACTGGTCAAGTTAATCGCGTTGTTCAGGGCGTTAGTCTTTACAACTATCCCAATGGTAGCAAAAAATAAAAAACTTAAAATTCAAGGAGGTATGAATGCCGAATATTTTATTAACAAGAATTGATAATCGTCTTATTCACGGTCAAGTTGGCATGACATGGGTCAATTGGCTTGGTGCTAATTTGGTCTTAGTTGCCGATGATATTTTAGCTGCCGATGAAGTTCAGCAAAATTTGATGGATATGGCTTTACCTAATGGCGTACAGTCTCGCTATTTTACTCTGCAAAAAACCATTGATATCATTCATAAAGCTGCTGATCATCAAAAAATCTTTCTTGTTTGCCGCACCGCACAAAATGTTTTAACACTTGTGGAAGGCGGCGTTCCCATCAAAGAGGTGAATGTAGGTAACCTCCACTTTGCTGAGGGGAAAAAACAAATTTCTAAAACTGTTAGTGTAGATGAAAATGATATTCAATGCTTTAAAGCTTTGGCCGAAAAAGGTGTAACATGCACAATGCAAGGAACACCCGATGATGCCAAAAAGGATATTTTATCTATTTTGTAATCCGTCAACTAGGGAGAATTAATCATGGAAACTGATGTAGCTTTAATGCAAGTCACCCTTACCCAAGCACTCTTAGTCGCTGCTTTTGCAGGGATTGCGGGTATCGACTTGTTTAATGTTCTTACACATATTCACCGCCCTATTATTGCAGGACCAGTTGTGGGGCTTATTTTAGGCGACCCACAAGCTGGTCTTGTTGCTGGGGCAACATTTGAGCTAATGTGGATGGGGCTTGTTCCTCTCGCTGGGGCTCAGCCACCCAATGTGGTTTTGGGAAGTATTATTGGTACAGCCTTTGCCATTGTGACCTCGCAATCAGCTGAGGTTGCTATTGGTGTTGCTATACCATTTGCAATTTTTGTTCAAGCTTGTATTACTTTCTTATTTACTGTCTATTCACCACTTATGAGTGTTGCCGATAGATATGCAAAGAATTTAAATTTTGCTGGTATTGCCAACTTAAACTATTTAGGCATGACCATCTTATTCCTCTTTTATTCAATCATTGCTTTTTCGGTCATTTATTTTGGTGCCGAAAGTGCTCAAAAGCTCGTTGGCATTATTCCTAAATGGATTATCAATGGCTTAGAGATGGCTGGTGGTTTAATGCCTGCTATCGGCTTTGGTATCTTGCTTAATATTATGCTTCGCAAACAATATGTTGCCTACTTTATTTTAGGCTTTATTCTTGCTGCTTACTTTAAGCAACCATTACTTGCTATTGCTCTTGTAGGTGTTGCCTTTGCCTTGATTGAATATTTCATTCGCTTTGATAATGATGATGCCGCACCAAGAGCTGCGGTTGCAACAACAGAAGAGGAAGGAATTTAGTCATGACCGATAAAGAACTTCAACAAAATCCGAGTATTGATGCTGATATTTATGAGGATCAATCCAAAGAAAAAGTTATAACATCAAGCGATATCAACAAAATGGCTTGGCGTTCCTTGTTTCTTCAAGCAAGCTTTAACTACGAGCGTATGCAAGCCAATGGTTGGTTATATTCTATTCTTCCAGGTCTTCGTAAAATTCATAAAAACGAAAACGACCTTAAAAAATCCATGGCCATGCATCTAGAATTTTTTAATACACATCCTTTCTTGGTAACTTTTATTAGTGGCTTAGTTTTAGCCATGGAAGAAGCCAAAGAACGTGTTTCGACTATTCGTGGTATTAAGGTTGCAACCATGGGTCCTGGTGGCGGTATTGGTGATGCTGTTTTTTGGCTCACTTTGCTTTCTATCTGTGGTGGCGTGGGGGCTTCCTTCTCACTCACAGGTTCTTGGTTAGGGCCTATATTCTTTTTAGTTGCCTTTAACTTAGTGCATTTTGGCCTACGTTTTGGCCTAGCTCACTATGGCTACAGAATGGGTACTTCTGCTATTTCTAGCTTAAAAGAACATACCAAACGTTTAGCCCATGCGGCTTCTATTGTTGGTCTAACCGTGATTGGTGCAATGACTGCAAGTTATGTTAGATTATCATCGGGCTTGCAATTAACACGCTATGTAGAAGGTGTTGAAAAACCTTATATTTACACAATGCAAGGGAGCTTAATTGACCCCATTATGCCTGCCCTTTTACCATTGCTTTGGACCTTATATATTCTCTTCCGCATCAAAAAAGGTGATTCTCCTTTAAAGCTTGTTGGCTTTACTGTATTATTCGGCCTCTTTTGTACATTACTTCCTGTAGTAATGAAAATGTGGTTCGGAATTGATATTATTGACCCTGCGGTTCTACAAGGGCGTATTCCTGAATTTTTTGCCAAATTAAATGCAGGATAATCACATAATAGACTAAAAAAATAAAGGGGTTTTTAAATTTGTGAAAGCCCCTTTTTCAACCATAAGGACAAGCAAAATGATTGGAATTATTACCATAGGTCATGGCAATTTTGCCTCTGGATTAACATCCACTTTAGAGCTTATTGCAGGCTCACAAGATGACTATATTGCCATTGACTTCATTGAGGGGATGAGTGGTGATGAACTTAGCCAAAAAATTGAGGTTGCTATTACTAATATCGCAACAAAACAAATCATTATTCTTACTGATATCTTAGGTGGAGCTCCTTTTCGCAGTGCTTCTACCTTAGTCCAAGGTAAGGATAATATCGAGGTTATATCAGGTACAAATGCCCAAATGCTCATAGAAGCCTGCTTAGAGCGAGAAGAATATGATGATGCTCAAAGCTTAGCTGCCGATTTAATAATATCAGGGCGTGAGGGTATATCTTCGCTCAAATTAGAGCTAGCAGAAAAAGCCGCTCAAAAAGCTAAAACGAATAATGATGATGGAGGAATATAATATGCAAAGCATTCATGTAGAAATCACCAATAAGTCGGGGCTACATACTCGCCCTGGTAAAGATTTTGTCCAACTGGCCAAGACTTTCGAAAGTAAAATTATCGTGATTAAAGACGATATTGAATATAATGGTAAGTCTTTGTTAAAGATTATGAAAGCCGCCATTTGTAAAGGCGATAAAGTTGAGATTAAAGCCGATGGTGACGATGCTGAAACAGCTCTTAAGGCTTTACAAAACTATATAGAAACACTTGACCTTGAGGCATAAACCATCAAAAATCAATCATAATAAGATAACATATAAGCAAGGAGTATTTGATGACCAAAGAGCTCGAAGGATTAGCAGGCTCAGCAGGAATTGCCTTTGGTGAAGCTTGGATATTTGAAGCCAAAGAACTTAAAATTGACCATAACCCAATTACATCAAAGCAAGTTGATGAAGCCAAGCAACAACTAAAAGAGGCTCAGCAAAAAGTTGATGCTTATCTTAAGGCTATTTATCAATCTGTTTTAGAAAATCAAGGCGAAGAAGAAGCTGAAATTTTTGAGGGTCATTTAGAGCTTTTATGGGATGAAGATTTGATTGAGGAAGTTCATGGACTTATCGAAAATGAGCATCAATCCGCAACTGCTGCTATATTCCATTATCTTAATGATGTTATTGATGATATGAGCTCTTTAGAAGATGCCTATATGCGTGAACGTGCTGCTGAATTTAAGGACTTACAAAAGAATATTATTTTAGCTCTTAATGGCGAGGACTTCACCAGCCTTGATAATATTCCTCATAATAGCATTTTATTTGCCGAAGACCTCACCCCAACAGATACTGCCCAGCTTGACCTCGAAAAAGTTCAAGGCTTTGTTCTCGAAAAAGGAGGACCTACAAGCCATGTGGCTATTTTGGCTCGCAATTTGGAGCTTCCTGCCATTATGGGAATATCGCAAGTATTTGAGCATATCAAAAATGGACTATCTGTACTCATTGATGGCGATGAGGGACGTTTAATTATTGAACCTGATGAGAAGGTTACTCAACTTTATCATAAAAAACTAGAGGTTATCGAAAATCAAAAGAAAGAGCATGCAACTCTTATTAACGAAAAAGCAATAACAAGCGATGGCAAACATATTCAGCTATTTTCGAATATTGGCTCTGCCAATGATGTTCAGCTTATAGATAAATTTGGCTCAGAAGGTGTTGGGCTATTCCGCTCTGAGTTTCTATTTATGGAAAGTGCTAAAGCCCCTTCGGAAGATTTTCAATATCAAGCCTATTCTAGCGTAGCCAAACATTTAAATGGACAAGCTGTGATTTTACGCCTGCTTGATGTAGGGGGCGACAAGCCCTTGCCCTATATGGATTTTGGCCATGAGGAAAACCCTTTTTTAGGCTGGCGAGGCATTCGTATTTATCAGGAAAATTATACTATTTTCTTAAGCCAAATTCGTGCCGCATTAAGGGCTGCTTACGATGGTAATCTTTGGGTCATGATACCCATGATTATCAATGTGGATGAGCTTAAATGGGTCAAAGATGAAATTAGCAAACAAGTCGATATTCTTAAAAAAGAAGGCCATAATATCAATGAGCAAATGAAAGTTGGGGTGATGATAGAAACCCCTGCGGCCGCTCTTTTAGCTGAGCAGCTTGCCAAAGAAGCTGACTTTTTTAGTATCGGAACCAACGACCTCACCCAATATACACTAGCCGTAGATAGGGGAAATACCAAAATATCTGCCCTTTACGATAGCCTACATCCTGCCGTTATTCGCTTGATGAAAATGGCTTGTGATGCTGCCCATAAACACCAAATTGAGATTGGCATTTGTGGTGAGCTTTCTAGCGATTTGAACGCAACAGAAATCCTTGTCGGTTTAGGCTTTGATGAGCTTTCTATCTCAGGAAGTAGCCTTCCTGCAATCAAGGCAAAAATCCGCTCCCTTGATTACGAAAAATGCCGTCAGATTGTCAAAAAAGCAATTATGCTCAATAATGCCGATGATGTTCGCAATTTAAAATAAAGAGAAAATATATGGCTCAAATTTACACCAATACAGAAATTTTTGATGGTAAAAAACTTATTAAAAATCATAGTCTTGTAACTAGTGATGGTAAGGTTGTTGATATTATTGCCAATAGCAATCTTCCCTATGAGGCCCATATAACAAAGTTAAACCATGGTATTTTAAGCCCTGGCTATGTAGAAGTTCAGGCCAATGGTGGTGGCGGTGTTTTGTTTAATGATGAGCCAACTATCCAAGGGCTTCAAACCATTTTAAAGGCTCACCGCAAATTTGGTACAATAGCCATATTGCCTACATTCATCACCGATACCCCCAATAAAATGGCTTTGGGGCTTAAAGCCATTGAAGATGGACTATCACAAAATTTACAAGGACTTATAGGTGGCCACTTTGAAGGACCTTTCCTTAATATCGAAAAAAAAGGGACGCATTTACCCGAATATATCCGCAAACCCAACAAGGCTGATTTAGAGCTTTTATCCTCATATAATTTAGGCCATTCTTTGGTGACACTCGCTCCTGAAAATGTTGAACCAGCCTTTATTGAAGCTCTTGTAAAATCAGGCTTTAAAGTAGCTGCTGGTCATACTATGGCTCAAAAAGAAGATATGCTCAAAGCCCATAAAGCAGGTCTTAGTGGCGTAACCCATCTTTACAATGCCATGCCTCCTCTGATGGGAAGACAACCTGCAGTTATCGGAAGCTCCTTAGCCTTAGGACTTTACAATGGCATTATTGTGGATGGTATCCATAGCGATGCCTATTGCTTGCAATTTGCCTATAAAGCTTTTGGAGCCGAACGCCTCATGTTAGTTACCGATAGTATGCATACAATTGGCATTGAAGGCATTAGCGAATTTATGATTACAGGGCAAAAAGTCTTTGTTAAAGGTGATAGACTCGTTAACGAAAATGGCTCACTTGCAGGAGCTCACATCACTATGGAGCAATCTGTCAAAAATGCTCATAAGCTTATGAAAGCTTCCGTAGAAGATAGCCTTAAAATGGCAATCACAACCCCTGCCCAATTTATCAATATCCCCTATTTAAGCAAAATTAAAGGACGTAACCTCAACGATATTTTATGGCTTGATAACGAGCTTAATGTCTCTTTTTTAAATAGCCATTCCTTAGAAAAATAGCTTTTTGTTCCCTTAGCAAAAGCCACAAGGGAAAGCATTACAGGTACTTCTACCAAAACACCCACAACTGTTGCAAGTAGCCCCACAATCGAAAAAGGCTTTAGTTGGGCTGTAAGTTCTTCAATTTTTTCATGATGGTAATTCGCATTAAGTTTCTGACGCGTTATATAACCAGCCCCCAAAGGGATAACCACATATAAAAATACCGAAAGCAGCAAGGTTTCCCATGGGACGATAATATCAGTAACACCTAGCAATAAGGCGGCAATAGGAGCAAAGGCAAAAACCATAATAATATCATTAATAGAAACTTGAACTAAAGTATAGTTTGCATCCCCCTTAACCAGCTGACTCCATACAAATACCATTGCAGTATAAGGTGCAACACCCAGTAAAATCATACCCGCAATATATTCTTTAGCCGTTTGCGGTTCTACAAAATCTGCAAAAATATACTTAAAAAACAATATCCCTAAGGCCGCCATTGTAAAAGGCTTTACCAGCCAATTAACGACTAACATAATACACAAGCCTTTCGGCTTCTTGCCTATATTTTTTATAGAGGTAAAGTCCACATTAATCATCATCGGATAAATCATCACCCAAATGAGAGCAGCAATCACCAAATTAACATTCGCATATTCTAAAGTCGCTATACTCTTAAATAGATTTGGCAAAAGCGAGCCTAGGCCACTCCCATAACAATAGACAAGGCAACCCATAACGACAAATAACGCTCAAACAGGCCTAAAGGTGATGATGAATTCTCCATCATAATAACTCCATTTTTATATGATTCTTATAAATTTTTTGTATATAAAACAATAACTTTTACCTCTACTCCTCGGGCAGACATAAATCCGAAAGCTCTATAACCGCACATTGTTTTTCCTTATCATCATAAATATTGGCATATTCTGGACTGCAGCAGTCTTTAACCATGAACTCAATCACCTCCCTAAATGCTTTAAAATCAGCACTATAGATAACAAAACGTCCTTCTTTTTTGCATTTTATAATTTTTGCCTTACATAAATGTTTAAGATGAAACGATAATGTATTATGTGCTACACCAAGCTCGCAGCCTAACTTTCCTGCAGCCATACCCTTAGGGCCTGCATTAATCAACAAGCGAAAAACTTTAAGTCGTGTCTCTTGAGACAGAGCATCAAATATGATAAGTGCTTTTTGTATATCCATGAGTCAATAATAATTGACACAATATATAAATATCAACAGCAATCGACATAATGGCAAAAAGTCATAAGTGAGTATCTCTCTTCATGCCTCTTAGGTTTCCGTATTCTTTGCCAATTTTATCCATAATTTACCCATTTTTATCCATTTTTAACCATAAATAGCCACGCTTATACGTAAAAATATACAAAATTGTCACGACACTATTTTATTTTTCAACTTTTATTATATGCCATTAAATGGCAAATTATGGTAAATCTTGGCATTTTCTGGTTAAATATTGGCAAAATCTGCTAAACTTAGGTAAATTTGGGTTATTATATTACCTCTTATAAAGAAAGCTTGAACAAAGCGAAAAGTTACGATAAATTACTCTTTTTATACCAGTATATTTTTAAGGATTTTTTTATGGCGACTCGAACCCCTTCATTAGGCATAGCCCCCAAGTTGCGTGGCTATTTTGGTGTTGGTTGTTATGGTATTTCTAAGGCGGGTAATGCAGGGGCTATTTTTAGAACTGCCCATGCTTTTGGTGGAAGCTTTGTATTCACGGTTGATGCCGCTTATAACAGCAGCGATACCGCTGCAACCGATACATCACAGTCAACGGCTCATGTCCCTTTTTACCAATTTCCCTCTATAGAACAAATGGTTCTTCCTCAAGCTTGCCAGCTTGTTGGTGTGGAGTTAACCGATGATGCCGTTGAGCTTCCCTCTTTTCGCCACCCTTCTCATTGTGCTTATATCTTAGGGCCTGAGCGTGGAAGTTTGCCTGCTGAAGTCTTAGAGAAATGCACCCATGTTGTTAAAATTCCTACAAAATTTTGTGTCAATGTGAGTGTAGCCGCTTCGCTTGTTTTATACGATAGAGTTATTTCTATGGGGCGTTTTGCTCCTCGCCCCGAACGGGCTGGGGGGCCAACCGAAAGCCTCCCTGAGCATATTCGTGGTGATGTAAAGTTCCGTAATAAAAGCGATAAGTTCTTGGCAACGCCCCCAAAAGAAGTTAATAATTAAATTATCGAAAATGTACATATTTATAACATAATCCTATCGTAATATGATAATATGAGCTGTATAAAGTAGAGGACAATATGAGACAAAAACAAAATTTATTAATAGCTACAACCATTTGTGCTAGCCTTTTAGGTAGCTTTGCTTCACTCGCCGCCCCTAAAAGCCTTGGCCGTGAACGTGCTTGGGAGGCCGTACAAGATAGCGAACGTGATATTTGTTATATGATCTCCTTTCCTATACGTTCCGAGGGTAATTATACAAGGCGAGATCCTGTGTATATCACTGTAAGTATTCGTCCTTCCGATAATGTTGTGGGTGAAATAAGCTATAATACAGGCTATACTTATAATACCCAGCCTGCAACTTTTAGTGTTGGTAATGACAATTTTTCACTCACAACCAAAGAGAGCTGGGCCTGGACCAATAATAGCGAAGAAGATGCTAAGCTTTTAAGTGCGATGATTAAAGGCAATAGCCTTATTGTGAAGGGGCAATCTCAACGTGGGACTCTTACGACCGATACATTCTCCTTAAGCGGTGTTACTGCGAGCTGGAATAAAGTAAAAGCAGCCTGTGGCCAATAGGGTAATCCGTAAGACTAGTTAATAAAGCTTATATTTTTGAAGATGATAGATAAATATAAAAATTTTACCTTTCGCTAACTTTATTAATATATTATAAATTAAATAGTCAACAAGACCGATAAAAGATAGAAGGCAAAAATATGAAAAATTTATGGAGCAAAATCATTACTTCTGTAGTCGCAACCAGTATTGGTTTTTCTGCAGCAGCCGCACCACAAAGCTTAGGGCGAGAAAATGCTTGGGAAGCTGTTCGTGATGCCGATAGAAACATTTGTTATATGGTGTCTTTTCCGCTCCGTTCTGAGGGCAATTATACCAAGAGAGATGGTGCTTATTTAACCATAACCATCCGTCCTTCGGATAACATTGTTGGTGAAATTGCATTTTATGCAGGCTATCCCTATGGTAATAAAGCCGTTAGTCTAACCGTTGGTGGTAAAACCCATCAATTAAGCCCTGAGGGCGAATGGGCATGGACCAAAGATAAAAATGCCGATGCCGCCTTACTTAACGACCTTATGGCGGGAAGCCGCCTTGTTATTAAAGGCTATTCTAAGCGTGGTACATTAACAACCGATACTTTTTCTTTAAGTGGTGTAACTGCAAGCTGGCGTAAAATCAAATCTGCTTGTGGTCAGTAATTATCTATTGACTTTTCATCACAGCTAAAGCAACAAATAAGGCTCTTTGCACCTTTACATTTAAGGTCAAGAGCCTTTTTAAAATCAACATGGTTAAATTTATGACAGAAAAAACAAATATTTGCGGCTATACAAAAAAGCAACTCAAAGAACTTATGAACAATATCGGACAAAAGCCTTTTCGTGCTAAACAGCTTTTCCACTGGATGTATAATCAAGGTGAAACTGATTTTGCTAAAATGACAACTTTATCTAAGGAATTCCGCAGCTTACTTGCTGATAACTTTAGCATCGCCCGTCCAGAGA
>JBKEBO010000010.1:0-51833 GCA_047973205.1 Alphaproteobacteria bacterium | reverse complement strand
ATATAACATACTCTTTACGATACATATTGGCTTAGCCCGCTTTCAAACCCTAGCCATCCAGCGGTAAGAACAGAACATAATCATTTGACACCACCATGTCAAACACTTTTTTGCTTTTTTTGGATTATTTTTAAGAATATCAAATTTTCTAAAAAAAATCACGATTCATTTCACTAGTATACCTTATTGAAATATATTATAACCTGTTGTTTTTGGCATATATTTACCGCAGAATTCTAGAGTTTTTTTATGTTTACATATCACCTATTTTAATGTTATATTTTTTTACATATTTTGCATTATGCATCGAGTTCTCATAAAAATAGAGGAGTTTTTTTTGAAGAATCTATCCGTTTATCTTATTAATTTAGACCGAAGTCCTGATCGATTAGAGAAAATGACACAAAAGTTTAATGAAGTCGGCCTACCATTCGAACGGTTTTCAGGAATTGATGGAAAATTACTCCCAAAAGATATTATTGCTAAAATAAGAAAGAACCAAAGATGGATACATCCCTTAAGCCTTGGTGAGATTGGATGTTATAAGAGCCATATGGATGTTTTGCAACATTTTTTAGAAAATACTAGCGATGAATTTCTCTTTGTTGCTGAAGATGACTTATATCCTGATAGCCATATTGTTGCCAAGCTCAATATTATTATGGAAAATTGGAATCCTGATTGCGACATGCTTAAAATGGCTGAGTTTTATCATCGTATTGGTGAAGTCGTACAAACAATCCCTATGGGTGATGAAGTTATTGAGATTTATCGCCCCTTAAAGATTAATGCAGCAACGGCCTGCCATTTGGTTAGTCGTAAGGGAGCATTAAAAATACTGGAGAATCTAAAATATCGGCGGCCTTTTGATATTGACCTTCAGACTCTATGGGAAAATAATCTAACAATTTACCAAACAAGCGATGTTCATAATAGACGAGCCTTGTGGGGCGAAGATAGTATTATTGGAAAGCGAAAAAAACCAACTTTAACTCATATACATTTTAAGCTCTGGTTTTATTGGCATAATATGCTTTATAATATAAAGCATTGGGGCTTTTTTAAAACAATATATCTTCTTTTACTTTACCGCTTAAAAAAACATAATCTCATTAAAGCTTAACCCCATCTTTTATGAAGCCAAAACCATTGTTCTGGATATTCTCTCACCCATGATTCAATCTTATTATTCATGGCTATAAGAATATTCATTTTGGTTTCTTCTATATTATTACTTTCTTCATAAGATAAAGAGGGCTCAACAACAACCTTTAAGCGGCCATCATCAAGACGAATAGTACGGCAAGGCAAAATATCAACATCTAGCTTAGCCGCAAGATCTGCTAATAAGCCATTAGTAGGAGCCATACGTCCAAAAAAAGGAACTGCCGTACCCTCATGCATCTTTTGGTCTGTCAGCAATGCAACAACACCCCCTTTTTTTAAGGCCTTGATACATTTTATAACGGCAATTTTATCTGCAGGAAGTAAGTATTCTTCTTCATCCGCCTTAACACGTTTCATAAAAAAGGGAAGCACTAAAGGATTTGATGGTGCTTTAAAAATACGATACGGGTAAACATCTCTATCTTCAGCAACTTTTGAAATATACTCCCAATTGCCTGTATGGCATGAGAAAAATAATGTTCCTTTTGAAGGATTTGGCTTATTCTCAAAATATTCTTCCCAACCCTCAAGAATCACCTTACTTTTATCATGTGTATCAAAATCTTGAATAAAGGGATATTCACCAATCATTAGGCCAAAATTTTTCCAAACATTCTTACCTATTTTTTGGACTTCATCTGCTGTTTTTTCGGGCATGGCAAGGCTAATATTACGCTCCATTACCTGCGATATAGGGAAAAAAGGGCCAAGCTTTGATAAAAGATAACTACAAAATCGTGAACTATTTTTTACCCCTATCATTCGCAATAAGGCAAAGCCAATGGCAATACCTATGGCTTCTAAACGAAACCTTATGCGTTTTTTTAGAGGATAGTCTTTCCAATCTCTTTTATAAAATGATGATATTTTCATGAATATTGATTAACATAATTTATATAATAATGTCTATTTATTTTCACCATAAGATGATATAAACAATAAAGGGATAAAATTTTATTATATCTTTTATAAGGTCTTCATATAACGTAATAAAGTGATAAATATGACAAAGATTTCTATTTTTACAGATTCGGCATTTGCAATTTTTTCAGCAAATAACATTTTAAAAGGGAGTGAACAGAAAGCCGATTTACTCACCATTAGTGAGTTTTGGGTGACTAACCTAGCTGATAATGCTTATCTTAACCCGATCTTAATAGAAAAATGGCCCCGAGGATTCCAACGCTATCTCCCCATAAATACAAAACGTTCTACCAGTCAGCAGAATATTTTAAACTATCTCCAAAAAACACAACCTGATGAGATTTGGTTCCATGAGATTTACTCCGATCAGTGGAATTGGATTGCTCTTATTTATAAACAACTTTTTCCTTCTAGAAAAATCCGTCTCTTGCCCGAAAGCTTCTTAAATGCTATATCCCATCCTATAACATCAACGCAATATCGTAATCAAAAGATTAAAGCTTCTCTAGCAAAAAGTTATTCACCTTTTAAAGGTGAGTGGATTGGACTCGATGCCCAATTTAATCATTCTTCTCTTGTAGAGAATATTTTACTGCCTCAATATTTTCCCCATCCCTATAAGGAAGATAAGGTACAATATTTTAACTATAATATCACTCAAGATACCATTAAGCCTGAGCGAGCCATTTTAGTAGAGCAGGCTCTTTTAGATAGGGGCTTTGCTACAGAAAGTCAGCTAAAGGATATGTATGCAAAGCTTACTGAAGATTGGGAAAAGCATCATATTAAGGATATATCTATAGCGCCTCATCCTCGAGCCAAAAAACGAGACTTTGCCTTTACAAACCTACCTTTATTTGAGCGTCAAAGCCCTTTTCTGGAAGAAGATATTGCTCAATACGGATTTGGTCATATTTATAGCAGCTATTCTATGATTTTTCTTTCATCAATACATTTACAAGGGCGATTTGTTTCCTTTGGCTTAGGTGGCTTTGAAAACTTTCCTGAGCAAAATAGCTATAAAAGAATTTTATCTAAAATGCCTGTTGAATTTATATAAAAAAAAGGAGCTTTAGGGTGGATTTAATCTCAATTATTATTCCTGTATATAATGTTGAAGAATATTTAAAGCAGTGTTTAAACTCTGTGATTAGTCAAACTTATCAAAATTTAGAGATTATTCTGATTAATGATGGCTCAAGCGATAATTCAGGAGAAATTTGTAAAGAATTTGCTTCCAAAGATAGTCGTATTCAATATATCCTTACTGAAAATTCTGGCCCTGCTGCTGCACGTAACCTTGGCCGTAAAATGGCAAAAGGAGTATATATCAGCTTTATTGATAGTGACGATTTTGTTCCTGAGAACTTTATTGAAGCTTTGCATAAAAGCATAACTCAAGGGAATACCAAGCTGGCTGTTTGCTCTATCAAACAATATAGAAAAGACAAAACACGTTTTATCAAAACTTTTTCCCAAGACCGTCATATCTGTGAGATTGCCCCTGATAATCTCGAAGCTTTTTGTGGTGCTGTTTGGTTTTATCTCTATGACAATATCTTTTTAAAAACATTACCTCCATTTCCTGCAGGGGTTTGTTATGAAGATATCTGTTTTATGTGGGAGGCTCTTATTCGTGCCCAATATGTCACTTGTTGTCATGAGACTTTTTATACCTACAGATGTGATAACATAAACTCTATTACCAAAAGTTCTGGAAAGCATCATAATGACTTTCTAGCTGCTTATCAAAATATTCAAATCTTTCTAAAATCAAATAATTTGTGGGAGGACTATCAAGGTAACTGGTTTAAAAGTTGCTTTGCTACAAGTTTTACTTTGCTTTCTCGTGTTGAAAATTCCGAAGCCTTTTTAGATAAGCTTATAACGATGATAAAACAAGATAGCTTCGATATTGAGAATATGGATATAGAGCCTCTTATTAAAAGATATTATCAAAAAGTTCACGATGGATATACATCTGCACAATTATTACGCTATATCAAAGTGCAAAAAACAAAAAAGAAAATATTCACCCTTTGGGGACTTTTAAATATGAAACAAAGAAAGAAGCGTAATGTTATCAACTATTAGCAATAAGGTTATTAAAAACCCATCATCAGAGCAAATTCAAGAAAATCCTGAGACTTTCTTTTCAATATCATCAGCTGATGATACAGCTCATAATGCTATCAAACAGTTACTCACCCCTGTTCTTTATTCTAAAGATTGTCTATCTCAAAACTGGATTGGTGCAAATTTTGATTATACCACTCTCTTTTTAGATGCTACACCAAAAAAGCAATTTAAAGTTATATCCTATCACACATCCGAGACTATCTATCGCAAGGGGGCTCAAAGACTTAAAGAAAGTCTCGATAAGCTTGGCATTGAGCATCATATTGAAGAGCAAAGCTCCCAAGGAAGTTGGGAGGCCAATTGTGCCAAAAAAAGCTCCTTTATTTATGAAGAATGGAAAAAAAGCGACAAGCCTGTTGTTTGGATTGATTGCGATGCCATTGTGCAGCAATATCCTATCTTATTTGATTATTTGGATGATATTGATTTTGCTATCCATAAAAAACAACATTGGGAGTTCCTTTCGGGGACTGTATTTTTTAATAAGTCAAAAGCAGCTGAACGGCTCTTACAACAATGGGTAAAAAATTGCCAAGATGAACCTCGTATATGGGATCAGCTTCATCTTGACTTTGCTTGGCATACCGTCACTCAAAGCTATTCTTTAACAACTTTATGGCTACCTGCGGCTTATACAAAAATATTTGATAAACATTTTGATGAGGGAGAAGCCCCCAAAGCCATTATTGAGCATTTTCAGGCCTCACGCTCAAACCAAGAGATCGAAGTTAAGAAGAAACCAAAATTCCGTAAGCTCCGTAAAAATCAACGTATTTTTCGTAAGCTCGACCTCCCACCGCCTCCCATATCTGCTTGGGATAAGTTTTTAGATAAGTTTAATAAGTTTGGATTATAAATATGTCAAAACCAATCATCGCCACAATTATCGTTACTTATAATCGCTCACAAAAATTAACTCAATCTATTGAGCATGTTCTTAAGCAATCTACTGCATCGGATAAAATTTTTATTATCGATAATGCCTCAACAGATGAAACTCCTGAAATTATTAAACAATACAACCAAAAATATGAGCAAATCACCCCTATTATCTTAAGCAAGAATACAGGGGGAGCAGGTGGATTTTACACTGGCATAAAAGAAGCCTATCATCAAGGGGCTGATTATATTTGGATTATGGATGATGACTGCTATCCTGAAGTTGATGCTCTGCAGAACTTGCTGAAATCCTATGACTTTTTTGATGAACAAAAGCTAGAAAGACCCGCCTTTGCTGCATCCCATGTTCTTTGGAAAGACGGGAAGTTTTCCAATCTTAATCCCCTATCACCCCGCAATGATTGGTCGCGATATTATACAAAAAATTCGCCCTATGCCTTACTGAAAGCAGCCTCTTTTGTCTCTGTACTTATCCCTAAAGAATCTATTGAAGAATTTGGGCTGCCCATTAAAGAATATTTTATTTGGTTTGATGATATCGAATATACCCAGCGTCTTTCCAGACGTGGGCAATTTTACGGTGTTGGGGTTATGAACTCTATTGTTGTTCATGATAGTGCCAGTAACATCACCCCTGACCTCTCTTTGGTTGATGATAGTAATATCTGGAAATATGCCTATAATATCCGTAATAATGCGGCCTATCGACTTCATCAACGCTCCAACCCTTTTGCCTTTATTGGCTATGGTCTTAAGATGAAACGCCAGTTTAAAAAGGCTCATTTAAGTAAGGCTTATGTTAAAAAGCTCAAAAAAGCCTATTGGAGTGCCCTAAAATTTAAACCAACCATTGAGTATGTACAAAAGCATCCCAAAGACTAAAGCTGCTTTATCAGATTACTTAAAGATTGATATTGTTGAATATCTTCATCAAAATTACTCTCATCTTTTAAACCTCTTTAAGCGACCAATTTTTATAGCGATCTAACCATAAAGTCATCACGGCTGCCAATGCCGCCATAGCTGCCATAATCAGCCAAGCAATTTGCCCACTTAAATATTCATAATAAAAGCCTGCCAAAATCATATTAAGCCCAATGCCAACCCCAAAAACAACACTGGTATAAAGGGTTTGCATACTTGCAGTTAAATTTTCAGGAATATGGCGTTCAATCCAATACATTGCCCCTAAATGTCCCAAAGCATAGGTAAATCCATGAAGCATCATCGCAACAAAAATAATATTAATTTCATCATTATAAATCGAGAGTAAAGACCAGCGAATAGCTCCTGCAATTCCTGCAAAACATAAAATATAACAGGCTCTAAAATTCTTATAAAAAATCCAACCCACCGTAAAAAGTATCAACTCACCCACATTGCCAAAAGCCCAAAACTTGCCAATAGAGCTAAAATCTAAGCCCTGTTCTTGCCAATAGTTAGAGGCTTGGGAATAAAGCATTCCATGGCTCCCCTGCAATAAAATAGCTATTATAAGCAAAATAACAATAGGGCGTTCACGGAGCAATTTAATCACAGGAGGCCGCTCATGATAGGTTTTATCCGTACGAATATTGGGTAAAAACAAGGCAATAATACCTAAGATAACCATACCAAAAATGAGCGTTTTGACCATAATGCTACTTCCATCATAATCTTGCGAAAAAAGAAAGTAGCTCATATAAGTCACACCCGATATAGTCCCAATCGTTCCCCATAGTCGCAGGCGACCATAATCCGCTTTAGGAGCCAAAAAGGAGTTTAAAATCGTTACAATTCCACAAATGGCAACAATGACAATAATCAGCAAATCAGCCCAAGATGCATAATCATTATGACTATAAAAATAGCTGAGCATTCCCACCGCTAAAAGAGAGATAAGCCCATAGATAAATATATTTAAAACCGATGGTCTTTCAGCCTCTTGCCTTTGGGTGGTGATGGTAATCATGGAGGTAAAAAGTGAGCTTGCCGTCCAAATAAGCTGAGCCCAAATAAGAGAAATCAGCAACCAAGCCGTAAATCCATGCGTAACAGGATAAAGGGCGAACACCGCAGCTGAGCTAAAACAAAGGGCTGATATAAGCCATTTTCGTGAACCATAAGTATCAACAACCCAAGCAATAATCAGCCCTAAAAAAGGACGTAAAAATGGTGCTGAGCCAATAATAATACCTATTTGTGATGGTGATAACCCTTCATTTTTTAGCCAATTTTGCCAAAAAGGGGTATGGATACCCCCAAGTAAAAACCAAAAAAACATAAAAAAGAGAGCCATACGGCTATTTGCACTCTTAGACATATATTCCCCATAAAAAAATAAATTATAAAAATATTAAAAGATATTTATAAAACTCTTTGAAATTAAAGTAAAAGATTATTTTTAAAAGATATAAGTTTCGTTTATACAAAACCAAATTACAATACTAAGCTATTATCCTCAGAAACATTTAAGCCTTCAAGGCGGAGTAGATTGGCTTTGGTTGTAAGCCCACCTTCGCCTGAATAGCCATTGAGCTTACCATCGGTTGCAACCACACGGTGGCAAGGAATAAGTATGGGTACAGGATTTGTCCCACATGCCATACCAACCGCACGAGGTGATGAGTTTAATCTTTTGGCTAAATCGCCATAGGTTATCACTTCACCATAGGGAATCGCTTGAAGAGCCTTCCATACTTTTTGTTGAAAGCTTGTTCCTGCAGGCTTAAAAATAATATTAAATTTTTTTCGCTTGCCATCAAAATACTCTTCCATTTGTGCAATGGCATTGGTGAGCATATTTGTAGGAATATCTTCTGGAGGCCGCCCCCACTCTAAAGCACAGACACCACCGTCAATCTCAAATAATGTTAATATACCGACAGGAGAGTTAAAGCTTAACGCTGCAAAATTCATTATATCATCTCCAGTTTATTGATGGATACTTACAGTTTAGCTTGTTTACATTAAAAACTCAAGTATCGTATGAGCTCGCTTGACTCTTTTGCAGCCACACCCCGCATCTTATTCATGGGGCTTTGCCTCTATTTTCCACAATGCAATCGTTGACCTAAAGGGAAAATCCTTGATTTTCCTATGCCTTATCTGGCTAAAATTTCATAAAAAGCTTGATATTTATTAAAAATATGTCTATAACAACAACCTCATAGATGTTGTCGGGCGGGGTATGCCTTGGCAACAATTGTTTAACCCTTTGAAATATAAAGAGGATGAAATGCCCAAGTTAAAAACAAAATCATCTGCAAAAAAGCGTTTTCGCTTGACTGCAAGTGGAAAAGTACGTGCAAATTTTGCGTATAAAAGCCACTTTTTACGTCGTCGCTCTCAAAAAATGAAACGTAAGGCCCGTGGAACAATGATTCTTTGTCCTGCGGACGCTCGTTTGATTAAAAGTTATTTTCACCGTTAATTAGGAGATTATTAAGATGGCAAGAGTAAAACGTGGTGTTACCACCCATGCACGTCATAAAAAAGTTTTAAAACTAGCCAAAGGCTACCGTGGCCGTGCAAAAAATAATTTCCGTATTGCGATTGAGCGTGTGGAAAAAGGCTTACAATATGCATATCGTGACCGTAAAGTGAAAAAGCGTAGCTTCCGTGCTTTATGGATTCAGCGTATTAATGCGGCTGCACGTCAGCATGGTTTAAATTATAGCCAGTTAATCAATGGCATTCACAAAGCAGGTATCGAGGTTGACCGTAAAGTCTTAGCGGACTTAGCTGTTCACCAACCAGAAAGCTTTGAAGCGATTGTTAACGAAGCAAAAAAAGCTCTTTAAAACGGCAAATTTTTGTTAAAAAAAACCCCTCTTTGGAGGGGTTTTTAGATTTTTTTAAGAGATAATGGCGACAACAATCATAACCTCAATGAGGTAGTGTTCTTGAGCCATTAGAGCTTCTACACAAACACGACTTGGTGGTTTATGCCCTTTTACCCAAGTGTCCCACTCCTTATTCATCTCATCATAATCAGCTATAGTTTTTAGCCAAATTTGAGCATTAAGTATATGATCCTTAGAGGCTCCTATCTCCTTAAGTAAGCAATCAATTTTGGCAAAAACATCTTTCGACTGCTCACAAATATCTCCTTCTTTTTGTTGCGAGACCTGCCCTGCAAGGTAAGCCACATTATTAAAGATGGTAACTGCTGAAAATCGCTCACTACCCCCAATATGTTGAACCTCTTTCATTTATTACTCTCCTGCATTCTGGCGAGACTGTTCTGTTGCAGGGGCAAAATATTGCTCTGCTAGTGCAAATAAACCTTTCCAATCACTTGCTGATACAGAAATACCTGTGGGTGTTGAATGCTGTAAATCATGGGATTGAATATTAGATCTTACTGATACCTCTTTTGCATGTTTTTGCTCAGTAAATCCTTCACTTAAGTAAACGCCATTACAATCCACATAAGCGACTAAATCATCTGACTTAAGCTCAAGAGGCGTGTGTAGCTGCGATGTCATATAAACCAGTGCAGGTAAAAGAAAAATAGGATAATCCACATCATGATACGTTAATGGCTCTTGAGCAAGCTTATAGGCATGGTCATTCAGGTGGGCAAACTGCTCCATAAGTTTTTGAGCTTTTGTCGAATCATCTTTTAATAAAGGATACAAATATTGCAGCCCATTGATATCATATGAAGCTAAACATGTTGCAGCTTTGCCAACTTCTTCTGCTTGTCCCCAACTTAAGCCTGCCCCTTTAGCTGCTTTTCGACATAGGGCATTAATTTCGGATAGTGAATAAATATAATCTGTCATTAGACCTCTCCTTTTAAAGGTGGATATACCCAATCATCACAAGGGAAATACCCGAGTTCATCAGCGAACGGAGCATTTTGATACATACAAATTCGTACCCATAAGTTTGAACGAGGGTCAAACTTAGTTGCTCCAAAATAAGCGAGCTTAAAGCGAAGAAAATCAATGGGGAAAATATCCTTAGATGTTAAATTATCACATATTTCTGCATAGGGTTTATGGGCAACAATTTGCATGCGACGAACCACATGTCTAAACTCTGGATATTGCCCTAAAATATCTGCAAGTTTCTCATTAGGCTGACACTGGCCTAATTGCTGATACAGTCTTGAAACATCATAGGCGATACACAAAGGCTGCTCATAATCAGCTAGAACTCCATCTTCCGTTCTATCACCTAAACGGGGTTCTTGTTTTTCTACCGAAGTATACCATATATGTTGCCTTTGGCTAGGGTCATTAAAGTCAATCTCTAATGCCCAACCATAGTGCTTTTTAAGTAGCTCAATAGCCGCTGCAACCTCCATTGAACCATCAATAGCAAAAACAGATTCTTCATCAGCTGAAAGTATCTTTGCAAGCTCATCAACAACTTCTCCGTAAGGCTCTAACATTAATGTTAAAAATAGTTCTTGCCCTTCTAGAGATAAGTCTTCTTTTGTCCACTGGTATAACTGTTCCCATGGCTGTGAGGATGAAAAACCTTCTGTTTGTAGATGCTCTTCTAGTTTTTGTAAGTCTGTAGCAAGCTCTTTAATCCTTCCTTGTTGAACCTCATGTTCACTATGCCACTGGGCAACATCAATTTGAGCTCGCTTAAGATAATGTATAAACTGCTGTTTTTCTCGTTCTGAAGCAGCTGCTATATCTCTTACACGTCGATAAGCTTCTTCTTTTGCAAATACCCATGCATGTAAAAGAGCAGGATGATTTACTAAGAAAGGAGCAAGGCCAAGACCTGTTGAATTGCCAATACCAAACTTACGACGAAGATTTCTCTCAATTACTACGGCCTTTTCTCCTCCTTTAGCTTTAGCTACATGTTCAACTAAATCTAGTGTAAATTCACGGGTAAGATATACATTAAGCATCTCTACTAAAAATGGTATAGATAATGCTGTTCGATCTTCCATTAACCCACGATCACCTGCACCAAACTTACCTGAGCCATAAACAGCTGTTGTTCGCATAAGGTAGCCTATTTTTTCAACTTCTTTTTCATCAGGCTGTTGTCCTTGAGCTAAAGCATCGACAACATGGCTCCATAGGCGAGATGAACGGTTAGCCCGTGAGAGTGAGAGCTCTGTTTTTAAAATGCGTCCTGCTTCTTGATAGGGAACATTGCCAATCAGACGGAGAATATCCTCTTTAGACGGTACACCATCAAATAAAGCAAAAGTGGCATCCCAAGCCTGAGCAATCACACGGTCACTCCGTTGCTCCTCAGGTAGGTCATGGGAAAAAGCCACAAGAGAATAAGTTCGCCGTGGTCCTTTTGCCTCATAGACAGCATAGCCAACACCTTGATCATTAACCTCCCAATGTGGACGGCTAAACACCCAATTTTCTAGCTTTAAATATCGTAAAAGAATCCGCATAAACGACAATCTATTTTGATGATAAGCTCCCATCCGAGCCAACCTCATCACCTCTATAGCTTTTCTATGTTCGGTCATAATATTACCTCCTTGTTTATTGGTTATTTTGTTTTTGTTCTTTCCCTTTAAGCCAAACAATATGGACACAATCCCATAATGAGGGTAGTAAAATAAGAGAAACAGGAACGGCAGTAATTACAATAAAATTTTGTAATTTACCTACACTTCCATTACCAATCTTCACTAAGATTAAGGCCATAATCCCCATAGCAACACCCCAAAATAGACGAACAAAACGAGAGGGGTCTTCTTGATTTTTTGATGAAGATACAGCAATTGTATACGTCATTGAATCGCCTGTTGTTGCCACAAATATTGTGGTTAAAATCAAAAACAATAGCGAAACAATAAAGCCGAATGGCATATTTTGAGTAATAGCTAATAATGCCGCAGGAAGATTAAAGCCTTCCATTGCTTGTGAAACTATGCCATTTTGAGTAATATCTAAAAAGATACCATTACCTCCAATAATTGTGAACCATAAGTTCGTAATGAGTGGGGCAACAATAGACATTAAAATAATAATACTTCGAATAGAACGTCCACGGCTCACCTTTGCAATAAACATTGCCATAAGTGGGCCATAGCCCAAGAACCATCCCCAAAAGAATACAGTCCACCAGCCTAGCCAATCCTTATCCCCTCTAAAAAGAGTCATTTGAAAAAACTGACTAATCATAACAGCCTCGCCCTTATAAAATCCTTGGACAATAAAAAGGGTTGCTCCAAATATAAGCATAAAGACGAGTAAGCCAACACCTAAGACTATATTAACTTGGCTTAAATATTTAATACCTCTTGTAAGCCCTGTAAGAGAAGAGATAATATAGATGCTCATTAAGACTAAGATAACCACTGCTTGAATTGCAAAAGTATTGGCTAAGCCAAATAACTCATCAAGCCCATAGGCAACCTGTAAGCCCAAAAAACCAATAGGACCAACTGTACCTGCCATAACAGCAATAATACATGCACTATCAACAATCCAAGCAAAAGGGCCATGAAGAGCTTTTTCTTTTAAAAGAGGATAAAGCAAGGTACGTGGTGCTAAGGGAAGCCCTTTTTCATAATGGTAATACATTAAAATTGGTGCTGTTAAAGAACCTAAGATTGCCCAAGCTAAAAAACCCCAATGTAAATAGGCTTGAGCAAACGCATACCATGCTTTTGCATTGGTATCTGTTGAAAAAATACCATTATATTCAGCAAATAAAGGTGGGGTTGACATATAATGTGCCATCGGCTCGCCTGCTGCCCAAAAAACACCCCCACCTGCCAAAAGAGTACACATAACCATTGCTGACCACTGAAACATTGTGAACTCTGGCTTTTCCATATTTCCCATAATTGCTTTGCTTCCAGGAAAAAAGCACAAAATAAGGCTGATTAAAAATGTAGCTAAAAGTAATATCTGCCAATAAAGTCCAAAAAACTTAACGGAAAAAGCAAAAGATACATCTATAACCTTTGATAGGCTTGCTAGATCCGCTAAAGCCCATAGACAAAATATACTAATAAAGACAATTGTAATAGCTAAAATAGGTATATGAACATTGCTCCATATATCTGACTTTTCTTGATGTCTCATGTTGATCTCCCTGTTATATTAATTTTCTTATTAGTTAAAATTGTTCACGAAAGAAGCGTAACCAATTGCCACCAATAATGTCCGCAACCTCTTCTTTTGCAAAACCTTGTTGTCTTAATCCTTGCTCTATATTTTTAAAGCCCAAATTATCTTTAAACCATGGCACAGGTTTAGGAAAACCTATATTTTCAGGGCTTCCTTCACCATAATCAATATCCCGACTCCAACGCCCCATCCGCATCCATTGCACAATATGATCAGGCTGACCTTGGCATAAATCACTCCCAATAGCGAGTGAAGCTACCCCATACTTTTCAGCCATTTGAGCAACCATGCTACAAAACTCTTCTAACGAGCACTCTGAGCCACCTTTAAGGTGGTGAGAATAAAGTGAAAATCCAATAATCCCGCCAGATTCTACTAAGGATTTAATCACATCATCATCTTTATTACGTAAAGCCTTATGCCAATAAGATGGGTTTCCATGGCTAATGACAATTGGCTTTTCTGATAGTTCTATTGCCTGCAGCGTTGATAATTTAGCCGAATGACTCATATCTATAATCATCCCAACATTATTCATCTCTTTAATCACTTGCCTACCCATTCGAGTAATGCCGTTATCACATCTTTCATAGCAACCTGTTGCAAGTAAAGATTGATTATTGTAAGTTAGCTGCATGAATTTAAGACCTAAATCACCTAATACCTTCACCAGTCCAATATCATCTTCAATAGGTGATGCATTTTGAGCTCCAAAAATAATAGCTGTTTTTTGATTTTCTTTTGCGTAGAGAATATCATCTGCTGTTTTACCATGAATAATTAAATCAGAATATTGCTCAAAATAGCCGTTCCATTCTTCTATATTTAAAATCGTTTCTCGAAAGTTCTCATGATAAGCAATGGTGACATGAACCGCTGAAATATCAGCCTGTCGCATCTCTTTAAATATCTTTTCAGACCAACGACAATATTGCAAACCATCAATACGTATATTTTTCATTCAATATTCCCTGCATTTACATAAGTGGTTTTTACTTGAGTATAAAATTCCTTGGCATACTGACCTTGTTCCCGTGAGCCATAAGAGGATTCTCCACGACCACCGAAAGGTACGTGATAGTCTGTTCCTGCTGTAGCTAAATTGACCATGACACAACCTGTTTTACTGTTCTTTTTAAAGTGGTTTGCTTTAGCTAAGGATTGAGTAATAATTCCTGAGGTCAAACCAAAACGTGTACCATTGCTTACCTCTAGAGCCTCATCATAGCTATCAACCTTAATAAGGTTAGTTGTTGGTGAAAATAATTCTTCTTGATTAATTTGCCAGTCAGGCTGGGTTTCATCAATAATAGCAGGAGACATATAAAAACCTGAATGTTCTCGCTCTAACTGCTCACCCCCACAAAGCAGATTACCACCTTCTTTTTTGGCAAGAGCAATATTTTGTAGGTTTTGTTCGAGTTGCTCTTGAGAAGCCACAGGACCTATCTGTGTCTGTTCATCTAAAGCATGGCCTACCTTTAAAGCTTTTGTTGCTTGAACAAACTGAGAAACAAACTCATCATAAACACTATGATGAATAATTAACCTTGATGATGCCGTACATTTTTGCCCTGTTCCTCCAAAAGCCCCAGCAACTGCACACTGAATAGCCGTTGGTATATGAGCATCGTCCATTATAACTAATGCATTTTTAGAACCCATTTCTAACTGAATTTTTGTTAAATTGTTAATTGCTGCGGCTGCAATAGATTTGCCAACACCCACTGAGCCTGTAAAGGATATACCTTGAATATCTGAATGAGCTGCTAAAGAGGCTCCTATCGTACGGCCTGAGCCCATGACAAGGTTAAATAATCCTTTAGGTATATCTTGTCGACTAATAATTTCGGTTAAAGCAACTGCTGAAGCAGGAGTTAAATTTGCAGGTTTCCAAATAACTCCGTTACCAAAACATAAAGCAGGTGCAATTTTCCAAGCCGCCGTTGCCGTTGGAAAGTTCCACGGAGAAATTACCGCAACAACACCTAGAGGCTCTCGGTGAATTTCCACATCAATATTCTTGCGACAAGAAGCCGCATTTTCTCCTATTTGACGCAGTGCTTCTGCAGCATAATAGGTAAAGAACTGACCCGCACGATAAATTTCACCCTTACCTTCAGCTAGTGGCTTACCTTCTTCTTGTGAGAGAAGTCGTCCAAGCTCATCACAACGCTGCATCAACTCACTACCAATATTCATCAAAATGCTATAGCGTTTTTCTATACCTGTTTTTTGCCATATTTTTTGAGCCTCTTGAGCTGCTTGGACAGCCTGGTTAAGCTGCTCAATATCTGCTTGAGCATAGTGCCCAATAACATCACTAGTATCCGAAGGGTTTATATTGACTATACTATCATCACTTGTAAGCCATTGGCCTGCAATATAGTTTCGCTCCATAAGATAAGCCTCCTTTTTAATTTTACAAATTATTTTTGTTTCTTTTATCTTAAAACCAAGATAATATAAATCAATTTTAAATTTATTAATTGAATTTCAAAAAAATTTAAGTGAGGGTTAATGAAGTTTCAGCTCCGCCTTTTAGAAACTTTTGTGACTGTTGCTGAAACACAGTCACTCTACCAAGCATCTTTAGTGCTTAATCGTACAATTCCAAGTATTTCTATGACCTTAAAACAATTAGAGGGTCATCTAGGTCACCCACTTTTTTTAGGAGAAAGAAAAAACAAACTGACTCCTTTAGGAGAATTTGTTTACCATCGAGCCCAACGAGCTTTACAAGAGCGTAAACAAGCCATAGAGGATATTGAACTTTTTACTAAAGGCCAGCTTGGCTCTGTCCGTATTGCAGCTGTTCCTTCGATTGCTCAAACCTTTTTACCTGATATTTTAGGGCAATTTATGGATAAAGATATTCAGTTTGAAGTTCGAGATACCAATTCCTTAGGTGTAATTAATGCTATTGAGCAAGGAATTGCTGAATTTGGCCTTGCAAGTGTTCCTTATCGAGCAAGCCACTTAAATTTAGAACTTCTTTTCGAGGAACATCTATATTTGTTATGCCACAAAAATCATCCTCTTACACAACAAGATAGAGTCATTAACTGGGCTGATATTCAAGATGAAAAATTTATCATGAGTGATTTATGTCGTAAAATCTCATCTCCAGAAATGAATGAGATTGCTGCAAAATCTAAAATTTATATTTATAATATGCTTTCTCTTCTCGCCTTTGTAGAACAAGGACTTGGCATAACTTTTATCCCAAAAACAACACCTATAAAAAATACTCAATGTGTATCTCTACCTTTTAATGATACAAGTATATCTCGTAAAATATATCTTATCTCCAAAAAGAACCGCTTTATCACTCCACTCGCTCAAAACATTATTACAATTATCCGAGAAAAATTTATAGATGAAGGAATATCTTAAAGGTGACTCTAAAAGAAAAAAGCTATGGAGCATAGAAACTCCATAGCCTAAATATTATATTTTGCTTAAAAAGTTAAGCTACAAGCCTTGCATAATGCCTTTAATGAATTCTGCAACGCTTGACTCTTTACCATCTTTATAAAGTGGGTCATCCTTAAAGCGGTAAGCTGCATGCCCTGCAAAGGCCAAATTTTTATCAGCTTCTCCACCATGGGCAATATTTTGCAGTGTCTTTTGAATACAATAAGAGCGAGGGTCGGGAATTTTCCCTGTAGAATTTTCCTCATTTGTTGCCCAGCTAGAGAACATACAATGGCTTAAGCAGCCCATACATTCCGCTTGGTCAATCCGAATCTCTTTGGCTTTTTCTTTGGTTAAAAACAAAATAGAATCATCTGGTGTACGCACTATTTTATTCAGCCCATCTTTTTGCCACTGCTCGGCTTTGGCATAATCTTCGGGCTTAACAAAAACAGGCTCGCTTTTTGCACCACCAACTTTAAGCTCTGTATTATATTCTTCTTGTGATTGCTCCTTAAAGAATATTTGGTGTTTTGAACGCTCAATAAGTTCTTTAAGAAAGCTGTTTTTTATGGCTGAGCTCCAAAATCCTGTAGGTGAAAAACGATTTAAACCCACATCACCCTCTTTAAGATTGCGTAAAATATTTCGCCATGATTGCGAAACAGGACTCTCCTTAGTGAGCATAGGCCGTGTACCCATTTGAAAAGCCACAGGACCTATCTCTGGATTATCGATATAGTCTTGCCAGTCACTGAGCGACCACACGCCTCCTGCGATAATTATGGGGGTTTCATTAAGGCCAACTTTATTCATAAAAGCTCTCAGCTCTTTAAGACGCTCATATGGATCTTGCGGCTCTAAAGGATTTTCCGCATTGGAAAGCCCATTATGCCCACCAGCACGCCATGGATCTTCATAAACCACACCACCTAAAAAGTCTGATGCCTTTGAGTAGGCTCTAAGCCATAAAATGCGAAAAGCCCGTGAAGATGAGACAATCGGATAATACCAAACCTTATGCTGGCTTGCGATTTCTGCAAGCTTATAGGGCATACCTGCACCACAAACAACACCGTGAATAAGCCCTTTAGCTCCTTCGAGGACACCTTTGATAATATCTTGAGCTCCACCAGCCTCCCATAGGGTATTCATAAAGATACGTCCATTACCTTTAGAATGCTCATGGGCAATTTTTGCCTGAGCAATACCACCTGCTATACCATATTGAATAAGCTGAGCAAAACGTTCTTTACGTGAAGAACCTTTTTTATAAATTTGAGGAATGACTTCGCCATTTTCATCGTAGCTATCGCCATTAACACCACTAAAAGTGCCAACGGCTCCAGCAGCGGCAAAAGCCCCTGCTGAACGTCCATTAGAAACGGCAATCCCTTTACCACCTTCGATAATCGGTAGAACCTCCTTACCTGAAAGTATCACAGATTTGGGGGCTTTAAACATAAGCAATCTCCTTAGTCACGTTTTGAACGACGGCGTGGTGTACGTTCTTTTCTTTCGGGGGTTCTTGGTGGATCAAGCTGGTCAGATAAATCTTCACCAGTTTCTTGATTAACCAAACGCATCGAAAGTGAAGCCTTACCACGATTATCCACATTAATCAGCTTAACTTTTACTATATCACCTTCTTTAACCACATCTTCGGTTTTTTCGGTTTTGCCTTCAGCAAGCTCCGAGATATGCACAAGCCCATCTCTATTGCCCATAAAGTTAACAAAAGCACCAAATTCCATGATTTTTACGGCTTTACCTTCGTAAATTTTACCAACTTCTGGCTCATCAGTTAAATCTTTAACCCATTTGGTTGCCGCATCAATTGCCGATTTATCTGAGGCCGCAATTTTGACTGTACCGTCTTCATCGATATCAATTTTAGCCCCTGTCGTCTCTACAATCTCACGGATAACCTTACCGCCTGTGCCAATAACATCACGAATTTTATCGGGGTGAATTTTAATGCTTTCAATGCGTGGAGCAAAGTCCGCAACTTCATTATTAGCTGATGTTATCGCCTTGGCCATTTCACCTAAGATATGGTGACGACCCTCTTTGGCTTGCTCAAGAGCAATTTCCATAATCTCACGAGTTACTGAGGTAATTTTAATATCCATCTGAAGAGCAGTAATACCATCTTCGGTACCTGCAACTTTAAAGTCCATATCACCTAAATGGTCTTCATCTCCCATAATATCCGAAAGAACGGCAAATTTATCACCCTCTTTAATCAGCCCCATAGCAATACCTGCTACTGGCTTAGGAAGCTGCACACCTGCATGCATCAACGACATAGAAGTTCCGCATACGGTTGCCATAGAAGATGAACCATTGCTTTCTGTAACCTCTGAAACCACACGGATAGTATAAGGGTTATCATCACCTTTAGGAAGAATAGGATAAATTGCACGATAAGCCAATTTACCATGACCAATCTCACGACGACCTGTTGCACCAATACGACCTGTTTCCCCAACCGAATAAGGAGGAAAGTTATAATGGAGCATAAATTTCGATTTATACTCACCTTCTAAGCTATCGATAAATTGCTCATCCTGACCTGTACCTAATGTTGTTACAACTAAGGCTTGGGTTTCTCCACGAGTAAACAAAGCCGAGCCATGGGCTCTGGTTAAAAGACCCGTTTCACAAACAATCGGACGTACTGTTTTGGTATCACGACCATCAATACGCTTGCTGGTTTTTAAAATATCACCACGTACGATATCTTTTTCTAAACCTTTAAGAAGCTCTGGTAAGTAAAGCAAAATATCTTCTTCATATTTTTCACTTTCCTTAACCGCTTCTGTTACTTTTTGCTTTGCAGCCGAAACTGCATCCACACGATCTTGTTTCTTTTTAATGCCATAAGCAGCCTTAATATCTTTTTGGCCAAGCTTTTTAACTTCCTTACGTAAAGCATCAACTTCTTTAGGCTCCTTGGCTAGTTCCACAGGCTCTTTCGCACAATCTTCAGCTAAGTTGATAATCATATCGATAACAGGTTGAAAAGCCTTATGGCCAAAATCAACCGCACTTAACATCACATCTTCAGTAAGCTCACTGGCTTCTGACTCAACCATTAAAACACCCTCAGATGTTCCTGCAACAACAAGGTCTAAGCTTGTATCTTCCATTTGCTCTAATGTTGGGTTGAGAACAAACTCTCCATCAATATAACCCACACGAGCCCCACCAATAGGCCCTAAGAAAGGCAAGCCTGAGATTGTTAGTGCAGCCGATGCCGCAACAAGAGCTAAAAGATCGGGGGCATTTTCCATATCGTGGGATAATACAGTAATTAACACTTGGGTTTCATTTTTAAAACCCTTAACAAAAAGTGGGCGAATAGGGCGGTCTATAAGCCGTGAGACAAGTGTTTCATGCTCACTTGGGCGACCTTCCCGTTTAAAGAACCCACCTGGGATGCGTCCTGCAGCATACGCTTTTTCTTGGTAATGTACAGAAAGCGGAAAGAAATCAATGCCTGCAACTGCTTCTTTTGCTCCAACAACTGTTGCTAAAACCTGTGTTTCTCCATAAGTAGCAACCACAGCTCCATCTGCCTGACGAGCTACTTTGCCTGTTTCTAAAGTAAGGGTACGTCCACCCCAATTGATTTCTTTACGATGTATATCAAACATATTCATTCCTTAAATTTCATATTAGATAAGAACCCCGTATGGGTTCTTTTACTTCTTTTCTTCTTAAATATTCGTAACCCTTATAGCATAAAAATCATAAGCCTTAAACGAATATTATTATTTTTTAATCACGGTGATAAGGGTGACCCTCAATAATAGTTTGGCTCCGATAAATCTGCTCTGCCAAAAGAGCCCTTACAAGCTGGTGCGGCCATGTTGCCCGCCCTAAAGCCCAAATAGATTTTGCTTGCTTGCGAATATCCTCATCTAGCCCATCAGGGCCTCCTATAACAAAGCTCATATATGAGGCTGAAGCATTTTCTTGCTCTTGGATAAAATTTGCCATTTCCCTAGATGTTAAATGTTCTCCACGTTCATCTAAAGCAACAATAATATGGTCATCCTTAATGCAATCTAAAATTTTTTGAGCCTCTTCTTTTTTACGGATATCCACTGTTTGAGCTTGGGATTCACTCAGCTCTTTTACCGTAAGCTTCCATCTTTTTATGCGTGTAGAATACTGTGCAAAAAGAGATGATATATCTCCTTTTTTTAATTTACCAACCGCAATAATTTGTAACTTCATCTGCTCGTTTATAGCTCTTCAACTTGCCGAGAAAGCAGCGAAGGCATTTCTTCCCACATTTGCTCAATCTTATAAAATTCCCGAACCTCTGGTCTAAAGATATGCACAATCACATCACCTGCATCCACCAAAACCCAGTCTGCCTCATCAAGCCCTTCCACTTGGAGATGTGTCTGTTTTTGTTTTTTGAGATTTTCGGTTAAATGTTCTGAAATAGCAGCCACATGACGATTAGAACCTCCTGAGGCAACAACCATGTAATCGGCAATATCTGTTTTATCTTTTAAGTTGATGGTGACGATATCCTCACCTTTATCAGAATCGATAGATTCTACAACAGCTTTTAATAGCTCTTCACCCTCTAAAGGCTTGTTTTCTTGTGTGTTCACAGAAATGTGTCTCCTTTATAAATAGCTTACAACAAAATCCTATAAAGCAAATATAATCAATTTCATAGCCTTGTGCAATCTTTTAGAGCATTTTATTCCTCTTCTTTGGCTGCTTTAACCCTCCGATATTCACGATAAGATAAAAAAGCAATAAGAATTGCCGCAAGACTAAATCCAACAAGAGCGATAAGTACCTTATTATCTTGAGTTTTTATGTATTCATCATAACTAATCTTCGCAGTCCAACCACAATAGCCTGCTGCAAATAAATAGAGTATACTTCTAAAATATTCAGCCAAAAAATATCCCTTTTTTCTGTGATTTACCTATTTAAACCCTTTATACTTTGTAAGTCAACATCTAGTATGCTATAGTACCATTTTATGAGTTATAATTTTTAAAAAATCATATAAAAGGTTTGGAACAAATGACAGTTTCTCTCACAAAATATTGGTTACGTATTCTTATTTTTTCTATCGCCATAATTGTATTTGCTGTTTTATTATATCCGCAATTGGTTACTTTTTTTACCGCAAATATTCCAATTAACTCCTTGATTTTAGCCGTTTTTACTTTAGGTGTTCTTTACAATTTATGGATTTTATTCCGCCTTAGGATTGAATGCTCATGGATTAACGCTTGGATGAAAGATAAACCTTTACCCAAAAAGCCTCTTTACTTCCTTAAGCCTATCCAAGCCATGACAATTCAGTCTAAAGAACAACGGGTTACACCGCAAAACACACAATTCATCTTCGAAAATGTTGAAGCTCGCCTTGAGGAAAATAAAGCAATTTCCCGCTATCTCATTAGTCTGCTTGTATTTTTAGGGCTTTTAGGAACATTTTGGGGACTGATGATTACCACATCTAGCCTTACAGATATTTTCTCTGGCTCTTATAGCCAAACCGCAGGAGAAGACTTAATTGGCACTCTTTTAAGCCAACTTTCCAAGCCCCTTTCGGGCATGCGGACAGCTTTTGCCTCTTCTTTATTTGGGCTTTCAGCTTCATTAGTTTTGGGCTTTATTCACCTACAAGTCAACCAAGCCGAAAACCGTTTTATGCTCGCTATCGAAGATGTTATCTCCAAAATCACTCAATGGGGTGAAGCTCTTGAGGCTAGCCCACTCGGCCAAGTTCAGCAACTTATCGAGCAAAGTCAAAAGCAAATCACCGCCTTATCTCAGCTCACTGCAGGTAATATCAAAATAGCCGAAAACATCAATGCTTCTATTGATGCCATGGCCAAGGATATGCCCGCTTTTTACGAACATGCCCAATATAGTCAGCAGATGATTCAAAATCAAAATCAGATTTTAGAGAATTTAACCGCTCAATCACAGACCACAACAGACCCACAAAAATATTACGATAACATCTTGCATTATATTGCTAAACAGTTAGAGCAAGCCAACACATATTTGGCCAAAGAAGATGCCGAAAAACAAGATCTCCATTGGATTGAGCTAAATCAAATCAAACGTCTACTCGAGCAACTTTTATATAAAAACCCAACAAATTCAGGTGAATAATGGCACGGCGTAATCGTAATCAACACTCCGAGAATGTGTGGCCTGGCTTTGTTGATGCCATATCCACACTCTTATTGTTATTTGTTTTTATGATGGCATTATTTTCGGTTATTTCTTTTAGCCTTGGGCAAAGCTTGAGTGGCAAAAAAAAGGAGCTTTCTTCCCTTGCCTCTGAGCTTAGTGATGCCGAAAATCAAGCCGATAGTCTCAAAGGACAAGTCGGGCAATATAAGGACCAAGTCTCTGGTTTAAGTACAGATTTACAAAAGGCAAAGCAGGAGCAAGAGGCTCTTTTACGTCAGCTCAGTGAGCTTATCGGCTTACGTCAAGATGATAATATCCGCAGTCAAGATGAAGTCAATCAGCTCAATAGCCAAATTGTGGCTCTTGAGGCAACCCGCAAAAAGCTTCTTGGGGATATCACCAACCTTAAAGACAGCCATAGCGAGCAAGACAAACAAGCCAAGCTCACAGAAGATGAGCTAAATCAACGCATTGCCGCCCTCACCCAAGAGATAGATACCCAAAAATCTGCTGCTGCAGCAAAGTCCCAAGCCCAGATTAATGCCGAGGCCGAGATTATTACCTTACGCAATCAGATAGGCACATTAACCTCTACACTTCAAAATGTTGAGACTGCCTTAGCCGCTCGTGACGACCAAATTAAGGAGCAAAAAATCGAGATTTCTTCCCTAGGCAATCGCATTAACGAGGCCTTAACATCCGAGGTTAATCGTTTGCAGGAATATCGCTCCGAATTTTTTGGCAAACTAAAGCAAACCCTTGGTAATAATGACGATATTCGTATCGAAGGCGATCGCTTTGTTATCTCATCGGGTGTATTATTTTCTTCTGCATCAGCCAACCTCGGAGGCGAGGGTATTCGTTCAGTCAACCATCTTGCAGGCATTATCAAAAGCATCTCCAAGGAAATACCATCTGATATCGATTGGGTTATTCGTGTTGATGGTCATACGGATAACATCCCTTATAAAGGTATGATTTTTAAAGACAATTGGGAGCTTTCTAGTGCAAGAGCCTTATCGGTTGTTCACCAACTTATTGGTCAAGGCGTTGACCCTAAACGGCTTATTGCCGCAGGCTTTGGTGAATTCCACCCCATTAGCACAGGAAATACCAATGCCGACCATGCTAAAAACCGCCGCATCGAAATCAAACTAACGCAAAAATAACTTGAGAAGTTTCCACTTTCATTGGAGCTTCAGTATGCTTTATAAATATGTGTCCATTTTTGCCCCAATTTGCCCATTTTTATCCACTTTTATCCACTTTTATCCAAAAATATCCCCATTTTGCCAATATTTGCCACCATTATAAGTAGAGCAGCCGAGATACCCAATGGCAAAAGATGGCAAAAAGATACACTCAAAATGGATAATTTTGGTCAAAAATGGTTAAATTTTGCCAAAAAAGGGTTGAACGAAGTGCGAAGCACATAAGTAACGGGTGCGGGGTGTGGCCGCAAAAGGGTCAGGTTGAACGAAGTGCGAGGCACATAAGTAACGGGTGCGGGGTGTGGTCAAACTTTAACGGGGTTTTAGGCCAAGTAAGTTTTCACGGATAATTCGTACCGTTTCGATAAAGCGGTTATTATAATTTTCGGAGGTAATCTCTTGAAATTTAATATTATATTTTGTGTAGAGCTGTTTAAGTCTTTCGTGGTTTTCCCACCGAAGTTTGCGATCCATATCCCAACGAAGTCCATCTTCAACAAACAATACATTCGGTTGCAAAAGAATGATGAGGTCATACTTATAACCCTCGATGAATTTGATGAGTTGGGCTTCGGCCGTTTGAGCTTCCTCCTCCAAATAGTCACTCCAGCGGCCTAAAGATTTTAGCCGTTCCATATAGTCGTAAAAGAAGCGTAAGGTTACCACAGGGTCTGTATCGACAATGAGAAGTCGTTTCGCTTTTTCGTTGAGCTCTTTATCTTGTAAGAGCTGCTGCATGGCAATATGAACAAAGTCTTTGGGCTGGAATGTGATATCCTGATCACCCAAAAAAAGATGAGAGTGATAGCGGCCATATTCCTCACTAAATTCGGTATCTAGCACACCTGCTAATTTAGAAGCAAGTACAGTTTTGCCGCAACTTTCTGTACCTGTAATCACTACTTTTTTATTCATATAGGTTAAAAATTCTTGGCAAATAAAGTTACTATTAACCAAGGTATAAGGGCTTTCTTCTAAGGCGGTTGCACTGATTTTATCGATATTGCCCACACTAAAAAGTTCCAGATAATGGTTGTTAAATTTGTTATTGGGATAGTCTTCTTTACTATTAAAAATCACCCAATCTTGAATATCTTTGATGGCGAGATTTGCAATCAGCCAATCTTCCCATTCATCTTGGCTTTTGGTATGTGGAGCAACGATAATCTCATAATCCGCACCCACCTTAAAACCCATACGCATCATAATCTTACCAACCGCTTGTTGGGTTTCGGCCAAGGAGGCATAGCGTTCAAAATCACCCTCTGTAATGACGATATAGAGCTTTTCGACCTCACCCATCGCTTGGATAAAATACTCTCGGTGAGCTAAGTGTAAAAGTCGGAACTTCCCTGCAACAATACCATTTTTATACATTGGTGGTTTTCCTCAAAATTTATTATATTGAGCTTCAAAGATAACATGAAATGATTGAAGTCTCTATAAAAATTTTCCCTATAGACTTGCTTATAAAAAACCCCAAAAAGCCAAGCCTTTTGGGGTCTATTCTTATGATTTAAAACCACATTTTTATGACTGTGCTTGTTCTGTAGCTTCTTCCACATCAGCGAGGTTAATATCTTTCATCGCTTGGGTTAATGTGGATTTAACTTCAGCAAGTTTAGCCGAAGCTTCAGCACGTTTTTTGGCATTTTCACGATCGATTTCGATACCTTTTTGCAATGTACCCAAAAGCTTTTGTGAAACCGCCGCAAGGCTTTCAACTTCTTCTGTAATATTGCCTTGAGACTCCTTAGCTGTTGTATAGGCTTGGTCTAGCATATCCGCACCTACCTCGGCAATTTTGCGAGAAGCTTCACGGCGTTTTTCATCCTCAGCTTGAGCCTTTTGAATATTGAGTAACGCACCAACACGAATAACCGCATTTTTAAGGCGAGGTAAGTCGAAGAGCATGCCATCAAAGATATTTTGAATTTCGATTTTACCTGCTTGTTGAGTTGCACGAATTTGTGGAATAGAGATAATACTCTCGGTATAAAAAGCTTTAAGACGCATAAGGCGAGTCTCAAAAGCATTAATTTGGTCCGCAAAATCAATGAGTTTTGCAGCTTCTAAGCTATCATTAATATCAACAGCTGCTTTTTTGGCTTCAAACTCCTGACGACCCCGAATTAAGGCTTTCTCACCACCTGCAATCCAAACCTCAAGCTCGTTGATATGAGCTTCTACAGCCTCCACCAAAGTATCAAGTTTGGCATTATTTTTAATAAGCTCATGCTTTCTATCTTCAGCCTTAACGATAATGCGGTCAACTTGGGTTAGGAATTTCTCTTTACGATGATAGAAATATTTTGCTGCTCCAAAAGTTTGAGCAAGCCAAGGACCAATAAAAGGAACAGCGGCTAAGCCTTTACCCTCGAGCTGGCTTTTAATTTTTTCGATTTGCATACTATCGATACCATTGCCAAGCTCAACCGCTAAATCACCTGCAATGCCAACTTCTTCTGACTTTACATCACCCAAAAGGCTATCCATAAAATCCGATATATTTTGTTGCGGTTCTGCAGCATAAAGAAGAATACTATTTGTATCTTCAAAGTCTACTCTTTGACTAAGCTCATCCACACGTTGATTTTGCTCTGGTGTAAAATCTGAGGTATCAACCAGCTCATTTTCTTTAAGTGCCATGACAAGGGCGGGTAGGTTTTTGACTTCTGTTTCACTCATTTTATTTTTCCTTACTCTGAATCATATGTTTACTTTAAGTATAGTGATTATATCACTATACACGAATATGTTAAGTTTTATCTTTACCAACAAAAGATGAATGGGTTTGAAGCACCGATTTTAGGGTGCGTGATTGTACCTCTAAATTCATTAAATCATTTGCGAGTAAATCTTGTTGTAATTTTTGGAAGCTTTCTCTAATGGTTACAATCGTCTCTTCCGCCTTTTTGATTTGAGCACTTTCTCCATCCGAAAGGCTCTGGTTACTCGTAACCTTAACATAGGCCTCAATAAGGTTCATCGCTTCAGGGAGGTTATATTTAATGAAGTTCCTTGCCCGATCAATATCTGATGGGTCCTCAACAAAGCCATCAAAAAGCTCTTCAACAATACGGCCAATTTCTTGAACTTCCCATTGAATTTCTGGATTCTTATCGAGCTTTTCTGCAAATTCATTAATTTTAAGGGCTTGTTTATGGCCATCCGCAAGAACTTGCTCATTACCACTTAAGCTTTCTTTGACTTTTTTCTTACGCATCAAATACATCACCAAAAATAGCCCTGAGGTCAAAATAACTCCAAGTGCCGATGCAATAATTTTATCTAAACCTAAATGTATAGAAACAGAAGTTACCAAAGCTCCTACCAATATGGGAATAAAATGGACTAAAAAATTCTGCTTTTCCGATTCTTTTAATGGAGCAGCCTTATAGGCTTTTTTGGCATTTTTTTCTGTATCTTGTGTTTCTGCTTTAGGAGAGTTTTGCTTTTTTTCCCAAGGATTATCTAAACCTGGCTGCGGCTTATTTGCACGTGTATACTGCTCTTGCTCATCATCATAACGATAATTTTTGGGATGATATGTTTCGGGTTCATCATAACCTCGGCTTGTTCTTCGGCTTGTTCTCTGATTAGAGCCATAACCATAATGTTCATAATATATTTTCTTATAGGGGTTTTGCCGCGGGGTTCGCTTTTGCGAGCGAGGATAACGGGATGAATGCGAGGGCATCATCACACTTGCAACAAACCATATAAAAATGACAATCGGTATCCATGTGGCCAATGTTGGTAAAGCCATAATAATAAATACAGTTGCAATAATCCAAGCTGGAGAACCTGATCTTCTCATAAAAGTGAACCTTTTTTTCTGATTTTTTCTTTCTATAAAATGTAATCTGATATACACTGAAAAGCAAGCTGCTTCATCTTTTTGCAACTAATTTATTATAATTTACTATAATTTACTATATAACAAGCATTTATGTTAAAACAGGGGCAACAAACGATTTCATCATGCTGAAACTCAAAAATGTAACCAAAACTTATGATGATGCTCATGAGCCTGTTTTTTCTCAGGTTTCGCTCCATGTTGGTAAATGTGAGTTTGTTTCTATTATTGGTCCTTCTGGCTGCGGAAAGTCAACATTATTGGAGGTTTGTGCGGGGCTACAACGATTTAACACAGGAACAATAAGCCTTGATGGAATTAATATTGACCGCCCTGGGCTGAGCTCTTTTATGCCCCAAGGCCATAGCTTGCTTCCGTGGCGGCGTTTAAATAAAAATATCGCCCTTCCCTTTGAGGTTGCAGGTATCGCTAAAGATAAAGCTTTAGAGCAAGCTAATCAGCTCTTAGAGCAGTTTAATATGTCTCACCTAGCCAAAAGATGGCCGAATCAGCTCTCGGGAGGCCAACAAAAGCGAGGGGCGTTACTCCGCTCCATTGCCCATGATAAAAATCTGATTATGCTTGATGAACCTCTAGAATCTCTTGATAGTCTCACAAGGCAAAATATCCAAATTTGGCTTAAAGATTTATTTACAACCCAAGAAAAATCCGCCCTTATGGTTACCCATGATATTGATGAGGCGGTTTTTTTTAGCGATCGTATTTATGTGATGGGCTTTAATCGTCCCTTAAAAGAAGTTTATATCCATCTTAAACATCGCGACCGTGATAGCATCGAATTCCGCCGCTTTTGTACACAAATTAAAGGAGAACTTAATCTTGAAAAAGCCTAACTATTATGGTCTTCCTTTTATATTTTTATGTATTATTATTCTGTTATTAAGTGAGTTTTTTCACTCGGTTATGCCTGTTTTAGTTCCCACACCTTTAGGCACATTAAAAGCATTATGGTTTAAGCGAGAGCTAATTTTATACCATCTTCCCTATACGCTAGCTATTGCCTTTGGAGGCATTGCCTTAAGCCTTGTTGTTTCTTTTATTTTGGTTGTTTCTATGCAACTTGTTGGCTTTTTAGAAAAAGCCATGCTTCCTGCTCTGATTATTTCTCAGGCTATTCCTTTTATTGCCTTAGGCCCTTTGCTTTTGGCTATTTTTGGTTATGGAATTACAACAAAAATAGCAGTAACGGCTCTACTTTGTTATTTTCCTATATTTTTAAGCCTTTATGAGGGGATGAGCCAAGTTAATCAATCACAGCTTAAGGTTTTGGTTTCTTTAGGGCTAAGCCCTTATCAAATTATTATGCATCTACGGCTTCCTAATGCTTTACCCTCGTTATTCACAGGCATTCGCACAAGCTTATCATGGGTTTTTTCGGCAGCTATATTATCAGAACTTTTAGGAACTTATCGAGGACTTGGCTTTTTGATTAAAGCCGCTACACGTTCTTTTGATAGTGAGCTTATTTTTGCGATTATCGTTGTCATCACTATATTTAGCCTGCTCTTTTTTATGTTGGCTAAATGGTGCGAGGCTTCTCTTATGCCTTGGAATAAGAAAGTCGGTGACAAATTTACTTTTTAACTTTACCATAATAGCTTTAATCTAAAACTTCTGGGAGGAAAAATATGAAGAAAATATATGGAATTATCGCATCATCTCTGTTGGCTCTAACATCTTATGGAGCTGAGCAACTCACCGTTGCCTTAGACTGGACACCCAACCCTAATCATAGCGGTGTTTATGTGGCTATGGCGAATGGCTACTATAAAGATGCAGGGATTGATATTAAGATTGCCCCTTATGGCGATGTTTCTCCTATACAGCTTGTTATGATTAAAAAGGCTGATATTGCTTTTATGGGAACTGAAGGCTTAATGATTGTAAACAGTAGCAATAATATCGACCTTACGGCCATTGCTGAAACTTTAAGTGAAAATGCTCAATATATTGCTTCTCGTGCGGATAGCGGCATAAAAAGCCCTAAGGATTTTGTTGGTAAAGTCTATGCAACATGGACCAATGGCTGGGATGTTGCCTTGATTAATCAGATGATTATTGCCGATGGTGGACAAGGTGAGATTAAAGCTCCTGACTTAGGAGCTTATGGCCCAACGGCTCTTTTAGCAGGAAAGATTGATCTTTCGTGGTTTTTTGATAATGTGGAAACCCCTTTAGCCAAAAAGCAAAATGTTGCAATTAACAAATTCTACTTTAAAGATTACGGGCTGGCTAACTATGGTTCACCTATTTTATCTGTACGTACTCAGTCATTAAAAGAAGATAGAGACCTTTATCAACGCTTTATCACCGCCACACAAAAAGGCTATGAGTGGGCTGCTAAAAACCCTACAGATGCTACTGAAGCCTTAATAAAATTTAGCCCTCCTGGTACATTCGAAGACAAAAAACTTTTAATGGAACAGCAAGAAATATCATCTCGTTACTATGTGGGTAAAGATGGTTGGGGCAAAATGGATGATACTGAAATGAGTAAGCTTGCAGACTTTATGGTCAACCAAAAGATTGTTCCCAACAAAGGAAGCCTCAAATATACTAATGAGTTTTTTAAGGAATAATCAAAAACAATTGCTTAATAAAGAGTAGAGCTTCTAAAAAAGAGGCTCTATTTTTTTATAACATATCAATACGTTTTGCTATTTCTTTATGCCATTCTTCACTCATTGCATAAAGAGTTGGCTCCGCGGTTGTATAATCGACTTCTGCAACAATATAACCGCTTAAAAGAGCATCAGGACGATATTTTTTATACATTTCCCACGCAATGGCTGCACGTAAGCCTTTAGCACAAATAAATATCGTTGGCTGACTTGCATCAATATCTTCCACATGTTCCAAAAAATTATCAAGGGGCATAAGTTTAGCATTTTTAAAATGACCATCATCCCATTCTATTTTTGAACGTACATCAATCAGCTGAATATTCTCTAGATTTTCTAAAAAGCTATCTAATGCTACAGAACCGTATGAATTTACTTTGATAGACATATCAATACTCCAATTGTTTTTTCATTACTAAGTCTCGATGAATATGGCTATTCATCACCAATCCAAACCCAAAGAGAATAATCACCATGGATGTTCCCCCTTTTGATATTAAAGGCAAAGGAACACCCACCACAGGCAATAAACCTATAACCATTCCCATATTAATAAAAATATAAAAGAAAAAGTTGGTAACTGCTCCTAAGGCAACAATACGGCCAAATTGATGACGACACCGCCATGCAATAACAAAGCCTATAAGAATAATCAGTAAATAAAGCAATATGAGCAAATATTCGCCTTGTAATCCAAATTCTTCTCCAAAGACTGCAAATATAAAATCTGTATGTTTTTCAGGAAGAAAATTTAAGCCTCCTTGGGTAGACTGTAAAAATCCTTTGCCCATAAGCCCTCCAGAACCAAAACTAATTTTAGACTGGATAATATGGTAACCCGCACCTAAAGGATCGGATTCTGGGTCAAGTAAAGTTAAAACCCGTTGTTTTTGATAATCTTTAAAAACAAAATTCCATGCAACAATCGCAATAAAAGGAGCTGAGACTGCTCCTGCAGCAAACCATGCCCAATGCAATCCAGCTAAGAACACAATCACAATTGCTGTCGAAAATATCAAAAGAGCCGTACCCATATCAGGCTGAATTAAGGTGAGCAAAAATAGCAAAAATATTGCCGCAAGAGGTAAAAGCCAACTTTGCATTCTTCGGCTTTCCTCCCAATCCAAAGACTGAGCTACATGAGCCAAAAAAAGAACAACTGTATATTTTGCTATTTCTGAGGGCTGAAAGCGTATAGGACCTAAAGAGAGCCAACGTACCGCATTACCACCTTCGACCCCAATAACAAGCACCAGAACAAGCATTAAAAATGTAACACCCCACATGGGCCATGCGAGTATCCGTAGCCACAAAGGCGGCATAAAGGTGACAACAACCATCACAACCACACCTAAGGCTAAAAAAACCAATTGGCTATCGGCCCAAGGTTTCATACTTCCGCCAGCTGCTGAGTAAAGCATGGCAATACCAATGGCACAAACCACCATAATCAATAGAAAATAAATCCATGGAAAGCGTTGTATTTTCTCTAAAAAACTTAAATGTTGTGTCTGATTATCCATAGGCCAAACTACTCTTTAATCCCTTGAGCATTAAAATAAGGAATACTATCCCAAATTTTTTCCTGCTCTTTTACTTTTAGCATAATATCTTTCACAATGGGAGCTGCAGATGCCGCACCGCCGCCATGTTCAACAAAGACCGAAACTACCCAGCGAGGAGCTCCATAAGGGGCAACACCAACAAAATTACCATGGTCACGATATTCCCAAGCTCTATCTTCGTTTTTTGTAATGCCTCTTTTGCGTTCTTCTTCAGTAATACGCCTTACCTGTACAGTCCCTGTTTTGCCAAACATTTTCCAATCATCTGATAAAGCATATCGATGGGCTGTTCCGTGGGAGCTATTCACCACATCAAAAATACCTTGAATAACAACATCTAAATTCTTCTTTTTTACAGAGAGCTTGTCAAAGGCTGAAGGTTTTCGCTTCCAAACTCCTGTGGTATTAATCTCATCACGGGTAATAATTGGCTTAACGGCATAACCGCCATTACACAAACGAGCATAAGATACGGCATTTTGTAAAGGGGTTGTTAGCACATAACCCTGACCAATAGACGCATTAAGTGTATCTCCAACACGCCATGTTTGCTTATAGCGTTCCTTAAACCATTTTTTTGTAGGAACAATTCCCGAAAATTGTCCAGGAAAGTCATCAATAAGTTTATGGCCAAAGCCAAACATTTTGGCATATTTTGCAATAGTATCAATACCAAGTCTTTGTGATAAGTCATAATAATAAACATCACAAGATTGAGCCAAAGAATAAGGCATATTCACATTGCCATGGCCTCTTCGCGACCAACAATATTTTTTATAGCCATTACCCCATTCTAAAAAGCCTTGGCAATGGACTGTCTCATTAGGTGATATCACACCTTCTTCTAATCCTGCAATGGCCAAGATAATCTTAAAGGTTGAACCTGGCGACCATGCCCCCCTTAAACATTTATTCTGAATAGGAGCCATGGCATTATCACGTAGACTAGCCCATTCATCTTGATCTAAGCCTCGTGCAAATATATTAGGATCATAACCTGGTGTGGAAACTGCAGCCATAAGCTCACCTGTATGAATATCCATCACAACTGCTGCTGCTGAAAGCCCTTTTAGCCTTTCTGTAATATACGATTGCAACGACCAATCCAGAGTCAAAACCGTATTATATCCATTGGCTGCAGGATGGCTTTCTAAGTCTCGAACAACACGGCCAAAAGCATTAACCTCTACCTTAATACTCCCCGCACGCCCTCTTAAGGCCTTATCATAAGCTCTCTCAGAGCCTGTTTTACCAATACGAAAGCTTGATTGTTCTAATAAAATATCACTATCTTCATCCAGTTCTCTAGAATTTACACGGCCAACATAGCCCACAATATGTCCACCCACTTGGTTATAGGGGTAATAACGGCTATAACTTTCTTCTACAAAAACACCAGGAAGGTCAAAAGAATTTTCTTCTATCTGAAACGCCTCCTTACGGATGAGATTATCTTTAATCTCCACCGCTGTAAAAGAGCGACGAATACGAATTTTTTCTAATATATCCTCTATTTCTTTATCAGTTAAAGGAATATATTCACGCAGCTTATTTAACGTTACCTTAGGGTCCTTGGTATGTTCTTTAATAATAGTAACACGAAAAGTCTTCTGATTACTCGCAACCACTGTACCCAAACGATCCACAATCATTCCTCTTTTAGGCTGCAATACCTTAAGGGATATGCGATTTTTTTCGGATAATGTTTTAAACTTGTTGGCTTGTAATACTTGTAAGTCAAACAAGCGATAACCCACAAGGCTAATCAGGCCAAGCTGAGACATACCAACAATCATCGATCTTCGGGTAAATATTCGCTTTCGTTCGGGATCTCTTCGCATGACTGACTTTCTCTAGATTTACTATCCCTATATTAAATGGTAATCATGTTAAAATAAAGATGAAACTTCATACCGCATCCTTATCTTTTGCAGCAATCATATAGCTAACAAAAGTAAGAAGGATAAAAATAAGCGGGTAAAAACTCACTGTTAGCATAAAGCTTGCTATACTACTTTTTACGGAAAATAAATGGGTATTAAACAAGCTGATGATAGCCCAGCGGAGCATAATCGCAACAAAAGAGAATACTGCAAACATCAACCAGCCAACCATAAAATTTTGTACCGCCACCACACGCCGCTGTGATAGCAATATCGCATAAGATAAAATCAGAATAACTGAATGTGTACCGTAAGGTGTATTATAGCTATAGAAGTCTTCCAAAAAGCCAACAATAAAAATAAACCAAACAGGCAAAAGGCTCGGACGAAAAATTGCCCAATACCAAACGCACATCAAAACAATCCAAGGAGATATTTCTTCCCAATAGCCCCAACCCTCGCTAATCACACGATTGAGTATCATAAAAAAGAGGATAAAAAAAGCTGGAAGTATTTGGCGTAAGAGGATATCTAGGCGATATAAGTTCATATGACTATATTACTTAGTCCGTACTTAATACAGAAGATTCTTGTGGAATAGTATCATCAATAGCGGCTATTTGGCTATTTTGAGTAATCACACGAATAACCTCAATATCATGTCTTTTTACCGCTAAACGTACCGAAACCTTACCATCTTTTACAGAAGAGACTGTACCCACAGGAATACCCGCAGGTAGGCTATCATTTGCTCCTGATGTTATAAGCTGAGCTCCAACTTGTATTTGAGCTTGGCTTGGCAAATGATGAAGTTCTGCAGTGTCTGTATTATTACCCGAAAGCATGGCTCTATCTCTTGTATGTTCAACCATTACAGGAATAGATGAGTTAATATCCGATAGCAGTAAAACTACCGCTGTATCTGCATTAACCTGAACGACACGACCAACAAGGCCATCGCCAGTAAGAACTGCTTGACCTTTCTCGATATTATCTTTACGCCCTGCACTGATAACCAGAGCCCGTGAGAATGAGCCACCAACATCAGAAATAACACTTGCTGTAAGCCAGCTTGAACCTGGAACTGTTACAAAGTTCATAAGCGAGCGTAAGGCATTATTTTGCCCTTGAAGCTGCATTAACTTAGATTGTGTGGAGCGTAATGTCATGTTTTCTTGACGTAACTTCGTTACCTCATCTTGAAGACGTATCATCTCGTTCGCACGGCTAAATGTTGTTTTAACTGCAAAAACAGGCTTAGATAAAGCATGAACAAATGGAGCAGAAGTATTTTGTATGCGTCCTCCTACATAATCTAGGGGGGCACTATAAACACGGCTTACGAGCATAATCACAATAGCCAACGTCAAAAACCCGTAAACATAAAATTTACGGTTCTTCGATGAAGAAAAATTTTGCATAGATTGATAGTGCTTCACTAAAATCTCCAGCCGTCAAAAACGTGCATGAGAATCGCATCCCCTGCTTAATGGCTATTATTAGAGCATAAAATAAAATAAAAATCAACTAAAACTATGATATATCATCAAAAATAATAAAATTTTAGTGGATACTTGTTGTAAAATCCGAGAAGTCTTTTTCGTTCGCTTGCTCTAAAAGTAGCCCTGTACCTAGTGCGACACAAGACAAAGGGTCCTCTGCAACCACCACAGGAAGCCCTGTTGCATAGGTTATAACTTGATCTAAATTTTTGAGCAATGCTCCACCGCCAGTAATCACAATACCCTTATCAACAATATCTGCAGAAAGCTCTGGAGCAGTATGTTCTAGAGCTAATTTACAAGCTTCAACAATCTGATTAACAGGGTCAACAAGTGCATCTGCAATCTCTTCTTCACTCACTGAGATTTCTTTAGGTACACCGTTGATTAAATCACGCCCTTTAACTTCCATATATTTCATATTATCGCTATTGGCCCAAGCTGTACCAATAGTTTCTTTAATGGTTTGTGCTGTTGTTTCACCCACTAAAAGTGAATGTTGCCTACGCATATAATTGATAATAGCTTGATCCATCTTATCACCACCCACACGAGCCGAGGCTGAATAAACAATACCCGAAAGAGAAAGCACCGCAACTTCTGTTGTTCCACCACCAATATCCACAATCATAGAGCCTGTTGGTTCTGTTACGGGTAATCCTGCACCAATTGCTGCCGCCATAGGTTCTTCAATCAGATACACACGCCGTGCTCCCGCACTTTCCGCAGCATCCTGAATAGCTCGCTTTTCTACCGCAGTTGAGCCTGAAGGAACACAGATAATCACCAAAGGACTTACAAAGCTCTTACGATTATGAACTTTGCGAATAAAGCCTTTAATCATTTCTTCGGCATGTCTAAAATCAGCAATAACACCATCTTTGAGTGGACGAATAGCTCGCACCTCGCCAGGGGTACGGCCTAACATTCGCTTGGCCTCTATGCCAACTTTCCATACTTTTTCCTGACCTCGCTCATCCTTAACCGCCACTACAGATGGCTCATTAAGAACAATACCACGCCCTTTAACATAGACCAGCGTATTCGCTGTACCTAAGTCAATGGCAAGATCTGCCGATAAAAATCCAAATAGTTTTGAAAACATTGGAAAATTTTTCCTTTAAAATCACAATTGTTTATCTCAATGTAAGCTCTTTATTGTTGAAAGGCAATATAAAATAAGCCTTATAATCATTTAGAGCATTTCTAGGCTGGAGGAATAACCCGTAATTTGGTAATCCTATGTCTCTGCCGCTCTATAACCTCAAAACGGCAACCATGAATCATAAAAGCTTGATGAATATCAGGTATCCTTTTTGTTGTATAAAGTAAAAGCCCCGCAACAGTTGTAACCTCCTCATCTGAAATCATCAATCCTAAGCTACGATTAAGGTCTCGAATGGTTGTCTCTCCTGAAACAAGCCAAGAGCCGTCCTCCTGCTCGATAATACCATCCATCTGTTCATCATGTTCATCCGAAATCTCACCAACAATCTCTTCTAAAATATCCTCCAAGGTCACAACACCTTGTAAATCACCATATTCATCCACCACAAGAGCAAAATGTTCTCTTCGCTCTCTAAAGCTTTGGAGCTGATCTAATGCCGATGTTGTATCAGGGATAAACCAAGCCTTTGTTGCAACATCAAGAGGAGCAACCTCTCGCTCTTCCCTAAAGGCTGCATGGACTTCTCGTAAGAGGTCTCTTGTATGAAGCAAGCCTATAACATTATCTTGGCTATCCTTATAAATCGGTACACGTGTATGATTCCCATCAAGTATTTTTGTAATAATTTCTTCAGTAGGGGCATTAGCATCAACCATTTCAAGTTGTCTTCTATGCACCATAATCTCACCAACTGTAACATCATCTAAGTCAAGAACAGAATGCATCATAATTTTTTCTTGCTCAGCTGTCTCAAGATCTTTAGGGTTATCGCCTTGGTGCATATCAATCGCACCACGAAGCTCAGCCTCAGCAATCATCAAATCTTCTGCAAAATCTTGTTGTGGGGCTAAACGTTTTGTAAAAAAGCGAGTAATAATCAACAATATATATGTTGCTGGCCACAAAATAATACTAATGATTTCCACCATACGCGAAACAAGCATCGAAAGCTTATCAGCAAACCTTACTGCAATAGTTTTGGGTAAAATTTCAGCAAAAATAAGGACAATCGGAGTCATAATGATTGTCGCCATAGTTGTGGCAAAAACTGTACCTTGGTCTGCGAAAACTTTAATCATCAAGGCTGTAATTAAAGCGGTTGATAAAATATTGACTAAGTTATTACCAAGCAAGATGGTTACAATAAAGTTTTCTTTGTGATCAAGCAGCTTCAAAACCCTTTTAGCGGCTTTCATCTCTTGTTGGGCATAACGGTGCATCAGCGGGCGTGAAACCGCTGTTATTGCTGTTTCTGAGCTTGAAAAAAAAGCCGAGCAAAGCAAAAGTAGAATAATTAATATAATGGTAATTAGCATCTTTCTAACTCAAATTTTCTTCTAAGAAGATATAAAGTTCCTCAACGGACACACTTTCTTCAATATAGGCTTTACCAATAGATTTTGCCAAAATTAAGGTAATCTTATCATCTTTCACTTTTTTATCTTTTTTTATCAATTCAAGATACTGCTCTGCACTCCAAGATTGTCCTAAAGAAAGCTCTTTAAGAGATATTGGTAGGCCTGCTTGCTCTAACAAATGCTTCACTTTTTGAGCATCCTCTTGAGGGCAAACCCCTAACTTGACAGAATAGTCAAAGGCTAGCTGCATCCCAATAGCAATGGCTTCACCATGTAAAAGCTTATCAGAATATCCTGTAAAGGCTTCTAAAACATGGCCAAAACTATGACCTAAGTTTAATAAAGCTCTTTGCCCTTGTTCATGCTCATCCATACCAACAATTTGGGCTTTTGATGCACAACTCTCATAAATAATATGACTTAAAGCATCTTTATTTTTAGCTAAAATATCACTATTATTGCTGCTAAGCCATTCAAAAAACTCTGGTTTATGAATAAGCCCATATTTAATGACCTCCCCATAACCCGACCTTAACTGACGTTCGCTTAAACTACCCAAAAAAGAAACATCTGCCAAAACCAATTGCGGCTGCCAAAAAGCCCCAACTAAGTTCTTCCCTGGGCCTGCATTAATGCCTGTTTTGCCCCCAACTGAACTATCTACTTGAGCCAATAAACTTGTAGGAAGCTGAATAAAGGGTAAACCTCTTAATAACGAAGCCGCTAGAAATCCTGTCAAATCACCCACAACACCACCTCCAAGAGCAATTAATGTTGTTTGTCTGTCAATCCCCCAATAAAGGGCATCGTTGCAACATTGCTCAAAATTCGCAAAAGATTTTGAGGCCTCTCCTGCCGCAACTTCAATGATATGGTAATTTTTACCTAGAATTTTTAAGGCATCTTCAACAAAAGAAAGCCAATATTGGCTCACATGATTATCCGTAACGATAATAGCTTTAGAGCCACAAATATGCGGTTCTATATACTGGCTAAGATTTAAAATAAGATTATGACCAATAAGAATGTCATAGGAACGTTCTTTTAAATCAACCTTTAGTTGCTTCATTTATGTTCTCCAAAATAGTGAAAATCTTCTTAGCACATTATTAAGAGCTTTGGCAACTTTTATCAAAGGTACCTCTGCTGGAATAAACTGAATGTTTGCTTTAGCAAAATTAGGCTCTCTTTTTTGAGCAAGTTCGCTCAATAATTTTTTTGGGTTATCCGTATTATCAAACATGGGCCGACCTTTCCGCATACTCACTCTCTTTAAAATTGTGTCGTGGTCAACCTTAAGCCAAACAGAAAAAGCATTATCCATAATGAGCTTTCGTGTATTCTCATTTTCAAAAGCTCCACCTCCAAGAGCTAATATGGCAGGCTTTTCCTCTAACAGGCGAGCAATGACACGCTCTTCAATACGGCGAAACTCCTCTTCACCATATTGAGTAAAAATTTCTGCAACTTTCATATTTGAGGCTTTAGAAATCTCAATATCAGCATCATAAAAAGGCGTATCAATAAGCTTTGCTAAGCTCATACCCAAGGTAGACTTCCCACAACCAGGAAGCCCGACCAAGACAACCCATTTTTTCAGTCGCCATTTTTTTTGCTTTTTTCTTTCGCTTGCCATCATTATAATTTATTATCATCTTGCTTTTATAAATTTTATGATATTATAAAGAAAAATAAATAAAAAGGTAAAAATAAATGAAATTTGCTATACGTGGTCTATTTTTAGCCATTATTTTACTCATTATTATTGGTATTGGCCTACTTAGCTTTCTTGCTAGCCTCAACCCACAGCCAAAAATTGAACGTATAGTTCTTCCAGTTGAACAAAATCAGTATCAAGCTCCCCAAGATAGTAACGAAAAAGTCTTTACCGAATCCGTAAATAAAAATACGGAAGGGGAGGAAGATACACAAAACACAACAAATACCGAAGACATGCAGGATGTAGAAGAAGAATAATGGTTAAAAAAGCTCCTAAAGAACAAAACCATCCAGCCCTTGTAAAAACTTGGGGCAATATGATGCTGGTTGAAAAAGGAGCATCAAAGAATACTCTAGAAGCCTATATGCGAGATTTAGGCGACTTTGCTCTTTACCTCCAAAAAAGACGCTTAAGCATTGAAGAAGCTCAAAGTGAAGACTTACGTCAATATCTAAAAATGCTTGATGAACGAGCTATTGCTGCATCCACACGTGCAAGAAAACTCTCTGCCTTTCGTGGATTTTATCGGTTTTTGACCAACGAGAATATTCGTGACGATAATCCAGCTCAAGGTTTAAGCTCACCAAAGATTGGCCAAGCTCCCCCCAAATTTTTAAGTCATGGAGAAGTTAATGCTCTATTTGATGCAGCTGAGCAAAATAAAAGTGTCGCAGGGCTTCGTTTACGTTGTATGCTTGAGATTATTTATGGTACAGGGCTTCGTGTAAGTGAACTTGTCTCTATGCCTTTATCAGCTATTCGCCGTGATTTTATGTTTATTGTCATCCGTGGCAAGGGAGATAAAGAACGCTCTCTTCCCTTAACAGAGCCTGCTGCAGACCTTATTAAAGAATGGCTCTTGGTAAGAGATAGCTCCGCACCTATAAATACAATTAAAAATGGAAGAACAAACTCGCCTTTTTTATTTCCTTCTCGAGGAAAGGAAGGCCATATTAGTCGCATTCGTTTTTTCCAGATGATTAAAGAGCTTGCCCTTGAGGCTGATATTGACCCAAAACGAATATCACCCCATGTTTTGCGGCATTCTTTTGCCACTCATCTTTTAGCTGGGGGAGCAAATCTTCGGCAGCTTCAAATTGCCTTAGGGCATTCGGATATCTCAACCACTCAAATCTATACCCATATTTTAGATGAGCGGCTTAAAAATATGGTGCAAGACCTCCATCCTTTAGCTCAAAATGAACGTAACAACAAAACCCTATAGTTAAACTATAGGGTTTTACTGGTAGAAAAGAGTTATTCACTTGATTACGCAACTGGTGTATACATTAGGAACTCAAGGAAAGAAATATCTGTTCCATCTGCAAATGTGACATTTGCCACACTATTATTACCATTTACAAAGTAATCATCGAACGTGACTGATGAGCCATCATTAGCATAAAGAACCATATCTTCATTACCAAAATGAACCGTAAAGTCACTACGATTATGGTCGGCAAAAGCAAGGGTATCATTTCCACCTGCTATACCTGTAATAACCGTATCTATATCTGATGAAACTACATAGGTATCGTTGCTATCTGTACCTTCAAGTACTGTTTGTTTGGCCATAGCATCAAGATTAAACTCAGTGCTTTCTCTAAGACCACTAGCAACGGATGTTGTTTGAATTGTTCGATCTGCAAATTGTAATGTTTCTACATTATTTGACCCCATATAGTAGTTTTCAACAGTAATTTCATTACCTGCTGATGTAGTGAAGACAAGATTATCGCCACTACGTGCTGTTGAAATATCCGCAAAATTAATATTCTCAAAGAGAATTTTATCACTACCGCTGGTTTCACCTGTGATAGTAATTGATGAATTTGCTTCATTGCCAACAACATAAGTATCATTACCAATGCCACCAGAAACAACATCATATCCTGCACCACCTATAAGGCGATCATTACCTGCTTGACCAAAGATAATATCATTTCCAGCACCGCCATCAATAACATCATGGCCGCCTGAGGCTGAAGTATCATAAGATGAAGCATGACTTATAGCATCAGAAATAATAGCTTGCATGATAGAATGTTCTTTACTTGAATCTGCTAAAAGTTGTGCTTTATAGCTATCCCAACCTTTAATATCATCACCAAAAAGAACATCATTACCAGCTTCGCCGTTAATATGGTCACTACCGTAAATCTTACCTGAAGATACAGTATCATTACCATAAAGATGTGCGTAACGATCGGTATAACTTGCAAAACTTCTTGATGTTGTACTCAGTTCAGTAACATCATTAATATTGCTCATTCTGAGACCATCGTCCGCTGTAAAACCCATGCCATAAACAAGATCTGTAATACCTTTAAGCTGAGCAAACTCATTAGTTCCGTCCGAACCAAGAACTTCATTTTCGGCTCGTTGAGAAAATGCCCCACGTTCATACCGAACACGACCATAATTATCGAGCCAGCCTGTTGGATTACCATCAGACATAAGAACGAAGTTCACTTCATCCGCTGCTGTTGTACTCCATGTTGGAATTGTTTTAATAGCATGTTGGTAGACCCCTTCCCAACCTGTTGCGGTATTGTATACTGCTTTAAGTTGGTTATTCAAGAATGTTGAAACACTATTCATGAATTGACTTTGAGAGACACTATGTCCATTTACTGAAAATGCGGTTGTACCGTCTGTACGGAAATCCATTTCGATATCAAAACCATAGTCATGTTGACCAACTGCACTAAAGTTAAATGGAACTATTTTTAGATGACTATCGACTTGGTTATTCATTAAATCACGAACATGATCATAAATAGCATTCTTCATGGCCTGAACATAGCTTGGGTTGTAATGTACGCCCCAATATTTCTGACCACAATGCCAATATGTATATGAATCGCCATAAAATGAACCTGAAATATCCACTGCAATATATTCATAAAGATCAGGATTATCAACAACCGTTGTTGTATCTTTTGGATGAGGATCACCAACAAGAACATCTGCATTGCTTGTTCCGTTAATTTCACCTCTGTTCGTTCCATTGGATGTTGTTCCCCAATCCCATATATTGCTTGATCCTGAAACGTCATCATTTTCATTACCAACAATAAGCTCACCTAAAGTTTGTGAGTTTGGATAATCAGGCATATTAAAATGAGCGATGGCTGTATCTGTGTCACCGTCATTATCTGTTAATTTATAAGTAAGATCAAAATCTTGTACTTTTGATGAATCTGTAATTGTAAAGCGAACTTCACCTGAAAGCTGATCAATTGTTAATGTACCCCCAGGTATATCACCTCCGCTTGCACCAATAGTGACTGTTGCACCACTTGCAAGTTTAACCGATACACCTTCGACTGATGCAGGACGATCTGCACCTAAAGTGTCATTATCAATTACATTAACATCAACAACAACTTGGTTAACATCTGTAATTGTTACGCTGTCATCATTGGCTTCAGGATTATCATCTGCAATAGGGACAATATGTGAAAGAATTGTACCGTTACTTGTACTTCCTTGAGCAACAATATAATATCCTAAATCCATAGATGTATCTGTTGCTGAACCTTGAACTCCATGGCTTTGAGCCCCTGTTAGCTCTACAGTATATTGTAAGGGGAAGGTTGCTGTGCTTCTATTAATGCTAATACCATGGCTTGTTGTGATGGTTTGTCCTTGCTGTAGTAAGTGATATTCTCCATCTGGAAATACAATATAAAACTGAGTTCCCCCAGAAAGTAAGTCTCTGATATCATCAGTCACTGTTGCTGATGCACTCGTATTAGAGCCTGTTGCAAGGCCTGCCTCATAAACTTCTGATGTTCTTTCGTTGTTAGGAACTGTAACTGTTAATTGCCCGTTTATAAGTTGATTAACGGTTTCTTGAATGGTTGCACCCATATCTTTTCTCCTTTATATTTTTTGTTTATATTCTCTTTTCATCTATTTGGTAGGGTATATAACCCATCAAATTCTTAATATTTTATGCTTGCGGAGTATACATTAGGAACTCAAGGAATGAGATATCCGTTCCATCCGCAAAGGTTACATTGGCAATACTATTATTGCCACCTGCAAAATAGTCATCAAATATAATTGATGAGCCATCATTGCCATGAATAATCATGTCATTTTGCTGGCTAAAATCAACGGTGAAATCACCACGATTATGGCTACTAAAGGCTAATGTATCCATGCCACCTGCTATTCCTGTAATTGTAGTCTCTACACCCGATGCAATTTCGTAAACATCATAGCCTGCTGTTCCCTGCAAGGTCACATCTTTTGGTTGAGGATTTGGGAAGCTACTATTCGCATCAAGCACATAGTTTACTGTATACTCCCAATCTATATGATAAACATAATTATGGCCTTGGCTCTGACCTTGTCCTGTCAAGTTCCCTGTGTCAACCTCGATATTATTATCACCTTCTAGATGGAAGATAAAGCTATCCATATCGCCTGTAGTATTTGTGTTGGCTATATATTCTGTTGAGAATTCAAAGCCTCCCACATCACTCTTAATCTGATGAATATGCAAAGTTCCATAATCACCTATAATTTTATCCACAAGTAATGTTGCTGTTTCATAGTTGTAAATATTTACACCATTAATCGTTAATGTACCATTAGATGTATAGTCGCTATCATCTGTTGAGTTAGCATCTAACGTTCTTGTTTCAAAAAGATCTGTTACTGCAGAGCCATTTCTTGCATCTTCATAAATCTCAAAGGCTTTTCCGTCCTTAATTGTGGCATTACTATCCATATAGGCAAGCCCTGTTCCACAGGATGCAACGTCTGAAATAACTCCACCAGCATGGCTTATAAGGTAACCATTATCATCAAGAGTCCCAACATAGCCATTTCCTGTAGCCGCTACATCTTGCTTTAAATAATCTAGATAGTTATTACCAACAATTGATTCACCCACTTGATAAGTATCACCATCACTATCAACAACAGTATAATTATAAGCAAGAGATCCAGCAGTACCTTCATTACCTCTTACAACCATACTATGGCTATTCGCATCCCAAATCAGATACATACTGCCCACACTTATACCATCAGCAACTTCTGCTGCTGTTGCTTTAACAACTTCATAATTATAGCTAGCACCTCCATCGAAACCTTGAAGAAAAGCAAACTCAAAGTTTGTTATTGTACCGCCATCAGCACCTATGTGGCCATTACCAAAAATATCAATGGATGAGATTGTCCCTAAAGCTGTACCAATAAAATACATTGTATCATTATCACCTGTTGGGGCATCATCAATAATATTTACATCAAGAGAAGCTGTTGCCGTAACGCCACTTGTACTATGAGCAATAATATCAAAATCATCAACCACGTTAATATTGCCTGTATGGTTGGCATTTTTATTAAGTGTATAAGTATAGTCGTAAGAGCCATCTTGGTTACGATTAAGCACTAATGTACCGTAAGTTCCTGTAATTGTAACTTGCGAGCCTGTGATATTTGTTCCATCAATGCTAAAGCCTGTTGCATCTTCTATACTAATTGTACCTTCTGTTACATAAGCTGCCACACCCACTTGCGAGCCTGCAACACCGCTACCTGCATGACCTGCAAGTAAGCCTGACTCATGCACCTCATTTGTTCCTGTATCAGGTTTTATATTAACCTCAGGATTTTCTGCACTCACATCAAATATTACTGTTGCAGAAGCCTCATCGCCATCGCTATCTCTAACTGTATAAAGAACCTTAATATCATCACTATCTTGAGCTGTCGCTGCCGCTATATAAGTGAGTTTATTTGTAGATTGATTAAAAGATAGAACTCCCAAATCAATCCCGTTGCTTGTAATTGTTGCCGAACCGCTAGAAAGGTTCACTGTTTGTGTGCTACCATCTGGTAAGGTAACTTTAAAACTAGTTAAAACATCTGCACCATCTGCACCTTGAGTATCATTATCCAATAAATCAACAGAATGTCCTGTACCTCCTGCTAATAATGTTACCGTTCCATCATCAATGGCTATTGGAGCATCATCGGTAATATTAACAATAATATTACCTGTTGCTGTATCATTACTTGCATCGGTTACGGTTATAGTGAATATATCTTGATGATCTGTCAAACTATGGTTAATATTTTGAGACAATATATATTCATACTCAAATTTACCTGTAACTTTATCAAAGCTGGTTATTTTTAATGTACCATTAGGGCCTGCAATTGTTAAGCCAACGGCTAATTCTTCCGAATGTCCTGCTTCGTTAGTGATTACCACTTTAGAAGCATTAGTAACAAAAACATCGCCTGTGGCTATTATTGTTCCACCTGTAGGTGTATGAGAGCCATTTGCTAAAGCAGATTCATCTACTTGATTTTCATCATCATTCGCACCCACTGGATTATCAGGATCAATTGTAATACTGGGTTCAGCATCAAAGCTTACAGTTGCTGTATCCGAGTCGCCATCTTGGTCTGTAATTGTATAAACAACTGAAATATCTCTGTCTAAGCCTGCATTTGCGGCTATACTATCCACTGGGTCATATGTAAGTCCCCCCGTTGTAGGATTATAGGTAATCACACCAATATTATTACCATCACCATCAACAATAGTTGCCGAAGATAATGTTGTACTTCCTCTTGCTATATTAAGAATTGTCTCATGGCCATCACCTGTTTTAACAACAAGTTTCGAAACTTGGGCATCATCTGCCGTTAAAATATCTTCTCCTGCAGCTATAACATTATCTGTCTGGTCTCCAATAATATTAACAGTTACCGCATTATCTGCAACTGCATGCTCTCCATCATCATTAGCTATGGGTGCATCATCATGAATTATCACATTCCCATTATAGAACGCTGGGTCTATATTATCTTCCCCATTAAACATCACAAAATATTCTAACTTAAGGATATCATTTAATCCTGTATGGTCAAAAGCTGTATTGGCAATATCAAATTTAATATCCACGAATAAGCCTGTTGTTACTGAAAGTTTAATTCCTGCGAGGCTTGCATCATATATACCTAAATCAATGGAAGTTGCACTTCCCGAAATACTAATCTGAATATATTGCCCTGTTGTCGGATGTTTGATTGCCACATAACAATCTGGCTTAGTACGTTCTGTTCTAATAACCTCAGAAGCGGAAGAATTATAGGCCAAGTCACCCTCATGAGTTCCCTTATCTAAACCCGATTCGTAAACAGATAAATCATTAACTATGATATTACCGAAACCATTGGTTTTATTATCTTTTGCTTGTTGTAATAATTGTTCATATGTTAGATTAGACATAAAATACCCTCGTATTTCTCTTAATTTTTTAACACTATAGAATCGTTACAAATATTTTTCGATTCTCCTCAAATCCTTAATCTTTAATCTAGGGGAACTCTCCATAGGAAAGGACATTTATAAAATTAATAATACATACTTAAAATAGAAAAACAAATAAAAAATAAACTTTTGGTAATCTTTTTATGGTTTAATAGGAACTGTTTATAATAAACATATATTTTTTTATATGTTTCAATGAAGTATGCTCTTATGAGCGAAAGTTAAAAAATATTTGGGTTTTGCCCATGCTTACAATGTAAAATATACGAAATTTAATGATTCTTAGTGTTTTACTACTATTATTAAGCGGGCCAATCACATATATAATCTTCTAAATCCTGCACAATCCGCTCCGAAATAATACGACCATGGCATGATTGCCCCGATTTTTTTGTGGATTCTTTATCACCTGTTATCAAAGGATGCCAATGAGGTAAGTCCTTACCTTCTGCAACCAGCCGATAAGCACATGTGGAGGGTAGCCAAGGAAGCTCCCTTACTTTTTTAGATGTAAGCCGAATACAAGAATAAACAAACCTTTGCCGTTCAGGATAATTAGAACATGTACAGCTATCAATATCTAAAAGACGACAAGCCACATTGGTATATAATATCTCGCCTGTATCTTCATCTTCAAGCTTTTCCAGACAGCATTTTGCACAGCAATCACATAAACTCTCCCACTCTTTGGGGCTTAATTGCTCTAATGTCTTTGTTTTCCAAAATGGTTCTGTCATATCCATGCCTTCAACTACCTGCCTCTTCTTTAAAATAAAATAAGCAAATAATCAAGAAATTTGCAGTTGCTTAAGCTTGTCGACGTACTCTTTACATATACTCAGCCTGTTGCATTTTTTGTAGCATCCATTCTTTAGATTTTATAACTTCCTCTAAAGGATACGCAGCATTTTCAGACCATTGTTCAAGCACAAAAGAACCTCGATAGTTTAATTTTTTTAAGGCTCTAAAAACTTGAACAAAATCCACACATCCCTCACCAAAAGGAACATCACGAAACTGCCCTTTAGATGTTTGCGTAACCTTGTAAGTATCTTTAAGATGGATTGCCGTTATTTTATCAATACCTAAGCTAAGCTGGGTATCCACATCATCATTCCATGCCGAAAGATTACCCACATCTGGATAAACCGTAAACCAAGGTGAAGCTATAATTGTATCATATTCTTTCCAGCGATAAATACTGCTCATAAACTCCGTATCCATAATCTCTACCGAAAGCATCACTTGAGCCTCAGCAGCCATTTTAACTGCCCATTTTAAATGCTCAATAAATTGTTCCCTAGTTGCCTCGCTCCGAGGCTCATAATCAGGATAAACATCATAACCTGCAAGCTGGATATTCCGTATGCCAATATCATAAGAAAGCTCAATAGCTTTTTCCATAATATCTTTGGCTCGCTGCTCATTTTGCTTATTTTGCGAACCAAAAGCAAAACGACGATGACCCGAAAGACACATAGAGTGAATCCCAACACCAGTATCAAGCTTATCTTGAATAATTTGCAGTCGCTCTTGTTTACTCCAATCTAGCCGTGCTAGCCGCTCATCACTTTCATCAATAGAGATTTCCACATAATCAAAGCCACATTTTTTCGCTGCTTCTAATCGCTGCTTCCAGCTGATATTCTTTGGTAATGCTTTTTCATAAATTCCAAATACAGGCATTATTTCTCCCCACCCTTTGCATTTAGGTAATTAGCTCACTAATCTCTGCAGATTTTGTTGCAATAGTTTTATATTTTTCAAACTGTTGCATTAATCTTTCATATTGTTCCATATTGGGTTGATAAGTCATAACCGATGGCTGGAATTGTTCCATCAGGGTTTTTATCGGTACATCTTTATAAGTCCCTACAATTGCACAAAAAGCGGCTGAACTACAACCAGGCTGTTTAAGCTCAACAACTTCCATTTCCATACCTATCGCATCACAAAAAAGCTGCATCCAAATTTTAGACCTTGTGGGACCACCTGTAAAGCGTATTTTAGTGATTTTTGGCTCAAGAGCCATAATCCGTTGATGGTGGATAAGATACGAATAAACAATCCCCTCATAAATAGCTTTAACCATATGTTTTTTCTCATGATATGCCTGCAAGCCATAAAAGCCCGCATGTAAATCCAACGAGATATTAGAACCATAAAGATAGGGCATAAAAAAGACTTCTGCAGGCTCATTATAAAGCTCCTCAACCCAAGCATTACAAAGCTCTAAAGCATCTTCATGGTTTTCCATAAAGGTATCCACAAACCACTGAAGATTACTTGCCGATGTTGGACTACCCTCATGGACAAAATAGCTATTCTCAATACTGTAGTTCCCCCAAATATATGGATAATCACTTTCTTCGATATTATTCTTCATTCTCGTGGTAATTGCCCATGTGCCTGCAATAATATTGAGCGTTTGCTCATCGGCCACACCTGCAGCCAATGCTCCCCCTACAACATCAAAAACGCCACCAAAGATTGGCGTTCCCTCAAGCAACCCTGTAATGGCTGCAGCCTCTTGACTTACGCTGCCTGCTTGCTCAAAAGAGGATATAACAGGCGGAAAAAATTTTAAGCTATCTGCGATACCAAAAAGGGTAAGCATATCTTCATCATAGCAACCTTCTTTGAGATTATAGCCATTACTTGCTGAGATATTGGTAATTTCCGCATTTTTCTCCCCAGAAAGCTTATAACGAATATAGTCATGAGCCATAAAAACTGTATCAATTTTTCTATAATTTTCAGGCTCATTTTGCTTAAGCCAAGCCAGTAACGATACAGGGTGAGCTGTCCATAATTGTTGCCGCCCCAAGGGATAGGCTTTTTTATCAACACCCTTTCTTATCCAATCTTTAACTAGTGGGGCTGCTCTTGTATCGCTAGAGATAATCCCATGACGAACAGGCTTACCATATTCATCAATACAGTACAAACCTTTGCCATGGGCTGAAAACCCAACACCCCTTATTTGCTTTGCATCAATATTTGCTCTTTGGATACTTTGATGAATACAAAAACATACGCTTTGCCAAAATTCCTCCATATCTCGCTCAACCCACCCCGAGTGTAAAGTAATTACATCACCATTTTGTTCTGATACTGCAACCTCCTCACCTTCTCTGGTATAAAGGCCTGCTTTAATCATCGTGCCACCAATATCAATCCCTAAAAAAAGCATCTCTTTAAGCCTCCATTATCTCTCTATAACTCATAAAGTCTTGATAAAGTTTACGAAAAACCTGATACTTCTTATCATGATAAGCTTGATATTCATTATTAGGATAAATAGTTTTATCCACAAAAGACATTGTCTTCATAGCCTCTTTTAACGAAGGAAAAGCACCCGCAGCATAGGCCGCTAATATAGCACTACCCAAAAGCATTGCTTCACTTTCAGTAATAATTTCTACATCTAAGCCTGTAATATTGGCATGTTCTCTAAGCCATAGAGGATTTTTTGTTCCGCCACCACACATGCGGATTTTCTTGACTTCACAACCGTTAGTCGATAGTTGTTCGATAATATGCCTTGTCCCATAAGCAACCGCTTGTAATGCCGCTAGATAACGAATAGCCAAAGCCTCTATACTATCATCATGCAAGCTTAAGCCTGTAATCACCCCCTTAAGACTTGGGTCAGCTAATGGCGAACGATTACCTAAAAAATAACCTAATATATGGTAATTTTTGGTTAAATACTTGTTTTTTAATTCTAATTCTTCAATATACTGGTTAAGAAGCTCATAAATAGAGCAAGCCTTTTCTTGGGCTTCTGCTATAAGTTTATCATATTGGCTGGACTCTTTAATAATATGTTCAACCAAAGCACCCGCCGTTGATTGCCCACCTTCCATCAACCAAAAGTCAGGCAACATTGCCCCAAAATAAGGCCCCCAAATACCTGGAACGGCATTTTCATTACTTGTGCAAAGCATATGACAAGCCGAGGTTCCTGTAATCAGAGCCAAAGTTCCCTCAAGCTCTTCTCCCAAAACACCAACACCTCCTGCATGAGCATCTATCATGCCTGAGCAAACATGTACATCCTCATGAAGCCCTAACTGGCTTGCTGCCTCAGCTGTGAGCGTACCAATATTGTCTCCTACTTGGGTAATCTGCTGCCCAATTTTATCTTCTGTAATTAAATCCATCAAATCAAGAGCCTCAAAAAAAGGCTGCGACCATGCTTGCTTATGATTAAGATACGTCCACTTACATGTTGTGGTGCAGGCTGACCTTGTTGGCTTTCCTGTTGCCTTAAAGGTTAAAAAGTCCGATAAATCCATAAAATAGTGAATATCTTTATAAAGTTTTGGCTCATTCTCCTTAAGCCATAAAATCTTAGGTATTTCCATCTCAGGACTAATCTCTCCACCAACATATGAGAGTACCTCGTAGCCCCCCTGATTAATATATTCGGCTTGCTTAATAGCTCGGTGATCCATCCATAAAATAATATTTTGCTCAGCTTGATATGTTGGAGAGACCGATGCAGGTTCACCCTTTTTATTGAGTGCGACTAGGGAGCATGTCGCATCAAATCCAATACCGATAATCTCCTCTTTATCAATATTTGCTTTTGTGACAACCTTTTGAACAACCGCACAAATAGATGCCCAGATATCATCGCTGGATTGCTCAATAAAATCTGCTTGCGGCTCAAACATTTTTATCTTATTTTCAGCCTCCGCATATTTATGACCATTAATATCAAAAAGAGCAGCCCTTGCACTGGTTGTTCCTACATCGACCCCTACAACATACTTCATCTTACATTCCTTTATACTGACCTAAGGGTTAAGCAA
>JBKEBO010000004.1:0-35668 GCA_047973205.1 Alphaproteobacteria bacterium | reverse complement strand
TCCACCACTAATCTTGACCAAAGCCGAAGCAGATATTATCATAGATAAAGCAGTAACGGCTATTGATAAGGTTCGTGATAACCTATCAAAGCAGAATATTGCTCTAAAATAAGTCATATTTAATCAGATAATATTTAATTTATAATTCGGAGAAATACAATGAAAATCGGTGTTCCTAAAGAGATAAAAAATCATGAATATCGTGTTGGTCTAACGCCTTCTTCTGTTAAGGAGTTTACTAATGCGGGTCATGAGGTTTTTATAGAAACATCTGCAGGCTCTGGAATTGGAGCGAGTGATGAAGACTATCAAGAAGCAGGAGCGAGCATTTTAAAGTCAGCCAAAGATATTTTTGCGACTGCAGAAATGATTGTAAAGGTGAAAGAGCCTCAACCTGTTGAATGCGAGATGCTTGAGGCAAGACACTTGCTATTCACTTACTTGCATCTTGCCCCCGACCCCAAACAAACGGAGCTTTTACTTAAAAGTGGTTGTACCGCTATTGCTTATGAGACTGTAACTGCTGCTGATGGTACACTCCCTCTTTTAACCCCAATGAGTGAAGTTGCAGGGCGTATGGCAACCATTGCAGGCGTTAATTTTTTACAAAAACCTCATGGTGGCGAGGGCGTTTTATTAGGTGGTGTTCCTGGAGTTATGCCTGCTAATGTACTTGTTATTGGTGGTGGCGTTGTGGGTGTGCATGCAGCCAAAATGGCCGCTGGTTTAGGGGCTAATGTTGTTATATTAGAACGTAACTTAAGCCGTATTCGCCATTTAGATGAAATTTTTAGTGGCCGTGTGGATATCGTATTTTCGAATACAGATACCCTAGAAAAAGAACTCGCTCGCTCAAGCCTTGTTATTGGTGCTGTATTGATACCTGGTGCCGCTGCTCCTAAATTGGTCAGCCGTGAGCAACTCGCCCTTATGCCTAAAAATGCTGTTCTTGTGGATGTAGCTATTGACCAAGGAGGCTGCTTCGAAACAAGCCATGCGACAACCCATGCAGAGCCAACTTTTGTGGTCGATGATATTATTCATTATTGTGTGGCTAACATGCCAGGAGCTTATCCTAAAACCAGTGCCCACGCCCTTAACAATGCTACTTTACCTTTTGGTTTAGCATTGGCAAATAAAGGTTGGCGTAAGGCATTGCAAGATAATGCTCATTTAAGAAATGGCTTAAATATTCATGATGGCAAAGTCACCAATCAACCTGTTGCTGAAGCCTTAGGTTATGAATATATCTCTCCTGAAGATATTCTGTAAAAAAAGATAAACTTAAAGGAGCATATATATTGAAGGAGTGATAGAGCCAAGCTCAGCAACCATAAAGAGAGTAATCTTATGAGCCAACTATAGTCGTTATGATATATAACCATGATATGGCTGCGTGTAACATGACAAAAAAATACCTATTTTGTCCAAGTTTTGCCAAGTTTTGCCAAGTTTTGTCCAGATTTATCCAAAAGAGAGCATAAAACTGTCACATCTTAAAAGTGAATTATTTATAATGGCTATGGATAAAAATGGATAGGAATGGATAGGAATGTTTTTTTATGGATAAATTTGGATAAATTTGGATAGAAATGGACAAATCAGAACAAGTTTTACTGATACTTAAGATAGAAGTGCTGCAGAGTATTTTACAACCCTCACGCTCATTAAACAAAAACCGTATAGATAACTCTATACGGTTTTAAAGCGTTAGGATTTTAAAAGCTACTTTCCTTTTTTCACCCATTTTAACTGAAGATAGTTATCGGGGCGGATGCGAACCTCTACACCATCACGAACACCCCATGCAATGGGTTGAACATAAAGAGGAATATAGGCCACATCATCACGGACAATTGTTGCCGCCTCATCTAGGAGAACTTGACGCTTTTCTTGCTCTAACTCACGACGAATATTCAGCAAAAGGTCATCAATACGTTGGTTAGAATATCCACCATAGTTCCAATCTCCAAATTTACGATCAGTATTTGGTGTTGCCACTAAGTAACGTAAAGCATGTTCAGCATCAAATGTACTGGGGGTCCAGCCTAGCAAGAACATGTCATAGTTATCCTTACGTAAACCGCTCCAATACTCACGTACAGGTACGGAGTCTAATTTTGCTCTAATACCAATTTGACCAAGTAAAGACACAACCGCCTTACAAACAGCCTCATCATTAATGTAGCGATCATTCGGACAACGAAGTGTAAATTCAAAACCATCAGGATAACCCGCCTCAGCTAAAAGAGCCTTAGCCGCCTCAACATCATAAGGAAGACGTGCGAGATCTTTTGTATAACCATTAATAACAGGAGCATTAATCTGATTTGTTGTACCTGCTTTACCACGCATAATTGTTTGAATAATAACATTTGTATCAATGGTTTGATAAATGGCTTTTCTTACACGAGCATCTTTAAGCGGGTTCGGTTTTTCTGTACCTAAAAGATGTTCGGCCTCGTGATTAAAGCCAAGCATAATTGTACGCCCCTCCATACCCTCAATAACATGCACGCCCTCACGGCTATTTACATCTTCAATATTTTGCAGTGCAATTGGCTCAAAAAAATCAAGCTCACCAGAGATAAGCCCTGCAGTTCCTGTTGCCTCATCACTTATGGGTTTGAAGACAGCACGGTCAATATTAAAAGTTCGTTCCCCCCACCAATTTTGGTTGACAACCAAAACAGTCTGAACATCAGGTGAGCGTTCAGCAAGCATAAAAGGACCAGTGCCATTGGTATGAAGTGTCGCATAGTTATCGCTATCTCGAGCAGGCTTAGTTGTGCCATTGGCCTCGGACCATTCTTTATCAAACATTGCCCAACCAGAAATTGAGAATGGTAAAATAGGGTCTATTCCGTTAGTCAAAATATCTACAGTATAATCATCAACTTTAACCACATCTTTAATCGAAGCCAACATACCACGGATATCAGAATTCTCATCGGTTGCACGCTGGTAAGAAAAAACAACATCATCCGCATTAAAAGGATTACCATTATGGAAGTTAACGCCCTCACGTAGTTTAAAACGCCAACCTGCCTGATCTCCCTTTAAGGCTTCCCAACTCACCGCAAGTTGTGGTTCAACACTACCCGTTTCGGTACGCCGCATAAGCCCTTCGTATACATTTGCTAAAAACCCCCAAACAGGTGCAGTATTTACCGCATGAGGATCCATACTTTGTGGGTCAGTTGTTGAACCCCAATAAAATACATTTTCTTCTGCAATAGCGTTAAAGCTTAAAGCTGCAACTATCGCCGCTAAAATAAGCCTAATCTTTTTCATTAACGTCCTCCATAAATATCTTTTTATTATATTATACAAACTATTCAAAAAAGAAACTATTTATCTTCTTTATTGTAAGAAAAATTGTAACTCTTAAAATAAGGGCATGCCATAATACCAAGGAACAAAGGCTGAAAAAACAACCCATAAAAATAAGGTGAGAGGTAAACCTCCCCTTGTATAATCAAGAAACTTATAACCACCAGGCCCCATGGTTAGCAGATTGGTCTTATAACCTAAAGGGTTAGCAAATGAGCAATTTGCCGCAAAAACAACCGCAATGGCAAAAGGCTCCCACGGTACATGATAGCTTGTAGCATCATTATACTGCATAGCGATTTGTACCGCCATTGGTGTAAATAAAACGGCTGCTGTCTTTGTTGTTAAAACTGTTGAAAGTAAAGCTATAACCAAAAACATAATGGAAAGAGAAAGCCCTGGAGCAACATCACCAACCAAATGAATATACTGTGTTGCAAGCCAAGTATCACCACCTGAGGCCTTTAATGCCTCTCCCATAGCTAAAGCCGCAATAATGGCTAAAGCCACTTTAATATCTAAGGCCTTTAAGGTTTGATTAGGTGTAAGAATATGACACACAGCCATAGCTGTAGCTCCAATAAGAGTTGCAACTTCGACAGGCAAAATACCCAAAGAGCTCATCAACATGGTAAAGCCAAAAATAAACAAAGCTCGCATCGCTCCTGCTTTTTGCGGAAGGTCTTTTGTTGACCATTCTAAAGGAACGACATCAGGTGAAGCCCTTAAATCTTCAACCACTTCTCTTTGACCACGCAACAGTAAAACATCACCTGCCTCAATAATAACATGACGTATATCATCACGGCCTATGCTTGCCCGTCTTTTAATGCCAATAATTTCACAATTCCCTGCATGGTCAATAAAAGCTTCACCAAAATGCATGTTAATCAGCCGAGATTGTGGAACAACCATGGCATCCATAAGCACAGGGTCTCCTTTAGTTGGATTGCTTGTTTCTTCTTTTTGATGTTTGATGATGCTATCAACAAGCCAAGGATTAATAGAGATTGCCTCACGAAGCTTTTCACGGGTAACGGCAATTAAGAAACGGTCTTCTTCCATAATTTGATAATCTTCAAAAGGAGGAAGAAAAGTTTCATTACCACGACTAATACTTTGCACTGTCACCCCTGGAAGCATCGTAAATAGCCCCGATTTAGGTGTTGCACCAATAAGCTCAGAATTTTGTCCAGGAATAATCTCTACCAAAAATTGTTTCCCTTGGTTCATTATTTGACGCATTGGGGATCTTTTGGGTAATAATAGGGGCAAGATAATCAAACAAAATGCTAAGCCAGAAAGTGCCATAACCAAACCAGGTACAGTAAAATCAAAGAACTTAAAAGGTGGAAGGTCAATATCAATCAAGGCTGTATTCACTAAAAGATTTGTTCCTGAGCCAACAACGGTTGTCATGCCACCTAAGATTGCGACAAAACCAAGAGCCATCATTACACGACTTGAGGCAACATTAAATTTTGAAGACATTGTTTGTAAAATCGGAATAAAAATAACGACGACAGGAATATTATTTAAAAATCCTGAGGTCATCATTGCTACAAAAAGAGCTATAGATAAGGCTAAACCTGGGGTTTTGCCCACAGAGGCCATCAGTCTTCTTGCTCCTGCATCAAGTATACCTGTTCGGACAATGCCTTGACCAATAACCAAAAGAGACAATACGGATATAAGAGCAGGATTAGATATACCTGCAAGCAAATGTTTGGAATCTGTAAGATTAACATCACCTTTGTAAATAGGAAAGAAGCGAAAGAAAATGAGCAAAACAATAATCACACCAACCGAAGTGAGCTCCATTGAGAATTTTTCGGTAGCAAAGACAATGAGTGCTAAAATAATAATGAGAAATACAACCCACATTTGAAAGGGCTGCCCCCATAATAAAAATGGTTCGACCATTGGGTCTCCTTTTTTGTTTTGATTGTATTATATCAGCTTATAACAAATATGAAAATCGAAAATCACAAAGAAATATTTTAAGCAAGTTCTGCAAAAAGATCAAAGCTATCATGAGAGATGATTTTGGCTTGGACACGTTCTCCTTCCTTAAGGAAGTTTGCATTTTTTATATAAACCACACCATCAACTTCAGGTGCTTGGTAAATCGTACGACCAACCGCCATATCATCTTCTATGGAATCAATAACCACATCAAAGCTTTTATTCACCTTTGTACGTAATTTTTCTTTAGATATTTGTGATTGTAGCTCCATTATTTGTTCAAACCGCCACTGTTTTACTTCATCGGCAACTTGTTCAAACTCAGAAGCTGCTGCTCCATCCACTGCTTCAAACTGAAATACACCAACATGGTCAAGTTGAGCTTCTTTAAGCCAATCCATTAAATAATCAAAATCTTGATCACTCTCATCAGGATAGCCCACAATAAAAGTTGAGCGAAGAGCTATCTCTGGACAAATGCTTCGCCAATTTGCAATCCGTTCTAAAAGTTTTTCTTGCTGAGCAGGACGCTTCATTGAGCGTAAAATTTTTGGACTTGCATGTTGAAAAGGAATATCCAAATAAGGAGCTATTAGGCCATCTGCCATAAGTGGAATAAGCTCATCCACATTTTTCCATGGATACATATAATGTAGTCTTACCCAAAGTTTAAGCTCACCTAAACGACGGCAAAGATTAACGATATTTGCCTTATATTCTTGATGATTATGGGTGAAAAACTTATGAGATAAATCACTCCCCCAATCACCTGTATCTTGACCAATGACCAAAAGTTCTTTTGTACCTGATATAGCCAAAGCTTCGGCTTCATAAAAAATATCATCAAAGGAGCGAGAAACTTGCCGTCCTCTCAGTTGAGGAATAATGCAAAAGCTACATTGATGATTACAACCTTCAGAGATTTTAAGATAGGCATAGTGGTGGGGCGTTAAACGAAGCCCTTCTGGTGGAAGCAGACTTAACTTAGGGTCTTGCTCAGGCGGTAAAATATCATGCACGGCATCCATCACGGCTTTATATTGTTGTGGGCCTGTTACCGAAAGAACTTTAGGAAAACGACTTAAAACTTCATCCTCCAAAGCTCCAAGACATCCTGTAACAAGAACTTTACCATTTTCGGATAAAGCTTCGTGAATAGCCTCAAAACTTTCTGCTTTCGCACTATCTAAAAAACCACAAGTATTAACGATTACCGCATCAGCTTCATCATAACTATCAACAAGGTTATAACCTTCGGCACGCAGGCGTGTTAAAATACGCTCACTATCTGTTAGTGCTTTTGCACAGCCTAAAGAAACAATTCCGATATTTGCCAAGTTCTTATCTCCATTATTGTAAGGGCATTTATTTTTGCTTAAATTGCCATATTTCCGAAGCTTAAGCAATCTTAAAAGAAAGGGATAAACCTTATTGTAACTATGGTTTATATTTTTACAAGCCCTCTTTACCTTTGTTATTTTAAAGCTTATATTAGAGATAATCATAACGTTTTATTTAATCTTAAAGAATTGGAAAATATATAATGTTTATTCAAACAGAATTTACCCCAAACCCCGCAACTATGCGGTTTTTGCCTGGGCAACAAATTATGCCAGAAGGTACTGCAAATTTTACATCGGTTGAGGCGGCTGAAAAACGCTCTCCTCTTGCTCGTCGTCTATTTGCCATTGAGGGTGTAATTGGTGTGTTTTTAGGTGGAGAATTCATCACGGTAACTCGTAGTGCTGATGAAGATTGGCAAGTTTTACAACCTCTTGTGATTGCCGCTATTATGGATCATCTGCAAAATGAAGAGCCTATTATTCATGAAGTAACAAAAGCTCATTCGGCCGAAGAAGATAGTGAAGTCATTCGTAAAATTAAGGATATGCTCGATACACGGGTTCGTCCCGCAGTCGCTATGGATGGTGGTGATATTGTTTTCCATGGTTTTGAGGATGGCATTGTCTATTTGCATATGCAAGGCTCTTGTGCAGGTTGCCCTTCAGCATCATTAACTTTAAAATCAGGTGTAGAAAATTTACTCAAACATTATATCCCTGAGGTTAATGAAGTTCGAGAAGTTGAACTAGACGCATAAGTCGATATAAATAATGCTTATATTATGGATAGATACTGTATCAAAAGGTTGTCATGTTGCAATTGGTGATGAATTTGGCATTAAAGCAATTTGCAGTCTTGATACTGAACGTGCTCAATCGGAGCATATCATACCACTTATTGATAAAGCCATTAAGCAAGCCCAAATATCTCTAAACGATATTGAGCGTATTAGTGTATGCTGTGGGCCTGGAAGCTTTACTGCGGTAAGAGTTGGGCTCGCTGTGGGGCGGATGCTTGCACAAATACTCAATATTCCTTGTATAGGATTCTCACAGTTTGATATGGCTTTAACTGTAATTGAGGCCCCTAAAGATAATATTTATGGAATAGCTATACCCTCTTATAATGAAGTTCCCTATATTCAAATTTTTAATAATGGTAAATCACTATCTCAACCAACAGTTACTGATAAATCACTACTAAAGGCAGAGAATGTTGCGATTCTTTATATAAAGCAATCAATTTCTTATTTTGATGATATATCATTGAAAAAAGAATTCTTTTATATTGATGATTCCCCAGCTTTAATTCATCAAGTTATTTTAAAAAATATAGATATTACTAATCTTTTAGAATATCCTGCAACCCCTTTATACATACAACCTATAGCTGTAATATCGAAAAACTAAAGAATAATTTCTATTACTTGATTTTTATTTTATATGTAAAACTGTTTATTTATTAAATATGTAAATAGTATTTGACTTTCTATTTTCAAAATGCTTATTATTTAGATAGTTATTACTAGACTGAGGAATGAATATAGCTATGAGTAACAAAAAAGATTTACTTGCAATGACAAGTAACATTGTTAGTGCATATGTCGCTTACAACCGTGTAGATATTCATGAAATGCCAAACTTTATTAAAGAGATTTATGCAACCTTAGATAGTGTTGATTCGGGAGAATCATCTCTCACTGGCGTACAACCTGCGGTTGATATTGCTTCCTCTGTAACGGATGACTATATTATCTGTCTGGAAGATGGCGAAAAGCTAAAAATGCTCAAACGTCATTTACAGTCTCTTTATGGGCTCTCACCAGAAGAATATCGAAGAAAATGGGACTTGCCTGCGGACTATCCTATGGTTGCCCCAAACTATGCCAAGAAGAGATCAAAACTAGCCAAACAGATTGGCTTGGGTAGTAAAGAAAATCGAGGATAATACGTCGTTATTGGTTGTCGTTAGGCTTCTTTATTCCTATTATGCTTATTGAAATGCAATAAGGGAACATTTTTTTCGTGCATTTTTTAGAATTTCCGATAGTATAGTTGTGCTAAAAGAGCTAGATAAGTAAATTAAGATAGAGTATACAGTTTATGAATGAACAATCATCTTGGATAGAACAAAAATGTTTAGAGCGGGGCCTAAAGATGACATGGCAACGTCGTCTTATTGCAAAAGTTCTCTCAGAATCTGAAGACCATCCCGATGTTGAAGAATTATATTTACGTGCGTCTAAACATGATAATCGAGTTTCTATTGCAACTGTGTATCGCACAGTTCGTTTGTTTGAGCAAGAAGGCATTATCTTACGCCATGATTTTGGTGAGGGGCGATCTCGTTTAGAGCCAATTTCCCATGGACATCATGATCACTTGATTAATCTTGATACGGGCGAAGTTATTGAATTTCGTTCAGAAGAAATAGCTCTTATTCAAAATAAAATTGCAGAAAGATATAATATGGTTCTAGAAGGTGCTCGCTTAGAACTTTATGCACGCCCTAAAAAATAGTGAAAATTAAGTACATGATTCCACAAAAAACTTTTCATATTATTACCTATGGCTGCCAAATGAATGTTTATGATAGCAGCCGTATGAATGAAGTATTGCAAGAAGAAGGCTATAGGGAAGTTTTAGCTGCTGAAGATGCCTCTTTGGTCATTTTAAACACCTGTCATATTCGTGAAAAAGCTGCAGAAAAAGTATTCTCAGAAGTTGGTCGTTTACGTGTTATTCGTGAGCGTCGCAAGCAGCTTGGTGGTGATATGATTATCGGAGTTGCAGGCTGCGTGGCTCAAGCACAAGGTGATGAGATTATAAAACGTGCTCCTGCAGTTGATTTAGTTTTTGGTCCACAATCTTATCAGAATTTACCAACAATGCTTAAAGAGCTTGCCGAAAAAGGACGTGTCCTTTCGTTAGACTTTACCGATGATGATAAGTTTGATCATCTACCAGAAAAAGTTTATGCCGAAGCTCGTGTGCAAAATTCTGCAGCTTTTTTATCTATTCAAGAAGGATGTGATAAATTTTGTACCTACTGTGTTGTTCCTTATACAAGAGGAGCTGAATATTCTCGCCCTGTAGATAAAATTATGGGCGAGGCATTATCGTTAGTTAAGGCAGGAGCTAAAGAGATTACACTGCTCGGACAAAATGTTAATGCATGGCATGGGCAAAGTTGGGATGGAAGCGAGTGGGAACTTGGTCAGCTTATCCGTGAGCTTGCAGATATTAAAGACTTAGAACGCATCCGCTATACAACAAGTTACCCTGCAGAAATGACACAAGGCTTACTGCAAACTCATCATGATGTGGAAAAATTAATGCCTTATTTGCATCTTCCCGTACAAGCAGGCTCTAACCGTATCTTAAAGTTAATGAACCGCCGTCATACTGCAGATGATTATCGTCAAATTGTTGAAGAATTACGAAAATTGCGTCCTGATATTGCTCTTTCTTCTGATTTTATTGTTGGATTTCCAGGTGAGAGTGATAAGGATTTTGAAGATACACTTAATTTAGTCAAAGAAGTTCAGTTCTTTCAGGCCTATAGCTTCAAATATTCACCACGGCCAGGAACTCCTGCTGCGGAGATGGATGCTCAAGTAGAAGAGCATGTAAAATCTGAACGGCTGCAAATTTTACAATCAGAACTTACAAAGCAGACTGAAAAATTTAATCAGGGTTGTTTGAATAAGGAAATGCCAATACTATTTTCTCAGCATGGACGTAAAGAGAGGCAAATTATCGGACGTAGCCCTTATTCTCAGCCTGTACATGTTTATGGTGATACCAAACTTATTGGTCAGATACATAATGTTAAGATTACCAAAGCCTTGCCAAATTCTATGGCTGGAGAACTTATTTAAATTATTACCTTTTAAATGAGGTAAGAGTATAAAAAAGGAGACATATATGAGTCGTCATGAGCAAGATGATATTTGTGAAGAAGTCATTTTTGATGATAATCACAGAGCTGCAGAAATTTATGGTCCTAATAATATGCATCTCTCTCTTTTAGAAAAAGATTTGAATGTTACCTTACGTAGCCGTGGCAATGAGTTAACCATTTGTGGAAGTGCTGAAAATGTTCATCAGACCCAAGAGGTTCTACGCAAGCTTTGGGATAAGCAAGAAAATGATATCACTATTGATGCTCAAGAAGTTACGGCGGCCTTAAGATTTTCGCATAAAAAACAAGCACAAGTGGATTCTAGCTTAGCTTTTCATACAAAGAAGAAACAGATTACGCCTCGTACACCTATGCAGGCTCAGTTTATGCAAGAGCTTAAGGAAAATGAGCTTTGTTTTGCGGTCGGTCCAGCGGGTACAGGCAAAACATGGCTTGCAGTTGCCCGTGCAGTTGAGGCTATGGCCAATGGTGAGGTGGAGCGGATTATTCTTTCTCGCCCTGCTTTAGAAGCTGGAGAGAAGCTTGGTTTTTTACCAGGTGATATGCAAGAGAAGGTAGACCCTTATCTCCGTCCTCTTTATGATGCGATGCATGATATGATGCCAAAAGACTTTATTGAGCGTAAAATAGCCTCTGGTGAGATTGAGATTGCCCCTTTGGCCTTTATGCGAGGGCGTAGTCTTAAAAATGCTTATATCATCTTAGATGAGGCTCAAAATACAACTGCAGCCCAAATGAAAATGTTTTTAACTCGATTTGGTGAAGGCTCTCGGATGATTGTTACAGGTGATTTATCTCAAGTAGACCTTCCTCGTGGTGTTGAAAGCGGGCTTTTAGTTGCGACACAAAAATTAGCTCATATCGAATCTGTTTCGGTGATTGAGTTTGGTGAAGAAGATGTTGTTCGCCACGATCTTGTTGCCCGTATTATTAAGGCTTGGTAAAGGGTTTAATGGAGAAAAAGAACCTACTGGAACATGTCCAGTAGGCTTTTAAAGTAGATTGAAGAAAGGTTATAATAACCTAATACATTATATAATAACGAATTATCATATTACAAGTATTTTTTTATTTTTTAAATAAATGAATAAAAACAACCTTTTCCATTGTCTTTTTATAACTTTTTTTATAAAGTAATTATCGTTACACTTTTAAAATAAATGATGAGGTTATTATGGCATCTTATGGCGTGATTGCAGATATTGGGGGTACAAATGCTCGCTTTGCTCTTGTTGATCACAATAAGGTTATTAGCCAAGTTATTAAACTTCCTGTAGCAGAATATAATAACTTTGATGATGCTCTAAAAGAATATTTCCAAAAAATTACAATTGATGAGCAGCCAAAACATTTACTCATTGATGTTGCAGGTCCTGTTACGGGGGATTATTTTGCTTTTACAAATTCTCATTGGGGATTTTCGATTGCAGAAGTTAAAAAGAAGATGCAACTGGATTATTTTGAAGTTGTTAACGACTTTACTGCAGTCGGACTTTCATTACCCCATCTTTCTCCATCAGATTTTATTTCCATTAATAATAAACCTGCCAAAAGGCAAGGGCCTAAAATTGCTATTGGCCCAGGTACGGGATTAGGTGTTGTTTTTACAGTACCTCATCATAACGAATGGGTGCTTATACCTTCGGAGGGTGGGCATATGACCATTGCGGCTGAAAATGATATTGAAGCTCAAATTATTGCTTATCTTCGTAAGAAATATACAGAATATGGTAGTCATGTTTCGGCCGAGCGTGTTATTTCGGGTCATGGTTTAGAAAATATCTATGAAGCTCTTTGGCATATTCAAAATAAGGATAAAGAATTTAACCCTTTACGTGCTTATGAAATCACTCAAAAAGCCTTAGAAGAAGATGACGCATTATGTAAACAAGCCGTTTTGCAACTTTGTTCTTTTTTAGGCTCAACAGCAGGCTCATTATGCCTTGCCTTACTTGCCTATGGTGGAATTTATATTGCAGGTGGAATTATTCCCAAAATTATGCCATTATTTGAGGCTAGTGATTTTATTAAACGCTTTGAGACAAAAGGCCGACATAGTCATGTTAATAAAGAGACACCTATTTATTTGATTACCCATGATTATCCAGCCTTTCCAGGTCTTGCAGCTAAGATTGTTGAAGAAATAAATAAAGAATAGGTGAGATATGGAAACAAAAGCAAGTAAATGGGTTTTGCCCGCAGTGGTTTCATCTGGCCTCCTTGTTGCAGTTGCAAGCTTTTATGTTGTATATGATGGTGATATAAAGCCCACAATAGTCTCTAATACTCCAAAAGAGCCTATTTCTGAAACATCACAAAGGCCTCAAGAACCTCAAGAGCTTCAGCCGTCTCAAGAGGTTATCTCAAATGATAATAATGTAGCTACAGATAATAAGCCTAATAATTATATTGAGGAACATTTCAAAAAACTTGGCCATTTTGTCAAAACAGAAGGTCAATGGAAGCAAAAATCTCTACTTGTAAGTAGCGTAGGAGATATTGTTTATCGCTCTGATGAAGATCAGATGACGATTCGTCTACAAAAGGCTTCTTTTGGCTGGAATGAAAACAAACCAAAAGAAATGAGTAGTCCTACGGTTGACTTTATGGAAGTAACTATCCCATGGCCAATGGTGGAGCCTCGTTTTGCTGAGATAGATAATTTTTGGGATGTTGTTGGTGATATGAATATTAAAGAGGGTCGTGTTCGTATTGTTCAAGCTCTGAATGAGGCACAAGAGATTGCTCACTTCTCTTTTAAGGATCTTAAACGCCCATTAGGCGAGGACTATATTGGTCGTACTTTAGATGATGTTATGCGTGGTATCTATGAATTAAGTGTTAAGGCAATGCTCAATAGTAGCTTAGATGAAACAAAAGCTGCAGCTGAAAATACCCTTGCTTTTTTACTTGGTATGCCTGTAAATATAGGCTCTTTAGAAGGTGATCTGAATGAGGGTAACCTTATTTTTGAAGATGTTCGTGTTGGTTCTAAGGACGATCCATTTATGACTTTTGCTAGCGGTAAAGTAAAATATCAGCTCATGAAGGATGATATAGGTAAAACAAGTTTGAATATTAGTAATTTAGAGCTTTTTGAGCCAACAACTTATGTGAAATTTTCGGAAGAGATGAACGAAGATGGCCAGCCTAATGAAAATATTCTACCTATTTTACAGCGGGTTACTCAACAATATGATGACCTATATAAATATCGTGATCGTATGTATATTCCTATTGTTTACAATAATGTTCAAGTGGGTAATGGGGTTATTGTAACCACGCAAAAAGATAGCGTGAAACGAACCCAAGTTCCTAAATTAGCCTTTGACCAAAATGCCTTTAAAACAATTACTGAGGCAGGCACAAGCCCTACATATGGACTTATTGGTGGATATTTAGGGAGTCTTGGACAAGCATCATTAAATATTCTTGCTAACCTTCAAAATGCTAATGGAGGCAATACAACTGCGACGCAGCCCATGGCAACTACTCCTACAGATAGCAATGCTGCTGCTCCTACTAATGGAGGCCTTGAGAGTGTATTAGACCAACGTTTAGGAATTAATGAGTAAATCTAATATCGAATGGTTGCACTCATCAAATGGCCATCACGCTCAAACTTAATCATCCAGCGATTACCCCGACGCATATCAATCTTTTTAATATCATCTGTATTTTGGAATTCTTGGCCATTAAGAGCTATGAGAATATCACCTTTTCGGAATCCCATTTGAGCAGCAAGACTATTTTTAGAAAGCTCAGAAATCACAATACCTTTTTTACCTAATGGTAGTCGCATTTGTTGGCTTACTCGTGGTGAGCGATTAATAAAGGTTACACCTTCAAATAATCCATCAGATTTAACAGTTACAGGGTTACGAGGGGGATTTCCGGGAGCTTCTTTTGCTTTAAAGACAAGGCTTTCACCGTTAGCAAGCTTAAGCTCTATCACACTATCAACAGCTGTGTAATATTCTAATAAGCTTAAATCTTGTGCTCCTGTAATAAGCTTGCCATTAACAGCAACAACCACATCACCTTTTTTAAGGCCTGCTTTTGCAGCTTCGCTCTCTTGCCAAATATTAGTAACAATTGCACCACCAGGTGTATCTAAGCTAAGGCTTTTCATAAGCTCATCATCAATATCTTGAAAAAGAGCCCCAAGCCATGCTTGTTTACGGCTACCATCATCATTGATTTGTGAGATGATATTTTTTAATAAATTTGCAGGTACGGCAAAGCCAAGCCCTTGGCTTCCCCCCGATTTAGTAATAATAAGTGTGTTTAGTCCTGCAAGTTTTCCATCAACGGTAATAAGTCCACCGCCAGAATTACCAGGATTAATAGCAGCATCAGTTTGGATAAAACGACCAAGACTACCTGCAAGCTCTCTATCAACTGCTGATATAATACCCATGGTTACTGTTTTCCCTAGGCCAAAAGGGTTACCAACAGCCAAAACTAAATCACCGACTTCTAACGCATCTGAATTATCAAGTTCTAGCTGAACTAAGTTTTCGGGCTTTTTATCAAAGACTAAAATTGCTAAATCTAAGCGGCGATCTTGCCATAGAATAGATGCTCCATATTCCTTATTATCATCTAAGATAATACTGATTTCGGTTGCCCCATTAATAACATGAGCATTGGTTATTACCCAACCTTTTTGGGCATCAATAACAACAGCAGAGCCTAATGAGCGACTGAGGCGAGAATTCTTACTTCCTAAATCTCCAAAAAATTCTCTAAAGAAGGGATCATTAGAGAAAAAAGAGCGAGCCTCTTCTTGCCTAATGGCTGAAACATTTACAATTGCGGGAGATACTTTTTTTAATATAGGGGCAAAAGTTAGGTGGATATTTTCCATCCGCTCAGGAGGTTTATCTAATTTTGCTTGTGCATCTGGAGCGATAACCTCTTTTTGCCCACTGAGTATGTCTGCTTGTGTTTGTACTTCTGCAATAGTTGAAAATGCAAAGCCTAATAACAATATCCCCATTAGAGTTTTTATGATTTTCATTAGCTTAGCCCTTCACTTTTACTTAATTGAATCGGCATTAAGAGACACACCAAAGCCCATAAATTTACCTGTAACTCTTACAGGAATAGGATATTGCTTGTTACGAGGTTTTGCAAAATAGACATTAGCAACTTGGGTTGACCCTGCTTTTGCATCCCTTAATATACGACCTGATAATGATTTAACACTTAATTGGCATAAAGTTGCCTTACCCTTATAGGCATTAGTAGAAACAGAGGCTTGTCCTTTAGCTCGAGCAGTAACTTGCAGAGCAGAGCGGCCATCAGTTACATTAAATGTTCCCCAGCAATTTCCCTTAAGGCGAATTTGATTACTCAGACGCACCATTACGCTCATAATATCAATACTATCATTGATATGCGATAGGTTTAATTTTTCTTTACTTGAATGGGGAGTCCAGTTGGGTGTGATTTTTATGGTTGGCCTTTGACCACCAAAAGTCATGATTGTATCACGGGGTTTACCTTTACGACTTGTCCACATTTGAGCCCAGCTTGGCTTTGTACTATTACCAGTAACGCCTTTAGCCTTGGCTCTAATTTTATATTGAGTAACTGCAGCAATCCCTATTCCCTTACCATCAAAGCTTGTATTATAGCTACTACCTGAAACAGAAAGCATAATCGTGGCACTAGCCACAGGAGCAATACCAGAACGCCCTGAATATTTAATGGTTGTTGTTTCCCCATAAGCAAGTGAGGCTGTCAGCATAGATGCTGCAAAAAAAGCTGAACAATATTTCATTATTCTTTTATTCCTTTAATTTGATAGCAAAAAATCAACGAGTCTGAGTGAAACCGATTTTGCACCTTCTTTTGTTTGGATGAGTACAGGTACAGCCATGGGGCTACCATCAATATGGGCAAGCCAAATATCCATATTTGTTGCTTGGCCAACTCTTTTTCCCCCCATAATAAGTCCTGACTTTCCTCGCATTTGAAGCCGACAACCAGTAGCCTCACCATTATAGGCTGATGTTGAAACTGATTTAAAGTTAAGGGGCTGCAAAATGGTTGAGATAGAAGAAAAACCATCAAAACTAACAAAGTTTCCTGTACATCCACCATTGGAGGTAACATCACGCATTACACGATAAATCGTTGATAGAGGGTCGATACTATTTTTAGCACTTGTTATATCTAATACGGTTTCAGCTCTTGTTTCGATGGGAGGGTTCATACGTACCGAAGGCATGCCATTATTCCAATTAATCTTAGTTGTACGTGTAAGCTCTCGCCCTGTCCTTGTTTGGACATAGCTTTGAGGATAAGCATTAACACCTTTAGTATTTCCTGAGACAACTGTTGTTGATTGTTCATTAAGCACACCAGGCCATGAGAGGTTTCGATCCATGCGGATATTGTAGCTATTGCCGCTAGCTTCTACATATATAAATGAATTGCCTAGGTTTACAATCCCTGAGCGAGCTTTATAACTTAAATGATAGGTTTCTGCTTGAGCAGTCAACATCATGGTTAAAAATAAAAAAGATGTTATCACTATATGTTTAAAGTTCATCCTTATCTCCTAACATCTTTATATTTTTATTATGATAATATGGCATAACTATGCCTTTCTTTAATCTACTTATGCTTCTTCGATAAACTAACATAAAAACAAGGGTGTCTCAATATTTATATAGGATTGATTTTTATATTATTTAAATGTTAAGCTAGCAAAGTCTTACAAAAATATATAATTATATAATCAGGGGATATTATGAACAAAAAAATTGCTTTTATTTTAATGAATTATGGCGGTCCACAGAATTTAGATGAGGTCAAAACATATCTTCGAAATATCTTTAAAGACCCTGCTATTTTACAGGTTCCGTTTTTACTCCGACAATTTTTATCTTATAAAATTACCAAGGCAAGGCTAGAAAAATCGCAAGATATTTTTAAAAAAATTGGGAATAAATCACCAATTAATGAGGAAACTTTAAGTCAAATCAAGGCAATTGAAGATTATATTGAGGCTCAAAATCTTTCCCTTAATGTTAAAGGATTTATGGCACAACGCTATGCACCCCCATTTGCTAAAGATGTTATGGGTGATATTATTGCTTTTAATCCTGAGCAAATTATCTTATTGCCCATGTATCCGCAATTTTCATTAACAACAACCGAATCATCTCTTAAAGATTTTATTCGATACACACCTAGAGAATTAAAAGATAAGATAAAAACCATTCATTACTTTTATACAGATACAGGTTGGCAAAATTATTTTGTTGAGCAAATCACTCACGCTATTTTAAATAATCAAGATAACTATGAGATTCTCTATTCTGCTCATTCTATTCCCCAAGCCTATGTGGATGCGGGTGATATTTATGAGGAACAAGTTAAAGATAGTCTCAATATTATTCATAAAAAAGTAGAGGAAGAGTTAGGGCATCCCGTTAAATATCATCTTGCGTGGCAATCGAAGGTGGGTAAGATGAAATGGCTTTCTCCTTCGGTAGAAGAGACTATTCTGAGGCTCAAAAATACAAATTTAATTATTGTTCCTTTATCATTTGTGGCAGAGAATAGTGAAACTCTTGTTGAGCTGGATATGGATATGAAAGATATCGCTCTCAATAATGGAACAAAAAGTTATATTCGAATTCCTACCCCTACAAATAACCCTCAATTTATGGCTGGGCTTGCTCAAAGGATTATTGAGCTGATATAAGTTTAAGTTTTATTATACCACTTAATATAGAAGTATATTGAAAGTAAGCAAAATTCACTTTTTACAATGTTTATTGCCGCAAAACATTTTTAAAAATGATAAAAATATGAAAAAATACGTGATTTAGGATAATACTTATGGTATGCTATATGAATATTTAGGTTCTTGATAATTTATTTTTATAAACTATAGACCCTTTTATTTATCGAATAGATTAATTAAAGGCCTAACTATACCATAGGGGGAGTAGCTATAAGGTAAGATTATATTTGGTGAATATTATTTTGAATGATAAAATTTATTGTCATTGGAATAATAGCTTAAAACTTTATATTTCCTAATTGTTAGCCATCAAATATTTTAGGCTGCCTCGTAGCTACTCCTTGTGAGTATCTATTATCGCTTCCAAATAGTTCCCTGCGGGCTATCTTCTAAATGAATACCTTGGCTAAGGAGTTCATCACGGATAGTATCTGCAGCTATCCAATCTTTATTCGCTTTTGCCTGATTGCGTTTTTGAATGAGGGCTTCAATATCAGCATCCGACAAACCATCATCATGACTATCACCAGCAGCTTGCCATTTAAACCAGTCTTCAGGCTTTTGTTCCAAGATACCTAAAATTTGTCCGCAGCCAAGTAGCTTTCCTTTATGCAAAGCAATATTATCACCTTTAGCCTTATTAAGCTGAGTGGTTATCTCATGCATGATACTCAAGGCTTCGGCCGTATTTAAATCATCTTTAAGAGCATCTAGAAATGCTTCATCTATTGTTGGTTCAGCTTTAAGATTTTGCGTGTTTCTAAGAGCAGTATAAAAGCGGCCAAGAACCTCTTTTGATTGCTCTAAGCTCTTCCATGTCCAATCTAAGGGCTTACGATAATGGGTGCTTAAAATCAATAGACGAATAATTTCGCCATGATGCTTTTCTAAAATTTCACCTACAGTAAAGAAGTTACCCAAAGATTTTGACATTTTTTCGCCCTCAACCATGAGCATACCATTATGCATCCAATATTGGGCAAAGCCTTCTGTCGCCTTAAAACCGTTAGCACAACAGCTTTGAGCAATTTCATTTTCATGGTGAGGAAAGGTTAAATCGAGCCCACCACCATGAATATCAAACTGTTTACCAATATATTTTTCGCTCATGGCCGAACATTCAATATGCCAACCAGGACGACCACATCCCCAAGGGCTATCCCAGCCAGGTTCATCATCTTTAGCAGGTTTCCATAAAATAAAGTCCGAGGCATCTTTTTTATAAGAGGCGACTTCAACCCTTGCTCCTGCAATAATGGCATCTTTATCCAGTTTAGAGAGCATACCATAATCATCCATAGAGGGTACGTGGAATAAGACATGCCCTTCAGCTTCATAGGCATGATTTCGCTCAATTAAAGCTTGTATTTGGGCAATCATCTCACCAATATGTTCTGTGGCCTTAGGTTCAATCGTAGGGGGTAAAGTATTAAGGGCTGCAATATCTTGATGAAATAACTCAGTAGTTTCGCATGTGAGTTGGCTGATGGGAATATCACGCTCTTTAGCACGGATGATAATCTTATCATCTACATCTGTAATATTGCGAACATAAGTCACTTTAGGATAAATATGTTTAAGTAGACGAAACAATGTATCAAATATCACAATAGGACGAGCATTACCAAGGTGAATACGGTCATAAACTGTTGGTCCACAAACATAAAGGCGAATATGGTTAGCATCTAACGGTTTAAATTCTTCCTTGCTTCGGCTAAAGCTATTATGGATATATAAAGGCTTCATCTAATCTGTCCTATGATTTACTTAAACGCTGGTGAGCCTTATCTCGTCCAATTAAGGGCAACATATATTTTAACTCAGGCCCATGCTCTAAGCCTGTAATAGCCTTACGCAAGGGCATGAATAGATTTTTACCCTTACGGCCAGAGGCCTCTTTTACGGCGGTTGTGAAGATGCTCCAGCTATTTTCATCATAGGGTTCAGCAGGTAGAAGTTCTGCTGCTTGTTGAATGAACTCTTTATCTTCACTATCAACCATAGGAGTAATATGACCAAAAACAACCTCATGCCATGATGCGGCCTCCGAAACTTTTGCACAATTGGCTCGCACGGCATGCCAAAATTCTTCGGAAGCTTGGGGTAAATCAGCAAGACGTTCCTTAACATCATTCCATTCAAGTTCTTGAACAATATGAGCATTTAATGCCCAAAGCCGTGTTGCATCAAAGCGAGGCGTATTGCGAGCATAATGGCCAAGGTCAAAATCAGCGGCCAAGTCATTAAGGCTTGCGGTTGGTGAGTGAGCCTCTTGGGAAGAGCCCAAATCAGTTAAGAAAATATTGAGGGCTTCCGCCTCCATGCCTTGTTCACGAAGTTGTAAAATCCCAAGGCTACCAATCCGTTTAGAGAGCTTGCCGCCATCTTCCCCCACCATTAAGGGGAGGTGGGCAAACTTTGGAGGCTCAGCCCCTAAAGCTGTAAACATGGGGAGTTGCAGAGCCGTATTAGAAGTATGGTCCTCGCCACGAATAATATGAGTGATATTAAAGTCCACATCGTCAATAACCGAAGGGAGCATATATAAAAAGCTTCCATCAGCACGACGAACAACAGGGTCCGAGATATGGCCGCTCTCAAATTTTTGCTCACCACGAACAAGGTCATGAAATATCATCGGCTCATCAGGAAGCTTAAAGCGAAAATGTGGTTTGCGGCCTTCAGCCTCATAGGCTTTGACTTGCTCATCACTTAGCTGTAAAGCTCCACGGTCATAAACAGGAGGAAGTCCACGGGTGAGCAAACGTCGACGTTTATATTCGAGTTCTTCAGAGGTTTCATAGCATGGATAGATGAGTTCTTTTTGACAAAAATCGTCAAAAACTTGCTCATATCTGCCCATTCTTTCCGACTGTTTAGCCATTTGCTGCCAATTTAATCCAAGCCATTCCAAATCTGTACGGATATTGTCCTCATACTCTTTTTTTGAGCGTTCAACGTCTGTATCGTCCAGACGCAGCATAAAAATTCCATCTTTTACACTTAAAGACAATAACTTATTTAGCAGAGCCGTACGTAAATTCCCCACATGGAGGTTTCCTGTTGGAGACGGAGCAAAACGGACTTTTATGGACATTTTCTTTCCTTTTATGGCTATTTTTGGATATTTTTGGTTATTTTTGGCAAGTTTTTTCAAGCTCTTCAGCCAGTAAAAAGGCAAGTTCTAAAGACTGTTGAGCATTTAGCCGTGGGTCACAAGCCGTATGATAACGAGAATGTAAATCCTCTTCAGTAACAGTTACACTTCCTCCGATACATTCAGTTACATCCATTCCTGTCATTTCAAAATGAACGCCACCTGCATGGCTACCAAGCCCATTATGAATATCAAAAAAGGCTTTAACTTCACCTAAGATATTATCAAAGGAGCGTGTCTTGTAACCTGTTGAAGATTTAAAGGTATTTGCATGCATGGGGTCACAAGTCCATACCACTTCACGGCCTTCTTTTTGCATTACCTTAATGAGTGAGGGAAGATGCTCCTTAAGCTTATCAGCTCCCATACGTGTAATAAGTACAATCTTACCAGCTTCATGTTCAGGGTTAAGTTTATCAATAAGTCTCAAGAGGTTATCACCATCTATTTTATCACTTACCTTAACACCAATAGGGTTCATAACCCCTGAGCAAAACTCCACATGGGCATGGTCTAATTGACGAGTCCGCTCACCAATCCAAAGCATATGAGCTGATGTATTATACCAGTCATTGGTAAGGCTATCTTTACGGGTAAGAGCCTGTTCATAATTAAGGAGTAATGCTTCATGAGATGTATAAAATTCAGTCTCTTGGAGCTGGTTAACACTTTGGGGGTCTATGCCGCAAGCCCGCATAAAGTCAAAGGTCTCATCAAGACGAGCAGCAATATCTTCAAAGCGGCTACTAATTGCAGGATTGCTCACAAAATCCACATTCCAGCGATGAATTTTTTCTAAATTGGCAAAGCCACCTTGAGCAAAAGCTCTAAGCAAGTTAAGGGTAGAAGCGGACTTATAGTAGGCTTCGAGCATTTTTGAAGGATCAGGAATGCGAGCCTCTTCGCTAAAGTCAAAATTGTTAATAATATCACCACGATAAGAGGGAAGCTCCACACCATCAATCACTTCTGTATCACTAGAACGAGGCTTAGCAAATTGCCCCGCCATACGGCCGATTTTTACAATAGGCATTTTTGCACCCCAAGTAAGAGTTACCGCCATTTGAAGCAATATCTTAAATGTATCACGAATGTTATCAGGCTTAATATCATCAAAGGCTTCAGCACAATCACCACCTTGTAAAATAAAGGCTTCTCCTTTAGCAACCTTAGCAAGTTGACGTTTAAGCTGACGAACTTCGCCTGCAAAGATTAGCGGAGGAACGCTCGAGAGCTTTTCTTCTGCTTTTTTAAGAGCCTCGTTATCTGGGTATGTGGGCATCTGCACACAAGGTTTTTGTCGCCATGATGCAGGAGTCCAAATATTCGTCATTTCTTCCACCTTATTTTTTATTAAAAATGCCCTCTATAATGCCAAAATTACAGAAAAATACAAGAGAAATTATATAACCTAGCCACTTTAAAAAAAGTGATTAGGTTATAAAGTCTCGATTTAAGGTCTTGATTTGGATTTAAAATATTTATTCAATTCCAGTAATCTTAAGATCATCAATTGTATGACGTAAACGTAAACGTAAAGCTTGGAGCTTAATAAACCCACCAGCATCGGCCTGAGTATAGATACTCTCGGCATCTTCAAAGCTTACAACATTTTCCGAATATAAACTATTGGGTGAACGGCGACCCGTTATCATAATATTACCTTTATAAAGCTTAGCTCTTACTTCACCTGTAACATTTTCTTGGGATTGGTCAACGGCAGCTTGAATCATCTCACGTTCAGGAGCAAACCAAAAGCCGTTATAAACATATTCGGCATATTGTGGTGATAGGCTATCTTTAAGATGCATGGTAGGACCATCAAGAACGAGGCTTTCCATGGCACGACGCATCTTAAATAAAATCGTTCCTCCAGGTGTTTCATAAACACCACGAGACTTCATGCCAACAAAGCGATTTTCCACAATGTCAATACGGCCAATGCCATGTTTACCCCCAAGGCGATTAAGTTCGGTGAGCATTTCTGCAGGGCTGAGTTTTTTGCCATTAATGGAAACAGGATCGCCTTTCTCAAAGCCTAGAATGATTTCTTCGGGGCTATCAGGGGCATCCCACGGATGTGTTGTCCGAGTGTAAACATCTAAAGGAGGCTCAACCCATGGATCTTCCAAAACTTTCCCCTCACAAGAAATATGAAGCAAGTTGGCATCCATGGAGTAAGGAGGCTCACCCATTTTAGAAAGAGGAACTTCAATACCATGTTCTTTAGCCCAGCTAATGAGCTTTGTACGGCTATTTAAATCCCATTCACGCCATGGAGCAATCACCTTAATATCGGGCTGACAAGCATAATAACCAAGCTCAAAACGTACTTGGTCATTGCCTTTACCTGTTGCTCCGTGAGAAACGGCATCGGCTCCGACTTCTTGAGCAATTTCAATTTGTCTTTTGGCAATCAAAGGACGGGCAATAGATGTTCCTAAAAGATAAGTCCCCTCGTAAAGAGCATTGGCACGAAACATTGGAAAAATATAATCTTTTACAAATTCTTCGCGTAAATCATCTACATAAATTTCTTTAACACCCATGGATTCTGCACGTCGTCGTGCTGGCTCTAACTCTTCGCCTTGGCCAAGATCAGCTGTAAAGGTTACAACTTCACAATTATATGTTTCTTGGAGCCATTTTAATATAACGGAGGTATCTAAACCTCCAGAATATGCAAGCACAACTTTATTTGCAGACTTCATTTTTATTCTCCTAAAATGAGCGTTGAAGTTAAAAAGAGCTATTATTTTGCTCTTATTCTATAAAAAGTCAATATTTTTCTAAAATTGTCCTTAAGCCTTCTTAGGGCTTTGCTCTTTAAATAAATCAATCATCTGAGAAAATAGAGTTTCAGCAAGCTCTGAGATAGTTGATAGCGTAATGGCATGGCTATAAATATCGGTAACATCATGGCCAATACCAAAGGCCATAAGCTCAATATCATTTTGTCGTTCAATTTGTTGAACCACATTGGTTAAATCCCGATATAAAATATCAGGCTCATTTTCTCCTAAAGTAGCATCATCTACAGGAGCACCATCAGAAAGTACTAATAAAATTTTCCGCTGTTCTTGTCTCTGATAAAGGCGAGAGGCAGCCCAACGAATAGCTTCACCATCGATATTTTCTTTTAAAATTCCATCTTTAAGCATAAGAGCAATGGGAAGATGAGCCCTGCGGTAGGATTGATCAGCTGATTTATAAATAATATGCAAAAGGTCGTTGAGCCGCCCTGGAGCTTTGGGGCTTCCTGCTTGTTCCCAAAGTTTACGGCTCTCACCACCTCTCCAATGTTTGGTAGTAAAGCCTAAAATTTCCACAGGAATACCGCAACGTTCTAAAGTGCGAGCCAAAATCTCTACAATAATTGCCGCCATGGCAATGGGCTGACCTCGCATAGAACCCGAATTGTCAATCAAAAGAGAAACAACCGTATGGCGTAATGGGTTTTCAGTCTCAGCTTTATAGGCTAAAGAATGAGTGGGGGCGGCAATAACACGTGCTAAACGAGCTGAATCTAAAATGCCATCCTCAAGGTCAAATTGCCAAAATCGCTTTTGTTGAGCCATTAAATGTCGCTGGAGCTTATTGGCAAGGCGATTAATAATATTTTGCATATTTTTTGTTTGTTCATTCAGCTTTATCCGAAGCTTTTCAAGCTCAGCAATACTCGCTAAATTATAGGCATTTTCCACCACATCATATTGAGTGGTAAAAACACGATAAGCCAGCTGAGCCTTTATACTTTCGGAGCCATCAGCAGTATCATGCTCAGCCGCTTGACCATCAAAATCTTCACCCATATCACCTTGCTTTTGAGCTTGGGCTTCATCGGCAACTTCTTCGCCTTCTCCTGCACGATCAGAAGCTCGTCCTTCTAAAGGGGCATCATTTTCTTGGTCTTGCCCCTGATTACCACCAATATTATCGGGCTTTTGAATCGTTTGTTCTTTTTCTTCTTTTTCAAAGTCTTTTTCTTCAGGACAAACATTTTTGATAATATCTTGTAGGCCTTTAGCCCAAAGGCTTTGGTCGTCTAAAAGCTTGGTTAAATCCTCTTGGTTAGGAAGCTGCTCTTTTATTTGCTCATGCCATGCTGAGGCTTGCTTCACAAGGGCTTCGGGGATTTCACAACCTAAATGCTGTAAAATGGCTAAGCTGACCCCCAAACTCCGTCCACTTAAGTTTAAATTTGGATTATTTAAAAGGTTTAAGCTTTCGCCCTCAAGCAAGCTATAATGCATATAGTTGTTATAAACACCCCGCCAGCGTTTTGAGGCTTTACCAATAAGCCTTGTGGTATTTAGAGCCTCGTAAACATTACGGGCATTATGAGATTGTGGACGATAATGCTTATAGATTTGCTCATTATTCCAGCGTTTTTCCAAAGCGGCAATATCGGTTAAATAGCGAACATAAGTATAGTCAGGATTTTTGCCTGCAAGTTTGGGTAAGTCGAGTATATCGTTGCTCGCACGTTCAACCATATCATCACTAAAGTTTACACTAAGTTTTTCATCTTCAGCTAAAACCCGAAAAGTGGCTGCAGTTGCATCTTCAAACTTTTTGAACCTATTCTTTGTTTTCATTTATATGACCTTTAAAAAGAGTCCAAAGAATTTTTGGTGCTGCTTTCGGCAATATCCACACCAAAGCAGCGTTGATACCATTCTGCAACAATAGGACGCTCATGCTCATCACAACGGCTAAGGAATGAAAAGCGAAAAGCTTCTTCCATATCGCCTTCTAGAATCTCGGCATTTTCAGCCCAAGAAATCACTGTTCGTGGAGACATAACCGTTGAAAGCTCCCCTTGAATAAAAGCCTTACGGCTTAAATTTGCAAGTTCTACCATAAGGGGTATAAGAGCCTTTTTTTGCTCATCATTTTGCCATGAGGGTATACGAGAAAGCACAATTTGAACTTCTTCTTTAGCATCTAAATAATTGAGTGGAGCAACAATATGCCAACGATCCATTTGACCTTGGTTAATTTGATGCACCCCATGATAAATACCTGAAGTATCACCAAGTCCGACCGTATTCGCTGTGGCAAAAATACGAAAATAAGGATGAGGCGTAAGGACTTTATTTTGATCGAGTAAGGTTAAGCGACCTTTGGCCTCTAAAACACGTTGAATAACAAACATTACATCAGGGCGACCTGCATCATATTCATCAAAAACCAAAGCAATGGGATGCTGCAATGCCCATGGCAAAAGCCCTTCCTTGAACTCGGTTACCTGACGGCCATCTTTTAAAACAATGGCATCACGACCAATCAAATCGATACGACTAACATGACTATCTAAGTTAATTCGCATAAGTGGCCAATTCAAGCGTGCTGCAATTTGCTCAATATGTGTCGATTTTCCTGTACCATGCCAACCTTGTATCATCACACGGCGGTTATGAGCAAAACCTGCGAGTATCGCTTTTGTAATTGTGGGCTGAAAGCGATAATTTTCATCAACTTCAGGCACATATGGTGATGCTTGGCTAAATGCAGGTACTTTGATATTGCTCTTAAAGCCAAAAGCCTCTTGGGTTGAGATTTCAGTATCAGGCTTTGTTAATGGGAAAAACTCATTGTCAGTCATTTGATTTCCTTACTCTTATCCTTTAAATCCTGTGGCAATCACAAAAACCTCAGGAGATTCTTTGCGTGAAGATGGTGGTTTGGCATGGCGTATTTTTGTAAATCTTTTTTGCATATCAGCATAAAGCGTTCCTTCTGTACCACCTTGGAAAACTTTAGCAACAAAATATCCATTAGGTTTTAGGATTTTGCATGCAAAATGATAGGCTGCATCCACAAGGGCAATAATGCGAATATGATCCGTTGACTGGTGGCCTGTAGTAAAAGGGGCCATATCAGAGATTACACCATCGACCTTGCCATCAAGAAGGCTCATAATCCGCTCTTCGGCATCATTGGCCAAAAAATCTTGGCAAATAACGGTTGCTCCTGCAATTTCTTCCATCTCTTGAATATCAACGGCTAAAACCATGCCTTTACCCATACTACTTTGGGTTATCTCTACGGCTTCTTGCGTCCAACCGCCTGGTGCCGCTCCAAGGTCAACAATTTTTTGCCCCTCTTTTAAAAACTGGAAACGATCGTTAAGTTCACGGATTTTAAATGCTGCACGTGAGCGTAAGCCTTGGGAATGAGCTGCTTGTACATAAGGGTCATTCAATTGCCTTTGCAGCCAGCGGGTTGAGCTTGTTTTTCGGCCTTTGGCTGTTTTTACACGCACCGCTTGTGCTCGCTGCGAAGAGGAGCGGTTATCTGTTTTTTCCTTATGGGATTTTGGTATTCGACGAAAACTCATGATTTCTCCTGATATGTACAATCAAAGCGGCGGCCAATGCTGGTTAGAATTTCATATGGGATTGTATTTGCCCATGCCGCAACATTATTAATTGTAATATTTTTTCCTAAAATCTCGACCTCTTGTTGTGTATTCTTAAGATTTTCAGGAAGATGTGTAATATCTAATGTGATAGAATCCATAGAGATACGTCCAACAATCGGTAACTTATATTCACCCATCATCACATAACCTTTAGATGCAATTACACGTAACCAACCATCAGCATAGCCTAAGGATATTGTTGCAATTTGGCTATTTTGTGGAGCAATCCAACCATTGTCATAGCCAACGGCTTCCCCTGCCTTGATTGAACGAATTTGAACAATTGGAGCGGTTAAGCAAACCACAGGCTTTACAGGGCATGGCCTACCATCAGAAAAAGGATTACCGCCATAAAGCCCTATTCCTGGACGGCCTAAATCGCCTTGTAGATCCTTATCAAGCAGTATTCCTGCAGAGTTTCCTAAGCTTGTAGGAATATGTTCCCAACCTTTACGAATATGTAAAAAACGCCGCTTTTGTTCTTGGTTATAAGGATGTTCCGCCGCATCAGCACAAGCTAAATGACTCATAATATATAGTATATTACAATGACTTAAATAGTCATGGTCTTTATGAAGCTGTGGCCATTCTGTTTTATCGAAGCCAAGGCGGTTCATGCCCGTATCACTATGAAGAATAATATCCATTTGCTGATTATTCTTACGAAGATAGCGGTGAAGATTTTCAAGCTCTCCAAGTGATCCGATAACAGGCACAAGATTAAATTCATCATAGGCTTTAATGTCATGGATAGCAGCGGGTAAGCCGTTAAGTACATAGATTTTGCCACAAATACCATTTTGTCTTAACTCAATGGCTTCTGAGAGATGAGCAACAAAAAAGTCCGAAATACCTCTTTTTTCTAAAAATGAAGCAACCTTTGTTGCCCCTAGGCCGTAAGCATTAGCCTTGACAACGGCTGCTGCTTTGCCTGAGGCCATATGATGATGAAATAATTGCCAATTATCATAGAGATGCTCAAGATTAATACTAAGGCTTGCTCCATGGGCTTTAGTGTATATCATCAGAATTATACCTTGTTTCTAAATCACTAAATTTGGTACGAGATTTATCAAAATGAAGCTGAATATCGGGGGTATCACCATGGCGGTTTTTGCCCACAATAACTGATCCTTTATTACGATTACGTTCCATACGTTCTTCCCATCGGCTCATCGCATCAGTATCTTCTTCATCAGGGCGTTCATTTTGGATATAATATTCACGTCTGAATACGAACATAATAATATCAGCATCTTGCTCAATAGAGCCTGATTCTCTAAGATCTGCCATTTGCGGACGTTTATCTTCACGATTTTCAACCTGACGTGAGAGCTGAGAAAGAGCAATAACAGGAACTTCTAACTCTTTAGCAAGATTTTTTAATCCTCTTGTAATCTCTGCAACTTCTTGCACACGATTAACATCCTTAGATGTTCCTGCTATGAGCTGAATATAGTCAATTACAAGCAACCCTAGATTATGTTGACGTTTCATTCGTCTTGCTCGTGAGCGAATAGTTGCAATGGTTTGACCTGGTGTATCATCGATAAAGAATGGGATTTCTCGTAAATTGCTTGCCACATCATGAAGACTATTATATTGCTGGTCATCAATATCACCCCGACGAATGGCTTGACCTGAAATGCCTGTCTCTTGAGATAAAATCCGAAGAGCAAGCTGGTCATAACTCATCTCCAGCGAAAAGAAACCAACAACTGCACCGCTTTCAATCTTGTCATTGGCATGAAGTTCCGCATAGGCCTTTGTTGCCGCTGACCATGCAATATTAGCCGCAAGAGCGGTTTTTCCCATAGCAGGACGGCCTGCAATAATAATTAAATCCGAGCGTTGCATTCCCCCAAAAAGCTTATCAAGGGCATTAATACCTGTAGTGATACCTGCAAGAGCATCACCGCGTTGATAAGCCGTATAGGCAAGCTCTAAAGCTTTTTCTAAGGAGCTTCCAAAAGCCGTAAAGCCTGTTTTAAAATTACCTTTTTCGGCTAAATTATATAAACGCTCTTCGGCTAAAGCTATTTCTTCTTCCGCCTTACCTTCGGCTTCGGTTGCCGTTGCCCGATCGCTAATCTCTTGGCCTACTTCGATTAATTGTCTTCGTAAATGGCTATCATAGATAATTCGAGCATAATTTTCGGCACTATAAGGCGAAACTGCTGAGCCACCAAGATCCCGTAAATATTCCACACCACCAAGTTCTAAAAGGTCCGCATCGGATTTAAAAAAGCCCGAAAGTGTTACCTCATTAATCACATGTTGACGATTTTCCATCTGCATCATGGTTTTAAAAATTTTACGGTGGGCATTGGTAACAAAGTGATCAGGCTGCAAAAATTCAGAAACTTTCATCAAAATATCGGAATCTAAAATAATCGCTCCTAAAAGAGCTTTTTCAGCCTCTAGATTATAAGGTATCTCATTGTTATTTAAGTTAATGCCTGTATCTTCATATTCAGGATATAGCGAGCTGTTACCGTTAGCTTCCTCTATAATTAAATCGGCAAAAGGGTCAGCTTCATCAATATTATCTTCTGACTTAAGAGGCTCATTGGGCTGCATCTCTTTATTCGCAGCCGATTTTTTAGGCTCGCTCTCCATATCGCTTAAGTCGAAATCATCCATATCCATTAAAATTATATTCCTTAAAATGTAGCTAAGTCTTTAAGATAGAAAAAAAACATCAATCTTGCAATATATTTAAGATAGCAGCTTATATAAAAACCAGAAAAACCCTTTACTTATGGCTCTAAGCTTCCATTATTTAGATGCTCTAATATGGTTTCGGCTAATTGGAGAGATATCCCCTCAACACTGGCAATATCCTCTACTGAAGCCGCTTTAATATCTCTGAGTGAGCCAAAGTGAGCCATAAGAGCCCGCTTACGAATCGCTCCAATCCCTGCAATAACATCAAGGCCTGACTTTCGCATAGATTTAGCTCGTTTTTTGCGGTGAACCCCAATAGCAAAACGATGAGCCTCATCACGTAATTTTTGTATCATCCATAAAGCAGGAGCTTTAGGCTCAGGATAAAGAGTACGGCCATCAGTTAAATGGAGCTGCTCCTTGCCCGCATGGCGGTCAACCCCTTTGGAAACCGCTACAAAATCTATATTGCTTACACCAAGCTCATCCATAATCTCCATCACAGACGAGAGTTGCCCCTTGCCCCCATCAATCAACACAAGATCAGGGGTTATGGCTTCTTCTTTTTGCATACGTAAAAATCGCCGCATAAAAACTTCTTTCATCATGGCAAAATCATCACCAGGGGTGAGCTGGCTATCTTTAATATTATATTTACGATATTGGGCTTTTTCGAAACCGTCATGTCCTGCAACAATCATGGCTCCTATCATATCGCTTCCTTGGGTATGAGAGTTATCGTAAACTTCTATACGATTAGGAATATCACTTAAACCTAAAAGCTCACTCATATGGCTAAGCTGCATATGCCAACTGCTGGTTTCGGAAAGCTTTCGTCCTAAGGCTGCACGGGCATTACCTAAGGCTTGCTGCATAATATCAGCTAACTCACCTCGTTCAGGCCGTAATATTTTTACTTTGGTTTTACGACGTTCCGAAAAAGCTTCCTCTAAATCATCATGGGGAAGAATATTAACCAAAATGCGTGAAGGGGGCATATGACGTGCATAAAATTGGCTCAAAAAAGCGGCTAAGATATCCGCCTCATTATCATCTTTATCATGTTTAGGAAAGTAGCTGCATGTACCATAATTTCGTCCGCCCCTAAAAAAGAAAACCTGTACACAAGAGCGTCCACCCTCTAGGTGAATAGCTACAACATCTATATCGGTATTTTGTAAAATATTAACCGATTGCTTAGCCTGAATATTGGTAATAGCTCTTAAGCGGTCACGCCAAACAGCAGCTTCCTCATAGGCCATATTTTGAGCGGCATCATTCATTTTTTGGCTAAATTGAGCCCGAAGTTCTTTGGTATCACCTTTAAGGAATTTCTTAGCATTATCAATGCTTAAGATATAGTCTTCTTTGGAGACTAAATTAACACAAGGAGCAGAGCAGCGTTTAATTTGGTGCAGCAAACAAGGGCGGGAACGATTGGTAAAAACATTATCAGAGCATGTACGAAGCAAAAAGACACGCTGCAAAATATAGAGCATCTCATTAACTGACCATGTGGAAGCAAAAGGGCCAAAATAATCTCCTTTAAGCTTTCTTGTTCCACGGTGTTTTTGAATGCGAGGATAGTCATGGTTACCTGTCAGAAGAATTTCAGCAAAGGTTTTATCATCCTTAAGGTCCACATTAAAGCGTGGCTTTAAAGACTTAATTAAAGAGGCTTCCAAAAGTAGAGCCTCCGCTTCAGAGCGTGTATCAATAAACTCCATGGATTTGGTTAAGCCAATCATTCGTTGAATGCGTCTGGGAGCATCCATAGGGCGGCTATAAGAGGTAACACGAGCTTTAAGATTCTTGGCCTTGCCCACATATAAAACTTCACCATCATAGCCGAACATACGATAAACCCCCGCCGTTTGTGGTAGGTTTTTGGTGTAGCGGCGTATTACCTCTATGCCATGCTCCATGGAGCTTGATACTATGTCGTTATTATCCATGTACTTATCATAAAAAACTTAAGATATATGCACAAGTTTTTATTTGCTTGAGATTTGTTTTATGAGCCCTAACGCAGTTAGTGCCTAATCTTCTTTGGCTTGTTGTTTTAAGGCGGCTTGGGCTGCAGCGAGGCGAGCTACAGGAACACGCCATGGAGAACATGAAATATAATCCACACCTGCCTCGTAACAAAAGTTAATGGTTCTAGGGTCGCCTCCATGCTCACCACATATACCACATATGAGTTTGGGGTTCGCCTTACGCCCCCGTTCAACGGCTATTTTAATCAACTCACCAACACCAACTAAGTCCATGGTTTTAAATGGATCAACGGTTAATATCCCTTGGCTCAAATAAGAGCGTAAAAAATCGCCACTATCATCACGGCTAACACCCCAAGTCATTTGAGTAAGATCGTTTGTTCCAAAGCTAAAAAAGTCTGCTGCCTGAGCAATATCTGCGGCACGTAAGGCGGCTCTGGGAGTCTCTATCATCGAGCCAATACTCCAATTAATCGAGACTTTTTGCTCTTTTTCCACATAGTAAGCAATTTCTTGTAACATTGGTTTTATAAAGGCAACTTCATCATTTAACGATACAAGCGGTATCATAATCTCTAGTTGAACATCCGTTCCTTCTTGTATAGTCTGAGCTGCAGCCTCAAAAATAGCTTGAGCTTGCATTTTATAAATCTCTGCTGTGGTAATTCCAAGGCGAACACCCCTATGACCAAGCATTGGATTAGCCTCATTTAGCCGCTCAATATGACGTTGAACTTCATGGGTTTCTCGCTTCATGGCTTTGGCAAGTTCACTAATATCTTCTTGCTCATCAGGTAAAAATTCATGCAAAGGAGGGTCTAGCAATCTTATGGTTACAGGCCAACCATCACTGGCTTTAAATAAGGCGATAAAATCCTCTCGTTGCATGGGGAGAATTTTACTTAAAACTTGCTGGCGTTCATGACTATTTTTTGCGAGTATCATTTCTCTAACCAACGAAAGCCTATCATCTTTTAAGAACATATGCTCTGTTCGGATAAGCCCTATACCTTCTGCACCAAATTCTCTTGCTGTTGCAATCTCATCAAGGCTTTCCCCATTGGCTCGCACTTCTATTTCACGATATTTGTCGACCCAACTCATAAATTCGCTAAAATCATCGTTTAAATTCGGAAGCTTAATGGCTACCTCGCCTTGAATAACCAAGCCTGTTAAACCATCAATGGTGATATATTCACCCTCTTTGACTTTTAGATTACTTGCTGATATGGCTGTTTTTGATTTATTAAACCGAAGCTCCGAAGCCCCTGCAATACATGGCTTTCCCATACCCCGAGCAATCACTGCTGCATGGGATGATATGCCACCTCTTGTTGTTAAAATGCCTGATGCCGCTTGAATGGCTATTACATCATCGGAGCGTGTTTCTTCCGCAATTAAAATAACCTTTTCGCCCTTTTCGACATGTTTTAAAACAGATTTTGTACTAAAGCAAGCAATGGCCGAAACAGCCCCTGGTGAAGCCCCCATACCACGGCTCATGATATTGATATTTCCTGTAGCATCTAATGAGGGATGCAGCATTTTTTCGAGTTGCTCAGGCCGTAAATTTTGTACTGCATCTTGACGGCGTATCATTCCTTCTTTGACCATCTCTACAGCAATTTTAAGAGCAGCCTCAGGGGTTTTTGGCTCAGCCGTATGGGATTGTAATAACCAAAGGCGGCCATCTTCCACCGCAAATTCTAATTGCCGCATAGTGCCATACCATTTTTCAACAACTTCCCTAGCATGGAGTAAATCATGCCAAACCCAAGGCATTTGGGCTTCTAGTGAAGTTTCAGGGGTTTCACTTTCGCTTTTAGATAAGGCCTGCAGTCTGGCTGAAAGATCGTTATAATCCTCCCCAATGCCCCCTGTAACAAAAGCTCCTGTACATTTATTTTCCCCCGTATGGGGATCACGGCTCCAACAATAGCCTGAGCCTGACTGCTCCGCATGACGCACCCCTAAGATTTGCGTTTGAACAGTTACCGCAGCTCCATCATCCTTATCCACAATATTGTGCATTTGGCGAAATAAAGTTGCTCGACGAGAATTCCAGCTCTTAAAGCCTGCTTCTATGGAGCGATAAAGCTGCTCTTTTGGATCTGTGGGAAATTCCTCTGATATATGTTCTTGGGCAAGCTTGCGAAAGCGAATAGTTACATCGCGTAAATCCTGAGCTGAGAGCCTACGTAAAGCACTCACATTATATTCTTTACGTAAGGCAACAATTAGCTCGTCAAAATAAGCTCCTTCTACATTTAGGACAACTTCCGAAAATGTCCGAATAAAGCGGCGATAGGCATTCCATAAGCTTTGATTATTATGGTCGTTATACTTTCCCCATTCATCAATTAAATCAGAGGTTAGCCCTAAACATAAAACTGTATCCATAATTCCAGGCATTAGGGCTTTTGCTCCAGGGCGAATGGCTAAAACAAGAGGGTTTCTTGGGTTAAGAAAAGTTTTGCCTGTCTCGCCCTCAAGGCGTAAAATAGCCTCGTTAATCTGCTCTATCATCTCATCTGTCAGCTGATTATTATTTTTTACAAAAGCTGAGCAGCATGATGTTGTTAGAGTAAAACCAGGCGGAACAGGAAGGCCAAGACGGGTCATATCGGCCAAGGATGCTCCTTTGCCACCCAATGTATTTCGCATATGCATAGAGCCGTCAACCCCTCTGGGCCCAAAGCTATATACCCATTTCATCATAAGCTTAACTCTCTATCCCTATATCATTTTTATATAATGACAAGCTTTCGCACTCGCTCATGCCCGTATCTACAGTAAAAATAAAAACTTCCTTTTAAAATTACTATGCCCTAGAGATTTTAGCAATAAGAAATTCCTAAAAGGCCTTAAGAATCTAAGATATCTCAGAATAAAGCATAGGAAAAGCAATGGCTTTTCCCTTTAGGCTCAAGCGGAACGTGTAGCACGACGGTTATTTTGTCCGACAGTGGACGGTTATTTTGTCATAAAGTTATTTTATTAACAACTTAATAATATTTTTAGTATATAATATAGTTCCGCATAAGTTAAAGTAATTAGTGCTTAATTATAAGCAGTTAGGCAAACGATGT
>JBKEBO010000077.1:0-47145 GCA_047973205.1 Alphaproteobacteria bacterium | reverse complement strand
CAAACGTCTAATTTTAAGCAGCATTTTGACCGTAATCTTTTGGTATAACAATAGATTGTGTTCCAAAGCTCACAACAACCAGAGCAATGGCTGCAGCAATACAGCCTGGGAATAGTTCGTAAAGACCAAAAATCTCTACATCTGGATGAGCCTTTTTACCGTAAATCCAGAAGACAACAGTCAAGGCACCAACAATCACACCAGCAATACCACCAAGATAGTTGGTTTTCTTCCAAGTTAAGCTGAATAATACAACTGAACCACAAGAAGCCCCAAGGCCAGCCCATGCATTACCCACCATACCTAAAATACTTGAGTCAGGATTAGTTGCAATGATGGTTGCGATAACAGCAATAACAACAACAGCGACACGGCTGAAGAGTAAAGCTTTTTCGGGTGAAAGATGTTTAGAAAGTAAGTCACTTGTAAAGGCAGAACTTGCCACTAAAAGTTGACTATCTGCAGTACTCATAATGGCAGCCATAACCGCAGCAAGTAATAAGCCCGCAATAATAGGATGACTTAAAGCACTAATGAGAGCAAGATATACTTTTTCTGGATCACTACTTAAAAGTTCTCTTCCTGCTTCGTTATCGGCAAAGTAAGCAATACCAATAAGACCAATAAAGATAGCAGCACCCATACCAAAGAATGTCCAAAGGATAGCGATAATACGGGCAGGTTTAACAGCTTCAACCGAACGAATACCCATAAAGCGTGCTAAAATATGAGGTTGGCCAAAATAACCAAGTCCCCAAGCCATTAAGCTGAGTATCACTAAAAGGCTAGCATTAGAGCCATCAAGATTTTTAAAGAAGCTCATTTGATGAGGTGATACTTCTGAAACTTTACTGAATGTAGCTGAAGCTCCACCAAGTTCACCCATAGCCATAATAGGAATAATAATGAGAGCTGTAATCATTAATAGACCTTGAACCACATCTGTCCAAGAAACCGCTAGGTAACCTCCTAAGAATGTATAAGAAAGCACAACGGCAACAGCAATAAGCATAGCGGTTGTATAGTTAAGACCAAATAAACTGTTAAATAATTTACCACCAGCCACAAATCCACTGGCTGTATAGCCAACAAAGAAGAATAAAATGGCAATCGCTAAGGCAATACGTAAAATGCCTGTTGGGTCGCCAAGTTTTTTCTCTAAGAAGTCAGGAATTGTGAGGGTTGAAAAACGTTCACTCTGCTCACGCAGTCGAGGGGCAATCACCATCCAGTTTGTCGATGTTCCTAAAAATAGGCCAAAGGCAATCCAAAAAGCACCCATACCACCTGAATAAGCAAAGCCTGGTAAACCTAAAAGTAGCCATCCGCTAAAGTCCGATGCAACCGAACTGATAGCCGAAGGGAAAGGCCCTAATGTTCTCCCACCTAAGATATATTCGTTGTAATTTTTGGTTCTAAAGTAAAAATATAGTCCAATACCAAACATGGCTGCCATATAAATAGCAAAACCTAAATAGGTAGAGACACCGATATCAACATGATCCATTATTTATTCTCCTCTTTTTTTATGAATAAATATAAAATGATTAAAACATCATCTTGTTCTCATTTATTTTTAAAAAAAACATACTCCCTGCTTATAAGTGTATATATTCATTAAAAACGGTTAATAGGCTGATGAAGCATTTGGATCATTCAGATTATGTTTTTCCGTTCCTTTAAGTGGTGGATTAAACACACTGACTAATATTAAGTCTTCATCTTTTGACGCACGTAGATAATGCTTATCATGCTTATCTAGTACATAAATATCACCAACATTGATGGGATAAACAGTATTCTGCATATCTTCAACTTCTCCGCTACCGCTAATGCAGTAACAAGCCTCAAGGTGATTTTTATATTCTAAAAGGGATTCAGTACCTTTATGTACGATAGTGTGACAGACAGTATAGCCCATATTATCAGCTTCTATTAATAAGCGATGACTTGTCCCATTCCCCCAATTTACAAAACAATCTGTTTTTTCAACGTCTTTTAAACTTCTCACAAACATATTATTCTCCCATAGTCTTATGTTTTAATTTAAAAGCATACCCATCACTATCAATGATAGTAAATTATTTATATCGTCTTTTTTTAGCGAAAGCAATAAATTTGATAAATTTTTGCTCATTAACGATGTATTTATAGGGTTATTTACATTAATAAAAGTAAGATGACCACTACTTTGAGGAGAAATATGTTCAATGTTTTCTAAAGGTTAGAGATGATTTTAATGTATGAGAATTGTATTGTGATATTAAGCATTTTTATTGATTGATTTATATAGTTGTGTGAATTGATAATAATGTTGAATATGAGAATTTTCATCTATCGACTCAATAAAAAATAGGTTCTCATTAGATAGTTTTCTTTTTGGGTTTATAATATTTTTTATGTTAGAGTAAATTTATACAATAAATTATAAGGAAGTATGGATATGAAAACATTAATTGCTCATCGGGGGATGTCTTCTTTAGCCCCAGAAAATACATTGGCTGCTTTTGCCTTAACAAAAGAGCATGGTATTCATTGGATAGAATGTGATGTTGATATTTTACATGATGGCACACTTGTTCTTTCCCATGATGATACCCTTGATAGATGCACAGATAAAACGGGAGCTGTTTTTGACTTAAGCAAAGCTGACTTAGCCCATATTGATGCAGGGGGCTGGTTTGCCGATGAGTATCAAGGTGAGCCTATTCCCACAGTTACACAACTTATTGAACTTGCAAATAGAATAAGTCTTCATTTAAATATCGAAATAAAATCTTGCCCCACAGGTGCTAAAATGGCTCACCAACTTGTTGAGAATTTAGCCATAGCAACGGATGAACTTAGTGAGGATTGTCAACTGATAGTCTCTAGCTTTAATCATATGATTTTACGTGAGTTTAAGAATATAAGAGCTCATAGAAAAGTTGCTTGTTTGTTTGAAGCCCATAATATTCATGATGATTGGCAGTCGATTTTAGAATGGTGCGAGGCGGACTATATTCATCCTCAAGATAAAGGTTTAAGCCGCGAGATGGTACAAAAATTTAAGGCAGCGGGAGTAGGGGTGAATGTGTGGACAGTCAATAACCTTGCAAGAGCCAACGAGCTTTTTAACTGGGGGGTAGACGGAATTTGCACTGATGTTGCCCAAAAATTCCCGTCAAAGTATAAGCAGTTGCTATAAAAAGGATTTACTATCTGTGAAGCTTTAGCCCCTTATGAAATTCATATGGGGCTAACTTCTTATTTTTACTGAGCTGCAGGAGTAGCAGGGGCTTCAGCTTGCTTAATCTCAGGCATGGGAATGGTTGTTCCATAAGATTTTATTTGCTCACTTAAATACTCCGTGGCTTTAGTAAAGCCTGTAAGTGGTAGAGTTAATGTAATTGGTTGCTCAGGATTAATGGAAAAAGTAATATCAACTTTTGAGCCTTTACGAAGCTTATCTTCAAACTGTTTACTAATTTCTTCACTAGCAAAACAACCGGCTTGATTACAGTTACTATAATAAAAGGTTATAGGAGATTGCCCATCAACTTTTACAATAATTTGTGGTTTTAAAAAAACATTTACAGGTGCTTGAAAATAAAGGCTTGGTCTTGAAGCAATATTTCCTTTAGCATCTTGTGTATAAGCAACAACTGTATATAAAATCGGTTGTTTTTCTTTAGTCATAAAGGTATGAGGAGCTTGGCAACCAAGCAAAGCAGCTTGGCCTGTTGTCTCTTTATTTTCGTTCCATACTTCTTGATAAACACAATTTACAGGCCAGTCACCAAAGACTTCTTGGGTTTGGAAAGTTATAGGCTGTTTATTTTGTTCTGCAGTGTTTGGTGCTTGCTCATTTGCAGCAGGCTCAGCTGTGTTTTCTGCAGCGATAGAATTAAATGCCATGACATTAAATAATAGAAATGACCATATAAAAAGCGGTTTCATGTTTTTATTTTCCTTTGAGCTATATTCATAAATATTATGGAAATAAATATATAATAAAGTACATGAAATTTAAAGTATTGTAAAAATAAAAAATACAAGAAGGAGTATTCAGTATCAAGACATCAATGATGGGAGAAATTAGAAAATAATTGCATTTCAATGTACAAAAAGTTATTGTAGAGAGTTGCAAATGCATAATCTAAACAAAATATATTTAAAAATATATTGTAATGTTAAGGAGACATCATGAAAAAGTCAATTCTATCCACAGTTTTCGCAGCAGCGATTGCTTTTACAACAAGTGCTGTTGCTGAAAATTCAGTAACGATTGGTACAGGTGGCCAAACAGGCGTATATTATCAGGTTGGTCAAGCTGTATGTAAGCTTGTAAATGCTGCGGATGTTGATATTAATTGTGTTGCCCCATCAACAGGAGGCTCAATTGCTAATATTAACGCCCTAAAATCAGGAGACCAGCAATTTGGTGTTGCTCAGTCTGACTGGCAATATCATGCGGTGCATGGTACTTCTCGTTTCGAAGACCAAGGAGCAGATGATAAACTTCGCTTTGTTTTCTCGCTTCATCCAGAGCCATTTAATGTGGTTGCTCGTGCAGATTCAGGCATAAAAACCTTTAGCGATTTAAAAGGAAAACGTGTCAATATTGGTCCTCAAAGCTCAGGCTTTCGTGGAACAATGGAAGAAATTATGAAAGGCCTAGGTTGGACAACAAGAGACTTCAAGCTTGCAGCTGAGCTAAAACCAGCTGAAGCTCCTCAGGCTTTATGTGATAATAATATCGATGCTTTTGTTTATTCGGTTGGTCATCCAGCAGCAGCTTTATCGGAAGCCGCAACAACATGTGATGTTGTTATGGTTCCTTTAACAGATAAAGAAACAAAGCCTGTTATTGATAAACTTATTGCAGATAATGACTTCTATTCTCCAGCGGTAATTCCTGGTGGTATGTATAAGGGTAACCCCGATGATGTGGAAACATTTGGTGTGGGTGCAACCCTATTATCTTATGCGGATGTTCCTGATGATGTTGTGTATAATGTTGTTAAAACTATCTTCGAAAACTTTAATCGTTTCAAACGCTTACATCCTGCTTTTGAAATCTTAAAAGAAGAAGATATGGTTAATAATTTACGTTCAGCACCTTATCATCCTGGAGCAGAAAAATATTATAAAGAAATGGGTTGGTTAAAGTAACCAAACTCTTAATAGTAAAAGCCGCTTTATATATTATATAGGCGGCTTTTTGCGTCTTTATATATAGGAAATAAAAGGTGAATTATGGAAGATAAACGAGATATAACATTAGATGAAACAGAAAGACATGAACTCCATGATGCGGAGTCTGAGCGAATTAAAGAGCTTGTTTCGGTTGATTCTGGTGGTCGGCAAGTTGAGGGCTGGCAGTATAAAGTCTTTATTGGCTTAGCTTTATCTTGGTCGATTTTTCAGATTTGGTATGCCTCACCTCTAAAATTTTTGATGAATAGTTGGGTTGCGACGATAACGCAAAAAATATTGGATAATGGTGGTCCAGATATTCGGATAAATTTAGCTATTGACTCATCACAAGGTAGAGTCATTCACTTAGCTTTTGCCTTAGGGTTGGTTTTTCTATCTTTTCCTATGTATAAAAAAGCCCCTAAATATCGAGCCCCATTTTACGATTGGCTATTGATGCTAGCAGGGATTTCAACGGTATTATATTTGCTTGTTTTTTGGGAGAGTATTCAGTCTCGTGTTGGCAGCCCTACACAAGTTGATGTTGCTATGGGGGTTGTAGGGATTATCATTTTGCTTGAGGCTACAAGACGAAGTTTAGGCCCTGCTTTGGTGATTATTGCAAGCTTAGCTATGGGCTATACATTATTTGGCGATGCAAAAATATTTGGTGATTTTGCAACGAATAATATTAGCTTTAGAGCCTTTATCAATCATCAGTGGATTTCTCAAGAGGCTGTTTTTGGCACACCGCTTAGTGTCTCTATGACGGTTGTTTTTCTTTTTGTTTTATTTGGAGCTCTTTTAGAACAAGCAGGAGCAGGGGCTTACTTTATTCGCATTGCTTTTTCGAGCCTTGGTCATTTACGTGGCGGGCCTGCAAAAGCAGCGGTTGTTGCCTCAGGTGCTACAGGGCTTATTTCAGGCTCATCTATTGCCAATACGGTAACGACAGGTACATTTACCATTCCTATGATGAAAAAAGTTGGCTTTTCGCCTGAAAAAGCAGGAGCAGTTGAGGTTTCATCTTCGGTGAATGGACAAATTATGCCTCCTGTTATGGGAGCGGCTGCATTTTTAATGGTAAGCTATATCAATGGTTTAGAATATCCTGATATTGTGAAGCATGCTTTTTTACCTGCTATTATATCTTATATTGCCTTGGTTTATATTGTTCACCTAGAGGCTTGTAAAAATAATTTTGAGTTCTTACCTCGTGGTTATGAACCAGATCCTGCTTTTAGTCGGCTTATTCGCTTTATCGCATCTATTGCGGCGATTTGTACTCTTGCTTTTGCGGCTTATGTAATTGTTGGTTTTGTTCATCGTATTTTTGGAGATTTAAGTGTTTGGGTTTTTGGAACAATCTTGATTGCTATTTACATTGCTTTAGTAGCTTACTGCAGTCGTTTTCCAGGTTTAGACCCTGATGCAAGCCCTGAGATTGATATTCCGCTTCCACGTCCTGGACCTATATTCTTATCGGGGTTATATTATCTTTTACCCGTTGTTTTGCTGATTTGGTGCTTGATGGTATCGAGACTTTCGCCACAACTTTCAGCTTTTTGGGGAAGTGCATTACTCATATTTATTATTCTTACCCAGCGTCCGTTGATTGCTTTTTTCCGTAAGAAAAAAGGCTTAAAAAAACATATCAAATGGGGCTTTGCAGATTTATACCATGGCTTAATCTCAGGAGCTCGCTCTATGATTGGTATTGCCTTAGCAACAGCGGCGGCGGGCATTATTGTTGGTGTGGTTACCCAAACAGGTATTGGTGGAAAATTTGCCGATTTAGTAGAGGTGATTGCAGGTAATAACATCTTTTTAATCTTACTTTTAACAGCAGTACTTAGCCTTATTTTAGGAATGGGCTTGCCAACAACGGCAAACTATATTGTGGTTTCCACACTTATGGTACCTGTTGTTACAGAACTTGGTGAAGCCAATGGGCTGATTGTTCCACTTATTGCCGCTCATATGTTTTGTTTTTACTTTGGTATTATGGCCGATGTAACCCCACCTGTGGGGCTAGCCTCTTTTGCCGCAGCGGCAATATCGAGGGGTGATCCTTTAAAAACTGGGGTTGTGGCTTTCTTTTATAGTCTACGTACGGCAATTTTACCGTTTTTGTTTATCTTTAATACCAAGCTGCTCCTTTGGGATGTTGGCTGGCTGGAGGGTATTGCGGTGGCAATAATCTCAACCATTGGTATCTTGATATTTACTGCAGCATTGCAAGGCTGGTTTCTGACAAAAAATAAACCGTGGGAAGCCATATTGTTGCTGATAGGGGCTTTCACCTTATTCCAACCTCATTATTGGTTAGACCAAATTGAGCCAAAATATAGTAATTATGAAGGCTCAGATGCTATAATGACGCAAATTGGTAATATGGAAATCGGCCAACATGCTCGGATTAAGGTACGTCCTGCTCCTACAAGAACAGATGCCAATCCAAGAATAAAATATTTACAAATGGATGCTATTGATGGCACAGCAGAAGAACGCCTTGCGGATGCTGGTATTGAATATACACTGGTTAAGGATGGTATGTTGTTAGTTGATGGTGTGAAATTTGGCTCAAATGCTGCTGAAAAAGGCATTGACTTTGATGCACGTCTAGAACTTTTACAAGTGGAGAATAAGCGAATGAGTGAATATTTATTCTGGATTTTAGGCTTTGTCTTTATTGGTGTGGTTGTCGTGTTGCAACGGATACGAATACGAAAAATGCCACCTTCTTCACCAGTTGTTCAACCCGTAGCTGCGACTTAAGAGAAAAAAGTAAAAAGGCGATACTATTATTTGATGTAGTATCGCTTTTTTGTTATTGTATAAAAATGATACAAGATATACTTAAAACCGATTGCCCCCATTGCTATACACGAAATGTTGCTTTTTCCTTTGTTTATCGGCATAAAGTTTCGGATGTAAAACAACATAATATTTATGCTTGTGGCTATTGTAATCAGGCGGTAATTTTTGAATATACCAAAAAAGAAGACAACGATAAATTTGTTTTGGTTCAGACTTTTCCTGAAGGGGCAGTTATTGAGCTTCCGTTATATTTACCAAAAAATATTGAGAGCTTCTTTTTACAAGGAATTAAAGCTCTACCCGATAGCCCCGATGCGGCAGGAGCAATGTTTAGAAAAACCCTAGAAAATGCCCTTAATGATGTAGTTCCTAAAGAGTTAAGGGATAAGTCTATTTTTATAAAAATTCGTGATGCGGTTCGTCATAATTATATATCTGATGAGCTTGGTAAATGGGCAGATATTATTCGAATTGATGGTAATGAGGCTGCCCATGCTGAAAATCCTTTTGACCTAGACCAAGCAGAAGTTCTTCGGCAATTTACAGAGATTTTTCTTACTCAAATATATACATTGCCTGCATTGGTTGCCAAACGCTCAAAAACAAGTAAAAAATATCATGGTAAGCCCACACGCTTTACCTCAAAGCGGAGATGATAATGATTACGGCTTTATTTGCTCTGATTATCGTAGGCTTTATTCTTTCTTTGTGGGCTATAGGGGTTTGTTATCTAAAGAAAAAACAATATTTATTAGGGCTATTTAGTATAAGTTTTATTATTTTTGCCCTTATGCTTATTTTTTGGGTGAATATTAAGGCTCTTTTTCCTTATAGTTATCATGAGCTTGGTGGCGAGGGGCTTAAGCCTGAGGCCTATGAGGCTCTCAATAAAATCCGAATAAGTACAAATCGCCGCTGGGATGTTTTTTCGGGCTATCGCAGTGCGGAGCATAATAAAAAAGTGGGTGGAGCTTCAAATAGTCAGCATGTGCAGGGTGTTGCTTTTGATGTAAGAGTTCCCATGAGCCGTAGAGCCCAATTTTATAAAGCGGCAAAAGCTGCAGGATTTACAGCCTATGGTTGGGGTAACCGAACAGTTCATATCGATATGGGCCCCAAAAGATGGTGGACATATGATAATCAGGGAAGAGCTGCATCGGGTACTCAAAAAATGCAATATCTCAACAAAGCTCCTGATAATTTTAAAGAAGATTTTGGACTTAAATAAAAGATTATAATCTAATCTTAAAAGTTTTTTGGGATTGCAAACATGGGTATTTATCAATCCAAGCTTCTAAGAATGAATCTTGATTTTTATGTTTAACGGCAATTTCATTCATACCCACATGGGTGTCTTGTTCCATGGTTGGGAAAACAGGCCAACGTTTGGGAGACATAAAATCAAAGCAACGATCGTGGCTCATAACCGATGTTCGTACATATTTCCAAATAACATCACGCAAAAACCATTGGTCAATATTGGGTGTTTCGGCAAGGCCAGGGCTATAGGCTTGAACAGCCTCTTTCATATTAGGGAGTATACCAGCAATGCCGCCCCACATACCTGCTAAGATTAAATCCGTATGGGTCCACCAGTCACGCATAATATGAAAATACATATCCGATTGAAGCCACTCGACAACAGCCGAGAGTTCTCGTACGCTAATAACAGAGTCAATATCACGAATAAGGAAATAGCCCACATCTTTATCATCAGAAACTTCAAAACGCCAAGCGAGTTTTTGACGCAAAGTTTGCCCATCAGGCTGCTTTTTTATAATGCCGCCAAGCTTGGTGATAAGTTCTTGAAAATCCTGAGGTACGCTATTATCTAAGTAGAACCATAGCTCCCAATTAGGAAATAAATCTTCGGCCAATAAAAGGTTACGTAAAGCACCACGCAAGTAACGGGGTTGACTACCAAACAAACTAAAGCTAATGACATTCTTTTTACCTTTAGCATATTCGGATGGTTTTACTTTTGGTAATTCCCAGCCGTCAGGGATGGGCTTTGTGTAATGGGCATCCTTTAGGGTGAGAGAATTTGTTCCTGCCTCGGAAGATTCCTTATATTGACCTAAACGTTGGTGAGATTGAGCCAAAGTATCATAGGCTAATATTTCATCAGGATTAAGCTCTAAGAGTTTATGGGCATAAAAAATGCTTTCTTCAAGCTCATTGGCTTTTCCTAAGCATACAGATAGATTACGGATAACCTCAATATCGTTAGGGTAGGTATCATAAGCCTGCTTAAAAACATCCGCAGCGGCTTTATAGTCATTGATTAAAAAAAGATAATAGGCAAATTGTACCAATAAATCTCTTGGTTTCTTTTTGTTATAGCTATTGAGTTTTTCTAGAACAGCTTTAAAAGCAGCCTCTTTATCGCCTTTACTCCATAATTTATGAGCTTCTTGGTTCCAACTATTCGGTGCTTTCATTGCTCTTATGTACTTTCTCTCTCTTTTGGTTTTAATAATTTTTGGATATATTCCTTACCTTCCTCGATAATTACAAATAAAGTAGGAGCAAGGAATAACACCATAGTTGTCGTTGACATTAACCCAAAAGCAATAGAAACCGCAAGAGGTTTTATAATTTGAGCTTGAATATCTGTTTCTAAAAGCAGAGGCAAAACACCCGCCACAGTTGTAAGAGAGGTAAGGAAAACAGCTCGATATCTTTCTTTAGCAGCAAGGGATGCAGCCTGACGTAAATCATAACCTTCCCTTATTCTATTTTTAATAAAGGTTACCAATAAGATAGAATCGTTTACTGCAACCCCCGATAGTAAAACAACCCCAATCATAGACATTGTTGAAAAGTTTAGCCCCAAAAGGAAATGCCCCCAAAGTGTTCCCGCATAGCCCATAGGAATAATAAGCATAACCGCTAATGGTTGCAACCAGCTACGAAACTGTAGGGCTAAGATAGCATAAATGCCAAAAAGTCCGAGTAAAAAGCCTGACTGCATAGAAGACATTGTTTTCATACGGTCTTCTCTACGACCACCAAAACCAAAGCTCACATCTTCAAAATCTTTACCAATACCATTGATAAACTGTTTACGTACAATGCTTTCAGCTTCGGTATCGAGCAAAATAGTTTTATCTAAGGAGGCTTTAACCGTATTAACCCTAGAGCCATTACGGCGAGAGATACGTGTAGGGCTATAGCTTTGCTCTATGCTCACAAGGGAGGTGAGGGGGATTTTTGCACCAGAGCTTGTTTTTATGAGCAAATTCTCTAGTAAGTTAACCGAGCGTGTATCAAGGCCACCATAGCGGATATAGGCATCAACCGTATCATTGGCTACTTGAATTTCATCGACCTTAAAGCCAAAGAGGGCATGACGAAGCTGCGAGGATATATCAGATGTACTTAAGCCAAGCTCTAAGGCTAAAGGCTTAAAGGTCATCGTCCATTCGGGAGCTCCTGCTCGTAAGTCATGAATAACCGACTTTATACCATTTGTACCCATTAAAAACTCTTCTAAGGCTAAAGAAGCGTTTAAGAGGCTATCATCATTTTTAGAAAAAACACGAATAGCTAAATCATCACCACCAGGACCAGGGGCATTTTGTAAGATATTAAGGGATAATACATCGGCAACTGAGCCTGTTTCTTTTCGCCAAATAGCAGCAACTTCATCGGCACTTAAGGAGCGTATATCGTTAAGGTCAATACCAATAGTTGCCTGATGCTCACCACTATCGCTACTATCGCGGTTAACCCCATATTGTACCGTGATAGACTCAGCGAGCTCAGGAGCATCAGGGAACTGATTTTTATAATCGTCTTTAACCTTATCAAAGCCATTTAAGAGCTGCTGAATACCAGGTTCAATGGCTTCTTGAGAAAAGCCCGAAGGATATAAGATACGAGCCTCTATACGGCTTCCCTCAACGGCAGGAAAAGAGGTAAAGCGAACAATCCCCCACGAGAGTAAAAAATGCCCCGATAAAAAGAAGCTAACAACAACACAGATGGTTATCAGCTTATGCTTAATGGAAGCGGCAGCAATTTTGTGAACAATATGGTCTCGAACAAAGTAAAAGCCTTTATAAAAGTTGCGGCGGATAAAAGGTTGCTGCGATTTTTGATGTTCACTATTATGCTCACGGCGATATTTACGGCCATAAAGTGTAGCAATAAATCCTAAGATTGCGGCAACAATAACAATAGTAACGAGCGACTTTGTTGCAGCAGTTTCTAAAAGTCCACGAATAATGACCGATAAAGCTCCAATGGTGATAAATACTCCAAAAAAGTTGGTAATATAATCAACAATAAAGACTTTTTCTTGCTCCTCTCTATCTCGCAGACTATGGCCTAAATGGGCAGGTAAAATTAAAAAAGCTTCTACTAAGCTAATAATCAATACCATAATCATGGCAATAGGAATAACCCGTAAAGTGGCCCCCATTTCTCCTTGTAAAAAGGAAACGGCAAGGGCAATCATGATGGTGGTAAAAAAGGAAGATATTACCCCAGGCATAACTTCCAATGTTCCGTCAATGGCGGCTTGGGATTTACTTTTGCCTTTAAGATATTGGGCTTGGATATTTTCGGCCACAACAATGGCATCATCCATCAAAATACCAATGGCGACTAAAAGCCCCACTAAAGACATAATATTAATGGTTTGGCCAAACCATAACATGAGGACTAAACCACCAGCAAAGGAGATAGGCAGGCCAATGGTTATCCAAAAACTATAGCGAATATTAAAAAAGAGCCATAGGGTAAAAAAGGCTAAAAATAAGCCATTAATACCGTTATGAACAACCAGATTAAGGCGGTCGCGGGTCATGCGAGAAACATCACCAACCACATCAATTTTTATACCCGCAGGAGCGGTTTTTTGCACCCGTTCAACAAAGTCATATACCGTATTGGCAACATTGATAATATCTTGACTTTCGGTTCGCTCAATAGTGATAAAGCCAGCCGCTTTGCCATCAATAAGAGATTTTGGTTTAGGCTCAGAAAAGTTTTGAGTGATATCGGCAACATCCTTAAGGCGGATAATTGCACCATCGCTTAAGGTCATGATAATCATATCTTCAAAAGCGGCCACATCGGTTGCCCGCTGCTGAATTTTAAGGGAATAACTATTATTGATAGATTTAAGCTGCCCTAAGGTTTGCTCAACAGATTGCGTTTGCAGAGCAGAGGCCACATCACTGACCGAAAGTTTAAGAGCTTCTATTCGTTCAGGCTTAAGATTAATCAAAAACTCAATATCATCAAAACCGCTAACAGTTACAGAACTTACACCATTTAAGGCAACAATTTGATTTTTAAGATCTTCGGTATAATCCTTTAAATCCATCAGGTTATCAATACCTGTTACCGCTAATATGGCAACAGTTGTTTGAAAACCACTTTGATATTTAGTTACTTTAGGTGTATCGGATGAGGAAGGAAAGCTGGTTTGGTCTACGGCGGATTTTACATCTTCGTAAAAATCATCGTAATTTGCCCCCCAATTCATGGTAACTCTTGAGGATGCACTATCTTCTGAAGCTGTACAAGAATAGCTTTCTATATTTTCGATACTCTCTAAATTTTGCTCTAAAGGCTTACAAATAGCATCTTCAATCTCGGTTGCACTGGTTCCTTGCCATGAAACACTAATACTAACAGAACGTTCGGGAATATCAGGAAAAGTTGCTTTTTGCAGGTTGGGTATCATCACCAAAGCAAGCATAAAAATAGAAACCATTAAAAGGTTAGGAGCGATAGGGTGCTTAGCAAACCACTTAATCATTATTATTTGCTCCCTTTGTGGCTAAATTATTGGCCGAAGCCTCAATAAACTCATTGAGCATTGTTGTGGTGCGTTGATTATTTTGTGGTTCATACTCAATACCTTCCACAAAGGGTATAGGGGGTTGAACAACCAGTTTATCATTAAGGCTAAGCCCCTCTTGTACCCACAACCATTTATCACCAATAATGGAGGTTTTAACATCTTTGGCATGGATTTTATTTTCGGCATCTAAAATATAAGCTTTGCCTTGTCTTATGGAATCACGAGGCACAACAATCACATTATGGTCTTCGGGGGATATAAGAGTGATAGAACCGTAAGTTCCTAAAAGAGGGGCAGATATAGGATTATCAAAAGAAAAATGGATTTTTATATCACGACTTTCCGAAGAAAGTTCGGTAGGGATTGCTTTAACTTTAATAGGCCAATCATGCTTGTAGCCATTTTCTTCGATAGTAAAAAAGCCCTTAAGTCCTACTAAATCATCAATATTTTGGTTATGGGGTAAAAAGGAAACAAGGTTAGAAAAAGAAACAGAAGCCTGAACTTCTTGCTCGTTAATATTGACCATACGAAGGATAGTAGTATTGGCACTCAAAAACTGACCTTTTTGGACCTTAATTTCTAAGATGCGTCCATCAACAGGAGCTTTTATCTGTGTTTTTTCAAGATTATATTTGGCTTCGTTTAAAACCGCCTCTTGGCTTTTGATTTGAGCTTCTAAGGAGGCAACATTACTTTTTTGGGTTTGAATAGCCTGCTGGGCTTGGAGGTAAGTTTTAAGCTGGGTTTCTAAATTAGCGGTAGAGGCGACATTGCTTTTGGCTAAATTTTGATAGCGTTCATAGGCCTTTTCGGCAACTTCCACAACTTTTTCTTCCAAAGGTAAAAGAGCCTGAGCTGAGGCAAGTGAGGCATTCAGCTCGTCCAATTTGGCTTGAGCTTGCTCGAGCTTATAAGTGGCATCTCGCTTATCCAAAGTAACAAGAACATCACCTGCTTTAACGCTTGAGCCAGGTGAAATATTCGTAACATCAACCACTTGAGCCGCAATTTCACTGACAAGCTCAAGAGCTGAGCCGCTGGCAGATTGGACCTCGCCCCAAATATCTAAGGTTGGGGTGAATTTATTTTCCCCAATCGTCAAAATAGAAACTGCTTTTAAACCAGAGGCTTCTCGTTGGGGAGGTGAGCCTTTTTTATCACTATCAGAATGCCGCAATATATAGCGAAGCACCGAGACTTTTTGACTTGCTTGTATTCGCTCTCCAGCAGCAGGTGTGGATGGTACAGGCACTTTCACACCAATCAGTAGCCAAAAGAAAAGTAACACAATAATAATGGGATAAACATTCTTTATGATTTTAAGAGCAGGTTGTATTTTATTATTCATTGTCAGTCCTATAGTTTTCCTCTAATGCACTCTTTAGTAGCAAAAGATTGTAACTGAATTATGACAATAAAAGGTAAAAATATCTGTTTTTGTTACAGATTAATCAAAAAGTGTAACAGCCAATCACAAATAAGTATTTTTAGGCTTTAACTTCAAAAAAGACCATCATACCGCTTTCGGCATGTTCTAAAATATGACAATGGAACATCCACTTACCTATCTCGCTTGCACGAAAGAGGATATCAATAGACTGTTTTGCAGGCACCATCACTGTATCCATCCATAGCCCCTTATCATCGCCATTAAGAACCTTAAAAAAGTGGCCATGCATATGCATGGGATGGTCGTAAAAGGTTTGGTTATCCATACGTAAAATATAATTTTTACCTTGCTTAAACACCCAAGCAGGCTGCATATTTTGATCAGCCTCACCCACCATAAATTTGTTGCCAATAGACCAAAAAGCATCGCTACTTTTCATCTTGCGGGTAACTTTGCCCATCATACCGCCTCGTAGGGTTGCATCAATGACTTTGGCTTTTTTCTCTGATATATCAAAGGGAAGGTCATTTTTTTCAAGTTCTACAGGGGCTTTATTTGTATTTTGGCTATTGCTTTTTCCTTGAGCAACAAATTGCACTAATGAGGCCTTACTTTTAGCACCGATAAGGTCAATAGAATAACTATCCTTTGTTCCATCTTGAGGAATATCAAAAATAATATCAAGACGTTGGCCTGAGCCAAAAAGGATTTGCTGTTCTTTAAGAGCAACAGGCTTGCCAACCGATTGACCATCTTTGGCAATAAGCCAAGCATTATCCGTATTAAAGCCCAGTTTGAAAATACGGGCATTAGTTGCACAAATGAGCCGCAAGCGAAGCCGTTGGCCATAAAGAACATCTATCTTTGTTTCAGCCTTGCCATTAAGGCGGAAGGTATTGCCAAGGCGGCCGCCATGATAGGCATCATGCTCGTTATTAAAATCAGCAACAGGATTACCTTGCTCATCCAAAAGAATATCATCTAAAACAAGGATATGCTCCTTATCTACAATGGGAGGATTGTCTTCCTTAACCACGATAATCCCTTTAAGGCCACGCTCAACCTGTTCAGCCGAATTAAAATGAGGGTGATAAAAATAAGTACCACTATCACGGATAGGAAATTCATAATGGAAATATCCACCTGAAATAACAGGAGGTTGTGTAACAAAAGGAACGCCATCCATTGCGTTAGGAACACGCAAGCCATGCCAATGGATACTGCTAGATTGCTTGGGTAAATTATTCTTAAAATTAACGGCAAGCATATCATTTTTATTAAGAAAAATTGCTTCACTATCAACACCTTTATAGGCAAAATAACCGTTATCGAGGGCGGTGGCGGTTAACGTGTAATTGAGTTTTTTGGGAGCCATTGCCCAAGATAACCAAGGGGTTGTTAGAGTGGTAGAAGCAAGGGCTGAAAATTGCAGAAAATGGCGGCGGGATAAAGACATGAAATACCTCTTTCTTTTTGAGAATAGAATAATAAACTTGGCTAATATAGAGGAGAGTTTTGTCAAAAATATGGTAAAGCATTGTATAAGGATAATTACGTGTTAATTTTACCCATTTTTGTCCATTTTTGTCCAAATTTATCCCTAAATAATCCAATATTATCCCCAAAAATACAGGCATGGAAGTATGCAAGCTTTAAAATTTGATGGATGGAATTGGATGAAAGTGAACAAAGGCAGGGTAGATTTTGGCTATATTTGGATAAAAATGGACAAAAATGGGCAAAAAATGGATGAGATATTCATTTATAACTACTTTAAAGATATGTATTGAGCCGCAAGGCTTGCAGAACTCCATGCCCATTGTAAATTATAGCCACCTAAATGGCCTGTAACATCTAAAACTTCTCCAATAAAAAATAAGCCTTTTTGCTTTTTGCTTTCCATAGATTTACTTTGAATTTCAGTGACATCAATACCACCTCGAGTGACCTCAGCTTTATTATATCCGATAGTGGATATGGGGGTAATAGCATATTCGTGAAGTTGTATTTGTAGCAGGTTAATTTGTTTGCGGCTAAGCTCAGATATATTTTTAGAAGCAAAGGTATAATCAGCCAAAATATAGTCGATAAATCTACGGGGAAGATATGGTTTAAGTAGGCTGTAAGCTGTTGATTTTGGCTTGTTTTTACGAGCTTCATCAACAAGTTTTGCAAATGAAGTCTGCACTAAAAAGTCGATATAAATCGGCATATCATTTTGCCAATAGTTGGATATTTGTAAAATAGCTGGACCTGACAAACCGAAATGAGTAAATAGAATTTGATGGGTAAACTCTTGATTTTTAAAGCAAACTTTTCCTAAAATAGAAATTCCTGAAAGGGGCTGGAAATTCTCATGGCATTTTAGCCCCACAAGAGCAGGGGATAAGGGGGTGATATGATGGCCAAATTGCTCAGCAATTTTATAGCCTAAACCACTCGCTCCTAGGCCTTTAAAAGATAGTCCTCCTGTCGCAATAATTAGGTTTTTGGCTTGGGCATTAAAGCTCTTATCTAGCTCTTTGTCATGATAGGTAAGATGATAAAGTTCATCTTTATAATCAATGGTTTCAAGCTTTATTGGGTGTTCGATTATTACCTTATTTTGATGGCAAAGTTTAAGGAGAAGTTCGATAATCTCATGACTTCCATTTATGGTGAAAAGTTGGCCAAGCTCTTTTTCTTCATAAGCAATTTGATGCTCATCTATAAGCTGGATAAAGTCTTGATTAGTAAAGTTTTTAAGGGCAGGTTTAACAAAGTGAGGCGAGGGGCAAATATAGTGGTTGGGCTGAATATCAAGATTGCTAAAGTTGCAACGTCCACCTCCTGAGACTTTGATTTTTCGAGCTAATTTATGATTATGGTCAAGTAAAAGAACCTCTTGAGCTTGCCCTGCAAGTTGGTAGGCACAGAATAAACCAGCCGCTCCACCACCAATAATAATTGCATCAAAAATTTTTATCATTATGAAGAAAGCAATAGCTTATCATCATCAAGCTCTTCACCTTTGACTTGAGTAAAGAGGTGAAGCAAATCTTCAACGGAAGTATTCTTGCGACTTTCTCCTGAAATATCAGCAACAATTTTGCCCTCATGGAGCATAATCGTACGGTCGCCATGCTTTAAAGCTTGCCGCATAGAATGGGTTACCATAAGCGTAGTTTGGCCTTGTTCGCTAATGATTTTATCGGTTAAGCCCATAACAAGATCAGCCGTTTTTGGGTCAAGAGCGGCCGTATGTTCGTCCAAAAGCAAAATACGGCTAGGCTGAAGAGCCGCCATAAGCAGGGATGCTGCTTGCCGTTGCCCGCCTGAGAGTGTTCCCATGAGCGAACCAAGGCGGTTTTCGAGGCCAAGGCCTAAATGTTGGATCTGATCAGCAAATCTTTTACGAAGCTCATCGCTTAAAGCCGAACGCCAAAATGAGCCATGGGTGCGTCTTCCCCAAGCAATAGACATATTTTCCTCGATGGTCATATCGGCAATTGTACCAGCAAGAGGGTCTTGAAAAACACGAGCAATTTCAGCAGCTCTATTATGAGCTGACCAATTGGTTACATCAATTGCATTAAATAATATCTGCCCTGATATGGGCTTAATATCACCAACAATAGAGTTCAATAAAGTGGATTTTCCTGAGCCATTTGAGCCAATAACCGTTACAAATTGTCCAGGTTCAATGGTAAGATCAACGCCCCTTAGAGCATATTTTTCGGTAGGCTGGCCTGGGTTGAATAATACGTGTAAGTCCTTAATCTCTATCATATTGCAGCCTCCTCTTTTTCTTGAAACTTATCTTTAAAGCTCTTAGCAATCTGGCGTGCTTTATGTTCTTTGTGCAAAAATGGAATAATAAGGGCTATCGCCACAATAGAAGCAGAAGCAATACGAATAAAGTAAGTTGGCATAGGAAGAATTGTATTATTTAGGGCAATCATAATGGCAATTCGATAAGTGATAGAGCCAATAACAACAGCAAAAACACGCCCTGCAATGCTTTTAAATGGTAGGATTGTCTCCCCAATAATCACTCCTGCAAGCCCATAAACAATAATGCCGATAGAAAGGGAAGTATCTGCTGATGAGTGGAAAAGATGGGAGTAAAATAATCCCCCTAAAGCCACAAGCCCATTAGAAAGGGCCATACCCACATAAATTTTACTTTTTGTATTAATGCCATTGGCTTGAGCCATGCGTTTATTTGCTCCGACTGCACGCAAGGCAAGGCCGTATTCACTGCGTAAGAAGATGATAATTAAGCCAATAATAATAATCACAACAGGTAGTGAGATAAGAGGGTCAATAACATCTTTTGTACGAAGGAAATCCCCTAAAAAAGAGTTTTTAATGGGAGCTTTTAGAAAGTCAAAATCTCTGGTAATAGTATCAGATATATAGAGCTGGGCTCGTCCTGTTTTGACTTGCTCTATAAGAGCGGAAGATGCGTTATCAGCTCCTGAGGCTAAGGCTTTACGATATGCCGCCATGCCTTGGCCTAATCCCATCAGAAAGATATTGACCGAAAATAATGCTAACATAGTCAAAATGGAGGCCAATAAGTGTAGGATATTAAAGCGTAAATGGAGCCAAGCCGTGGTGAGACCAGCAAGGCAACCCGCAGCAAAAGCAAACGGAATAGTGAGCCAGCCCGAAAGCCCAAAACCCATAATCAAGGTTGCACTTACAGCTCCACCTAAAACAAAGGAGCTATCGACTGTAAGGTCGGGAAAATCTAAAATACGAAAAGAGATAAACACACCCACTGAGACGAGGCCAAAAATTAAGCCAATGGATACGGCATTGATAATAAGACTGAGCATTTTATTCCACATCACTTTTTTAAAAAACCCTGCAAGCATAAAGCAATTATGTTTGTTATTCAAGCTTTAGGTTGGTTATTATATTTTGGGAGGTGGTGATGAGGGGGGATGTTGAAAGGTGCGATAAGCTAGCTCTGTGATTGTGGTGCTTCGACAGGCTCAGCAACCGTGAGAAGCTCAGGTGAGTGTATTTCTCGTTCCCTTAAGCTTGTCGCACCCTTCGGCAAGCTCAGGGAGCAGGAATGTTGAGAGCCTAAGATATTTTAGAATAAAGCATAGAAAAACAAGGGTTTTTCCTTTAGAAAGGGTATTTTTAAGGGGGAGTTCGTCCCCCTTAGCATTAACATGACGGGGTAAAGCCCCATTAATATTAGATTTACTTAATAGCTTTAGTTGCTTTAGCCAGAATATCTGCAGGGAATTTATAACCTAAGATATCAGCCGTTTTCATATTAAGGATAAGCTCGGATGCAGCGGCAACAACAGGTTTAATATCTTTAGGAGACGCACCATTTAAAATTTGAGCCACTTGTGCACCTGTTTGCTTGCCAATATTGTAATAATCTGTACCTAGGCTGATAAGAGCCCCTTGGGCAACCATATCAGGGCTTGCGGTAAATGTAGGGATTTCAGCATCATTGGCCATTTCGATAATTGCATCAGCAGCCGAAGCAATTGTGTTATCATTAATAAGGTAAAGAACATTAGAAGATGAAAGCAATTTAGATGTTGCTTGGGGGACTTCGCCAGTAGTAAAAGCTGCAGCAGTTTCGATTTTAACATTGAGCTTTTGTCCGATTTCTTTGGTCAGCTCAACAAGGGATACCGCATTGGCTTCAGATGGATTATAAGGAACACCAATGGTAATGTCGTTACCAAAGAGTTCTTGCATCATTTTGATTTGTTGTTCTACAGGAGCAAGGTCGGAAATACCTGTAATATTAGCTTCGCCTTGATCCATAGAGCTGATTAAGCCAGCAGCAACAGGGTCGGTAACTGCAGTAAATACAATGGGTTTATCTTCGATAGCTGTTTTAACGGCAAGGGCAGAAGGTGTTGCAATCGCAACAATAACATCATAATCGCCCGTTGCATATTTTTGAGCAATTTGAGCCGCAATGGTTGTATCGCCTTGGGCTGAGTCGTAAGTAACTTTAACGTCAGCTTTACCATTTTCTTTTAGATAATCAATCACACCATCCCTTGCGGCATCAAGAGCAGGATGCTGCACAATAGCAGTAATGGCAACAGATTGCTCCGCCATAGCAGCGGTTGATGAGATAAGTGCGGCAGTAGCAAATGTATAAAACAGCTTTTTCATTTTATTCTCCTTGTTATATATTCTGACTTCACAAAAATTATGAGCTTAAAAATTATAGCCTATTTTTACCCATAAGAGCAAATAAAGATGTGAATTTAAGAGAATTTTTATCGAATTTAAGATATTTTGGAAGGAGGATATTAAAAAAGTTAAGCAAACAGAATATATTACTAGCAAAATATCATAAAGTAGAATATATTACTGTGTCCGTGGTAAAATAATGATAAGTAAGGATAAAAAATGTTAGACCGTATAGACCGCAAGATACTCAATCTATTGCAAAAAGATGCTTCTATTCCTTTAGAGGAAATAGCTAATCGTGTCAATCTATCAAAGACTCCTTGCTGGAATCGTATTAAAAAATTAGAGCGTGATGGCGTGATTAAGCAGCGTGTTGCTATTTTAGAGCCTTCTAAAATAGGCTTAGGAACAACTGTATTTTTAATGTTGCGGGCTTGTGAGCATACAGCAGAGTGGATGGAACGCTTTGCTGAGGCGGTAACAACCATGTCGCAAGTGGTGGGATGTTATCGGATGAGTGGTTCTATTGATTATCTTATTCAGGTACGTGTGGAAGATGTTGCTGCTTATGACCGCTTCTATAAAAAGCTTATTCATATGGTGCCACTAACCGATGTGACTTCTTCTTTTGCTTTAGAAGAGATGAAGTTTACAACAATGTTGCCTTTATCGGAAGAATAGCTTTTATTTTATCAAATAAGCAAACATTCAGTTGATTCTTTGATGTTTTTTTGATAATGACAAAGCCTAAACTTGTTTTGTTTAATCAATTTATCTAAATTTATTACCATTTTAAGGAGATATAAAAAGTGGAACAGTTGCATTATGCAGGTGCAGAACTTACACCATGGTCTTGGGCGTGGATACGCGTGCGAGCATGGCGGCATATGCTCGATATGCTCCGCTTAAGCCCGCCAATTATAGCATCACGTTTGGCGGGATTTTTTCTGGTCGTTGTGGATACAATGATGGTACTGCGATATTCAGCAAGCCATAACCAATGGCTTTCGGCAGGGGTTTCGGCTTCTAATATTTTTTTAGGGGCTTCTATTGGCTTTACTGTTGGTGTACCTGTTTTAGTCTCTCGTTTTTATGGAGCAAAAAAGTATGACCAAATAGGAAATACATGGCGGCATGGGCTGATATGGTCAATAATTACAGGTGGAATTTTTAGCATTGCTTGTATCCTTTTGGCCAAACCTATATTACATATTGGTGATAGCGATATTATCAAGCATGCCTATCCGATTGCAGTTGTTTATTCCCTAAGCTTTATTCCCAATATGATTTGGATGGTTGGCTCAGGGGTTTTAGAAGGAACAGAGCGACCTGTTCCTGTATTTGTGTTATCAATTTTTGGTAATGTTCTCAATATCTTGCTCAATTGGTTTTTTGTTTATGGAGTCTTATTCTTTCCTGAATGGGGAGCGATTGGCTCGGCTTTTGCCTCGCTTTCGGTGCGTGTATTTATGGCGATTATCACAACTCTTTATGTTTTAAATATTAATGTGGCTAAAAAATTTAATTTACGAAGCCTTTATGTTGAGCCTTTTAAAAAGTGGAAAGAGTTGAGAGCCCAAGGTAATGCAGCAGCTATTGCCATATTTTTTGAGATGGGTGGATGGTCGTTATTTGGGCTATATGCAGTCCGTAAGCCTTTAACCATGGTCGATACGGCCGCATGGACAATCAATATGCAGATATTAGCAACTATCTTTATGATTGCCTTGGGTTTGGGTGCAGCGACAGGGGTAAGAGTAGGGGTTGCACGAGGACGAAAAGACTTTGATGACCAGATATTTGCTATTTTGGTTGGGGTTGGCATTACAGTGTTTGCCTTAATCATTGCAGGGCTTTTAGCCTTTATTTTTGCCGAAAATTTAGCCTCTATTTTTAATACAGACCCTACAATCATTATGTTTTCGGCCTCGCTGACTATCTATTTGCTTTGGGTATTTATTCCTGATGGTATTCAGGTTGTGTTAGCACAGTCGCTACGAACATCGGGCATTACTTGGATAACGACCTTCATTGCGGCAGCTTCTTATGGTACAATTTTACCTATATCGGGCTATATTCTTGCTTTTGAGATGGGGCGTGGCATTAAGGGGATGTTTGAGGCTCTGATTATTGGCTGCTGGATTATATCGATTAGCTATTTCATTTTGCTTTTTTTCCGCTTTAAGGATATAAAGAAGATGACCCTTGAGGGTGATGATGAACCTATAGATATTAAAGGATAGGCTATGGCCAAAAAAGCGACCCATTTTGCATGCGATATTTGCGGTGCGACTTTTCCTAAATGGTCAGGACGTTGCGAAAATTGTGGCACATGGGATAGCTTAATTGAAGAAACCAAGCCTGCAGCCAAGATAAGTGCGAATTTACAAAAGGCAGGTGGTGGGATTGGCACGCCACTTCGTTTGCAGACACTTGCCGATACTTCTGAACCACCTGCAAGAATATCAACAAAGATTAATGAGCTTGATAGAGCTATTGGTGGTGGGATTGTACCAGGCTCGGCCATTTTAGTTGGTGGTGACCCTGGTATAGGAAAGTCGACTCTTTTATTACAAGCAGCAACCAAAATGGGGCAAGACCAAAATATCATTTATTTTTCAGGTGAAGAAGCCATTGAGCAAATTCGCTTAAGGGCTAAACGTTTAGGCTTAAATAGCCCTCAATTAAAGCTTGCTTCAACAGGCCATATGGGAGATATTTTAGCAACAATGGAGTTAGAGCAGCCTGTAATGGTTGTGATTGATTCTATTCAAACAGTTTATATGCCTGAGCTTGATAGTGCTCCTGGTACAGTCTCACAAGTGCGAACGGCAGCTCATGCCTTGGTCGATATGGCCAAAAGGCTGAATATAGCGGTGGTGATTGTGGGGCATGTTACCAAAGAAGGGCAAATTGCAGGACCACGGATTTTAGAGCATATGGTCGATGCCGTGCTTTACTTTGAGGGCGAAAGAAACCATCAGTTCCGTATTTTACGTGGTGTAAAAAATCGCTTTGGAGCAACCGATGAGATTGGTGTGTTCGAAATGGGAGAGCTTGGCCTTACAGAAGTAGAAAATCCTTCGGCACTGTTTTTATCGGATAGTGATATTGAAGCTTCGGGAACAGCTATTTATGCAGGCCTAGAGGGAAGCCGCCCGCTACTTGTTGAGGTGCAAACATTACTCGCCCCATCAAGTTATGGTACACCCAGACGAGCCGTTGTAGGGGCTGATAGTTCTCGGCTGAATATGATTATGGCAGTGCTTGAGGCAAGATGTGGCTTAAGTCTTTCGAATATGGATGTTTATGTCAATATCACAGGCGGGCTAAAAATTAGTGAACCAGGAGCAGATTTAGCCATTGCTGCGGCACTTATATCAGCTGCTACCGATAAGCCAATTGGCAAGGAAACAGTTATTTTTGGTGAAGTTGGCTTGAGTGGTGAGGTACGTGCAGTAAGCCAGCCCGATAAACGCTTAAATGAAGCAGCAAGGCTTGGCTTTACAACGGCCTATATGCCATATCCTCGTAAAAAAGAGAGTATGGTAAAAGAGGGTGGAAATATTAAAAAGCTCAAAAAATTTAAAAACATTGTTTCTTTAATGAATGAGTTTGGCTATAGTGATGGTTAATTTAGCGATTAGAAAGAGGGTCTTTTAGTGGATATTCTTAACCATGTAAATTGGCTGGATGTCATTATTTCGGCAGTCCTTATTATGAGCTTATGGTTTGGGTTTGTGCGAGGTTTTATCAGTGAGTTTTTTGCAAGCTTGCATTGGGTTGTTGCTGCGGTTGGTGCTTATTTTTTAACGCCTCTTATTATTACGGGAGTTATACCGTTTGCAGAGCCTTACTTAAGTAAAATTCCTATATTGAGCGATGAGCAAAGAATGCTTGCTTTGCAATTAGGAGTTATGCTTATACTCTTTTTGCTACTTTTATTACTATGTCGTATAATGTTTAGTCCCTTTTTTCGCCCTATTGGAGGAAGAATTTTTGGCTCAGCCAATCGGTTTTTAGGAGCGGTTTTAGGACTTTTAAAAGGTTTGGTTATTTTAGGTGTTATCTGGTATTTCTTTCGAGATATAAACTCGGCTGATTTAGCACAAATGAAACAAAATTCTCATCTTATAGAATTTGTAAATATTGCATCTAATATAATAGGGCCTTATCTGCAAGAAGGGCTTGCATGGTTAATGACTAAAGGAGCGAATGTTCTACAAAACACTAATGGGTTATAAGTTAATATGACCTTATTTATAACATATTAACTTTTTTATGTTATATTTATCTGTAATATTAAAGAATTAAGGATTATTTCGGTGAGTTTTTTAAGTGATTTAAATTGGGTCGACATATTTATTCTTGTTATTTTGGTTTTATCGTCAATAGCAGGATTAATACGTGGATTTTTCAAAGAGATTTGCACATTAGGAGTTTGGTTGTTTTCGGCTCTTGGTGCTTGGGTCTTTTCTAAAAATTTGGCCTCTAAAATGGTTGAGTGGATGGGAGAGACAACCTATGCAAAAATGCAAAGAGTCTTTGATAATCAAGATTATCTGAACTTTGCTTTAAGACTTACTGCAGGAATGATTATTTTTGTTATTTTACTTATCTTTTTACAAATATTAGTCTCTATATTTACATCAAAAGTTCAGGTGAGTGTTTTAAGCTCAGCCGATAAAGTATTAGGACTTGTTATTGGCCTTGTTAGAGGCTTGTTGCTTTTAGGTGTTCTTTGGTACTTCTTTTATAATGTTATGGGCATTACAGCCGTTACGGATGGCAATAAAGATAAGGTTTATATTAAGCAGGTTGAATCATCTGTTATGCTTGGCCCTGTAAAAGTGATGAGTAATATTGTTAAGCCAATTTTAGATCCTTTTGTTAATAGGCTTTCCAAAAAAGCTATAGAGGATACGCCTCAAGAAAATGAAGCACAAGATACTCTTCAGTCTCAAACCATTATACCTCAAAATCAGGAAGAAAACAGCCAAAGCCAAGAACTACCAGAGATTACAGATGATGTGACTTCACCTGAGATACAGCAACCGAATACACAAAATATCGGTAATGCTCAAGATGCCACAGAACGGGCAATTACACCAACTGTAGGACAAGATAATGCAGAGATGTCAAATCCAGGACTTTCGGATAATGCCTTAAGAGAAATTCAGGAGCTTTTGGGTAACTAAGAGGAGGGCGTAAGTTTAGCAAGATGAAGCAGCAATATTTTGAAGCCTTTGCATTATTTTTTGCAACAATTGGCCCGATAGATCTCATACCAACTTTTATTGCACTCACTAAAGGGCAAAGTGATTATGAGCGTAGACGAACAGCAATATATGCCGTTATTATTGCTTCGGTTGTTTTGGCCGTCTTTGCTTTTGGAGGTTCAACATTACTTGCTCGTTTGGGTATTTCGGTTGCGGCTCTTCAGGTCGCAGGAGGGATTCTTATTTTGCTGATTGGTCTTGATATGGTTTTGGGCTCTCAAGATGAAGATTTAGCCGATGAGCTTAAGGCCTCGCAAAGTAAAGATGTGACGGTTTTTCCTTTGGCTATGCCTCTTATCGCAGGCCCTGGTGCTATTGCGGGTATTATTGTGCTTATGGCAAGATATCCGAGAGACAGCTGGGAGCAGATTTCCATTATGGCAGGGCTATATTCGGTGCTTATTTTAACATTATCGTTATTTTTAATGGCCGCCCCTTTAGCCTCACTTTTAGGTAAGAAAATCATGGATATAGTTTCTCGCCTTATGGGGATTTTACTCACCGCTTTAGCCGTCCAATTTATTTTTGAAGGGATAGAAAAGTCAGGCCTGTTAGGATAAGAATTATTTACGTTGCAATATCGTGCAAAAACGAGTATTTTAATGGACTAAAAATAAAGATTGGGAGTATCCATCTTGGCAAGAAAACCAGAAAAGAATACAAAGGAAGAAGCCCCACAACTTACAGCCTCTTTTGTTGAGGAAGTAGAAGAGGAGCTTCGGCAAGAAAAACTGCATAAAGCTTGGAGGCGTTATGGTCCTGTAGCGGCTATTTTAGCGGTAAGCATTGTTGCAGGTGTTTTTGGTTGGTCAACTTATACAGCCCTTAAAGAAAAAAAGGCTCAAGCACAGAGTCAGCAATATTCACTTGCACTTAGCCAAATAGAAGCCCAGCAACAACAAGAGGCTCAAAAAACACTACAAAATTTAAGTGAAGAGGGCGAAAAAGGCTATCAATTTGCGTCAAAAATGCAACTGGCAGCTATTGAGTTGTCCAAAGGTAATAAGGATACAGCAATAAATCAATATCAGTCAATTATTGATGCTAATCTCGAATCGCCATATCAAAATTTAGCCCTTATTTCTATAGCTCGCCTTTTAATTGGAGACGAAAAGATTAATCAATACTTACCGCAAATTGAAAATCTTGCCAACTCCAACTATCAGATGCGATGGCTCGCACAAGAGGTTAAGGCATTGAATTTTATGGAGTTAGGTAAGAAAGAAGATGCAAAAAACATCTTTAATCTTATCATAGAAGCTGCTAATGTACCCTCTGATATTCAACAACGTGCATCATTAATGTTGGAAATGATTGAAGAATAATGGTTTTAGTGGCATGATATGGGGTAAATTCTATACATATAAGGAATTCGTTAATGAATTTTAGCTGGAAGATAACAAATATAATAACAATTGGGGTCTCATCACTTGTGATTAGTGGATGTAGCGTGTTGGGGAATAAAGATTTTGTTCTACCAGGAGAGCGTACATCTATTTTAGCAGATCAAGAAAATATGAATAGTCAAACTTCTCTTGATAATATGGCGAAACTCCCTGGTGATAAAAATGGTAACTTTGGAGCTGGCGTAAGAACAATATGGGCTGCTGATGTTGGTTTTACCAACAACCGTTATAACTCACAAACATCTCTTCCCGAATTTTCAGGAGGACGCATCTATACTCTAGATAATAACTCACAAGTTAAGGCTCTTTCTTCAGGTGGCGGCATTATTTGGAAAGCCAAAGTTAACCGTGAGGGCGAGCATAGCCGCCATATTGGTGGTGGTGTAACCAAAGCGAGCGATGGTGTATACGCAGGTACAGGTAGTGCTCAGCTGGTTAAGCTTAGCAATACAGGCTCTAAAATTTGGGCAGCTGAGGCCGATGCAGCCGTTAAGTCTGCACCTTTAGTTACAGGTGGTATGGCTTATGTTCATACAGCACAAGATGATATTATTGCATTTAGTACAAGCGATGGCCAAGAAAAATGGCGTTATAAAACAGGTGGCGGTGCGGATGGCTATCAGGGTAATGCGGCTCTTATAAGTTCTGGCGGTAAAGTGATTGCTTTGCTCAATTCGGGTCATGTGGTTGCACTTAATGCAAAAACAGGTTCGGTTGCATGGCAAGCAAACTTATTTAACAGACGAACAAACTTTGTTGGTGGTAGCCCGAATGCTCCAAGAAGCGAGATGAAACTTGTTGGTGGTAGTCTTTATGTGGCAACTGCTGAGGGTGAAATAGCTTCGCTTAGCCCATCAAGCGGTTCTGTCCGTTGGAAGAAGAGTTTTGGTGTTGCAAGCAACATCTCGGTTTCTGGTGGTAGCGTATTCTTGATTGATGAAAATGATATCCTACGAGCTATTTCAGCTTCTAATGGTTCAGATCGTTGGTCGGTTTCGCTTCAAACATATAATAACGGAGATAAGCAGCGAGGGCGTGTTAAATGGTTTGGTCCAGCGATTGCAGGTGGTAACCTCTATATTTTAAGTAATCGTGGTCATGCGATTGTCTTTTCAACATCAGGAAAGCCAATAAGAGGGCAAAAACTAAAAAGCCAGTTTGCAACCTCTCCCATTGCTAATGGTAGTAATGTCTATGCATTTGGTACTAAAGGTAAATTATACGCAATTCGTTAAATTATCTTTACCTAAACAAAATATTTTTACAGTATAAATAGGGGTATCTTAGATATTTAAGATACCCTTAAGTTGCTCTAAACTTTACAAATTAAGGAAAAACATCATCATGTTAAAAGTCGCAATTGTTGGTCGCCCAAATGTAGGAAAATCAACATTATTTAATCGTCTTGTTGGCAAAAGATTGGCGATTGTTGATGACCAGCCAGGGGTAACACGTGATACACGTGAGGCTGAGGCTAAACTTATGGAACGGAAATTTTTAATCTATGATACAGCAGGGCTAGAAGATGCTGATCCTGAAACCTTAGAGGGACGGATGCGTCTTGGCTCGGAAAAAACTATTAAAGATGCAGATGTTTGTTTGTTTTTATATGATGCAAGAGCAGGGATTATTCCCTTAGATGAATTTTTTGCAAAAAGCTTACGCCGTGGTGATACGCCCATACTGCTTGTAGCCAATAAATGTGAGGGGCGTATGATTGAGGCTGGTCTTGCAGAAGCTTATAAGTTAGGTTTTGGTGATCCTGTTCCTTTTTCGGCTGAGCATGGTGAGGGGCTTTGGGATTTGTACGAAGCCTTGCAACCTTACTTTGAAAAAATAGATGCACTAGAAGAAGAGGCCTATGCTGAACAGTTAGAAAAATCTGCCTCTTCTATTTATCTTCCTGAAGAAGATGAGGAAGGCTTAGAAGATATTACAACAATTGAGCAAACCACGCCCATACAGCTTGCCATTATGGGACGACCGAATGCAGGAAAATCTACTTTAGTTAATGCTATTTTGGGTGAGGAGCGTATGCTAACAGGCCCTGAAGCAGGGATTACCCGTGATAGTATAGCATCGCCTTTTATATGGGAATATAAGGGTGAGGCAACAGAATTTACTCTTGTGGATACAGCAGGCTTACGAAGACGTGCTCGGATATCGGATCGTGTAGAAAAGTTATCATCTTCTAATGCTTTACTTTCTTTAAAATATGCCCAAGTTGTTGCTTTGATTATTGACCCTGAACGTCCTTTAGAAAAGCAAGATTTAACCATCGGAAGACATATTGTTGACGAGGGTAGGGCTTTAGTTATTGTTATTAATAAGTGGGATAGAGTTAAAAACGGCAAAAAACTTCTTGATGAGCTTGAATGGCGGCTAGAAGAAAGTCTTTCGCAAATAAAAGGAGTTCCCATTGTAACATGTTCGGCTCTTTATGGGCGAGATTTAGATAATGTTTTAGGAGCTGCAAAAGAGGTTCATGAAGTTTGGTCAAGGCGTATCTCAACATCTCGACTCAACCGTTGGTTTAGTGAGGCTATTGAGAGAAATCCTCCACCTTTAGTCTCAGGCCGTTCGGTAAAAATCCGCTACATTACACAGATAAAAACACGCCCGCCAACCTTTTTATTATGGTCCCCAAGGCCAGAAGTCTTACCTGAGAGCTGGCTAAGATATTTAACCAATAGTCTAAGAGATGCCTTTGATTTATGGGGGATTCCCATAAGAATGCAGATGCGTAAGGTTAAAAATCCTTATGCAAAAAAAGAAAGATAAAAGATGCAAATAAAGATAAAAGAAGAGCATTATATTCCTGTTGGTATGCTGATAATGCTATTTGTTACAATGGCTTCTGTGGTTAGTGATAGTCTTTATAAATGGAATAGGGTGGAGTATTTAACACCGATACCTTATATTATGTTCGCACGTTATAGTGGTGTTGTGTTCCTGGCCATCTTATGGCAACTTTATAAAAGAAGAAAACTTTCATCTTTGATGCAAACACAAAAGCTGCGTTGGCATTTGTTGCGGAGTAGTGTTATTGTTTTTTCGACTATTTTGGGTATATTAGCCTTACAATATACACCAGTAAGTGTCTATACAGCAACGCTGCAGTTCACCCCAATTTTTATTATTATTTTGCTGCAATTTTCTCCAGAAGAAAGGCTAACAAAGCTACAATGGCTTGTTGTTTTACTTGGCTTTGCTGGGGTCTTGATTGTATTGAGGCCAACTGCAGAGGGTTTTGACAAAAAATGGTTGCTCTCTTTAATAGTGATTATTTTTTGGGGAACATTTCAGGCTTTAACACGTTATCTTTCAAAAACCGAGAGAAAATCTACTCTAATGATTTATAGTACAATCATAGGGCTTGTTATTAGTATTTTTTGGATTTTTCGTGTTGGTGAACCTGTTGAGACTAAAGAATTTTATGGTCTTTCAGGGATTATGATTTCAAGTATTTTTTGCTATGGAGGCTTAATTTTAGCCTATAGTTTTGCTCCTGCAAAATATGTAGCTCCAATTGCATGGCTACAAGTATTATGGGCTTTAGCTATAGATTATCTTATTTTTCACCATCGTCCAGATGCCTTTGTTTTTATTGGTGCTGCTTTGATTATTGGTAGTGGTTATTTTATGTTTAGACAAAATAAAACAAATTAACCTTGCATGAGGCTGCAAGGTTAATATTCTATCTGTAAAAGTTATTTTGGAAAAGCTTATAGTTTACTCTTCTTTTTCAAATAAAACGATGTAACCTGCTCCCCAAGTCCAAATACCTAATGTACAAAATAGTACAACAATTTGTAGTAAAAATATAAAAAGATTTCTTGTTGAGTGCGGCAAAATATATGTTGAACGCCACCCTTCGTTATTATTTTTTCATTAAGTCATACTTAGTTAGGTAATGATTATATGTAAGCTATAAGAATAGTCTAGCTTTTTATTATGCTTCTTCTGGGGGACGTTTTTCTTTAAGAAGATTGTCCATTTCAATCATATGATATATAGCATTATAAGTTCCTTTAGCCGAAGCTAAAATAGCATTACCATAGCGTATACCATCATTATTAAGAGGGTGAGATGTTTGCCCGCCAGCTTCCTCAACAATAACAAGGCCACCAGCCCAGTCCCAAGCACGAACATAAGGATACCAAGCGGCCATAAGCCGTCCTGCGGCTACCCATGCCATTGTTAAAGCACAAGAAATTGGACGACAAAAATGTAAATCTTGGTCGAGTAGCTTTATCAAAAATCGCTTAACATATTGGGCTCTTATACCATTATCGCAACCAACAGCAATAGAGCCTTGGTTTAGATGACTAACCTCCATGACCTTAATAGGTTTATCATTACAAAAAGCACCAAAGCCTTTATGAGCATGAAAAAGCTCACCTTGGTTAGGATCCATCACAAAGCCCATAAGAGGTTCACCATTTTTAAAAAGGGCGATACTCACACACCATAAGGGCATTCCGTATAAAAATGGATAAGTACCATCAATAGGGTCAACAATCCAAACATATTCGGAGTCTCTTGCCCCTGAGACACCCTTTTCTTCACCAATAATAGCATCTTTTGGAAAATAACTTTCTATTTTGGAGCGAATTAAAAGCTCTACATTTTTATCAGCAGCAGAAAGAAGGTCAAAATCATGACTCTTTTTTTCAATGATGAGGCTTTCACGGTTATCAAAAAAATGCTTGGCACGTTCACCTGCAATTCGGGCAAGTTCTTGACCAAAAAGGTATCTTTTGTTGTCAGCTTCACTATGCATAAGGGCTTCCTATTATATTTTTTCAAAAAAAATCATTCACAAACTTTAAAAGTTACTATATGTTAACTATATAACATAGAAGTCTTAAAGAATGGAAATAAAAATATGGCAACTGCACTAATTATTTATGGGAGCGATACGGGTAATACACAAGCCGTCGCAGAGTTAATAGAAGAAACAATATCAAGTGATTATGACGTTACGTTAGAAGATTGTGCTGATTTAGGCTCAAATGCTTTTGGAGACGGCTATGATATAGTATTTATCGGCTGTTCGACATGGGGTGTAGAACCTCCTGAAATGCAAGAAGATATGGAAGATTTTCTTGATCAGATTGATGAAGATGAGGTTGATTTAAGTGGCACAAAATATGTAGTCTTTGGTTGTGGTGATGATAGCTATCCACATTTTGCGGAAGCTGTTGTTATGATGAGCGAACGTATGGAAGAGCGTGGTGCAACCAATGTTCATGAGGCTATTCGTATTTGTGATCCTTGGGAAGACCATGAGGAAGAAATTAAAGATTGGATTGCTGAAAGCTTAAAGAAATTATAAGGCTTTTCCCAACTTTTTAATCAAGAAAAGCTAGTTATATTATTGATAACTAGCTTTTTTATTTTTATAAAATTGGTACAATAGGAATACCAAGTAATCCGCCACCGCAAGCCGAGACTGCAGCAATTGTAGCAATAGCTAAAAGAATTTTAAATAGCTTAACCATCATTTTGTCCCTTTTTATTATTAAAGATATGTTACTATTTTATCGGATAGTTATTTAATTTATATTAAAAAATTATAGAAATATTCTTAAGCTTGATTTTGCCACATTCCTATCTCATATTTTAATTATTAGAGATGAAAGTATAACAAACATAAAGGTTGAGATATGAATATAGTATTTTCAAAAAAAGTAACATCGTCAGTTTTCGCATTATCATTATTAGCATCGCCAGTTGCTTTGATGCCGTCTTTGGCACAAGGAGCAGAAGTATCTGCTCTAGAGAATGCTCCGACGAGCTTTGCAGATTTAGTCGATCAGGTTATGCCAGCCGTTGTGAATATTTCAACGACTCAAGTTATAGAAGAGGATAATCGCTCAAGAAATATTTCTCCTTTTGAGGAGTTTTTTGGTGAACAATTTAATCTTCCGCAATTTAATCAAGGACCAAGAGAAGCTCAAGCTTTAGGCTCAGGTTTTATTATCTCCAAAGATGGCTATATTGTTACCAATAATCATGTGATTGATGGGGCGGATGAAATTAAAGTCATTACCCATGATGGTAAAGAAATGGTAGCCAAGGTTGTGGGTACAGACTCGCAAACAGATGTAGCCCTACTTAAGGTTGACGAAAAAAACCTTCCCTTTGTATCTTTTGGCTCAAGCGAAGATGCTCGTGTGGGTGATTGGGTAATAGCGATTGGTAATCCTTTTGGTTTTGGTGGTACAGTAACAAAAGGTATCATTTCAGCACGAGGACGTAACATTGGCTCAGGGCCTTATGATGATTTTATTCAAGTAGATGCCCCCATTAACCGAGGAAATTCAGGTGGTCCATTATTTAATATGCAAGGCCAAGTTATTGGTGTGAATACAGCAATTATTAGCCCAACAGGAGGCTCTATTGGTTTAGGATTTTCTGTACCATCGAGCATTGTTGAAAATATTGTGAAACATCTACAGACTGAAGGTAAGGTAAAACGTGGTTGGCTTGGTGTTCAAATTCAAGAAGTCAGTAAGGATTTAGCAAAAAGTCTTGGCTTAGATGAAGCGAAAGGAGCTTTAGTTTCGGATCTGATTGAAGGTCCTGCAGAAGGTGCAGGTATTCAACAAGGTGATGTTATTATTAAGTTTAATGATAAGGATGTTAAAGATAGCAAAATGCTTCCACGTTTAGTTGCGGCAACACCAGTGGGTACAGAAGCCAAAATTGTGGTTGTACGTGATGGTAAGGAAGTTGAGCTAACTGTTAAGCTTGATGAACGTAAAGAGGATGTATTATCTCGTGGCTCTACGGCTTCTAACAATAATGAGGCTTCCTTAGATAGTACAGGACTTAGCATTCAAGAACTTGATGCAGAAGCTAGACAACGCTATGGTATTGCAACAGATATTAATGGTGTGCTTGTGAGCAAAGTTAAGCCTTTAAGTGCGGCCTCAAAAGCAGGTTTAGTACCAGGCTCTGTGATTGTTGAGATGAACAAAAAAGAAATGAAAAATCCAAATGATGTTGCTGAAGAGTATCTAAAAGCAAAAGATGATGGTAGAGAATCTGTGCTTATGCTTGTCCATCAAGCCGGTGCTGATCGTTACTTAGCATTACCAATTGCTCAAGATGAAGAAAAATAAATCTCTTTAGCTTTACTTCTTACAGGCTCTATCTTATAAAAGATAGAGCCTTTTTTATGATAGCTTGACAAAATAACCACAAGCTGTTTTAAGTTTAATAAAAATAACTGGAGTATTCATATATGTCGTCTATCTTTCGTCCTTTCAAAGCGTTACGTCCAAGTTCTCAAAAGGAAGCTAAAGAAATTATAGCCCCGCCTTATGATGTGATGATGATAGATGAGGCAAAAAAATATGCGAACTTATCTCCTTTAAGTTTTGTTCATGTATCACGAGCAGAAGTTGATTTAAGCGATAATATTGACCCTCATAGTCAAACGGTTTATAACAAGGCTGCTCAGGCGATGGAGGAACTATGCCAAACTGGTGCAATCGTGCAAGAAGAAAGCGAATGCTGGTATATTATTCAAATAGAAGATAAAGAAGGGCATATCCAAACAGGTTTTGGTGGTGTAGCTAGTTGTCAAGCTTATGACAAAAACATTATTGCTCGACATGAGCTAACAAGACCCGATAAGGAAGAAGACCGTTTGAATCAGATTTGGACTATTGGTGCTCAAACAGGGCCAGTTTTACTTACTTATAAGCCTAATTTGCTCCTTGCAAAATTTGCAGCTGAATTTACTCAAAAAACAGCCCCTTTTATAGAGGCTCAAACGCCCCATGATGGAGCAACACACCGCTTGTGGATTGTTGATAGTAAAGAAGATATTTCTTATATTTCTCAACAGTTTGATAGTATGGAGAAATTATGGATTGCCGATGGACATCATCGTTCAGCAGCGGCCTCTCGTTTGGCTAAAAGAGTAGAAAACAACCCTAATGCTCAGTGGTTTTTAAGTGTGTCATTTCCTGCTGATGAGATGAAACTTCTGGATTATAATCGTCTTGTTGTGGATTTAAATGGCTATGATTGTTCAACATTTTTAGAGAAGATTGCGGGTGATTTTATTGTTGAAAAGCAAAGTAAGCTCCAAAAGCCAACAAAAGAAGGGCAAATGACTTTAATTTTAGCGACAGGCTCTTACCTTTTAACTTATAAGCATGAAAAACCCAAAGATGCAGCTCAAAAGCTTGATGTAGCAATTTTAAGCGATAAAATTCTAGCTCCGATTTTAAATATCAAAGATTTACGTGTTGATGAACGTATTCATTTTGCAGGTGGGGCTCGAGGTTTGAGTTATTTGGAAGAGCGTGTACAATCAGGCAAAGATGCTTGTGCTTTTGCCATGTATCCAACGCCAATGACTTCGGTGATGGAAGTTGCAGATGCCAATGAGATTATGCCGCCAAAATCTACATGGTTTGAGCCAAAATTAGCCGATGGACTAATTAGTCATTCTTTGGAAAAATAATCCTTTTTAAAAAGCCATTTTACCTGTAGACTATCAAAAAAGAAAGGTGTAATAAATGAATAAAACTCTTTTAATAGTCTTATTATTTGCAACCTTATCGGCTTGTGGACCACAACAAATAGGTGGAGTACAAAGCCAAAGAGGTGGAAGCTATAAGGTAGAATGTTCTCCTTTAGAAGCAGGTGTGTGTCAAACTAAAGCTTTAGCAACTTGCAAAAGGCAAGGCAAAAATCTTCGTGTTACTAGCTCAAAGGTTGTAAAAAAATACGGAACAAGCTCCGTTGAAACCTATGCAGGTGGCTTCGAAAATCAAGGGCCAGCCAGTTATGGTGGAGCAAGAAGAGTTCAAGTTTTAGAAGCTAAATTCTCATGTAGATAATAAATGTAAACAGTAGCAACAAAGGGGCGACTTATGAAAAAACTACTAACAGCAACGATTTTAACATCATTATTTTCTTATACAGCTATGGCTGAGCCTATGGGAGATATGAGCCAAGCAAAAAACCAGTTAAGAATCTTTCATTTTAATGATTTTCATGCACGTTTTGAACCTGTAGGAAAGTATAATAATGTGTGTGGAGCCAAAGACTTAAGCGAAAAAGGCAAGTGTTTTGGTGGTGCGGCTCGGCTCGCTGAGGCGATTAAAGAGGGGCGAGCTGATGCAAAAGCAAAAGGGCAAGATTCTCTTGTTCTTGTAGGTGGTGATGCTTTCCAAGGAACATTATATTATAGCTTTTATAAGGGCAAAGCGACAGCTGATGTTATGAACCAAATGGGAATTGATGCTTGGGCATTGGGTAATCATGAGTTTGATGATGGGCCTTCGGTTTTAGCAGAATTTGCCGATAAGGTGAACTTTCCTTTACTTATGGCCAATGCTAAAATTGATCCAGAAAGTGAAATTACAGGAAAAACAAAGTCTTATATTATTGAACAAGTCGGTGAGCAAAAAGTTGGTATCATTGGCTTAATCACAGAGCAAACGGCGGTAACTTCTAGCCCTGGTGATCGTATTAAGTTTTTAAAATCCACAGAAATTTTACCACCAATTATAGCGGATTTAAAGTCTCAAGGTGTTGAAAAGATTATTCTCCTTACGCATATTGGTTTTTGGAATGATGTTAATGTAGCCAAAAATGTTGCTGGTATTGACCTTATTGTTGGTGGTCATAGCAATACATTGCTTTCGAATACGGCAAAAGGAGCAGCTTCGAAATATCCTTTTGTTGCCACTGATCCAGAAGGGCGGAAAGTACCGATTGTCCAAGCCTATGCTTACACTCAGTATTTAGGAGATTTAACCGTTGGTTTTGATGAAAATGGTGAGATTATCGCATGGGATGGCGATGCCAAACGCTTAAGTGATGATATTTCTGAAGATGCAAAAGTTAAAGAAGTGGTGATGAGCTATGCTAAACCTTTAGAGGAAGTTCGTCAAAAAATTGTAGGTCATACGGATAGCTTTATCAATGGAGATCGTGAATTTTGCCGTGTGGTTGAATGTGCTATGGGCAACTTAATTGCGGATGCCATGCTAGAGCGTACAAAAGAGCAAGGTGCAGTCATTGCATTCCAAAATGGCGGTGGTGTAAGAGCCTCCATTGATGCAGGCGATATCACCATGGAAGAAGTATTAACTGTACTTCCTTTCCAAAATACATTGGCAACTTTTGGTGTTAAAGGCTCAGATGTAAGAGCCGCTTTAGAAAATGGTGTAAGCCAAATTGAAGAAGTTGAAGGGCGTTTCTTGCAAGTTGCGGGGCTTCGTTATAGCTTTGATCCTAAAGCAGAAGTTGGTCAAAGAGTGAAGTCAATAGAAGTATTTGAAAATGGTGCATGGGGACCATTAGACGATGCAAAAACTTACCTAGCTGTAACCAACGATTATGTTCGTGGCGGTGGCGATGGTTTTTCTATCTTTAAAGAAAATGCCATTGACCCTTATGATTATGGGCCAAATTTAGAAGATGTTGTGATTGAGTTCTTAGCCAAAAATCCAAGCTATAAGCCAGAGCTTGAGGGACGTATTAAAGTTCTAGATAACCAAGATACTTCAGCAGCTCAAGCAGCAGCAGAGAATACCATGGCTGATAAAGCCGCTGAAGCTAAAAAAGCAGTTCAAGCAGCGGCTGAGACGGCTCAAGAAACTAAATCCCTTAAGGATGCTACAGAAACGCCAAGCGATTATGTGTATGTGGTTGTTAAAGGCGATAGTTTAGGAAAAATATCTCAGAAATTTTTGGGTTATGCTGATCGTTATATGGAGATTTATGAGGAGAATAAAGGCGTAATTAAAAATCCTGATCTTATCTATCCAGGTCAAAAACTCAAAATCACATATGATTATAAATAACTCTTAATAAAATAAAAACCGCATAGGCTTTAACGGCTTATGCGGTTTACCAACTAGGCAAAAGTTTTTATAATATCCTCAGTAATCAAACAGGGGCGGTGCTTATGAATATCCACAAGTACCCAATCCGTCCATGCCGATACAAGCTTTTTACTATCGGATTTTCGTATCATCTCATAACAACGGCGGCTTTTAAACTTGCCAAAACTTTCAGGAAAAGTACGGATAATTATTACGTCATCTAAAATGGCAGAAGCCAAATAACGGATATTATGTTCACGAATAACCCAAGTTTTCCCTTGTGTTTCGATTAAGTCTGTGCAGCCACAGGCTCTTGAATGCTCGGTTGCAATATCAATCATCCAGCGAATATAAACCAGATTATTTACATGATTTTGCTCGTCGATAAACTCTTCAGTTACTTTAATTTCTTTGATAAATTCTCGCATTTTTTTTCTTTGCTTATTTGTGATAATCTTTATGATAACCAATATGCAATTAAGCTTCAATAAAGGAATAATTTTAAGCGATGAAAATTTATCTTGATGACAAGATTATTAATATCAATGATGAGTCCTTAAAACAAAAGGGAGCTTATGCCATTGGTTTTACTTTTAAAAAAGATAAGAATATTCATGTGGGAAGCTTAGGTTTGCTCCATTTTAAAGCAGGGCAATATTTTTATATAGGCAATGCTTATGGTGGTGGTGGGCTGCAATCTCGCCTTAAACGTCATATTAAAAGAGATAAAAAGAAGCATTGGCATTTTGATTATATTCGCCCTTATGTGGCAATAACGAATATTTTTACCTTTGTTGGTGGTGATGAATGTTACCTAGTTCAGCAGTTTCAGCAAAAATATGATGGAGCTTTTCTCCATAAAAAACTAGGAAGTATGGATTGCAGAAAATGTTTTAGCCATATTGTTTATTACACATAATAAAGGGACGAGATACGATGCTATTTCGGGCTGGGTTAAGGTTGAAGGAGCGAAAGCGGCTAATGGATGTGGGTGTGCTGCATATGATAAGGCCTAAAAGAGCAAAACCCACTCATTAAAAGCTAGTCTCTTTTAACATTCTTTTTGAGGATTTTTCCTGAGTGAACATCAACGGTGTAATCATATTCCTTATTTTTATGATTAAAATCGATTTCATAAACGGCAACGCCATTTTCATCATCTAAATCAATGTCATAGTCATGGATAGCTTTGCTTGATATTCCAGCGTCTTTAAGAACGATTTTTTTTGGCTTGTCTTTTGCTAATATCATGGGCAAAAGCAGGTGAGGCAAAAGATAAGAGCAAGGATGCTGCAATAAGTTTTTTCATTGGTGTTTCCCTATAGTTTTTTATAAAATTTTCATATAGTAAAATGGCGTGGCTGAGAGGACTTGAACCTCCGACCTCCAGATTAGGAATCTGCTGCTCTATCCGACTGAGCTACAGCCACAAGCCAAGAGTATTTTTAGCAATTTTTCCCCTTAAACTCAAATAAAAATTTTGTTTTGAAGCAAAAAAGACTTTATTAATCTTTATGCCTTACACTATTTTAAAGACGAGAAATAACCATAAGAAGAATTATGCGAGTTACAAATATATTTAGCCTTTTTTGGCAAATAATCATTTTGCTCATTATGCTATTTTTTTTAGCAGGGAGCGTTTATCACCTTATGCTTGGGCCTAATGGAATTGAGGCTCGTAAAGAAATTCGTCATAATATCGAAGTTTCCACAGCAGAGCTAGATTCTGTTAAAAAAGAATATAAACAGCTTTATCATAAAATTAGTTTGCTCAATAATGAACCACCTGATTTAGACTTACTTGAAGAACGTGTTCGGGAGGTTTTAGACTATGGTGAACCCAATGAAGCCCTTATGCCTTTTAAAGAATAAAATTCTAAAAATATGAATGTTAACTTAAAATAAGTTAACGTACTATTATTCTCTAAATTTTTTTGCTAACCTATGTCTACTTTAAATCAGTATAGCGGCTTATACGCTATCTGCAAACTTAAGAGTATTTCTTAAAAATTAAGGAGGTCTTTTATGGTAAAGGCAACAAAAAAATCAGCCCCTAAAAGAGGCACAGCTACAAAAGCAGCCCCAAAATCTAAAACGGCTGCAAAAACAAATAACTTAGCCAATTTTTCCAAAGAACAGCTTTTAAAAATGTATCATGATATGCTGCTTATCCGCCGCTTTGAAGAAAAAGCAGGTCAGCTTTATGGTATGGGCTTAATTGGTGGTTTTTGCCACTTATATATTGGTCAAGAAGCCGTTGTTGTGGGAATGCAATCAGCTGCTCAACCCCAAGATTCGGTAGTTACATCTTACCGTGATCATGGTCATATGCTTGCTTGCGATATGGAAGCTAATGGCATCATGGCTGAGCTTACAGGGCGTGAGGGTGGTTACTCTAAAGGTAAAGGTGGCTCGATGCATATGTTCAGCCGCGAGAAAAACTTTTTTGGTGGCCATGGTATTGTAGGTGCTCAAGTTCCTATTGGAGCAGGCCTTGCTTTTGGCCATAAATACGCTAATGATAATGGTGTAGCAATGGCTTATTATGGCGATGGTGCTTCGAACCAAGGTCAGGTAGCTGAAACCTATAATATGGCACAAATTTGGGATTTACCGATTATCTTTGTGATTGAAAATAACCAATATGGTATGGGAACTTCGGTTGCAAGAGCTTCGGCCAATACCGACTTACACCGCCGTGGTGAGCCTTATGATATTCCTGGTGAAGCGGTTAATGGTATGGATGTTTTAGAAGTTTATGCCGCTGCATTAAGAGCCTTGGAACATTGTCGTTCGGGCAAAGGTCCTTATATTTTAGAGATGAAGACTTACCGTTACCGTGGTCATTCGATGAGTGATCCTGCGAAATATCGTTCTCGTGAAGAGGTAGCAAAAATGCGTGAAGAGCGTGATCCGATTGATCATTTACGTGAGCAGCTAGAACAAGCAGGTCTTTTAAGTGAAGCTGAAGCCAAAGAGATTGATAAAGAAATCAAAAAAGTTGTTTTAGCCTCGGCAGAATTTGCCCAAACAAGTCCAGAGCCAAGCGAGGCTGAACTTTGGACAGATATTACATCAGATTAGGCGTAAGTTAAGGAGATAAAAACATGACAATTCAAATTTTAATGCCAGCACTTTCGCCAACTATGGAAGAAGGAACTTTAGCTCGTTGGCTCAAAAAGGAAGGTGATACTGTTAGCTCAGGCGATATTATTGCCGAAATTGAAACCGATAAAGCCACGATGGAAGTAGAAGCGGTTGATGATGGTATTTTAGGTAAAATTCTCGTTGCTGAGGGAAGTGAAGGCGTTAAGGTAAACTCGCCTATTGCTCTTTTATTAGAAGAAGGTGAAGATGCAACAAGCTTAGATAATGCCGCAAGTGCAACCCCAGCAGTAAGCCCTTCGCAAGAGACGACTCCAAAGCAAGAAAAAACTGTTATTACTCATCAACCAGTAGAGGTTGATTTAGAAGGCTGGGAGCCAGAAGCTCCTTATACAGGAAGCTATAAAACCCAAACCGTCAGAGAAGCCTTGCGTGATGCTATGGCTGAGGAAATGCGTGCAGACGAGAAAGTCTTTTTAATGGGTGAAGAAGTTGCCGAATATAACGGTGCTTATAAAGTTTCCCAAGGGCTTTTGGATGAGTTTGGAAGCAAACGAGTGATTGATACACCTATTACCGAACATGGCTTTACAGGGATTGCCGTAGGTGCTTCTTTTTATGGGTTACGTCCTATTGTTGAGTTTATGACCTTTAACTTTTCTATGCAGGCCATTGACCATATCATCAACTCAGCAGCCAAAACCCGCTATATGTCTGGTGGACAAATCACAAGCCCAATTGTTTTTCGTGGGGCGAATGGTGCGGCGGCTCGTGTAGGAGCTCAGCATAGCCAAGAATATGCATCATGGTATGCTCATGTACCTGGGCTTAAAGTGGTTGCTCCATACTCAGCAGAAGATGCTAAGGGATTGTTGAAATCAGCTATCCGTGATGATAATCCTGTAGTCTTTTTAGAAAATGAGATTATGTATGGACAATCATTTGAAGTTCCTGATAGCGAAGATTTTACCATTGAAATCGGTAAAGCCAAAATTGAACGCTCTGGTAGCGATGTAACCATTACGGCATTTTCTATTGGTGTGGGCTGGGCTTTAGAAGCGGCTGAAAAATTAGCAGATGAGGGTATTTCGGCTGAGGTTATCAATCTTCGCTCCATTCGTCCTTTGGATACAGCTGCCATTATTGCTTCAGTTAAAAAGACGAATCGTCTTGTATCCTTAGAAGAAGGTTGGCCTTTTGCAGGTATTGGAGCTGAAATATCAGCTCAAGTGATGGAACATGCTTTTGATTATTTGGATGCTCCAGTGATGCGTGTTACAGGCAAGGATGTTCCCATGCCTTATGCGGCTAATTTGGAGAAGTTGGCTTTGCCAACTATTGATGAAATTGTCGCTGCTGCTAAGTCAGCTTGTTATAAGTAGGAAAGGAATATATATTATGGCACAACCAATTTTAATGCCCGCACTTTCCCCTACAATGGAAGAAGGCACACTGGCTCGTTGGCTTGTAAAAGAGGGCGATACAGTGAACTCAGGCGATATTATTGCCGAAATTGAAACCGATAAAGCCACGATGGAAGTAGAAGCCGTTGATGAGGGAATAGTTGCAAAAATCATTATTGCTGAGGGAAGCCAAGGCGTTAAGGTGAATTCTGTTATTGCCGTACTCGCTGAAGATGGCGATAGTGATGCTGATATTACAGCACTCACCAACTCAGCTAGTGTAACTTCGGCAGCTCCTGCAGCTCCAACAGCAGCTGCAGCACCAGTAGCATCTGCTCCTAAGGTTGAAGCAGCTTTAAGTTCATCATTAACAAATTCGTCAAGCCGCAGGCTCTTTGTTTCGCCACTTGCTAAACGTATTGCTGCAAATGCAGGGCTAGATTTAACGAATGTTCAAGGTACAGGACCTAAAGGGCGGATTATTAAACATGATGTAGAAGCCGCTTTAAATAGCGGTACAGCAACTCATTTGACTAAAGAACAAGCTCCTCAAATAAAAGCAGAAGCAACGAAAACGCAAACAGTCTTAGGGCTTCCAGAAGATTTAGCTTATGAGGATATTCCGAATAATGGTATGCGTAAAACCATTGCAGCTCGTTTGACAGAATCTAAAAATGAAGTTCCCCATTACTATGTGAGTATCGATTGCGAACTTGATGCATTGCTCAACTTACGTAAGACTTTAAATGCCCAAAGCCCTGAAGGTAAAGGAGCTTTTAAAATCTCTGTCAATGATATGATTATTAAAGCTGCTGCTTTAGCTTTAAAAGAAGTTCCTGCGATGAATGTGGCTTGGGGTGGTGATTTTATCCGCCGTTTTGAACAAGCAGATATTGCCGTTGCGGTGGCGACTGAAGGTGGGCTGATTACACCAATTGTTAAAAATGCAGGTGGCAAAGGCTTAAGTAGTATCTCTAACGAAATGAAAGACTTAGCAGGCCGAGCCAAAGAAGGAAAACTTGCACCAAGCGAATATCAAGGGGCAACATTTACAATCTCTAATTTGGGTATGTTTGGGGTTAAGGATTTTACAGCCATTGTTAATCCTCCAGCCGCAGGTATCTTGGCTATTGGAGCAGGGGAGCAACGCCCCATCGTTAAAGATGGTGCAATTGCTATTGCAAATGTGATGACGGTTACCCTTTCGGCAGACCACCGCTCAACAGATGGTGCCGTTGGGGCTTTATTCGTTAAAGCCTTTAAAAAATATATCGAAAATCCACTTTCAATGATGCTATAAGGAGAGAAATTTATGTCTGTTCAAAAATTTGATATTGCAATCATTGGTTCAGGTCCTGGTGGATATGTGGCCGCTATTCGTGCAGCTCAGCTAGGTATGAAAGTTGCCGTGATTGAGCGGGAACATATTGGTGGTATTTGTTTAAATTGGGGTTGTATTCCAGCCAAAGCGTTACTCCGCTCAAGTGATGTTTATCGTAATATGAAACATGCGGCAGAATATGGCCTTAAGGCGGAGAAGTTTAGCTTTGACTTAGCTGCAATAGTTAAACGCTCTCGTGGTGTTTCGGCTCAGCTTTCTCAAGGGGTTGGCTATCTGTTTAAAAAGAACAAAATCACTGTTATTGATGGCCATGGTAAGCTTAATGGAGCAGGGAAAATTGTAGTAGAAAAAGATGGTAAAAAGGTTGCTGATGTTGAAGCAGCTCACATTATTGTTGCCACAGGAGCGAGAGCCCGCCATTTTCCTGGGTTAGAGCCTGACCATAAGCTGGTTTGGACCTATAAAGATGCTTTGGTTGCCGATACAATGCCTAAGAAATTATTGGTGATTGGTAGCGGGGCTATTGGTATTGAATTCGCAAGCTTTTTTAACGCCTTAGAGAGTGATGTAACTGTTGTTGAGGTGATGGATAGGGTTGTTCCTGCAGAGGATGCTGAAATATCAGCTTTGGCTGAAAAAAGCTTTAAAAAGCAAGGGATGGATATTCGTACAAAAACTATGGTGAAAGCCCTTGATAAAAAAGCCAATAGCGTTGTGGCCACTTTAGAAAAAGATGGCAAAACCCAGCAGGTGGAATATGACCGTGTAATCTTAGCGGTAGGTGTTGTTCCTAATACAGAAAATGTTGGTTTAGAGACAACCAAGGTGAAGCTTGACAAGCGAGGCATTATCGAGGTGGATGAATATATGCAAACTCATGAGCCAGGCATTTATGCCATAGGTGATGTAACCGAAGGACCATGGTTGGCTCATAAGGCTTCTCACGAGGGTATTATCTGTGTGGAAAAAATCAAAGGACTTCAAGGAGTTCACGGTGTTGATCGCCGTAAAATTCCTGGTTGTACTTATTGCCACCCGCAGATTGCTTCTGTTGGTTTAACCGAAGCTAAAGCTAAGGAGCTAGGCTATGAGCTTAAGGTAGGGCGTTTTCCCTTTATTGGTAATGGTAAGGCCATTGCCATGGGTGAGCCAGAAGGGCTTATTAAGACGGTATTTGATGCCAAAACAGGTGAGCTTTTAGGGGCTCATATGATTGGTGCTGAAGTAACAGAGATGATACAAGGTCTTAATATTGCTATGAATTTGGAGACAACTGAAGAAGATTTAATGCATACAATCTTCCCTCATCCGACCATATCTGAATCTATTCATGAATCGATTTTAGATGCCTATGGTCGTGTATTGCATATCTAGATACTTTTAAAAATAGGGCTTTGAAAAACATCAACAAAGCCCTATATATTATCTAACTTACAGGAGATAATGATGGCTCAAAAACCCGATTGGATACGTGTGAAAGCTCCTTCTGGAGAAGCCTTTAAAGAAACGCAAAACCTTATGCGTTCTAAGAACTTACATACGGTTTGCGAAGAAGCCGCATGTCCAAATATTGGTGAATGTTGGAAGAGCCGTCATGCTACTTTTATGATTATGGGTGATACCTGCACAAGGGCATGCCGATTTTGCAATGTCAAAACAGGTAATCCTAAAGGCTGGTTGGACCCCTTAGAGCCTGAAAATGTTGCAACTTCTGTTGAGGCTATGGGCTTAAAACATGTGGTCATAACTTCCGTGGATAGGGATGATTTGGACGATGGTGGAGCTAACCATTTTGTTCGTGTGGTTCAAGCTATTCGCAGAACATCTCCTAAAACCACTATTGAGATTTTAACTCCTGATTTTAAAGGAAAAGATGGAGCTGTAGCTCATATTTTAGAGCATGGAGCACCTGATGTTTTTAACCATAATATGGAAACTGTTCCACGGCTTTATCGTGAAATCCGCCCTTATGCAAGCTATTTTAATAGCCTAAACTTATTGTCTACTGTCAAGAGGTTAGAGCCTAAAATGTTCACAAAATCGGGTATTATGGTTGGCTTAGGAGAGGAGGTGGATGAGGTTTATCAACTGATGGATGATTTACGTTCGGCTGATGTGGACTTTATGACCATTGGGCAATATTTGCAGCCCACCCCAAAACATGTACAAGTGGCTGATTTTATTCGCCCTGAGCAGTTTGATAAGTTTCGTATTCGTGGTCTTCGTAATGGCTTTTTGCATGTAGCCTCCTCGCCATTAACTCGCTCATCTTATCATGCGGGTAATGACTTTGAAATTTTACGCAAAGCAAGAGAAGAAAAATTCGCCGCACAAGGTTAAAAGTTGGTACGGTTTTAACCCTAAATTACCCATTTTT
>JBKEBO010000049.1:0-2777 GCA_047973205.1 Alphaproteobacteria bacterium | reverse complement strand
CTTTAAAATTACCTACAAATATTGCAAATAAATCGCTAGGCACAAAATGATTTTTTGTTGTTAGTTCTTAGCCACTAGTAACTAGCTTTTTGGACCAGTAAATTTTTATCATCTTTTGCACCGCATCAAATAAACATCTAAATTTGCTCAAAATATATTACAATCGCAGATTTAAGCACAAGTTATTAACGACTAAAACTCAAGAACCCCATAGTATTGGCGAGTTCGGGAAAGACAGCATCGGTTGATAAAATAAAAGAAGCCGAGCATGCAGGAGCTGGAGCAGTAGTGATGAAATCAGTGTTTGAGGAACAGCTTGTCAACGAGATACATCACGGATTACGCCACGACGGAGAAAACCCCTATATCACTGAGGCTTATGACTATATGTCTGAATACCTGCGCAATAACTACATAGGCAAACACTTAGATATGCTCAGACAAGCGAAAGCCGAATGTAAGGATTTACCTATAATTGCAAGTGTATGTGCTGTAAACGCTTCGGAATGGACTAAAATGGCAAAAGAATTCGAAGAAGCAGGTGCAGATGCAGTTGAAATAAATATTTTTAACGTAGCAACGACCAAAGGTACCAGTTCAGAGACTATTGAAGAGGGCTACTTGGATATAATCAGAAAATTAAAAAAGGAAGTGTCCATCCCCATATCCGTAAAGATTGGCAACTACTTTACAAATCTTGTAAGGTTCTCTGACCAGCTGTATGCCAATGGAGCTAAGGGAGTAGTGATGTTCAACAGATTCTTTGAGCCTGAAATAGACCTTAAGCATCTAACACTTACCTCATCGACAGTATTCAGCAACCAAGCAGAGTTGCGCAAAACTCTACGATGGATTGCTATCAGTTCGGCAGCAGTGCCAAAGTTGGATTTTGCTGCATCGACAGGCATTCACGATGGCGAGGATTTGATAAAAGCAATATTAACGGGTGCTAAAGTAGGACAGCTTTGCTCCGTGATTTACACCGACGGCTTGGAAGTGATCCCCTCAATGCTCAGTAGGCTAGAGGAGTTTATGGATAAATGGTCCTTTGAGACGATAGAGGCATTTAGAGGACGGTTAAACTACTCGAACATCGAAAATCCTCGCATGTTTGAGCGCAGTCAGTTTATGCGTTTCTTTTCGGGGAAGGAGTAAGAAAAGTACTGACAATGAAGACATAATTTGCTACAAAAACACGCCAAAACCATACGAATATTTGGGATTGATTATACTTTTCTACTCGCAGGAGCACGAGTCAATTCATGCACACTGCAAGTCTCAAGGGAGAGAAAGCAAAGTCGAGCTAATATCTGAAAACGGAAACTTTGTTGAAGTTAAAATAACAAACGTTTCAGAAAAGAACCATTAGACTCTAAGAATTTAAGAAAATCAAAACTCCAGTTGAGGCATACCGAGACGATATTGTTCTAAAATGGGTAGACTTTTTCGCATATAACAAAGCAATAAAATCAGAACTTATAACAAAAAAACTATAAGTCATGGTCGTATCATTTGAGAAAGCAGACTATAAAGGGAATTATATCATTAATCTTCAATTTTCCGATGGAGTAAAAAGGAGTATCGATTTTAGCAATTTTCTTCAAAAAGCTAAGAATCCAATGACACGAAAATATCTTGATAAAGATTTATTTAGTGCTTGTCCATAATGTCAAGAGTCTGAGATAGAAAGTTCAAGATCAAGGCTTGCGAAACTTTGTGAATTAGGAGTTTACTTGTGTAAATGACTAATACGCAAAGTGAGCGTAACGCAGATATTGGACTTTATAGACGGACTCTATTTAAATCATTCACACTAGATTACGGCGACTTAGTTTGGAACAATTACGAAATGTGCTTTCCAATTTGGGATTTGCACGAAGGTAAAATATAAATCGCACTGTCTCTCAACCTACCTCCAGTTCTGCCCTCATGCCGTTTAGAAATATTTCTATCAAGGTCTTGGAAGAATCAAATTTGTATTTAGCAGAAAGAAAATCAGCACCATCCGTTAAAGCTGAAAGTACGTACTATAAAAAAATAAAACACACGTGGTTTAGAATAATTCGTATCTTTGCAAAAGATGAATTGAAAAATCATTAGAACAATGAATACAAAATTGACATTAACAATAGAACGCGAAATAATAGAACGAGCAAAAATCTATGCAAAGGATAAGAATCGCAGCTTGTCAGACATTATTGAAAATTACTTGAAAATTCTTACTGAAAACGGGCAGAAAGATAAAGAGCAAAGATTAAATCCAATCGTAGAGTCATTAAAAGGTTCTTTTAAAATGCCTAAGGATATGGATTATAAAGAGGAGCTGAGAAAGCGTTTAGAAAAAAAGCACTTGTAAATGGACAAAGTTTTAATAGACACAGACGTAATAATGGACTTATTTTTCGACCGAAAGCCATATGCAGAGTTTTCAAGCAAACTGATTAATCTTTGTGCAGAAAATCGAGTTCAAGGATATACAACGCCTGTAATCATATCAAACGTTTATTACTTACTCCGTAAGACAGCAAAGCACAATATCATCGTGGAAAAAATAAAACAACTTTTGAGCATAATCGAAATTTTGAAAATGGATAAAAATGTGGTTATGAATGCCTTAAATTCGGAATTTAAAGATTTTGAAGACGCTTTGCAGAATTTTTCCGCAATTGAGAATGGAGATATTAAAATCATCCTAACTAGAAATTTAAAAGATTTCAAAAAAAGTAAACTAGCGATATTAACACCTGAGATCTATTTAAAAGGGCTTTAGCCCAAAG
>JBKEBO010000044.1:0-25836 GCA_047973205.1 Alphaproteobacteria bacterium | reverse complement strand
CTTTTTAAGGTTGTATCTCTTTTGGATATTTTTGGACGGAAATGGGTAATCTTTGGCAATTTTTGGTAATTTTTGGTCATAAAACCCCACTATATTGCTATACTGCACATAGTTGCAGCATACGCTCCATGCAGAATGATGTAAGAGAGGTTTCATCCCGAGATACTATCGTATCCCTTGTTTAATGAGCGGGAAGAGTTGAGTTATTTTTTGAGGGGGTATTTACAATAGTTCTATTCATTATCTACTATACATAACCCCCTCTAAAAAAGAGGGGGTTTTATTGTGGCTCTACTTGATAATAAATGTTTTAATCTCATAGGGCTTAAATGTTATAGCGAGTTGTGAGCTTTCCTTTGGTTCTCCTATTGGGTTTTCTAAGATATTACATTCTTGGAATGATTGAAAAGAGATATCGGAGGCTATAGTAGTCGTTGTGGTACGACCATAAGCCTCATGCATACGAACAATAATGGCCTCGTGGTCTTCAGCCTTTTTAACAGCATCAATAATAATATTTTCGTGACTGGTATAGATAAGAGATTTATTTAAAAGTTGTTCGCTAATATGGGATACTTCTTTTAAAGGGTTGTTTAGGCTCCAAGCCTGTTGAATAACAGAAGCCTTACGCCAGTCTTCAGCATGTGGAAGTAAAGAATAAGTAAACTCATGCTCACCCATATCAGCTGAAGTGTCAGGGTAACGTGATGACTTAAGAAGACTAATACGCATCTGATTTTGATAAATATCATAACCATATTTACAATCATTAAGTAAGGCAATGCCATAATCATTTTGGCCAAGATCAGCCCACCAGTGACCAACAACCTCAAACTTAGCCTGATCCCAGCTAGTGGAATGGTGGTTGGGACGTTGGCAATTACCAAACTGAATGTCATAGGTTGCCATGTTAGCTTGGATATCCACATTAAAGCCAGCTTTAAGTAGTTTATCATGCTCATGCCAATCCGCTTTGGTGATAAAGTCAATACGGCGATCATAGGCATATAAACGTATTGTCTGCTTAAATGTTGAGTGATTATAAGCCCATGAAAAGATAATATCACAGAATAAGTGACCTTGTGTCTGGAATTCAATATTTGTGAGATTTGTTATTTGTTCAGACTTATCATTGAATGAAGCCTCAAGCTCCCAAGCATCATACTTACGAGGCTTATCTTCAAAAATTTCAAGTACATTACCAAGCCCCAATGGAGCAAGAATCTCACGATTATTTTCTTTGTCGAATATGCGGTTTAGCTGACCATACTTATTCCATGTAATATCATAAACAGGTGTAGATATTCCATTATCATGGTATTTAAAAGAAGTATCTTCTTGAATAAGTTGCTTGTCTTCCTTATTAAGAGATATAATGCTCATTTTAGGAATATCTTCTAAATAATAATAGCTACCATTGTGATAGGGCTGTTGTTGAAGGATTTTACCATTATATGAGAGCCCTCCTTGATAATTGCTTAAGAAAAAGAGTCCATCTCTTATATAATTTCCTGTATTTTGAATATGAATAGTTGTACTGTCCTGATGTTGTGTTTGAATATAATCATTAAGGTCAGACCATAAGCTTCGATACTCTTCATGGGTATCTTCATAAACTTCGTGGATACTTGATCCTGGGATAATATCATGGAACTGATTACGAAGTAGAGTTTTCCATGAATGTGTGAGTAACTCATAAGGATAATCACTCCAACGATGGCTATTGAGAGCATCCATAGAGGAGACAAGCTCTAAATCTCTTAAAGCAAGCTCAATTTTTCGATTTTGTTTTTTGACTTCAGCTTGGCTCGTATAAGTACCGCGGTGATATTCAAGATAAAGCTCACTATCCCATTGATGGATATATCCATTATGAGTATTTTCAAAGATATTTTGGTGAAGTTTTTTGCTATATTCAGTGATAGTCATATTATCGATACTTGGCATGGCGGGTATCTTTTGGATTTTTTGCCTCATTTCAAGCATTTCACGATTTGATCCACCACCACCATCACCAAAGCCAAAGGCAATGAGCATATCTTGGTTAATAGCCTTATCTTGATAAGCCTCCCATACACCCATAGTTACTTCAGGATTAATTAGCCCATTATAGGTATAGTGATGTGTCTCTGTTTTCGGCTCGGGAGCGGTGATAAAATGAACCAAGGTTTTACTACCATCAAGCCCAGACCATATAAAACTATCATGGGGGATACGATTATGTTCATTCCAACTAATTTTAGTTGTATAGAATGTTTTTATATCACAAAGTTTTAAAATTTGTGGTAATGCCCAGCTATAACCAAATACGTCAGGAAGCCATAAATAATCAGATTTGACCCCAAACTCTTCTTCAAAAAAACGAATACCATAGAGGAATTGACGTGATAGGCTCTCTCCTGATGGAATATTGCAGTCAGCTTCTACCCACATACCACCACCAACTTCCCAGCGACCATCTTTAACATAGTCTTTAATTTTAGCATAAAGTTCAGGATGATCGGCTTTTACATAGTCATAAAGCTGTGGTGTTGAATGGAAAAAGACAAAATCATCATAATTCTTCATTAAACAATCAACAGTTGAGAATGAACGAATAGCTTTTTCTCTTGTATGTTTTAGCTGCCACAACCAAGCTAAATCAATATGTGTATGGCCAATAGCATGAACATGGACAGGAATTTTTCGTTGATTATCCTTGAGTGTTTGCTCTAACCAATCATGAGCTTCGGATAAGGACTGATAAAATTCTTTGGAGCGAATATTCGTGTAGTCAACCATTTGAAAAGCTGTTTTTAGCCATGTTTGTATCAGATATTTTTCGGGCTGTTGGTTCTCGATAGTATAAGATGATTCTAATAAGGCCTTACATAAAAAGTAAAAGCTATCTGCTTTTTTATTGAGATATCCGATGCAAGCTCGTTTGATCTCATGTTTTTGTAAAGTCTGTTGGCCTCCTCCTTCAAGACCAGACCATAGGCAAAAATCTAAACGAACTTTTTTACCTGTATGGCTATTATCAAATAAGGCCTCAATATGGTTGCTATCGATAGCTTGATGGCTTTTTTTATCAATAAATAATAGAGATTCAAAACCTGAGTTATGACCTCCACCTGTTTTACCAAAATCAAAAAGACCAATAATACGGTTACCTTCAAGAGCCTCAGGGAGCTGGATATTTTTAGAGAGCCATAGGTAACGATTGCGTCCTTTCCATATATCTCCTTCATACATTTTTTCATTACTAAAATCTTCAGGGGGGGAAGGTAAAGGAGTAATATCACAGGTATCTTTTTGATAAAAATACTCAAGAGGGGTCAAGTTGTGATAACGAAGTTCTGCAAGTTCTTCAATTCTTTTTTCAAAAACCTCGTCATAAAAAAAACGTGTGGTCATTTTGGTAAGCTCCTTTAAACAATCATGTAAATTTTTATGATGGTATATTAGTATTCGACTATAAATCAAAATAAAATTATAAGGAAGATTTTAGAAAGTTTAAATAACTTTAATTTTAGTTTTTAAAGTTATTTATAGGGATTAAAATAAATAAGGGATTCAATATGATGTTGCGGCTGCCAATCTTTTTTATCGGTTGTAAGAGCATAAAGAAGGGTTTGTGCGGTTTTGATTCCAATTTGCCAAAAATCTTGATAACAATAATGGCATTTGATGTTGAGAGTAAGGGCAAGATCGATAACGTTGGTTGATGATGCTAAAAGAGGAGGGGGAGTATCAGGATGCTTTTGTAAGAACTTATGATATTGCATTACCATATATTCAGAGTCTAAAAGTACCATATCAGGAAGTACTCCTCGTTTTTCCATAAAATTTTCAAGCTCACTTAAAATTGTACTGTCCTCCCAAAAGAATATATTGCGATTTTCTGAAAATTGGAAGTTATGCTTTTTCATCTGGAGCATAAAGGCATTGTAGCGATGCTCAATGGAAATAATAGGAATCTTTGGTAGGATGAGTAAAGGATCTTTTGCTTTTAAGCTAAAAAATAGTTCGCAAGTATCAATAATCCACTGAGCCTCATTAAAATCAATACTAAAGTACTGTGAATAAATATCGGTTTGCCCTTGGGTTACAAGAGTAATGTTTTTTTCTAAACAATATAAAGCCCGAGGGTCTCTAGGGATTGTATCGGTAAGTACAATAGCAGATGGTCTATAAAGAAGATTCATTTTTTGGATATACTCAATATTATCAGCTTTATCATTAGGTAGAGCAATCAATTGGTAGTCGAGCTCTTTAAATTGAGAGAAAAGAGCCGACATAAAAAAATAGACAGATGTTTCTCCTAAGGGCTTGTAAGGGCGGTCAAAAGGAAGAAAAAGTAAAATATTTTCCTTTGATTGACTGTATGTCTTATCCATACTCCTGTAGCCTATTTCGTGAGCCTTTTGCAGGACTTGCCTTTTGGTTTCGACAGAAATATCACGGCTGTCTTTTAGAGCTTTTGATACTGCTGTGATGGAAAGTGATAATGCATCGGCAATGTCTTTTTGTGTAACCTTTTTCATTTTATAGCTCTATTTTGAGTAATCCATTCCTACCTATTTTATAATATGAGGAGAAAAAATACAAGAAATACTTTATTAAACTTTAATAAAGAAATACTGCATTTGACATTACTTGCCCCTAAAAGCATACTAGTGTTGTTTATAAGGATTATAAATTATTTTTTTTATGTTCTTTTAAAAAATAGTGACATCTTTCATTATTAACATGGAGGTTTTTATGAAAAAGTTATTAATGGGTACAACGTTTATTATTTCAATGTTTGTTCTTACATCGCAGGCAAAAGATTTATCAGTAATGTATGGTGAAACTTTTGCAGACTTGGTTGAACCTGGTATCGCTCAATATGAAAAAGATACAGGTAATAAAGTTATTAGACAGAAGATTCCAGCGGCAACTATTTATGACCAAAAGCTTGCTTTAGATTTTATTGGTGGTCAGGCATCAGATTTGATGCTTGTAGATTCTTATACGCTATCATCCCATGTAGAGGCAGGTTACCTTCAGGATATTAGCCAATATGTAGGTTCGTGGTCTGAGTGGCAATCTGTTTATGATAACTTTAAAAGTTCAGTTAAATTTAATGATAAGGTCTATGCCCTACCTTTAGATACGGATGTTCGCATGATGTACTATAATGTAGATACCTTTAAAAGAGTTGGGATAGAGCTTCCGTGGCAACCTAAAAACTGGGATGAGCTTCTTAAAACGGCTGAAAAATTAAAGGCTTCAGGGGCGGAACAATCGCTGCTAGTTCCTGTAGGGGTGGCTCGTGGTGAGGAAACCACCATGCAAGGTTTTTATATGTTACTTTTAGGAGCAGATAAACCAGAAGGTGATCGTAACCGTTTAAGAGATTGGAATGAAGGAAAATGGATTGTAGATTCTCCCGCCCTTCGTAATACGTTAGGCTTTTATAAAGAACTTTATATGGATAAACAGTTGTCTCCTTATAGTAGTTATACTCAGAGCTACAATTTGCCTGCACGGGTTAAAGGTTTTTTTGATGGAAATGTGGGTATATGGTTTGATGGCTCATGGCGAAATACAGAGATGTTCTATGGTACAGGTTTTGAACGGAGTGATGAGCTTGCTGCAAAGATTGCCTATGCAAAAGTTCCAGGTAAAGGTTGCGAGGGGTGCTTAGATTATACAAATATCTCAGGAGGCTGGACTTTGGCTATGAATAAGCATGTTGATGATGCAAAAGAAGCAGCTAAGTTGATGCATTATATCTATAAAGAAGAATATTTTACTCAGTGGATTAACGCATCTGGTAAAATCTCAACAAGAGATGATGCTGCTAAAAGTGAGATTTATCTTGCAAATAAGTTTATTTCAGGTCTTACAGATATGGTGAAGTCAACCACATTAAGAGATACCTATCCAGGCTATCTTATTGTAACCCAAGCAGTGCAACAAATGACTCAAGATATTGTTGATGGAAAGTCTATTGATGAGACTCTGGCTCGTTATAAAGAAAGTTTAGAGTTTGAGTTTGGTGCAGATAAGCTTAAAACTTACAAATAATTTTTAGGTTTGGTGAAAGAAGCTAATGTTATGGGATATGCCATTTATAAAAAACGTAAGAAAACACTATTATTCTTAACGATACCTTTTTTAGTGAGTCTACTTTTCTTTTTTCTTACAGTGGCATGGACAATATATATTAGCTTCACCAATCAAAAGCTTACAGGCTTAGAGGCTATTCACCCTAAGTTTATTGGTATTAAGAATTATCTCTATATTTTAAAAAACTCTACTTTTATTGACTCTTTAAGTACAACAGCAAGCTTTACTTTTATTTCAGCTATTTTAGGACAATGTCTCTTAGGGATATTATTGGCAGCTTTCGTTCGCCAAGGATTTATTAAAAGACCTGTTTTTATAGAAATTCCAATTCTTCTAGGCTGGATCGTCCCTGATACAGTTGCAGCTTTTGCATGGTTGGCATTAGTGGATGATATTGGTATTGTTAAACAGATTCTTTTGTGGCTCAATATTAATTTATCTACATCAATTATGGAGCAGCATGCTTTTTTTATTATTACAATTAATAATATTTGGAAAGGGTTAGCTTGGTCTTATCTGTTATTTACGGCAGCAATAGACGGTGTCTCTCGTGAGGTTTTAGAAGCCTCAACAATGGATGGTGTTTCTGCGGGTAGGCAGATTTATCATATTATTATTCCATCTATCTTACCTCAAATTTTTATTAATCTCTTATTGATTACCATTTGGACGGTTGGTTTGTTTAGTATTCCATATATTATGAGTAATGGTAATCCTGATACGAATATTTTAGGAGTATTTATGTATAATCAAGCCTTCACAAGCCAGCGTATTGGCCTAGCTTCTTCTATATCAGTTATTATGACATGTATTGTGGGAGTATTTGCAGCTTTTTACTTTTACTTCCAGAAGAAATATGAAGGTTAGGTCATGAAGAAAAAGCTATCATCTCGTATATTAATGAATATTTTTATTGGTTTTGTTATTCTTTTTTGGGTGACCCCTTTTTCATGGATACTCACTACAGCTTTTAATCCCTATGCTAGCTCAGCACTGCAACTCCCTAGATATATCACATTTGAACATTTTCAAAAAGCGTTACAGGATGAGCGAGTACTCTTGTGGGTGTTTAATTCTTTATGGGTAGCAGTTGCTGTGGCAACTTTAACTTCCATTATTGTAATTATGGCTGCTTTTCCTTTTTCTCGTTTAGAGTTTAAGGGTAAAGGAGCAATCTTATGGTTTATTATCTTGGTACGAATTATCCCTTTTACGGCAACTATTTTACCCATATACTTATTTTCTTCTAAAATAGGCCTGCTTAATCTGGGAGGAGTTGTTTTATATCAGTCTGTTTTCGCTATTCCCTTTGGGGTACTTTTGATGAAGTCTTTTTATGATGTTATTCCTTTTGAATTTGATGAGTCAGCAGCATTAGAAGGAGCAAGTATTATGCAAATTATTTTTTATATTATTGCTCCCTTAAGTCGTTCAGGTATTATTGTTATTTGGTTTATGACATTTCTTCAAAGTTGGAATGACTTTCTCTTTCCCTTCATTTTCGCTCGAACAGAAGCTCAGCATACAATGGCCATTGGACTTTATAGTGCTTTTAAGGAAAATAGTGCAATTGATTATGGACTTTTAGCGGTACTTTCTATCATTTACTGTATTCCATCAGTGGGGTTATACTTTTTTGCAAGAAAGAAAATGAAAACAGGTTTTGCAGGAGTTGGTGTTAAAGGATAGGTATTACCTATCCTTTTAAGTATTTATGTTTTAAACAACATTGGTGGGGTTGCCGTTATGCCAATTTTCGATATTATCGATAAGCTGAGCCCATAAGGTTTCAACTGCTTCTACTGAAGCCCAAGCCATGTGAGGGGTAATCAGTACATTAGGATAATCACGAATAGCCATAATTGGGTGGCTCTCTTCGGGCGGTTCAACCGAAAGAACATCTGTACCAAAACCCGATATTAAGCCTTGGTCGAGAGCCTGCTTAACCTCTACCTCGTTCACAATACCACCACGAGCGGTATTGATAATCATGGGTTTTTTCTTCATATGTTCAAATTCTGTCATAGAAAGTAAGTTTTCTGTCTCGGCAAAAAGTGGGCAATGAACGCTGATAACATCAGCTTGTTCAAGAGCTTTGTAGAATTCAGTATAGCCACGGCGGATATCAAGTATATTTTTACGTTCGGCAAAAAGAACTTCCATACCAAAGGCTTCAGCAATACGAGCCACATTATTACCAAGGTCTCCTTGGCCGATAATGGTCATGGTACTCCCTGCGAGGTCATGAACAGGATAGTCAAAAAAGGTAAACATATCTGAGCTTGACCATCTGAGCTTACGAACATCGGCATGATAGTTAGCAATGGAGCGGCGTAAACCTAAAAGCAGGGCAAATACATGCTCAGGTACGGCCGCATTAGCATATCCACGAATATTGCTTGTGATAATGCCTCTTTGACGACAATCTTCCACATCGATAACATTATATCCTGTTGCGGTAAGAGCAATCATTTTAAGGTTGGGAAGTTGGTCTAGCATCTCTTTACGAATGGGAACTTTATTGGTGATAATAATATCAGCATCTTTAGCTCTTGGGATAATTTGGTCAAATTCTGTATTGTCATATTCCACCCATTCATGTTCAAAGCTTGGCTTTGTAAGTGTAACCTCATCACGGATAGATTTGCGATCTAAGAATATAATTTTCATCTTTTTTCCTAATCTTTTTTCGTTAGTTTTATAAGCTAGTTTGTCTTATTTATATGGATAAAGCAAGGCTTGTATAAAAATTAATAAAATTAACCAAAAACAAACTTTCATTTGTTAGGCTGATAAAGTGCGTGATGATAATAAGGCGAGATTAAATATGAAAAAAGTGATGGTGGTTTATGGAGGCCTTTCTAACGAAAAGGATGTTTCTAAAAGCACAGGTGCTGAGGTAATCAAAGCCTTAGAAAGTCTAAATATTTATCAAGTTTTAGGCTATGAGCTAACCCATGATATCGCTGCTTTTGTTCAGATATTAAATAGGGAAAAACCTGATGCTGTTTTTAATGCTCTTCATGGAACTTATGGTGAGGATGGCCATATTCAGGCTTTGTTGAACTTAATGAAAATTCCTTATACCCATTCAGGATTGCAAGCATCGGCCATTGCCTTTGATAAGCCGCTTACCAATAAGATTTATGCTCAGGCAGGTTTGCCTATTGCTAAAAGTGAGGTCATGTATGGCCGTGATATTGCAGCTCTTTTTCCTTTTAATCGTGATGTAGTAATTAAGCCTGCTTGCGATGGTTCTTCTGTGGGAGTTTATATTGTTAAAAAGGGTACAAATAGTATAGGTAAAGACTTTGAAAATTGGCATGATGAGCTGATGATGGTTGAAGATTATATTAGCGGACGAGAGCTGACGGTATCGGTCGATAAAGGCAAAATGGTGTGTATTACAGAGATTGTTACAAAGCATCAATTTTATGATTATAGTGCAAAATATGAGGTCGGTGGCTCAAAACATATCTTGCCTGCACAATTATCTAAGCAAGAAAATGAACAAGTAAAATCCTATGCAGAGCAAGCCTATAATCTATTAAAATGTCGTGGTATTGCCCGTGTGGATTTTCGCTATGATGGTCATGAATTTTATATATTAGAGATTAATACCCAACCAGGTATGACCCCAACATCACTCACACCTGAGCAAATGGCGTATCAGGGTATATCTTATCCTGAAATGTGTAAACAACTTATAGAAGAAGCTAGTACGGACTAAAGCAGATAAAATGATTGCAGTAAACTCAAACAGAATTAAAAATCCAGCAAATATTGCCAAAAAGAAAAAACAGGCAAATCAAAAAGCTTTGCAAAATAAGAAGTCTCAGGCAAAGATAGGGCGTATATTACTCCTTATTATTTTAGGAGGCTTTCTTCTTTTTGGAGGCTGGTATATCGGCCTTTTTAAATCCCTTGGCTATGGTGCAGATAGTATGTGGAATAATATCACCAAGGCGATAGGGGTACGTTTAGAATCAGTACAATTGGTCGGCTATGAGGTACGAGACCAAGATGATAATATCTTAAATGGTGATGACCTTTCTATCCCCAAAGATGAGATTTTAGAGGCTTTAGGCTTAAGTAATATTGAGGCGGGGGAATATCCGCTTATGGCTCTAGACCCTAAACGTTTACGGACACAGTTAGAGCAACTCTCATGGGTGCAAGCAGCAGCAGTACAGCGAGTACTGCCCAATACGATACGTATCCATATTGTACCACGTTCGGCCTTTGTGATGATGCAAAAAGGTAAAGATATTAGCATGTTGGATAGTTTTGGTAATAGCTTGCCCATGCAAAAAGGAGATTTAGAGCGTAAGCTTTTACGGATTACAGGCAAAGGCTCTTTTGATGCATCACTGGAGCTGATTAACATTTTAGCGGAAGAGCCAAAGCTTTTGGATAAAATTAAATTAGCGGAGCGTATATCGGAACGCCGCTGGAATATCTATTTAAATAATGGGTTGCTGGTTAAAATGCCTGAACATGATGAGCTTAAGGCGTGGAAGAAACTTGCAGAGTTGAGTAGTCAGGAAGATTTATTTAATCGTGCAGTTAATCTTGTTGATTTAAGGTATGAAGACCATTTGGTTGTACGGGGAGATTTTTTGGCTGAGATACCAAAGAATATAAAAAAGGGTGCTTAAAATAAGGATAAAATATGGCGGTAAGACTAGGTAGAAATAAGAAAGATATATTAGCGGTTTTAGATATTGGTACTCATAAAATGGGTTGCTTGATTGCACGCAAGGATGAGCAAGATGGTTTTCGTATTATTGGGCAAGGGCATCAATTTTCTGAAGGGGTTAGTCATGGCTCTATTGTGGATTTAGAGCTTGCAGAGGCCGCCATTTCGGCAACGGTAGATGAGGCAGAGCATCAAGCAGGCGAAAAAGTAGGTTCTGTTTTTATGAATTTATCTGCAGGCAAGCCAACAACATCTATTTATACTTATCCTGTGCAATTTGCAGGGGGTAAAATTATGGATTCTGATATTAAAAGCTGGATTGACCCAACATCTTTTGAGCAAGATTTAGGTGAGAATAAAATTTTGGTTCAAGCCACACCTGTACGTTACCGTGTGGATGGTGAGATTGTACCAAACCCTAAGAATTTATACGGAACTTCTATTGAGGTTGATATGCTGCTAACAACCGCCTTAACTTCATCTATGAGGAATTTAGAGCAGACGGTAAGGCGTTCTCGCTTAAACTTAAGTGGTCAGGTTGTTTCGTCTATGGCATCTTCTTTGGCATGTTTGAGTGAAGATGAGATTCGCATAGGAGCGATTGTTCTGGACTTTGGTGGAGGTACAATCTCTTGGGCTTTATGGAGAGATGGATATTTCTCTCATAGTGGAGAAATCCCAGGAGGAGGCTTAGATATTACGGTGGCTATTGCAAAGGCATTTTCGACAAGTCTTGAAAATGCCGAACGATTAAAAACCCTTTATGGCTCTGTGCTTTCTCACGATATTAACGCAACGGAAGCCATTGATGTGGAACAGATTGCCGAAAAAGGCGAACTTGCAGAATTCACCAAAGGGGACTTAAATAAAATTGTTCGGGGGCGGATTAGTACTCAGCTCAATGAGCTTTCCCTTAAGCTTAACTCTATCCATGGTGCAAATGATATTCGTCGTGTTGTGGTAACAGGCGGTTGCTCAGAGTTCCCAGGCATACCAGAATTTGTTGGTAAACGTTTGGGCAGAGAAGGCCATGTACGCTTAGGGCGGCCTCATTTACCGTATCAGTCAGAGCATGTGATTAATAGCCCTGTTTGGTCAACAGCTATTGGACTTTTACATTTTGCAACACAAGATGTTTATGTACCTCTTGATAGAGATATTGGTAATATACAACATCAATCAAGTATTGTTGGACGAATGCGAAACTGGTTGCGTATGGCCTTTTAGTCTTAAAGAGCCTCGTCAATGAGCTGAATAATATTTTCTGTAGGGCGGCCAACAGTCGCTTTTTCGTCAATTTCTAATATCGGACGCTCAATCACATGAGGATTTTGGCTTAAGATAGCAATAATCTCATCATCACTCATATCCGCAGTGATACCCACTTCGGCAGCTTCTTTTTTTCGTGCAATCTCAATAGGTTTTATCCCTAATTTTGCCACGATTTTATTTAATTCTTCTATGCTTAGAGGGTCTTCTAAATATAGACGAAGCTCAGCATCAATATTTTGCTCTTGTAAAATAGCGAGGCCAGCACGGGATTTAGAACATTTTGGGTTATGATAGTATGTTATAGACATAATATTAACGTTTTCCTTGTAAAATATAAAATAACTAGGTTGAATTACATATTAACATATATGGGTTGTGGATATGAAATATAAGTTTAAATTTTTAATTATTTTACTCAGCACGCTTTTGCTTACGGCAACACCACAAACAGTGTATGATGCTTTATCTAATCTCAATGTTTCGGCACAGCCACAAAATGGGCAACAGGCGACAACAACAGCACCGACTACACCAGCTCCAGCAGCTGCAACAGTGGTTGCACCAGTAGCTACAGATACACAAGCCAGCCAACCCACAACAGAAAGCTCAACGCCAGCAGAAACATCAACTGCTTCAACATCAACAACAGATGCAACAACGCCAGCAGTTGAGACAAATGGAACAACAGCCCCATCAAGTGAAGTCGCTCCACAAAATGGAGCAGCCAATATGACAGATGCGGAGCTTGATAATCTGGTGAAGCTCTTAGGTGATAATGCTCGTGTTACAGAATTAAAAAATAACTTAGAGCTTTTACAAAAGTCCAAAGCAGCTCCTACGGAGGCTACTGCAGCAAAAGCTTTAGAAGAGATTACCGAAAATTCTGTAATGAATATTTATTTTGGTAAAATAAAAGAGGCTTTTAAGACTCTTTATACAACTTTTAAAGCATTGCCTGAGGCAAAAATCCAAATTGCCCCAGCCAAGCAGATACAAATATCAGATAATCCCATAGAATATAAAACCATGCGGCAATGGCCTGAGCTTGGTCTTTACTTAGGAGCTTCTATTCTTATTGCCGTTATATTGGGTGTGATTTTACATCGTATTTTTTCGGCATTGCATACTTATCTGCTTGATAAAGGGCCTATTAAAGAGCGACTTCCCTTTTTAGTCCGCTGCTTTTTGCGGATTATGATTGCCATTGTTCCTGTTTTTATAAATGCTGCGGTTATCTATGCTTTTTTAAAGGTTAGTATTGGTGATGATAGGGCATTATTTAAAACAGTTTTTGACTTTATGGCTCCGTTTTATAATGTGTTCCTTCTTTACCAAATTATTGGCTTAGCTTTAGCAACTCATCGCCCTCATTATCGGCTTGTTCCTTTTACAACCCCTTTAAGTGTTTGGACCATGAGTAAAAGTAAAAAACTTTTAGCTTGCTACCTCCCTTTTTCTGTAGCTTATCAGCTGCATTCATTACCACGACCACCTTCGTTTGCCTTTAACTATTGGGTACAGTTTATTACAGGTGTTATCTTTTTAGTTGCGTTGGTTTCTTTTATTCTTTCAATGCACCGAGTAACCAAAGTTTTTTATCGTATTCGTCGCCATCGTATTGTGAAAAATCCCCTTGTATGGCTTTATGATTATATTATCGATTTTTGGCATATACCTGTTTGTCTCTACTTTATTTTTGTGGGTTGTTTTTGGTTTTTAGATATTAAAAGCCGAGAAAGCTGGCTGTTTAGCAATACAATTGCACCACTTCTCTTCTTTGTTATTTTACTTACGGTAATTAACCTTATTAATTACTTAAAGAAAAAGGCAATTAGCATTTTTTCAAAGAATCAGAGACGGCATACAGGAAGCCTCAATGCTCTTGTGGATTATGGTGCAGTCTTTGCAACTATCTTTGCCATTATTACCTTTATGTTTGTGATTATTTCTGGTCTTGGACTTAAGCCTTTAGGCTGGCTTCAATCAAAGCAAGGCCAAGGTTTTATTCATATTTTTGTGAATATAACCGTGTTTATTTCCCTTTGGATATTTGTTAAGGAGATGATTAATACATTCTTAGAGCGTTATCTTTCCACAACCAATGAAGAAGGTGAATATATTAATGATAACGCCCGAATACGGACAATTTTACCACTTATTAAAAACCTATTTTTAATAGCCATGACTATAGGCTTTGTATTGGTTGGCCTTGCATCAATTGGAGTGAATATAACACCATTCTTAGCGGTTGGTGGTGTAGCTGGTATCGCTATTGGTTTTGGCTCGCAAAAGATTGTTGCAGACTTTATTACAGGGATGTTCAACCTTATTGAAGATACAATGCAAGTGGGTGATGTTGTTGAAGTTAATGGTTTTTCGGGAACGGTGGAGCATCTTTCTATTCGCTCTTTAAAGCTTCGAGATGTTGCAGGTCATGTGCATACAATTCCTTTTAGCTCTATTGATAATGTTTCTAACCTTACAAAAGATTACTCATATGCGGTTTTAGAAATTGGTATTGCTTATCGAGAAAATGTGGATCATGTTATGGAGGTCTTGGCTAAGCTAGGTGAAGAGATGGTTGAGGATACTCCATGGCGTTACTATATTTTGGAGGACCTCGAAATGTTAGGTCTGGATAGTCTTGCCGATAGTGCCGTGGTTATAAAATGTCGCTTTAAGACAAGAGCAGGCAAAAAATGGAGTGTTACCCGGGAGTTTAACCGTAGGGTCAAAAATAGATTTGATGAGATTGGCATAGAAATTCCTTATCCACATATGACAGTTTATTTTGGTGTGGATAAGCATGGTGTTGCTCCTGCAGCAAATATCAAGTTTCAGCAAGAAAATTTGGATGCAAATATCGTTGAAGAAAAACCTAAAAAGAAGCCCCAACGCTCAAAAAATAATGAGCTTACGGCTCATAGTGGAGAAGATAATAACGACTTTACAGGTTCAGATGATGGCGAAGAGGATTAGCAAGAGTCATTAAGGCCCTCTTCCGCCTCGTCATATTCAAGCTGAAGCATCTTTTGGGCAAGGTCATAAGAAAAGCCTTGCCTAGCAAGTGCAGCAAGCTCTTTTTGTTGCTGCTTAGGATGGCTATCTTTAAGGCGATAGCAACCAAAATGACGTTTTTTGATATATTGTAAGGCTGCGAGCTCATCTAACGAGAATATTTTGCTGGATTGCTGCTCGTTAAATTCTTCTGTAAGCTGAGCGATTAAATCTTCGTTTAAGCCGTTTTTATTTAAATCTTGTTTAATAAAATAAGTGGATTTGCCTCGAATAAGCAATTGCCTCATGCGGCTTTGGCCATAGCGATAATCCGATAAAAGATTTTGTTCCATAAGCTTAGTTGTTACGGCTTGGAGGGCTTGCTTATATGCATTAAGAGAAACCTCATAAGGATATTTATCCTTACGTTCCATTAGCTTATACTCAAGCTTTTTTTGACTTACCTCAAAGCGAGCTAAATAATCAAGGCTATAATTCCATAGCCACTTAAATAAGTCTTTTGAAAAACTATTCTTGTTATTTTCATCCATCATCGTTACACTATGCAAAAGATTTATAATTTTTGCAAATGATTAAAAAAAATGACAAATATCAATTGGATTGGCTTTAAAACACTATACCTAAGGGAGTATCGCCGCTTTATGAGCGTTGCGTCGCAAACTATTGCGGCTCCTGTGGTAACAACACTTTTATTCTTGGCTGTCTTTATGTTGGCTATTGGGGTTAATAGAGTGGATATTAATAATGTTCCTTTTGCCCAATTTTTAGCTCCAGGGCTGATTATGATGACCATGGTACAAAATGCCTTTGCCAATACGAGCAGCTCACTGATGATTGCAAAAATGCAAAAGAATATTGTAGACACACTCATGGCACCACTTTCGCCATTTGAGCTAACACTTGGCTATATGCTAGGTGGTGTTTCGCGGGGGATTTTGGTGGGTTTTTCTGTTTTTGTGGTGATGCTACTTTTGGGCTTTATTGTTATTCATCACCCACTTATTGTTCTACTTTATGCCTTTTTGGCTTGTTCTATGCTTTCGCTCTTAGGCACTATTGGTGGAATTATTGCCATAAAATATGACCATTTGGGTGCTTTCACCAACTTTGTTATTACACCGCTTTCATTTTTAAGTGGAACTTTTTATTCGGTAAATGCTTTGCCTAAATTCGGCAAAATTCTAGCCTCGTATAATCCTTTCTTTTATATGATTGATGGCTTTCGCTACGGCTTTATTGGTGTAAGTGATGGCAATATCATCCATGGCTTTTCTGTACTTTTTGTGAGTAATGTTATATTATTTCTCATCGTATACGAAATGTTCCGACGTGGCTATCGTTTAAAATCATAAAAAGAAATATCTATCTTCAATAAAATATAGCAGTTTTAGGATATATTTCTTAAGACTATTTTTAACTATGAACAAAGGAGACAAAAAATGTCGAACCATTTAATGACCAATTATGCCCCATTTAACCTTGAACCTCAAAAGGGTGAAGGTGTTTGGCTTACGGCTCGTGATGGTCGACGCTTTTTAGATATGGGCTCAGGTGTAGCGGTAAATACGTTTGGTCATTGTTATCCTCCTTTGGTTGAGGCATTACAAGAGCAAGCCCAAAATTTATGGCATGTCTCTAACTGGTATGACCTCCCCCTAGCAAAGAAGTTAGCCGCATTATTATGCCAAAATAGCTTTGCTGATAGGGTATTTTTTGCTAATACGGGCCTAGAGGCTATGGAGGGCTGCATTAAGGTAGCTCGTCGTTATCAGCAGCAAAAAAGTCATGGTAAAAAATGGAGAATAATCACCTTTGAGGGAGCTTTTCATGGACGTTCTTTTGCAACGATAGCTGCAGGAAACCAAGCAAAGCATTTAGAGGGTTTTGGCCCTAAAATGGATGGTTTTGACCAAGTTGCCTTAGGTGATATTGATGCTCTAAAAGCAATGATTAGCGAACAAACAGCGGCCATTTTAATAGAGCCTATTCAAGGAGAAAGCGGCGTAAAACCACAATCTGCAGCATTTTTGCAAGAGCTTAGAAATATCTGTGATAGGCATGATTTACTCCTTATCTTTGATGAGGTTCAATGCGGTACAGGGCGTACGGGTAAGCTATTTGCCTATGAGTATAGCGGCGTTGTTCCTGATATTATGGGCTTGGCTAAAGGTTTAGGCTCAGGCTTTCCTATTGGAGCAATTTTGGCAAAAGAAGAAATAGCCGCTTGTATGACTCCAGGAAGCCATGGCTCTACTTTTGGTGGAAATCCCCTAGCAACAAAAATTGGTATAACAACTTTAAATCTATTGCTTAAAGATGGATTTTTAGATGAGGTTGCTCAAAAAGGCTTAGACTTACAAAACCAACTTAAAAAGATTGCAGCAGATTATCCTCAATATATTAAGGATGTGCGAGGTTGTGGCCTTATGATTGGTATGGTTTGTAAAACAGATGCTATGAAGCTTAATCAAGAGCTTATGGATGCAGGCTTGCTGCTTATTCCTGCAGGAGATAATGTATTGCGTTGGCTACCACCGCTAAATGTAACCAAAGATGAATATGAGCAAGCCCTTGATATTTTGAAACAAATTTTGGCTAAGAGAGGATAATATCATGAGACATTTTATCGACTTGTGGGATTTTTCCTATGAGCAGCTTCAATCAATTATTGATTATGCTATAGAGCTAAAGGCTCAAACAAAACAGGGTGTGTGGTCAGATATGGGCAAAAATAAGAGCCTCTCTATGATTTTTGAGAAAAACTCTACCCGAACACGCTACTCTTTTGAGCTTGCTATGAAGCAATTGGGTGGGGAAACTATTGTGACTTCTTCAAGTGATATGCAATTAGGTCGAGGTGAAACATTAGGTGATACAGCTCAGGTGCTAAGCCGTTTTGTGGATGCTATCATGATAAGAGCCAATAGCCATAAGGATGTTTTAGAGCTTGCGGAACATAGTAATGTTCCTATTATCAATGCCTTAACGGATTTTAGTCATCCATGCCAGATTATGGCAGATATCATGACATGGCAAGAGCATGTAGGTGATATCAAAGGTAAGAAAATGGCTTGGTTGGGTGATGGTAATAATGTTTGTGCAACTTTGGTTATGGCGGCAGCTCTTTGGGGTTTTGAGCTAGCCATTGCCACACCAAAATCCTATAAGGTAGATGCTCAGGTGGTTGCATGGGCATTAGAGCATGGGGGGCATATCACACAAACAGAAAATACTGATATTGCGGCCAAGGATGCGGATTTAATCGTAACGGATGCTTTTGTCTCCATGGGAGACAAAAACGCAAAGCAGCGAGTGAGTGAGCTTATGGGCTATCAGGTGAATGAAGCTTTAATGGCGAAGGCAAAACCAAATGCTCTATTTATGCATTGTTTACCTGCTCATCGTGGTGAGGAAGTTACAGATAGGGTGATTGATAGTATGCAGTCGGTTGTTTTTGATGAGGCTGAAAATCGCCTCCATGCCCAAAAGGCTATTTTATGTTATTGTTTAGGGTTAGGAAAATTTTCATGAGCCAAATCATCGACTTAAGCCAGCCTGTTTATACGGATAGTTTGTTGCAATTTATCATTGGTAATAATGTTGCAAGAGGGCGTATTGTGCGTTTAAAAAAGAGTTATAAGCAAGCTTTAGCAAGTCATCATTATACCCATCGAATTAATGAGATTTTAGGCCATGTTGCCGCTTTGGGATTAATGTTGACATCTTCAGTTAAAGAAGATGGTATTTTTACTCTGCAACTTCAACGACAAGATGAAAACAGACCAATTCGTCTTATGGTAGCTGAGATGGATGCTCAAAATAACTTTAGACTGACAGCTCGATATGATGAAGATATCGCCATTAAAAATGATGCTTCCATAGAAGAATTATTCGGAAAAGATGCGATTATGGCCTTTACAACTGATTATGATAAAGGTGAAAGATATCAAGGCCTCGCAGCACTTGATAAAGAGGATTTAGCCCTTGCAGCAATGGATTGGCTAAATAATTCGGACCAAGTAGAAAGCATAGTCTCACTACGTTCAGCCATAGATGAACATGAGCAAGGAGAGCTTGCTTTTGGGCTGATTATTCAGCCTCTTGCAACACAAGATTTAAGCTTAGAAGAACAAGGTGAGCATCAAGAAATTTGGGAAAATATATCCATATTTGCTCAAAGTTTAAAAGATGAAGAAGCTTTAGATGAGGACTTAGCTTTGCAGGATTTACTCTTTCGCCTTTTTCATGAATTTGGTGTAAAAATTACCCAAGGCAGTGAAGTAAAGTTTCAATGTCGTTGTTCCAAAGAAAAATTTATCTCAGCTTTGCAAAGTATGGAAAATATTGAGGAACTTGCAGATGATGGCATTATCAAAACCAAATGCGAATATTGCGGCCAGCAGTATGATATTTCCCTTAAAGGCCTCACATCGGAATAAATAATAAGGCTAGTCCAATGGGTAGGGCAAGAGCAGCCTTCCACCATTTGTTGGCAAGGCCTGTTAGAATATACGATAAAGCGGTAATTCCTAAACCAACTTTTACGGCGGCAATAATACTTAAAATAGGTGTATGGGCAAAAGATAAAAGTGCAGGATTTTGCACAAAGCTCAAAGGTACTAAATATAAGCCCAAACCGAGACGCATGGCAATAGAAGCAACCTTAAGCCAGCTCACATTGGCCATGGTTGCAGCAATAAATACAGTACCGCATACAGGTGGTGTGATGCAGCTTAAGAGAGCGTACCAATAAACAAACATATGAGATTGCAGCCTTGGCATGCCAAGCTCAAGTAAGGTTTGCTCAGCCACAGCAATGCAAATAACATAGGCTGCAGTTGTAGGGACTTCCATGCCTAAGATTAAGCATGTTATGGCGGTTAAAATAAGAGCAATGGCCAAATGGCCGCCCGAAAGACTTAAAATCATAGAGGCAATTTTAACACCCAAGCCCAACTTATTTAAAATGCCAATAACAATACCAACACATATAATAATGGCGGCCATCATGGCGATTTGTTGAGCTGCGGCAATACATGTATTTAAGAATTTAGGGAAAAATTCTTTAAAATCGAAGTTATCGCCATTATGAGCCAAAATAATAAAGGCAAAAATAGAGGCAATGGCTGCGGCATATTGCGGGGTTCGGGTTGTTCCGAATAAGATAATAAGAAGAATGCTAAAAGGGATAAAAAAGAAAGGCAAAAGCTTAAGAACATTGCCCCATAAAGGAATATCAGCTTTATTGATAGAGCCAAGTTGGTAGCGGCGGGCAAAAAAATCGACACCCACCCAACAAGCAACAAAAAATAAAATAGCAGGAATAATAGCGGCTTGCATGATATTTTGATAGCTGCTTCCTAAGAGTTCTACCATAACAAAAGCACCTGCTCCCATAAGAGGGGGCATAATTTGCCCTCCTGTTGAAGCGGTTGCTTCTACGGCGGCGGCAAGTTCCGAAGGATAGCCTTGTTTTTTCATGGAAGGGATTGTAATTGTTCCTGTAGAGGCTACATTGGCTGAGGCTGAGCCAGATATTGAGCCGAATAATGCCGAAGAAAGAACCGAAACTTTGGCTGCTCCTGCACGGTAGCGTCCTGCAAGTTTCATAGAAAGAGCCATAAAAGCATCGCCCCCACGGCCATTGCTAATAGCGGCTCCTAAAATAATAAAGATAGATATGGTGGTAACACTAACGCCTGTGAGCATGCCCCATAGGCCAGCTTCGGTGATGGTTAAGTCGCCTAATGTGCTTTCAAAAGGGATGTTATGACCGAGGCTTGTGGAAATTTTTGTTCCCCAAAAGGCATAAGCTAAAGCGAAAATAGCGACTATTGGTAAGGCGGCCTTAATTTTCCGTCGAGCCATCTCCAGAACAACGATAATAAGCCCTATAGCCATAAGCCACTGAAAACGACTGTATAATGCTCCATATTGGCTATCAATAGCTTTGTTATTTATAATGATATAAGTACAAAAGAATATACCGAATATCCCTAAAAGATACCCACTATAACGATAAAATTTTGAGTGGTGAGGCTCACATAAAAAGAAAATCCAAGGTAAAGCCAAGAGCAAATGCAAAGGCCTTGTAACCATATTAGGAAGCAGACCTGCAAAGGTTAACCATAGATAATAAATAACAGTACCAACGGCCAATATTTTAAATGCAATATCGGCTATGGGATTTTTTGATAATTGCACCAGCTATCCTTAACTATTCATCCATAAGCTTTGCAGGAACCTCAATGCCTTGTTCTTTATAATAGCGTTGAGCTCCCTTATGAAGCTTTGTTGCGGCATTGTTTAAGAGCTTAATGTCAACCGCATTCCACCAACCTGATTGTTCCGCCATGGTTTTTTGTGATTCCCAAAAAATCTTGGTGAGGTTATAGGCTGTTTCTTCATCAGTTTCGCTTGTAGTATAAACAATCACAGGTAAGGTAATTGAGGGAACATCATAATCAACGCCTTTATATGTTCCTGCGGGAATGGTTACAATAGGCTCTCCTAATTGTTTAAGTTGCTCTTCGCTAGGGCTTAAAAGCTTTATAGGCATGGAAGCTGCAATTTCGATAACATTAGGTGTTGGCCATGATGAGGCTGTTGTAAAGCCATCGACTTGCCCATTTTTAAGAGCAGGAATAGCGGAGTTAAGCTCAATATCCATATATTTTACACCCTCGATACCAAGGGTGGCAAAAACCGATTGTGTCTTGCGAGCTGAAAATGAGCCTTTGCCAATAACATATTTTTTGCCCGAAAGTTCCTCAAGACTATTAATGCCTGACTTTTGGGAGACAACAAAATGCATATTTAGTGAGGGTATAGGAAAAAGAGCCCGAATTTCATTATATTTCTCATTTTGTCTAAAGGGTTCTTCACCTTTCATCGACTTTACAATAAGGCTAGGGGGCGTTGTGAATAGATAGTTCGCACCACGGCGTGGAACTTCATTAACATTTTGGACAGAACCTTGGCTTTCTTCAACGGTTACAATATAATCACCTTGGGTTGCCTTTTTAATGGCCTCGCTATATTGTACCGCCATCTGATAATAGCTTGAGGTCGATTTTGCCGACTTATATGTAATAGAAGTTTGAGCTATGGCCGCTGAAGATGTAATGGCCATAAGAGCTGTGATTGAAGCTAAGATTTTCATGAAAGGCCTCCCTTTTCTCACTTTTTACAATAGTATAACCTTATTAGCATATTGTAATCGTAAGGCTTAATCAAGCATAAAGCCCTAAAAGATGTTTCATAAAAAAGCCCCATTTACTACATACTTTCAAGAGAGTTCAAATTTTTCAAGGAGGTTATAAGACGATGGGTTTCAAAAAAACAGTATTAGCATCAGCAGCTATTTTATCAGCTACGGCATTTGCCGATGATATGGTGAGTAGTATTGATAACCGTAGTAATCTTTCTATGACGGTTTATGCCAATGGTTTAGCGATGGTGCAAGACCAACGCCAAGTCGATATTCCCCAAGGGCGACATATGCTTTCTATTGAGGGTGTTTCCAACCAGCTTAAACCATCTTCGGCATTATTTGCAGGCCAAGATTTGAGCGTATTACAACAGGTATTTGATTATGCCTTAATGAGCGATATTAATATGTTGCGATTATCAGAAGGTAAAGAAGTAAAGCTTATTCGTGATAATGAAGTTACAGGGCAAGAGGAAGTTGAAATTGCTACTGTTATCACCACAAAGCCGCAGCTTGTTCTTAAAACCAAAAATGGTATTGAGACGAATATAGGAAGCAAGCGAATTGTGTTTAATGATATTCCTAAAGGCTTAAGTTTAGCTCCTGCGTTAAAGCTTTATTTAGATGCTAAAGAGGGTGGTAAAAAGCAGGTAGATTTAACCTATTTAACCGATGGCTTTAATTGGAAAGCTGATTATATTGGCCGCCTTAATGAGGACCGTACAAAAATGGAAATCCGAGCCTTAGCAACCATTACCAATAATACAGAGGTTCCTTTTGAGGAGACTTCTATGAATGTTATTGCAGGAGATGTGCAACGTATTTATCGGCCACGACTAGCATCTGCTCAAAATATGAAAGCTCTCGCTGAGAGTGTAGGTGATGAGATGGATGTTATTCAAGAAGCTATTGGCAATTTTCAGCTATTTAAACTTCCCGAAAAAGTCTCTTTAAAAAGTCAACAAACACGCCAGTTTCCATTGCTTCCGATTGCAACGGTTGATGCTACGCAAACCTTTGTTGCCAAACATTATTTTAGTGGGCAAAAAGAAAGTTTTGACCCGAACGCTATTGAGCGGCCACAAACCTATGTAACATTTAATAACACATTAAATAGCCCTATGCCTGCAGGTGATTTTAGGGTTTATGAAACCGATAGCGAGGCTAAAGACCATTTTACAGGTGAGATGCGAGTGCAAGATACGGCCGAGGGCGAGCCTGTTCGTTTGAGTTTAGGACAATCGTATAATTTACGCATTTATCGCAAGCAAACCGAATGGAAAGCAAGGGATAAGCGAGGAAGCACCAGTGCAACTTATGAGATTCGGGTAACCAATGCTTCTGATAAAGATGCGATTGTTTATCTACAAGAATCTATTGATGGTATTTCTAAGGTTAGTAAATCTAGCTTTGCAAATAAACAGATGGATTCACAAACTTATGAGTGGGAGCTTAATGTCCCAGCAAAAGGTGAGGCAAGCGTAACTTATAGCGTATCGGCAACCTATCTGTAATTGATGGTTGAAATTAGAGGAAAAAACCGTTAGTTTATCTTTCAATTTAAATGAAAAGATAAAGGATGTTTTTATGCCGCCTCTTCAGATGGTTTATGCCCCTGACCCAAGATTAAAAAAGAGATGTACTGAAGTTAGCGAGATAAGCGAAGACTTAAAACAGCTGGCCTCAGATATGCTTGATAGCATGTATCAGCAGCATGGGCTTGGTTTGGCTGCTCCTCAAATTGGCTCAGATGTGCGTGTGTTCGTGATGGATTGTGAGCAAGGGCAAGATGAAGAGATTGAAGAGCCTCAACCTGGTAAGCCTTATAAAATATTTAATCCAGTGATTACAAAGGCTTCTGATGAGGTTAGTGAATATGAGGAGGGTTGTCTCTCGCTTCCTAATGTGCTGCAAAAAGTAGAACGTCCTGCAAAGGTTACTTTAGAATATTTGGATGAGAATGGTAAGAAGCAAGTCCTTGAGGCAGAGGGACTTATGGCCACATGCATCCAGCACGAGCTTGACCATTTAAACGGTATATTATTGCTTGACCATATGATGCCTGTAAAGCGTCAGATGACCTTAAAAAAGCTTAAGAAATGGAAGAAAGAAAATTTGGAAGGCTAAGTCAATTTATGCGTATCATCTTTATGGGAAGTCCCGAATTTTCAGTAGCAACACTCAAAGAACTCCATAAAAAACATGAGGTTTGTGCGGTTTATACCCAGCCACCTAAGCCTGCTCATCGAGGCCATAAAATAACAAAATCAGCCATACATCAAGCTGCTGAAGATATGGGCTTAAATGTCTATACGCCAAAATCTTTACGCAAGCACGAGGCTCAACAAGAATTTGCAGCCCATCAGGCCGATATAGCCATTGTGGTTGCCTATGGGCTTATTTTACCAAAGGAAATTTTAGAAGCTCCCATAAGAGGTTGTATCAATATTCATGCATCGCTATTGCCAAGATGGCGTGGAGCAGCCCCCATTCAACGAGCCATAGAAGCAGGTGATGAGCAAACAGGCATTACCTATATGCAAATGGATGAGGGGCTTGATACGGGTGATGAGCTCTTAAAAATCACCCTTCCCATACAAGCGAATGAAACAGGTGGAAGCCTCCATGATAAGCTTTCGGCAATAGGGGCTGAAAATATTAATAAGCTCTTGGCAAAGCTCGATAATATTCATCCACAAAAGCAACAACAAGAGGGGGTCACCTATGCTCATAAGCTCAGTCGTAAGGAAAGCAAAGTCAACTGGAATGATACGGCAACGACTATTGAACGTCGCTTAAGAGCCTTTAATCCTTGGCCTGGAACTTTTTGTGAATATCAACAGGTGAGATTACGGATATTAGAAGCTCATATGGAAGAAGTCGTTCATAATCAAAAGGTTGGCTCGCTACTGGATGATAGGCTTTTGGTTGCATGTGGGCAAAATGCCTTACGCATCACAAAGTTACAAAAAGCAGGTAAAAAACCAATGCTAGCCAACGACTTCTTACGAGGCAATGCCATATCTACAGGCGATTATTTTATTTAGATATTTAAAAGTGCGGGAAATGGCTCTATGATTTCCCCCATTTTGCCAGATTTTGTCCATTTTTGGCAAAGATTATCCACTTCTATCCAGATTTATCCAAAAAAGAGTATGAAATTGCCACGCCTTAAAAGTGAAATATTTATGATAGCTATGGATTTAAATGGATAAAAGTGGATAAATTTGGACAAAACCTGCCATTAGCTGCTCAAAAATGGATGATTCTGGACTGAAATGGCCATGAATAGTATCTCAAGGGGGGGAGTCTTTACCGCACCTGTCATGCAGCATTTTTTAAGTTGCAGTATCCATAAAATCGTTATACTCACATCGCTCGCAGAATGACATTTGAAAGGTTCTGATAACCCACCTTGAGGATACTATAGAGATAAAAAAAAGAGCCTCAAATAAGAGGCTCTTTTTTATAAAGTATTTTTAAACTATAGTTAGATTATAAAAATCTTACCAAGTTAAATCGATACCTGTACGGAATTGTA
>JBKEBO010000019.1:0-9810 GCA_047973205.1 Alphaproteobacteria bacterium | reverse complement strand
TAATCGTGATTGTTACGATAGTTGTAGCTGTTGCCCCATATTCATCTGTAACAATAACAGTGATGGTATCTGTAAGTGTTTCTCCCTCATCAAGAGAATCTACTGTCTCATTACTACTATTGATCGTGTAACTATACGTGCCATTAGAATCAACCGTTAGTCTGCCATATGAACCATTATCGCTTGTGCTATATGATAAACTTGCACCATTATCAACATCATGACCGTCAAGTGTGCCTGTTATGGCGGCCGTATCGCCTTCTGTAACTTTACCACTGCTTTCACTCAAGCTTGGCACATCATTCGAGCCTGTGATTGTAATGGTAACAATGCTGGTAGAGCTTTCTGTGCCATTAGAAACGGTTACAGTAATTGTATCTGTAAGTGTTTCGCCCTCAGCAAGAGAGTCAACCATATCATGACTATTATCGAGAATATATTGATAGTCACCATTTTTTCCCATAACGAACTCGCCATAAGTTCCTGAATTGTCAACCTTATAGCTGAGAGTTGAGTTATCATCTATTCCTGTGGTTTCAATTTTTCCTGTTGCAGATTTTAAACTATCTTCTGTAACATCGGCTTTACTCGGACTAACCTCAAAGTTACTTTCCTCTTCTAAAGGAGCCTGAGGAGGCTGCGATAGAATTTTTTTAAAAGAGATATCTTCACTTTTAGGCTCATCGGTATATCCTTGCAATGCTCCATATTCTAAAAGCTCACCAATATCTAAAAGACGAAGCTGGAGCTCATCACTCAAGCCACTGTCTTTTATATCTTTAATCTCAGGAGCATCCATTGCCTCTAATATTAAATCCTGACCATCTGGGCCAATGAGCTTCACATGGGTTTCTTCATCGGAATGAACATAATTGAAAAAATCTAGAAAGAGATAGACCTCGTCCTTATTGTCAGCAACAGCAACAAGATTATGCCCTGAGCGTAAAAGCTCATATGGTAAAGAAACATATTCCCCTAAATTGATAAAGGAGTTTTCTTTGACTAAAATGGCACTCTCTTTATAGTTTCTATTATTCACTGATCTCATCGTTTTTTACACTTCTTTAATCTGTTTACCTAACAATTGCAAACAATTTTACAATTACATCCTTAAGATAGGTTATTCTATCATGATATATTATGCATAGTCATCATAAAAAAGTATTAATATTTATACAATTAATAGGTACTTACATATGTTCCACACACCATATATAGGTATGCTAATACATAAACTCAACAAAATATTATATAAATATTACCTACAATTTAAAATATTGCTCTACTTTAGGTTATACTCTATACTTTATATGGCTTAAACCTAGCCATAAATCAAATAACCCATTATAATATATAAGGCTCCTCCACATTACCTATTCTTCATAGCCTGCGTTTGTGCATATCTCATAAATAGAAACTATACAAAAACTCCCCAAACTTATATTATATGGTATTTTATTATAAAACAAGCATAATTATCACATGCCATTGGTTGCATACTGACTTATCATCTATTTTTGTGGAAATATAATCTTGCATCACTTTAAATCATTTATATTGCAATAGATGCAAAACAACAAAAACCCGCTTTTAAAAAACGGGTTTTCAGAAAAATGGTGGCTCGAGGCAGACTTGAACTGCCGACACAAGGATTTTCAGTCCTCTGCTCTACCAACTGAGCTATCAAGCCAATGAAAGCTTTTATATAAAATTATATTCTAAAATGCAAGTTTTTTTTTAACTTTTTATAGCTGACTCTTTTTTACGACCATACCTCACATCCGTTAGTCGTTTACGCTCTTTAATGGGGCTTTGCCCCTATTCCCCACAAGCGTTCCGCTTGAGCTTAAAGAGAAAATCCATTGGTTTTTCTATGCTCTATGTCTGGAATATTTTAGAATGACAAGCCTCCCGCCCCCTTAAGCTTGCCGAAGCACCGTAATCATAGAGCTACCTCCCTCTGATAAAACTCATAAAATATGTGATAAAAATCAATATATTGTGATGCAAAAACAATCCAGCTTTACCAAAAAAATATATAAAATTCCCTCATCGATAACAACTAAAGCCAACATATAAAACATATTTACAATCAACAAGATACGCAACATATTCTCATATTTGATATTTATAGTTACATCAACAATATTCACATAATTATCATTACCATCACACTCTATTTATTATGCAAAACTCTAAAACAGGAATTAGCGTTAATATACAAAGCTTTAACAATTATAATTATTCGGGGCATATATGAATGTCAAAAAAATATAGTTTCCGTTACAGCCTACTTTTAGGTGTACTCATTTTGCCCTTACAATCTGCAGAAGGGCTTGTTATTAATGGCGAACAAAATGAAATAAATTTAAATGCATCTTCAGCTGATACCCAAATTATTATCTCCGAAGATGGAAGCATAACCAACCAAAATTCAAGCTCTTATGCAAATTATAGCAATAATGGCATTACAATTGAGTCCGATGCAATAGGTGCGAGCATACAAAATAAAGGCAAAATTAAAATACTTACCCTTGCCTATAATATTCATGATACTTCTCGTATTTTAGATTTTGGTAACGGCATTAATGATATAAACCAAAGCCATAGTATCTCTAATGCAGGAACAATTACAACCAATATTACATTAAGTGGCGATACCAGCAACAGCTATGGAACTTCGCATATTTATCTGGAGGGGTCCGCCAGTGGCGTTTATGGCAACTTAAGCGAACATACAGGAAAAATAACAACTTTTGTTGAACTTACAGGAGGAAAAGCCAATATTTCATCAACCACAGATAGTATAACCGCAACAGGCTATGCCGATATGCATGCTTCGGCCAATGGGGTTGACGGCTATGTTGAAAAAAATAGCGGCATTATTCAAACAAAAGCCATTCTTAAGGGAGGAGAGGCCAAATCCACAACATCTGCAGCCGCATCAACGGCAACGGCCTCGGCCTATGCGAGTGCTGAGTTTTCCATTAATGGAATTTTTATTAACAATAACAAGAAGATGAAAAATAATAGTGGCGATATTAAAGTTAGCCTAACCACCAATAGTGGAAAAAGCACAACCTATAATTCCTATAAAGAAACATCGACCACAACCTCTCAAATCAGTAATACAGCCAATGGCATTTATGGAAGCTTAGGAAGCAACAAAGGGCGATTAAAAGTACAAGTTACTCTAAATGCAGGAGAAACCTTAGGGGAAAATGGCAATGCTTCTGCTATGTATGCACGAGCAAGAGCCAACCAATCGGCTAACGGCATTTATGGTAATCTAGATACTAATACGGGTATTATTGATACTGATGTTTCCATTAAAGCAGGAAGTATTCATGCTCAACTTGTTCAAGAAATCTCTGCTTATGCTTACGGCGAAAATGCCGCTAATGGTGTTGATGGTCATGTAAAAAGTAATAAAGGGCTTATAAAAACAAGGCTTAACATGGCAGGAGGCCAAGTTGTTGCCAGCAGTGGAAGCTCTGTTACAACCATTTATATTGACCGTTCAGGCAATGGAATTTTTGGTTCTTTAGATAGCAATAAAGGAACAATTGCTTCTTATTTAACAACAACGAAAGGCTCTTCAATCATCGGTGGAGGTTCTGCAGATATCGGCAGTATCACAGCCGCATATTCTAATAATGCTATTGCTTTTGATAGCCCTGATACCCAAACAAAATCACAAAATACAGGCTCTATTTTATCTAGCCAAATAGCCATTAGTGTTAAGGGAACATCATCCAATCTTAGCTTTGATAACAAGGGTGTATTGGCCGCTAAAAGAATTTACAGTAGCAGCAATATTGCCTCAACCAACCAAGGCCTATATGTTATTTTAGATGATGCAGGAAATGTTACAGACCTTGAATATGGTGATGCTGGACTATCTAATGATGGCCGTATCATCGAGAATACAACTCAAAGTGATACGGATTCCTTTAAAATATATACCAGTGAAAATTCCATTATTGATAAAATCATCAATGGTGTGGGTATAAAAAATGGTGTTGCAACCCTTAATAATACTCAGGATTTCACCATAAAGAACAGCTCGTTAAATGCTTATCATACTGCTTTAGAAATCAAAACAAATAAAAAAATTACTGCAACGAATAGTTACTTTAATGGTGGTGGACTTAAAGGAGAAATACCTGTTATTAAAGGGGATTCTCAAAGTAACCATCTCAGTGTTTTAGGCAACAGCTTCATTAATGGAGCATCGGATTTTGGATGGGGTAATGATACGCTAATTTTTGATACAAAAAACGGACAACTCAATGGTATTGTTGACTTTAATAACGGCGAAGATAGTTTTATTCAATATAGTTATGAGGGTAATGAGCAAGGGCTTATTGACTATTTGACCTATGATGGCCAAGAAGAAAAAATTAAAAATGTTGAAAATTTAGGGCTAGAAAAAGGCTCACTTAATATCCTCAACAATTTTACAAATTATGGGTTATATATTGGAAGCCAAGCCTATGCTAACTTTACAACAAAAACCAATTATAACCTAAAGAATTTAAAGAGTTACGGTACAGTTAATTTAAATAATAATCGTCAAACAAACTTAAATATTGCAGGTGATACGCTCCTTAATAACCGTATCAATTTTGATGCTGATTTTGATAATTTAACTGCAGATAAAATTACAGTCCAAGGCAATCTTTCGGGCAATGGAGATATTGGCATTAACAATAACCCCACAAACAAATCGGATAATAAAGGCCAGCTTAGCCTTATTAAAGCTCCTAATGACAATAATCGTAAGGACGAAAAGTTCACAATTGCCCCACCAAATCGCTATAATGGTCAAAGTAATATGGGGCGTTTTACAGGCTCAATTTATGTTTGGGAACTCAAGCCTGAAGGTAATAATTGGTTACTGCAAACCACTTCTGACTTAATCAACCCTCCCCCTAAGCCTGACCCTATCCCGAAGCCTAAGCCTGACCCTGATCCTATCCCCCAACCTAAAACGGAAATTTTGGCCGAAATTCCTGCTTATACAAGCCTTCCAACTCTTGGTAGAAAAATGGCTTTTAGCGAGCTAAACTCATTACATAATCGTCTTGGAGAACTCCGCCGTTATCAAGGAGTTACAGCCAACCGTAAAATCCGCTTTGATAAAAATACACTTGCAGGATGGCTCAAACCAAGCGGAGGTTACTTTTCGGCCGATGCTGATAAAAGCTTTGATGTTTCAGGCTCTTACGGCGGAGTTTCTATGGGAGCAGATAAGCAATTCTCTTTTAATAACAACTCATGGTTTCTTTTTGCAGGCGTTTTTGGTGGCTATCAAACAGGGCGTTTTGAAACTTTAGCACAATCCCATGATGAGTATTTTTCCCAAGAAGCTCAAATAAATATGGATACATGGAGCATTGGAGCTTATGCATCTTTCTTTAATATATCAGGAACTTACATAGATATTGTTGGTGAATATATGGGCTTAACGGCAAATATTGATGCTGCTCAACTTAAAGTAAAAACAACAGGATATGCTCTTTCTGCCTCGGTTGAAGCTGGCCATCGCTTTGATTTTAAAAGAGGTTGGGCCATTGAGCCTCAAGCTCAGCTTAAAGCTGCCTATATCAACTGGGAGGATTTTAATGACGGTATAAATGATATTCGCTTTGAAAATCAGATATATGCTTTAGCTCGTTCGGGTGTACGAATTGAAAAAAATATTAAGATAAAATATGGTGAACTAACCCCTTGGTTTTACTTAGGAATGCAGTATGAACTTAGTGATACTCCCCAAGTGAGCTATGCTAATACAAGCTTTGCAGCCCATAATTTTGGACTATCAGGTGAGGCCAAAGCAGGCATCACTACCCAGTTCTCCAATATGCAACTTTATGGAAGTGTTGGCTATATTGGCAACAGCAGCCACAATAATATCCAAGCTAGTATCGGCCTACGTATCAACTGGTAAGCTCAACGGGCGGGTATTTTGTCCATTTTTATCCACAAATATCCACTTTTTGCCCAAATCTATCCACTTCTCATCCATTTTCATCCATTCTTATCCATTCTTATCCATAGTCATTATAAATAATTCACTTTTAAGATGTAGCAGTTTTGTGCTCTCTTTTGGATAAAGTTGGATAAATCTGGACAAAATTTGGCAAAAATTGGACAAAATGGGTATTTTTTTGCATGTTTCACGCAGCATATTAATTAAGTGAGGGCTCAGAGTCTTTTTTTTGATTGAATTGCTGCTCTAAAGCATCATCGAAGTCCATATCATTTTCAACTACAGCTATGGTATATGCTCCATTAAACCATGAACCTAAGTCCAAATCTGCACAACGTTTTGAACAAAAAGGCTTATACTTTTCAACAACTTCTTTCTTCTTACATTGAGGACATTTTGCCATTAGTAGGTCTCCAACATTATCTCACCCTCAGCCTCAATATACTCAATCAAAGGCGGGCTAACTTCTTCAATTATCAGCTTTATTTTCTTAATCTGCTTTTCTGGTGCATAAAGCCTAAACTTTACCGCAGAATTTCGCCGCAATTCTGCCTCCATCTCCTTGAGAACTAAGGCTCTTTGTACAGGGTAAACTAGCTGATATTCTTCTTGCTGCATCAAGAGTTTTTGCGAAAGAGAAAGCCCCACTTTCCGCCTTGTCATCTCCAAAATTCCTAATCGACTAAAGCCTAAAATATCAATACTTTGCGGGTCATTTGCCATAATCTGCTTCAGACGAGATGCAACCTTTTGTTGATGGTTTTTGTCTTTAGTGGAAATAAAATCAACCAGAATTTGCCCCGAGAGATTCCTTAAGCGTATCTGTTTGGCAATCTCATGACAGGCGGCAAAGTTGATTTCTTGCAACTGTTTAGGGCTGATATTCTTTTGCTTTCCACTATTAACATCAATCATTACAGCTGCAGCAGTCTCTTCGATAATGATATTACCACCTGATTTTAAAGGAACTTTTTTAGAAAGCAGTTGCCAAAAGCTTTCCTGAATATCAAAATCAGCAAGTAGGTCCTCACCCTCACTAACGGCTAAGTCTATGTTAGGAAAGTGAAAATTCTGTTCTAACTCACCCGCCACATCATTTAAAGCTTTGGCTGAATTAAAGATAATTGCCTCAGGAGCAACCTCCACATCTTCTAACAATAAGCGGATAAGCGGATGGGCAAAATCAATCAGCAGACTTGGCTTTTTGAGGGAAGAAGCTTTTGTATTAATCTGTTCCCAAATAGACGTAATCCATTGATATTCTGCTATTAAATCATCATCTGGAGTTGAACGTGCGGCCGTTCTTGCGGTCAGACCAAAATGTTCAACCCATGGTTCTGCAAGTTCAACAATCCGCTCCATATCTTCCTTAGCATGGATTTTTTTAGAGAGTTTAAGCAGCCCTGTACGATTGGGAAAAGCCACCCAATAAAGGCCTCGCAAGGTGATATTTGTGGTAAGACGTAACTCTTTACCCTGCTCTGAATCTCGCAAAACTTGTACTATTAAATATTGTCCCTCGTTTAAAGGCATGAAATCCTTAGCTAATTGAAAAGGTAAAAAACCCGAAAGCCCGCCCGTAAGCTCAACAAATGCTCCCTTAAGGGTTGAGTTAACCTTAGTCACTCGTCCCCAATGAATTTGCCCTGTATGTTCCTCTTGAGCCTCAAATCCAAGTTGTATCGCTTTGATTTCCTCTTGATAATACCAAAGATAACGATGGAAACCAAAACTACTTTCAGCCAAAATAAGACTTTGATTATTCATAATAATTTTCCTTGCAGCGGCGGATAACCACTCCCTTTAAGTAGGTTGTAACAAATATCGCAAGGCAAGCCTACAATATTGGTATAAGAGCCAATAATTTTACGAATAAACCGTCCGCCATAACCCTGAATTGCATAGGCTCCCGCCTTGCCTTGCCATTCATTCGATGCAATATAATAATTAATATCATTACTATCAAGCCTATGAAAAATAACACGACTTTCACATAAGCGATGGTGAAAAACTTGGGTTTGTGGACTATAAAGGCTTACGGCAGTATAAACACGGTGGCTGCGGCCTGAAAGAGCCTGCAAAAACTGCTGAGCCTGTGAGGCATCTTGCGGTTTACCCAAAACTCTCCGCCCCATACAAACTATTGTATCTGCACTTAAAATAAAGTCATTTGGATGGTTTTGCTGCACTGCCTGACACTTACTTTGAGCCATACGTTGCGCGTAAATTCTCGGAAGTTCATTTTTTAGTACCGCCTCGTCAATATCAGCAGCAATAATTTTATCTGCAGTGATATGTATTTGTTCTAAAAGCTCTTTTCGCCTTGGTGAATTTGAGCCTAAAATCAGCTGTGCGGCCATATATTTCGCCCTTCTTATTTATGGCGAAAAGTGATACGTCCTTTGGTAAGGTCGTAAGGTGTCATCTCGATGGTAACCTTATCACCCGCTAAAACACGGATGCGATTTTTACGCATTTTACCCGCCGTATAAGCAATGATTTCATGACCATTTTCGAGTTCTACTCTAAATGTCGCATTGGGTAAAAGCTCGGTAACAACACCCGTAAATTCTAAAAGTTCTTCTTTAGCCAAAAAAGACTCTCCTTTGTTTTCCAAAAATATAAGCTGCAGAATATTAGTCACTTTGAGGATAAAAAGCAACTTTATAATTTTTAATCTTTATTAATAGGGGTATTTGAATTATAATATGGGTCATAATATATAGCCCTGTTAGTGATTGAGATTATAAAAATATGCCCCAAGATGAGACCTTGAAATACTTAGCTGAACTGGCACCATTAGAAAGAGAACAGTTTTACGCATTCTTAAATAGACAGCGTAAAGAACAAATATCAACACCAAAAGAGACAGTCTCAAAAGTACTCAAGCTAAACAAAGAACTCTTTAATGTTATTAAGAATAAGGCAAATATATCTTATAGCATTGAGGAGCTTAGAAATGCAACTTGGGAATATTTTTTAAAGGAAGAAGCAAAATTTAATGCTTCTATCTTAAAGCAGTTATCTTCTCAGTTTGAGATTCCTAAACAAGCATTATCTGAAGTTATTTCTAAGCTTGATTTAACCGCTTCTAGGGAAAATGTTGTAGGGCAAATAGAGAATATTTTTGGTGAATATGCAGGACGAATTTCTCCTTATATTTATAACTTATCTCTTAGTAATACTCAATCGCGACGCTCTAGAGCAGGAAAGGTTTTTGAAGGCATTATTTATAGCCTATATGAGCGGTTTGACTATCCATATGCTTCCCAAGCAACCCTTGGCTCTAAGAACTTTACCCAAAAAGGGCTTGGGAAAATTGTTGACTCCCTTCTACCTAATTTAGAAGCTTTCCAGCAACGAAGAGATAAAGTTATTATTGGCACAATGAAAACAACCTTAAGGGAAAGATGGCAAGAGGTTATTGAGGAAATTAATCGAACAAGCTTACCTCAAATATATCTTTTAACTGTCGATGATAATATTTCGGAGCAGAAAATCAACCAGATGGCTAATCATAATGTTATACTTGTTGTATATGAAAGAGTTAAGAAACTTAATCCCCTCTTAAGCAAACGTAATGTTATATCTTTTGAAGATTATTTCTTGAGTGAGATACCTGAAAAATTAAATTATTGGAATAGTTAAGATGTCTTTTAAGTTTATAGATTTATTTGCAGGAATTGGTGGAATTCGTATACCATTTGATGAATTAGGTGGACAATGTGTCTTTTCCTCTGAGATTGATAAATATGCCGCACAGACATATTTTGCCAATTACAATGAATCCCCCCATGGAGATATAACAAAAATCA
>JBKEBO010000057.1:0-43896 GCA_047973205.1 Alphaproteobacteria bacterium | reverse complement strand
GGTTATACCATGTAAGGAAACTCGCCAGTTTGACGATAGTAGCGTTCGTGTAACCGCTCCTAATCCCAAGCTAGGGGTTATTGCCGTTGTTCAACCCAGCATTGAAGAATAGGTTGTTTTTACATGCAATCAAAAGGCCTCCAGTTTTTTTGGAGGTCTTTTTTAATGTTAAGTGTTTCTAGGATTGGTTTTATTTTTTGATTACAATATGAGCAATCGAAAATATCCCACCAATAACAATAAGAAGAACCTTAATTATCGATTGTACTTCCTTAGATGTGTAAAGAACAACAACCGTAGTAAAAACAAAAACAGCAATGATATATGCGAATATCATGAGAGTCTTTTTTATATTTGCTCTTTTTGTTTTTTGTTCTTTCTTAGGTTTGTTTAAATCAATAACTTCAACCATATATTTAACCTATTATATCAAAGCCTTGAGTTTGTAATAAGGCGGCTCCAACCATAACTCCTGCCGATACCGCCATATTGATAGAACGCATATTAGGCTTCATGGGAATGCGTATTCGCCCGTCAGCTTGCCGATGAACATCTTCGGGAACGCCAGCACTTTCTCGCCCCATAAGAATAACATCATTTTGGCTAAAAGAGAAGTTTTGTAATAATGTTGCCCCCTTGGTTGTCGAAAGCACTATACGCCGCTGATTTTGGAGTGTATAATCTTTAAAGGCGGCAAAATTTGTATGGCGAATATATTCCACATGCTCAATATAATCCATGCCAGAGCGACGCATTTTATGTTCATCAAAAACAAAGCCTAGAGGCTCAATAATATGCATTTTTAACCCCCAACAAGCACAAAGCCTTAATAATGTTCCTGTATTTTGGGGAATGTCAGGCTGGTATAATGCCAATTCTATCATAATCTTTTACCTTATCTTTTTATTCTGTTATAATTTATACTGATTAAAGTAAACAGTCAAAAGTAAAGAAAAATATGACCGAAAATTTAGATTTAGAAAGTTGGGAGAAATCCCAAGGAAAAAAGCAAAAATCAAATGACTTCCATCAACATACAAAGAATGTCTCAAAAGAAAAATTTGATATTCGTAAGATTGATGGAAATTTAGAGGTTGAGCAAAATTCCCGCTATAAAAAGCAGCAAAAACATACGCTTCCGCAATATTGCATGGATGCAATGATGGATGATGAAATTGTTGATGTTTTGGTCTCAGCCAAACGCCATGAGACTTCTCTTTGGGTTATAAAGATATTTGTGAGCTTATTTTGCCTTTTCTTTATTGGCATTTCCTTTTTTATTATTCTTTCTGAAGGCCAGCCTTTAGGTATTATATTTACTTTTGTTCCTCTTATTATGTTAAGGCAGATTTTTAAAGCGAAAAAAACCCGCTATATGGTTTTTGGACGCAAAAGTTTTTATTATGCACCTTTAATGAAAAGGGCTATTAACTATGATGAGATTCAAGGAATTTCTTATATTCAGGCTCATATTCAAGCAAGCTCATCTGCTCAACGCAACCGCCAAAAAATGCCTCATACCACCTTTTATTCTTGCCGTCTTTTGCAATTTGTTTTTTATAGAGATATTCTAGAAGATGATTTAGGTTCTGAAGCCACCATGATTCACTATAATGCAAGCTATAACTTTGATGTCTCTCGTGAAATGCAAGCCTGCATATTTCCTCAACCCTTTGATGCTCAAGAACTTAATGCAAAAATTGCCCAATATTTTCAGATAAATTTAAAGTAACTCTATCAGTCTATCATAAACCTCTTGAGCCGAGATATTCGCCATACTATCAAAGCCTTTTTGAAATTCTTTATTATAAAAAGGCTCCCCTTTTTTATGGCCTGAGAGTGATATTTGATTTTGCCCTAAAATACCTACTTTATCAGGACTTGTAGGACCATAAAGAGCCACGCCAGCTAAGTCAAGAGCCGCCGCTAAATGGCCAAGCCCCGTATCTACACTAACAAAAGCCTTGCTACATGAGAGTATAGCAATAACATCTAATAAGGATTGTTTGGGCAAAACTGTAATATTATCCGAAGCTTGGCTTAGTTTTTCGGCTCGTTGATATTCCATATCATTGCCATAAGTTACTAAGGCTTTTAATCCTTTGTCTCTTAGTTTTTCAGCTAAGGCTACCCAATGCTCAAAAGGCCAATGTTTGGTTGGCCATGTTGTTCCATGCAGAAAAAAAACAAAAGGTGTATCAATCCTATTTTGATTGAGTATCAACTCTCCTTTGACTTTATAAAGACTAGGGTCTAAACCATAACAAAATGGCTTATCTTCAATGGTGTAACCTATAGATTTAGCAAAAAGATGTCTTGTTCGCTCTAAAGCATGCATATCTTTATTTACTGATATTTTATGATTATAAAAGAAGCTCGCATGACAATCACGGGCTGACTTTTTATCATAACCATAGGTTTTAGGAGCTATATCTTTAGTAAAAATCCCTGACTTTATTAGCCCTTGAGCATCAATAACCATATCATATTGCTCATCTTTAAGAAGCTTTCTGACTTCCCTAATATGTTTTAAAGCTTTAAATGGTTGGTTTTTTAATTTTCTTAAATGAATAGTATGAACTTTTTTAACAAATTTTGGCAAATTTGTAAGCTCTGTAAAGCTTTCTTCAACCAGCCAATGAAGTTCTATATCAGAGCAATATTGCTGCATATCATAAAGTGCAGGATAAGAATGAACAATATCACCCAATGAAGATAATTTTACCAATAGTATTTTCAAAATATGCACAACCCTTTTATAAAATAGAATCTTATGATATAAATTTATAACTTATATTGCAATGGATTTGAAGGATAGTCTTATGACCCTTACACCTTTACATATTACGGCTCAAAGCTTTAAAAATCGTAAAATTCTTATTTTAGGTGATGTCATGCTCGATCGCTTTGTTTATGGCGAGGTCGGACGCATTTCTCCCGAAGGGCCAATTCCGATTATCAAATATGAGCGAGAAAAACTCATGGCAGGTGGTGCGGGTAATGTGGCGGCTAATATTATTGCCTTAGGGGGCAAAGCTCAACTTATCTCCATTTGTGGTTCAGACGAGACGGCAACAGCCCTCAAAGCAGCCTTAGATACGCAAGATATAACCTATCACCTTATTACAGATGCAAGCCGTCCAACCATAGAGAAAACACGCTTTGTTGCAAGAGCTCAACAGTTACTTCGTCTTGATAAAGAAAGTAACCAGGCTATATCAGCTGCTATTGAAGAGCAAGTGCTTGCTGAGGTTGAAAAGTATATTAATGATTGCGATGTTGTTTTACTCTCTGATTATGCAAAGGGATTACTTACCCCCAAGCTATCAGCTAATTTAGTCTCCATGGCGAACAAATTAAGCAAACCTATTATTATTGACCCTAAAGGTACAAATTGGGATGCTTATAAAAATGCAACACTCATCACACCAAATACCATTGAGGCTGCAGGCATTTTAGGTTATGAGCCGAAACTCAATGATGAGGCCGCAAAGGCTGCACAAACATTATGTCATAAGTATCAATTGGGGTCTGTTTTATTAACCCGAGGCCCTCAAGGGATGAGCTTAGCTTATGGTGATAAAGTAAAACACTTACCAACGAAAGCCCAGATTGTTGCCGATGTTTCGGGAGCTGGTGATACGGTTGTCGCTGCTTTAAGTTTAGGTTTGGCTGCAGGTTTAGATATTGAAAATGCTGCAAATATTGCCAATATTTCTGCTGCTATTGTGGTTGAAAAAACAGGGACAGCAACTGTTAATGCAAGCGAGCTTGAACAACGTATTCAAAAATCTGTTCATCAATATGAAGGTGAACTTATGGATAAACAAAAGCTTTTAAATCGAGTGGAAGATTGGAAGAGCCGTGGCCTAATTGTTGGCTTCACCAATGGTTGTTTTGATCTTTTACATGCGGGGCATCTCCATAATTTTATAGAAGCTAAAAAGCAGTGTGATAGACTTATTGTTGCACTTAACTCTGATGCTTCTGTTAAACGCCTTAAAGGCGAAAGCCGCCCTGTACAAAGCCTTAAGGATAGGGCTCGTGTGTTGGCTCATCTTCGTGAAGTCAATGCAGTTTGTGTCTTTGAGGAAGACACGCCTTATAATCTGATTAAAGAAATTCAACCTGATGTTTTAATGAAGGGAGGAGATTATAAAGTTGAAGAGATTGCAGGCCATGATATTGTACTTAACAATGGTGGACATGTTATTCTGATACCTTTGCTTGAAGGCTTTTCTACAACCAATACGATTGCTAAAATTACAGGAAAAAAATAGTTATAAATGTTCTTTTGCTGTGAGAATACTAATAAAGGCGAGGCCAAAAAACGTTATAAATAAATGAAGAAAATTCAGCCAAAAATTTCCTGAAAAAATTTTCAAGAAGACAATGCTTAATGTAAAGCCTGCTAATAGAGCAGATAAGATGGAGTAAAGCACTCTTATCAAAGTTTGGTATATAAAGATTGTCCATCATGGTATACCTCTTTTAGAAGCTGAGTTTTGCTCAAAGAAAAATCTGAAGCTATGTACAATTCTTCTAATTTTTTTAAAATAATACCCATTTGCTTATCAGCCTTAATGCCTAAGGCAAGTAAATCCTTGCCTGTAACAGGAAAGACCGCAGGTGTGATTATATCCCAATCAGAAATAATATCTCCATTAAACTTTAGGATATAAATATCCTTGCAAATATCAATATTTGTATCATAGCAGATACGTCTTAAATATGGTAAAGAAGCATCTTTACCATCATATAAATATTGGTGAAGATGAACCAAATGGTATTTTTCTTTATTAGAGAGCTTAAGCTGATTGGCAATGATACGGCAATCACATTCTTTGGGAAATAAATAGGCAAGGCATCTTAATGGGTTAGGGGGAAAGTTAAGCTGTTTTTCAATATTATCAAGCCAAGTAAGCTTATTATTGCTTAAGGGAAGGTTGATTGTTGCAAATATTTCATATTCTTGCATCATAACAATAGCTTGGTTACGTTTAGGAGCAGTAAAAATCTTAAAAAGCTCATCACGAATACGCTCAGCAGAAACTTGCCTCAGCCCATCTTTATGTTGCTTGCAAGCATTAAGGCTTGGCTTGTGAATTTTATCAAAATCACCAAACCTTGCCATAAAACGAAAATAACGTAGAATTCGTAAATAATCTTCCTCAACTCTTTGAGAAGGCTCACCAACAAAGCGGATAAGATGTTGTTTTAAATCGGAAAGTCCATCTGTATAGTCATAGATATCCCCATGCTTATCACCATAAAGACTGTTAATAGTAAAATCTCGCCTTTGGGCATCAGCCTGCCAATCGGTTGTCCAAACAACATGAGCATGGCGGCCATCAGTTTGCTCATCAATACGTAATGTTGTAATCTCAAAATGAATATGCTCAAAAACAACAGTAATTGTCCCATGTTTTAAGCCTGTGGGAATTGTATGCATATGAGCTTTTTTACATATATTTAAGCTTTCCTCAGGTAGGGCATTTGTTGCTAAATCCCAATCATGGATTTTGTTATTTAAGAGGCTATCTCTTACACATCCTCCCACAAGGCGAAGCTCAAAGCCAGCCTTCTGATAAATCTCAAAAAGCTTTATAAGTGGTTCAACCTTAAGCCAAGGAGCATGTTTAAGACGAGATTTTATCACCACACATACTCCAATACCTATTTTGCAAGATATTCTTTTTCAAAAATATCAATAAAATCCTTTAAGTAAGGAACATGAACAGCAGAATTACGATAATATATACCCGATGTATAGTAAGGCAAGCTTGCCTCAGGGATATCTAAAGGAAGAAGCCCAAAGTTTTTAGCCGCCTCCGTTAGCTCCGAAGGTAAGCTTGTGAGAGTTTCTTTATTTTCTTGAACAAGATGAAAAATTGTTAAAATAGAGTTTGATGTATAGCGAATAGTCGGGCGTTTCATACGATTACGATAAAAAATTTGTCTTGCATCAATCTTTATAGAAGGGTCTACATTATAAGCAGCCCATGGATAAGTTTGGATTTGTTCGAGTCGGTCATATTTATTTTTTTGTGCAGGATGGTCCTTATGGGTAAAGATATTCCACGAAACATCTCTTACAGGCTTGAAAGATACAGCATTAGGAAGCTCCCCTTGAGGAATAACTTCAGCCAAAACGATATCGAGTCGCCCCGAAGATAGGTCGTTCAGTAAGTATTTTATATGACCATTTTGAATGTGAAAATTCACATTTGGATGTTGGTCATTCAGTTTTTTTGTAATCATGGGAAGCAAACCTAAGGACCAGTCATAGCCTGAGCCTATACGTATAGTCCCGTCACTGATGCCCTCTAAAGCCTTAAACTCCTCTAAAGCATACTGATATTCTAATTCCATCACTTGGGCTCGACGATATAAAACTTCACCATACTGGGTAAGCTCAATACCAGAAGAGGCACGATGAAAAAGAGGCTTACCAAAATTTTCTTCTAATCGTTGCATGTTACGACTTAATGCAGGCTGACTAATCCCCAGTATTTTTGCGGCTTTGTTAATGCTTTTTTGGTCTGCTACATCAATAAATTGTCTTAATATCTTGTCCATTAATATATTTTATTCCTTCAAATGAATTCTTTTAAATTTTTGATTATAAGTTATTATTTCAAGGCATTATAACAAAAAGTTATAACGATTACGAGGTAAAAATATAAATTTTGTTGAGAATAAATTTTTTGCGTACTATCATATGCCAGATTATTTGGAAAACTCGAACTGGAAAAGAGGTTTAAAATGGCTCGAAAAAAAATAGCACTCATTGGTGCAGGTATGATTGGTGGAACTTTGGCTCACTTGGCCGCTCTTAAAGGCCTAGGTGATGTTGTCTTATTTGATATTATGGAAGATATGCCTGCTGGTAAGGCATTGGATATTTCTGAGGCTCTTCCTGTAGAAGGTAAAGATTGCCGCCTTAAAGGAACAAATGACTATGCCGATATTGAGGGTGCAGATGTTATTGTTGTAACTGCGGGTGTACCACGCAAACCTGGTATGTCTCGTGATGACCTTATTGGTACAAATGCTAAGGTGATGAAAGCCGTTGGAGAAGGTATTAAAAAATACGCTCCTAATGCTTTTGTTATTTGTATTACAAACCCACTTGATGTGATGGTTTGGGCTCTTCGTGAAGTTTCTGGACTTCCTCATCATAAGGTCGTTGGTATGGCGGGTGTTTTAGATTCTGCTCGCTTCCGTCATTTCTTAGCAGAAGAATTTGATGTTTCAGTACAAGATGTTACGGCTTTTGTTCTTGGTGGTCATGGTGATACAATGGTACCATTAACACGTTACTCAACAGTGGCAGGTATTCCTGTACCTGACCTTATTAAAATGGGCTGGTCCACAGAAGAAAAAATTGATGCGATTGTGGATCGTACCAGAAAAGGTGGCGGCGAGATTGTTGCCTTACTAAAAACAGGCTCAGCCTATTATGCTCCTGCAACATCAGCAATTGAGATGGCGGAGGCTTATCTTTATGACCAAAAACGTATTTTACCATGTGCAGCTTATGTGGATGGAGCTTATGGTCTAGATGGTCTTTATGTGGGTGTACCAACGGTTATTGGTGCTAACGGTATTGAAAAAGTTGTAGAAATTGAACTCAACGAATCTGAAAAAGCAGAGTTTAATAACTCAGTAAAAGCTGTAAAAGACTTAATTGAAGTCACAAAACCAATGCTTTAATATCGTTTAACGACAATTTGGCTATATAAAATTAAGCCTCAATAACTCATGAAAAATAGCGAGTTATTGAGGCTTTTTTATATTTTATTGGTTTGTTGCAAAAAAATTGATGCTTTGAGTCAAAAGGGAACTTGCAAAATCATATCATTACATTAATATGGTGGTTATTGGAAAATATGAGCTTGTTCATATTAAAATTAACAAAAAGAATAAAGAAAAGGGATTCTTCATGAATATCCATGAATATCAGGCGAAAGTCTTACTCAAAGAATTTGGTGTTCAGGTGCCAAATGGAAAAGTTGCTTGGACGAAGGATGAAGCCTTGGAAGCAGCCAAAGAACTTGGTGGGAATGTATGGGTTGTTAAAGCCCAGATTCACGCAGGTGGCCGTGGAAAAGGCGGTGGTGTTAAGGTGGTGCAATCATTAGAGGATGTGGAAAAAACAGCTTCGGACATGATTGGAATGAACCTTGTAACCCATCAAACAGGACCAGAAGGTAAAGAAGTTAAGCGTGTGTATATCGAACAAGGTGTTGATATTGCTCGTGAGCTTTATGTTTCTATGCTCGTTGACAGAGCCACATCTCAAGTTACATTTATGGCCTCGACCGAAGGCGGTATGGATATTGAGGAAGTGGCAGAAAAAACACCTGAGAAAATTATTACACTTTCTATTGACCCTGCTGCTGGTATTTTGCCTTGGCATTGTCGTAAAATGGCTTATGGCTTAGGCTTAGAGGGTAAACAAGTTAAGTCAGCTTCACAATTTTTTGCAGCAATGTATAATGCTTTTATTAAACTTGATGCATCACTTGTTGAGATTAACCCTCTTGTGGTAACAGGTGGCGGTGATGTGATTGCCTTAGATGCTAAAATGAACTTTGATGATAATGCTCTTTATCGTCATCCTGAGATTGAAGAACTCAGAGATGAAGATGAAGAAGATGCAGCGGAGTTAGAAGCAGCAAAATGGGAGCTTAATTATGTTAAGCTTGATGGTGCTATTGGTTGTATGGTGAATGGTGCAGGCCTTGCAATGACAACCATGGATATTATTCAGCTTTATGGTGGTACACCTGCAAACTTCCTTGATGTTGGTGGTGGAGCAACCAGAGAGCGTGTAACAGCAGCTTTTCGCCTCATTATGCGTGACCCGAATGTTGAAGGTATTTTGGTGAATATCTTTGGTGGTATTATGCGATGCGATATTATTGCTGATGGTATTGTTGCTGCGGCAAAAGAAGTCTCTCTTTCTGTACCTTTAGTGGTACGTCTAGAGGGTACGAATGTGGATCGTGGTAAAGAAATTTTGGCAGAAAGTGGCCTTCCGATTATCTCGGCAGATAACTTAGCCGAGGCGGCAGAAAAAATTGTTAAAGCAGTAGAGGAGGCCAAGTAATGTCAGTTCTTGTCAATAAAAATACAAAAGTGATTGTCCAAGGCTTTACAGGTCAGCAAGGAACTTTCCACTCAGAACAAGCCATTGCTTATGGCACTCAAGTTGTTGGTGGGGTAACACCAGGTAAAGGTGGAAGCAAACACTTAGATCTTCCTGTTTTTGATACAGTTGCAGATGCAAAAGCAGCAACCGATGCAAATGCTTCGGTGATTTATGTACCTCCTCCATTTGCAGCCGATGCAATTTTAGAGGCAGTAGGAGCTGAAATTCCTTTAGTTGTTTGTATTACTGAGGGTATTCCTGTGCTTGATATGGTTAAGGTTAAGCGAGTGTTAGAGAATTCTCAAACACGCCTTATTGGGCCAAATTGCCCAGGGATTATCACTCCTGATGAATGTAAAATTGGTATTATGCCAGGGCATATTCATAAAAAAGGTAATGTTGGCATTATCTCACGTTCAGGAACATTAACTTACGAAGCCGTTGCTCAAACAACAGCAGCAGGCTTAGGTCAATCCACATGTATTGGTATTGGTGGTGACCCTGTTAATGGAACGAACTTTATCGACTGTTTAGACCTCCTTTTAGATGATGATGAGACACAAGGTATCATCATGATTGGTGAGATTGGTGGAACAGCAGAAGAAGAAGCTTGTGAATTCCTAAAAGCAGATAGCCGCAAAAAACCAGTGGTTGGCTTTGTTGCGGGTGCTTCAGCCCCTCCAGGTAAACGTATGGGGCATGCAGGTGCAATTATCGCTGGTGGTAAGGGTACAGCAGCAGCTAAGTTTGAGGCAATGGAAAATGCGGGTATTCATGTGGCACGCAATCCTGCTCATCTTGGGCAGATAATGTTTGATGCACTTAAAAAATAATGGTTAAATAATACCGAAGGATAATATATTCTTCGGTATTTTATCAAGTAAACAAAAAACGTTTAATTAAGGGAATGAGATGTCTTTTGAAACAGTTTTAACAGGTGCAAATGCACCTTATATTGCTGAGGTCTTAGCTCAATGGCAGAAAGATCCAGCTTCGGTTGATTCAGAGTGGGGGGCATTTTTTGAAAGCCTTGACGAAGAAGAGCAATCGGTTTTAGCTGAGGTTTACGGTGCAAGCTGGCGACCACGTAAAGAACATATTTTAGGTAGTGAAGAAGAACCCCAACAAATAAAAGAGGCCATAGCTCAAGATGGTTCAATGTCCTCGATTATGGATACAATTCAGGCGATTATGCTTATTCGGACATGGCGGGTGAGGGGGCATTTAATTGCAGATCTCGACCCACTAGATTTATCGGATACAGATTATCATCCTGAGTTAGATCCTAAATTTTATGGCTTTAGCGAAAGTGATTGGGACCGCTCTATATTCATTAACTTCTATCTGGGTTTAGAATATGCCACATTAAATGAAATTATGGATGTTCTTAAACAAACCTATGCAGGGGCTATTGGTGTAGAATTTATGCATATTATGGACCCTGATATTAAAGCATGGATTCAAAGCCGTGTGGAGGGTAGTCGTAGTCAGCCTAATTTAACTAAGGAAGAACGCCTTAAGATTCATCGCAATTTGGCTCGTGCTGAAAGCTTTGAGAAAATATTGGCTAAAAGATTTGCAGGAACAAAAAGATTTGGCCTTGATGGCGGCGAAAGTACCATTGCTGCTTTAGAGGAGATTTTACGTCGTGGAAGCGAGCTTGGTGTTAAACAAGCTGTTTTTGGCATGGCTCATCGTGGACGTTTAAATGTTTTAGCGAATATTTTACAAAAACCTTTTAGGGCAATTGTTTCCGAGTTTCAGGGCAATTCTGCAAATCCAAGTGAGGTTCAAGGCTCAGGTGATGTAAAATATCATCTTGGAGCTTCGGCCAATCGTGTCTTTGGTGAAAATGAAATCCATCTCTCTTTAGCGGCAAACCCCTCTCACCTAGAGGCAGTCAATACGGTGGTGCAAGGGAAAGTGCGGGCAAAGCAAGACCGTAGAGGCCGTGAAAGATGCAAAGAGGTTATGGGTGTTTTAATCCATGGTGATGCAGCTTTTGCAGGTCAAGGTATTGTAGCAGAAGGCTTAATGATGAGTGAGCTTGAAGGTTATCGTACTAATGGAACAATCCATCTGATTACAAATAACCAAATTGGATTTACAACCCATCCTCATTATTCACGCTCATCTCCTTATTGTAGTGATGTGGCAAAGATGATTCAATGTCCGATTTTTCATGTAAATGGTGATAATCCAGAAGCCGTTGCCTTTGTGGCTCGTTTAGCGGCTGAATATCGTCAGGAATTTGGTAAAGATGTGGTGATTGACCTCTTTTGTTATCGTCGCTTTGGCCATAATGAGGGTGATGAGCCAAGATTCACTCAGCCTATTATGTATAAAACAATCGAGAGCCATCCAACAACCTATGAACTTCATGCTAAAAAATTGGTAGAAGAAAAACTCATTACCACAGAAGAAGCTCAAAAAATGCGTGCAGATATTGATGATATCTTCGAAAAAGAATTTGATGAGGGTGGAAATTATAACCCAGAAAAAGCCGATTGGTTTCAAGACCAATGGAAAGGGCTTGTTTCACCATCGGAAGATAGTCGTGAAGAAGAGCTAAAAGATACAGATACTGCAGTATCGCCAGAAGTCCTTAAAGATATTGGGCAACGTATTTGTGTTTATCCAGAAGATTTAAATATCAACCCTAAGGTTAAGCGGGTGATTGATGCTCGTCGTCAAATGATGGAAACAGGCGAGGGGATTGATTGGGGTATGGCAGAAGCTTTAGCCTTTGGAACTCTTTTGGAAGAAGGTATTGGTATTCGTCTTTCGGGTGAGGATTCAGGGCGTGGAACATTCTCTCATCGTCATGCGGTGATTGTTGACCAACAAACAGAAAAATCCTATATTCCGCTGCGAGAATTTACCGATAAAGGAGTGTTTCAGGTTTGGAATAGTCCGCTTTCGGAATATGGTGTGCTTGGCTTTGAATATGGCTATGCTGCTGCAGAGCCTTGGAAGCTGGTTTTATGGGAGGCTCAATTTGGTGATTTTGCCAATGGGGCTCAAATTATGATTGATCAGTTTATTTCGTCATCGGAAAGTAAATGGTTAAGAATGTGCGGACTTGTGATGTTGCTTCCCCATGGTTATGAGGGGCAAGGGCCTGAACATAGCTCAGCACGATTAGAGCGTTACCTACAAGCTTGTGCCGAAAATAACTGGCAAGTTGTTAACCCAACAACACCTGCAAATTATTTCCATGCTTTACGTCGTCAAATGAAGCGTAACTTCAGAAAGCCTTTGGTCGTTATGTCTCCTAAAAGCTTGCTTCGTCATAAATTAGTGGTATCAAATATTGCAGAATTTGGTGAAGGTAAAGGCTTTAAGCGAGTCTATAACGAGATAGATCCACTTATTGCAGATGATAAAGTTCGCCGCCTGATTTTATGTTCGGGTAAAGTTTATTGGGATCTCATCCAAGCACGTCGTGAACAAAATATCACAGATGTCGCCATTGTTCGTATTGAGCAGCTCTACCCATTCCCATGGTCGAGAATAGCTCAGCAATTTGAGCGTTATCCGAATGCAGAGATTGTCTTTGCTCAGGAAGAGCCTGCAAATGCAGGGGCGTGGACTTACATCTACCACCGCTTACGTAATCTGCTTGAAGATATGGAGCAAGATGGACGTAAGATTTGGTATATCGGTCGTCCTAATATGGCATCACCTGCAGTTGGATTGATGCGAAAACATAATCAAGAGCTTGAAAATATTATCAAATGGGCTTTTAACACAGATGTTACAGCCATACCGCAGCCATTTAGACGCATTCGTCAATGGCAACGTAGTGGACAAGCAAGTAATTAATTGGAGTATGAAAAAAAATGACCATAGAAATTAAAGTACCAACTTTAGGTGAATCTGTAACAGAAGCAATTGTTGCCTCTTGGACAGTTAAACAAGGCTCTTGGGTAGAGAAAGACCAGATTGTTTGTGAATTAGAAACAGATAAAGTTACTTTGGAAGTTCCTGCACCAGCCTCAGGGATATTAGCAACTATTGCTGCTGAAGAAGGGGCTGAGGTCGGTATTGATGCCGTTTTAGGAAATATTGACGAAACAGCACAAAAACCAGCCGATGCTCCTAAGGAAGAAGCATCGGCTCCAGTGGCTGAGAATAAGGAGGCCGCACCAGCACCGCAAGCAGCAGCTTCGCAACCTGCACCAGTGGCAGGTGGCATAAGAGAAAGCAAAGAGCAAGTTTTGGCTGATATTAAAGCAGGCAAAGTTGGTGGAGCAGCAACATCTGCAGCGGCTTTAGGGCCGCAAGTTGCCGCAAGCTGGCCTGACCGTGCAGCTAAGGAAGGTGAAGAAAAAGTCAAAATGACACGTCTTCGCAAAATTATTGCTTCTCGGTTAAAAGAGGCTCAGAATGTTGCGGCTATGCTCACTACTTTTAACGAAGTTGATATGACTGCGGTGATGGATTTAAGAAAATCTGTTCAAGATAAATTTGTTAAGCAATATGATATTAAACTAGGCTTTATGAGCTTTTTTGTTAAAGCGGTTACCCAAGCCCTAAAAGAGTTTCCTGCGGTTAATGCAGAGATTGCAGGCGATAATATCATCTTTAAAAATTATTATGATATTGGTGTAGCTGTAGGTACGGAACAAGGTTTGGTTGTCCCTGTGGTTCGTGGAGCTGATAAAATGGGCTTTGCCGAAGTAGAGCAGCAAATTATTGATTATGCTCTTAAAGCACGTGCAGGTAAGCTAGGACCGAAAGATATGCAAGGTGGCACATTTACCATCACCAATGGTGGGGTTTATGGCTCGCTACTTTCGACACCTATCTTAAATGCTCCTCAGGTGGGGATTTTGGGTATGCACGGTATTAAGCAGCGTCCGATGGTGATGGCCGATGGCTCTATTGCCGCTCGCCCGATGATGTATCTAGCCTTAAGTTATGACCATCGTATTATTGATGGTAAAGAGGCGGTAAGCTTTTTAGTTCGTATTAAAGAAATGATTGAAGATCCAAACCGTATGTTGCTGGAGGTATAAATGGAAGAATTTGATCTTATTGTTATTGGAGCAGGTCCTGGAGGATATGTTGCAGCCATTAAAGCCGCTCAACTGGGATTAAAAACGGCTTGCATTGATAGCCGCGGCCGATTGGGAGGAACTTGCCTTAATGTAGGGTGTATTCCGTCAAAATCTTTATTGCAAGATACTCATTATATTCATCAAATTCAGCATGATATAGCTAAACGTGGTATTATAGTTGAAAATCTAACTGTAGATTTAACAAAGCTTATGAAGCATAAGAGCGATGTGGTTGAGGGTTTAACTTCAGGTATTGATTTGCTTTTTAGAAAAAATAAAGTCACCCGCATTGATGGGTGTGCAACTTTCCGTGATGAACATATTTTAGATGTTCAGCTAAATAGCGGTGAGAGCATGGAAGTTAAGGGCAAAAATATCATGATTGCAACAGGTTCTGAGCCATCGTCTGTACCTGGTCTTGAGATGGATGGGCAAAATATTGTTTCGTCAACTGAGGCTCTTTCTTTTGATGATGTTCCAACAAAATTCGTTGTTGTTGGTGGTGGTGTTATTGGCTTAGAGCTTGGCTCTGTATGGGCTCGCTTAGGGGCTGAGGTTACTGTTGTTGAATATCTGGATACAATTTTACCGAATCTGGATGCTGATATCAGAAAAGCCGTGCAAAAAAGCCTAGAAGCTCAAGGTATATCGTTTAAGCTTGGTACAAAGGTTACATCGGCAACATCAAGTGCAACAGGTGTGGAGCTTAACTTAGAAGCCCGTGATGGTGGTGAAGCTCAAAAAATGACCGCAAGTAAGGTTTTAGTTGCCACAGGCCGCCGCCCCAATACGGATAATCTTGGTCTTGAAAATATTGGCATTGAGCTTGATAAGCATGGTTTTATTACTGTAAATGATAGCTTTCAGACAAAATATGGGCATATTTATGCCATTGGAGATGTGATTGGTGGGGCAATGCTTGCTCACAAAGCTGAGGAAGAGGGCATTGCAGCAGTAGAAATCATTAAAGGGCAAAAACCGCATCTTAACTATGCAGCAATACCATCGGTTGTTTATACATGGCCAGAGGTTGCATCTGTTGGCTTTACAAAGGAAGAAGCTATAGAAGCAGGCTTAGAGGTTTCTGTAGGGCAATTTCCTTTTATGGCTAATAGTCGTGCCAGAGCCATTGATGATACTGAAGGTTTTGTAAAGGTTCTTGCAGATAAAAAGACGAATCGTCTTATTGGTTGCCATATTTTTGGTGCAAATGCGGGCGACCTTATTCAAGAAGCCGTTCTGGTTATGGAAAAAGCAGGTAAAGCTGACGATATTGCTCATTTATGCCATCCTCATCCAGGACTAGGTGAGGCAGTTAAGGAAGCGGCAATGGCTACAATAGGTAAGCCGATACATATGTAAACATATAGTATTTATATATGAATATTTTATTTTTACGTATTATTACTATAAATAATGATGTGATTATTTGGTGCTTACCAGAAAATACTTGATTTTATTGTGTAAATATTGTAAGAATAACTACTACCATAAAGATATATATTCACTTATGTGATTATATCTTGGTAGCAAAGTATATGATGTTTTGATGTTAACACATCGCTTACTTCATAGAACTTACTTACACACTCTCCTATCTTTAGCCCTAGACTTTTATAGTCTAGGGTTTTTTTTATTGCGAAATTGGCCAAAATTAGCTACATATAAAACAGACGGATGGCTAGGCTATAGCAGATATATTTTCTGAGGAAAGTCTGGGCTCTACGGGAATATGATGCCAGATAACATCTGGCGAGGGAAACCTTAGGGAAAGTGCCACAGAAAGGAAACCACCTATACGGGTCTTTTTTAAGGCTTATAGGAAAGGCTGAAAGGGTATGGTAAGAGCATACCGCTTTGATGGTAACATCAAGGGTCATGGTAAACCCCATCAGGAGCAAAACCAAGAACATAACAACCCTTTATTGGGTAAGACTACATTCTCGGGTCGTTATAATGGTAGGTTGCGTGAGCTGCTTAGCAATAGGTAGCCAAGATGAATTATAGCTTTAGCATATTTTTATATGTAATGACAAAACCCAGCTTACAGGCCATCCGCCTTTTTTCCTTTTTGCCCCAATAAAATGACTAATAAAAATGCAAAATTAACTTTCGGCTAATAAATTTATGACATAGTTAGCAAGATTATATGTATAATCTTTCATTTTCAGGTGATTATTAGGAGTATATAAGTATGTTATTTGCAGGTCAATACGAAACCAAATTAGAGCGTAGAGGAAGGGTGCAGCTACCAAAAACATTCATCCATTCGCTAGCTAAGCAGCATTTTAAAGGGGTTTATGTATTCCCTTCGTTAAATGGGAACTATTTAGAAGGCTGTGGTGATGCATGGTTGGCATATTGGTCAAGAAAAATGGATGATAAAGGAAGCCTTTTAGGTAAAGGCGAGGTATTAACATCGAATGTGATGGATATGATGGCCGCATTAGAGGTTGATAAATCAGCACGAATTACCTTACCAACAGAGCTTATCTCCTATGTTTACCTTAATACACCATTGATGATTGTTGGCCGTGGTTTTCGTTTTCAAATTTGGAATAAAGAAAAATTTTTAGAGCATCGTGCCGCAATGCGGACAGAATTTCATCTGGTGCAAAATTCTAAAGAAGCTTTAGAGCTTATGCCTCAACAAAATGAAGAGCTTGCATCAACAACAAAAAAGCCAACAAAAGTAAAAGTAGAAACCCCAAAATCAACAACAAAACCAGAAGCCACAAAACTTACTGTAGAAAAAAAGCCTCTAGCACCTAAAAAAACACCAGTAAAGTCTGTAAGTAAAAAGGAAAATTAATATTTGAGAGTTGCATTTTCAGCATATAAGGAAAGAGCCCATTTTCCTGTTCTCTTAAGAGAGGTTGTTGACTATCTTGCTCCTAAAGATGGCGAGTATATTGTAGATGCAACATTTGGTGCAGGCGGATACTCCTATGGTCTTATTCATGAGGCCGATATTGAAATTATGGCTTTTGACCGTGACCCGAATGTCTTTGTGGATAAAAGCTTTTTTGGTGATAAGGCTAATAAAATCCAGCTTATTCGCACACCCTTTTCACAAATGTATGAACAAGGGCTAAAAGCAGGATGGAAGAAAGTTGATGGGATTGTTTTGGATTTAGGTATATCTTCTATGCAGGTTGATGAGGCGGAGCGGGGTTTTTCACTTGCAAAAGATGGCCCTTTAGATATGCGGATGAGCAGCCAAGGATTATCAGCAGCTGATATAGTTAACGGCTGGAAAGAAGAAGATATTGCAGATATTCTATATGTTTATGGTGAGGAACGGCGTTCAAAAAAAATTGCCCGCCATATTGTCTCTTATCGTCAAGAGCAGCCTATAAATACGACTTTTGAGCTTAAAAAAATTATTCATGAATGCTTTAGCGGAAAGGATAAAGGTATCAGCCGCATTGATGTGGCAACCCGAAGCTTTCAAGCCTTACGTATTGCAGTCAATGAAGAATTAGAGGAGCTAAAAACAGCTCTTGATGCAGCAAGCTTATGGCTTAATGAGGGCGGGCGTTTAGTGGTGGTGAGTTTTCACTCCTTAGAAGATCGTATTGTTAAACAGTTTATGCAGCAAAAGGCGGGCAAGCCACAAAAAATAAATAAATATGCTAAAAACACAGAAGATACAGCCGCTTATAGCTTGCTTAATCGTAAGGTCATAACAGCTCAAGATGATGAACTTAAGCTTAATCCACGTTCTCGCTCGGCAAAATTGCGGGCTCTTGTTAAAAATAAAGAGGTAGGGTAAGAGCCATGAGACTATTTTTGCAAAGATTAACCATGCTGATTTTTGTAATCACGGTCATTTGTGCTATGTCTACAATGGCCTTAAGCTGGCAAACCAACAGGCTAAAAGCAGAGCAGGTAAAGGTAGAAGGTGAGATTGCCGAGGTTCGTACAGGCATAAGAGTATTAGATGCCGAATGGTCGAGACTTAACCAACCAAGCCTATTAGAAGCTCAAGCAGTTCAGTATCTTAACTTGCAAAAAAATGAGGGCAATATTCAAATAGCAAATATTGAGGAGCTTCCCTTAAAATCAGATGTGGTTGAACTTATTAACAAGCAACGCCTTGATAAGCAACAGCAAAATCTGCTAACAGATATGGAAGATGCATGGAAAAAACCAGAAGTACCCAAAACTCCAAGCAAGCCTATTGTTCAAGCCCCCATGCAAACATCCATACAAGATGCCTTTAGTCCAGCAAAAAGTCTCAGTCAAGATGAGTTTGAGCAGCATATAGATAGCATTATAGAAGGTGAGCAAATAGCAGCACCAGAAAGTCAAGATATACAAGCTTTTGACCCAATAAATGAAATATTGGGTGATGAGGATTAGTCATGAATAAGCCCAATGAAAATTATCGACGCATTGCAGATATAGCAGCAGAAGTTAAAAAATCGAAATTGCGATTTAAGCCAACAGCCATTGAGCGAACAAAAGTACGCTTGATGGTAATGACGGGTGTGTTTTCTTTGTGCTTTATTGGTATTTCAGCAGCAGCCTATTGGAGAATTATGCCGCAAAATCAAAGTTTTTCGGATGTTGTTAGTGAGATTAAAACCGATATTAGTAGTGCGATTGATGAGGCTAATGATAAGCTTTTAGATACTAAAACAGGTGAAGAACAAATTGAGGCCTTTTTAGATGAGCTAGATTTGGGTGAAGAAGAGAATTTAAAGCTAGAAAATGAAAGTAGTTTTAGGGCTGATATCATAGACAGAAATGGTGTTGTGCTTGCAACATCTTTACCAACGACTAATCTTTACATTCGTTCAACGCCTTTTCATGATAAGACTTTAAACCTTGATATTGAAAGTGTTATTGAGGATTTTAAAGTTGTTTTTGATGATTTTGATGAAGCCAAATTTAGAGAAAGAATTAGTCAACCAAGGAGACTAATTCCTATCCGAAAGCAATTAACACCAGCCGAACTTAAGATGATTTATGCTCTTGGTATTCCTGCTATTGAGTTAGAAGAAAGCTATCGTCGTTTTTATCCGCAACAATCTTTGGTTGCTCATCCTGTGGGTATGGCGGGGCTTGATGGTAATGGGCTTACAGGGCTAGAATTTAGCATGGATAAGGAAATTCGTGGGCAAAAACAACCTATTCAGCTATCTTTAGATGTTCGTCTTCAGCAAATTATGACAGAACAATTAGATGCTCAAATGCAAAAATTCTCGGCAAAGTCGGCAGCAGGGGTTCTTGTGGATATTTATACGGGTGAGGTTTTGGCTATGGTTTCTACACCAAGCTATAACCCTAATGATAATAGCACTTATAAAGATGAAGCTCGCCGTAATTTGGCCACTCAAGTTTGGGAGCAAGGCTCAACCATGAAGATGGTAAATGCAGCCATTGCCTTAGAAAGCGGTACAGTTAAGATGGGTGATATTTTTGATGCAAGTAAACCTATAAAAATCAGCCGCTTTACTATTGATGATTTTCATGGATTACACCGTAAAATGAAAGTTCCTGATATTCTTATTCATTCTTCCAATATTGGTGCGGCTTATATGGCGGAAAAATTTGGTAAAGATTATCAAATGGAATATATGCGTCGTTTGGGCTTTTTAGAACGTCCAGAATTTGAGCTTAAAGAACATGGTCGCCCCCTTTATCCATCGGCAAAAAATTGGCGGCAAACAGAGCTTATGACTATATCTTATGGCCATGGTATTGCGGTTAGCCCCTTACAGATAGTCCATGCTTATGCAACCATGACTAATGGTGGATGGAGCTATGACTTATCCTTAAGAAAACGTAGCCTCTTAGATACAATCCCTGGAGAGCGAATATTTTCCGAAGAAACATCACGTCAATTACGGGCCTTAATGCGTCTGGTGGTTCTTTATGGCTCAGGTAAAAATGCAGATGCTCCAGGCTATCGTGTAGGAGGAAAAACAGGAACAGCCGATAAGGTTTCTGAAACAGGGGGTTATGCTAAAAATAAAGTTCGCTCATCCTTTGCAGGAATTTTCCCTACAGATGAGCCTCGTTATGCGATGGTGGTCAGCTTCGATGAACCCCAAGGCATTAAAGAAAGTTATGGCTATGCAACGGCAGGTTGGGTAGCGGCTCCAGTATTTGGTAATATTGTCAAAGAGATAGCTCCTATTGTTGGCCTAAAACCCAAATGGCATACAGAGCCTGATGGCTTAAATGCGAATATGGATACAACCTTAGTAAACTATGTGAATAACATGCCCGCTATTGCAGATAATCAGCGTTTGAGTTATAAAAACCCTAATGCTCGTATTACTCGTTTTGTTGCGAGCCTTGGTAGCGACGAAGAAGCAGAGGAAGCTTTAAATGAAACTCCGTGATTTAATGAAAGAGTATGATATCAAGAACTTACCAGACATAGAAATTGGTAAGGTAACCTCAGATACTCGTAAAATCCAAAAGGGAGATATTTTTGTTGCCATTAAAGGCACACAGGTTGATGGTCATGATTATATTGATGAAGCTATCGCAAAAGGAGCTTCAGCCATTATTGCAGATGAAAGTTATCACTTAAGAGAAGGTATTGATATTCCTATTATTTCATCAAGCAATAGCCGTGAGAGCTTGGCTAAATTATCAGGATTATTATGGAATAATATACCCGAAACTAAGCTTGCAGTTACAGGCACAAACGGAAAGTCATCAGTGGCAGGTTTTGTCGCTCAGATTATGGAAATGCATCAAAAACCGACTTTGGTTTTAGGGACATTAGGCATATATCTCAATGGCAAAAAACTGCGAGATAGCCTCACAACACCTGATTCTGTTATATTGCATCAAACCTTAGAATGGGCTAAAACTCAAGGTGCTGAGGCAGTCTCTCTTGAGGCCTCAAGCCATGGTTTAGAGCAAAATCGCCTTGATGGTCTTGCATTTGATGTTGCCGCCTTTACCAATTTAAGCCGCGACCATTTAGATTATCATGGCAATATGGAAGATTATCTTAAGGCTAAATGCCGACTATTCGAAAAACTTCTTAAAAAACAAGGATGTGCGGTTATTAATAGTGATGATGAGGCTGCTAAAAAAATCTTAAAAATTGTCCAAAAGCGAGGCATATCAGCAGTGACTTATGGAAGCAATGCCACATTACGTATTCAAAAGATTACGCCTCAGCCTCAAGGACAAGAGGTTACTTTTGACCATATGGGTGAAAATCATCATATATTTCTACCACTTATCGGACGTTTTCAGGTAGAAAACGCCGCCTGTAGTGCTTTGATGGCCATGGCAGCTGGTATTGGCACACAAGCCATTGATGACCTTAGCCAACTCAAGGGTATTACAGGACGAATGGAGTATATCGGCCAAAGCCCTAAAGGAGGCAGTATCTATGTGGATTATGCCCATACACCCGATGGCTTAGCCACAGCCTTGCAACATGCGAGGCCTCATACAAGAGCCCATCTTAATGTGGTTTTTGGAGCAGGGGGCGACCGCGATAAGGGCAAAAGGCCACTGATGGGCAAAGCGGCTTATGAGCATGCCGATAAAATCTATATTACCGATGATAATCCAAGGGGTGAGGATGCGGCTTTTATTCGGGAGCAAGTTGCTTCACAAGCCCCAAATGCTACCAATATTGCAGGACGCAAACAGGCGATTGAGCAAGCTATTGATGAGCTTGATAAAGACGATATTTTGATTGTTGCAGGTAAAGGTCATGAGAGTGGGCAAATTGTTGGCTCGGAAGTTTTAGCGTTTAATGATGGTGATGTCATTAGAGAGATGATAGGAAAATAAGATGGCTCTTTGGACCTTTGAAGAAGTTGCAGATGTGTTGAATTTGAGTCCATTTTCGACCAAAAAAATACATAATTTGTCCATAGATAGTCGCAATATTGCCAAAGGAGACCTCTTTATTGCCATTAAGGGAGACCAGTTTGATGGTCATGACTATGTACAAATGGCGTTAAAAAATGGCGCTGCAGGGGCAATTGTTGGCAAAAACATGCCAAATATTGACAAAAATAGGCTCTTTATTGTTGAGGATACCCAAAAAGCTCTTTACGATTTAGCACGTGCAGCGAGAAGCCGCATGAGGGGTAAAATCATGGCGATTACAGGCTCTGTTGGTAAAACAGGCCTAAAGGAAGCCGCTGCTCATATTTTGCAAGGCCAAGGCAAGATACATTATACCGAAGGCAATTTAAACAATCACTTAGGACTACCTTTAAGCCTATGCCGCATGCCTCGTGATACGGATTTTGGTATTTTTGAAATCGGGATGAACCATGCAGGTGAAATCACACCGCTGGTGCAGCTTTTACGACCACATATTGCTGCTATTACCGCCATAGCTGAGGCTCATGCGGAATTCTTTGATGGGCCTCAAGATATCGCTAAAGCTAAGGCGGAAATCTTTCTTGGCTTTGAAGGAGAGGGGCGAGTGTTGCTTCCTGGAGATGATGACTGGGCTGATTTTCTGATGCAAGAGGCGATAGATGCAGGGGTTTCGACCATTGTAACTTTTGGCACAACGACTAACCGCAACTATTGTGCAAGACGAATAGAGCTGGGCTTAGAAGGGGCAAAATTTGATGTTCATATGGGCTTTGGGAGCTTTAATGAGAACTTTAAATGTTACACAAAAACATGGGGTTATCATTATGTTCTTACGGCAGTTGCTGCTTTAGGTTTGGTGCATCTTGCAGGGGGAGATGTGCATAAAGCTAATGAACGTTTAGCCAGTTTTAGCAACCCGAAAGGGCGTGGTGAAATCACACAAATACCCCTTAAGAATGGGAAAAATATCACCCTTGTGGATGATGCTTATAATGCCAATGAGGTGAGTATGAAAGCGGCTTTATCGGTGTTTGAAAGCTCTCAGATACCAACAGAAAATCGCTATATTCTTTTAGGGGAAATGTTAGAACTTGGTGATAAATCGGAGCATGCCCATATGGCCTTAAAAGAGCATATTATAGGGGCAAATCCCCAAAAATTATGGCTTGTAGGTAAGGCTATGCAGCCTCTTTATGAAGCATTAAAGAATGATATTTCAGTGTCTTACAGTGAAAAAATTGATGATATTATGGATGAGGTTCAAAACGATTTGACAAATCAATCATGGTTACTCGTTAAGGGAAGCCATGGCTCGTATGTTTATAAAATGGTAACAGCTCTAAAATCTATTGACCCACAATCTTAAGGCTTTTATGATAAGCTTTTTATAAAGGATTTTTAAGGAGGAACGGATATGAAAGAGCTTATCATTCATCGCCCCGATGATTGGCATTTGCACCTGCGTGATGGCGAGATGCTTAAGGCGGTTTTACCCGAAACAAGTGCTATATTTGGACGAGCGACTATTATGCCCAATTTAATACCACCTATTATTACGGCAAAAGAGGCTTTAGCTTATCGAGAGCGGATATTAAAAGTTCTTCCTAAAGAGCATGATTTTCAACCGATTATGACCTTATATCTTACTGAAGGGACACAGTGGGAAGATGTAAAATATGCCTATGAGCATGGGATTATAAGAGCATTAAAGCTTTATCCTGCAGGGGCAACCACCAACTCGGCTTCGGGGGTTAAGGATATGGCGAAAGTCTATCCACTTTTAGAGAAAATGGCGGAGTATCATATTCCTCTTTTGGTTCATGGAGAAGTGGTGGATGAGCAGGTGGATATCTTTGATAGAGAGGCGGTTTTTATTGAGAAAGTTTTAGAGCCTCTTCGTAAAAAAATACCAGAGCTTCAAGTTGTTATGGAGCATATCACCACCAACAAAGCAGTGGAATATATAAAAGCAGCCAACAAAAATTTAGCCGCAACAATCACCACCCACCATTTGGTAATTAATCGCAATGCCTATTTGGTAGGAGGCATTAAACCCCATTATTATTGCCTACCTGTGGCCAAAAGAGAAGAGCATCGTCTTGCTTTAAGAGCAGCAGCGGTGAGTGGTGATAAACGGTTCTTTTTAGGTACAGATTCAGCTCCACATCTTGACAGTAAAAAGCTGCAAGCTTGCGGTTGTGCAGGTATGTTTACCGCAAGTAATACAATGAATATTTTGGCTCATATTTTTGAAGAGGAGGAGGCTTTAGATAAGCTTGAGGGCTTTACTTCCATTTATGGGGCAGATTTTTATAACTTGCCGATAAATCAGCAGAAAATCCGTTTGGTAAAGGAAGATAAACCTATACAATTTCCCCCATCTATTGCGACCTCAGATGGTTGCGTGACTTTGTTTGAGCCACAATTTCCTATCTATTGGCATGTGGAAAAGATTTAAGCTCAATTAATAATAAAAATAGCGGATAAGATGAAAGAAGAGGGGAGCAGTAAAGGTAAGACTATCAATACGGTCTAAGATACCACCATGGCCAGGTAAAAGGCTTCCCGTATCCTTAATAGCTAAATCACGCTTAATTGCAGATATAGTCACATCTCCTAAAAAGCCTGTAGTTGAAATGAGTATACCTATAATTATCGCAAAGACGGCACTTATTGGGGTAAGCCATAGCCCTAAAATAACAGAAAGTATAGTTGTTGTAAGCATTCCACCTAAAAAACCTTGCCATGTTTTATTAGGACTTACCTTAGGAATAATCTTATGTTTTCCGAGCTTTTTACCCCAAACATATTGAGCAACATCATTAAATTGGGTGGTAAAAAGAATAAATAATATAAGACCAATACCCATAGAATGATTTTTTGGTAGATTAAGTAAAAAAGCTAAGTGACTGATATTGAATATGGTAATCATCATTCCCCATTGGATAATGGCGATAGATTTTAAAAAGTCAGTCGTATTTCCCATAATCACCATAGCGGCTGCGATTAAAAAATACATATAAACAGGAATAAAGATAATAAACATGCCATACCAAGCGGTTGCAACAAAGTAATACTGAACTAAAATAGCTAAGTAAGCCAAGATGATAGGAACATTGTCGCTTTTTCGGGTGGGAGTAACCTGAAAATATTCCCTTAAGGCAATAAAGCTTAAAGCAGCAAAAAAGATAATTGAAATATAAAAGTTACTGATAAGAGCGAATGTGATAATTGATATAATTACCCACCAAGAAAATATACGGTCTTTAAGTTCTTTATGCTTTTTAAGTTGTTCTTTTTTAAGATAAATAAATATAGAGGCAAAAAGTAAAATACTGTAAACAAAAGCTAAAAATAGAGCAACAGATAGGCTTATGTTAAACATAGTCTTGCTCCAAATAGTTATAGGCCTCTTTTAAGCGATTGTAACAAGTGACAATGCAACCAATACAAATAATAACAAGAGCAAGCCAAAAACTATACTTTAAAAAGTTTATCCATGGGCTAAACAAAGCCAAACAAGTCGCCATACTTAACACCGCCATACGTTGAGGTTTTGCCATAGGACCTTTAAAGCTCCATAACGCTCCATTAGCAACATTTAAGTTGCGAATATAGGCTGTAGCCATGGCTAAAAGAGCAGCGGTAAAGCCTAAAAAAATGCCCCATATATGAGCCGTAGCAAAGCCGCAGCCAATTAAAAAGAAGCTATCAGCTACACGGTCAGGGGCATCATTAAATAAGCCACCTGATTTCGTTTGTTTGCCACCCTCTACAGCAACAAGTCCATCGAGCAAGTTGCACGAGACTCGTAAAAATATCATCAATAAAACAATAGCTAAAAGAATAGATTGCCAAATATAATTCACCTTTGGATAAAGTAGCAAAGCCAACATACCCACAAAAGCAAAGGCGATACTTAATAAAGATATCTGGTTGGGTGTGATACTTTTTTGGCTTAAATATCGTGCAAATTTTTGATAGACAGCCATATTTCTTGCAGCAATTTTACGACGGCTTTCTTGATTTTGGTTGGTTGTCATATTTTAACCCTTTGCTTTTTCTTAGGTTGCAAGATAAAAAGGATAAAATCAAGGATAAAATAGTTGCATTTATAAAGGAAAAAGAGCATTATAGTTTCTGGTATACAAGCATGAGGCTTGTAGCCCCCAGACCTCGTTATGCGACAGTTCAGCATAAGGGGTTGTTAATGGGTCCATCAACAAGGCCTGTTGAGGCTGCGAATGGTATTAAGGAGAAAACCAAATGGCTGATTTAAAGCTACAGAATATTGTCAAGCGTTTTGGCAATATCGAAGTTATCCACGGCGTGGATTTAGAAATTGAACATCGTGAATTTATTGTACTTGTAGGACCTTCAGGTTGTGGTAAATCCACATTACTGCGTCTTATTGCAGGTTTGGAAGAAATTACAGAAGGCAACTTATTGATTGATGGGGTTGATGTTACGCAAGAATCTCCATCAAACCGTGGCATTGCTATGGTGTTTCAATCATATGCCCTTTATCCACATATGACAGTGGAACAAAATATGGGCTTTGGCCTAAAAATGAGCGGCACGCCTGCTGCTGAGATTAAAGAACGTGTGGCTGAGGTCGCTCGCATTTTACAACTAGAACCGTTATTAGATAGAAAGCCAAAAGCAATGTCTGGCGGACAACGTCAACGTGTGGCTATTGGTCGTGCTTTGGTGCGTAATCCAAAAGTATTCTTATTTGATGAGCCTCTATCAAACCTTGATGCAGAGCTTCGTGTACAGATGCGTGTGGAAATTGCCCGTCTTCATAATGAGCTTGATGCAACAATGGTTTATGTAACCCACGATCAAGTCGAAGCGATGACATTGGCTGATCGTATTGTGATTTTGCGTTCAGGTTGGGTGGAACAAGTTGGCTCACCCATGGAGCTTTATCATCATCCTGATAATTGTTTTGCAGCTCAGTTTATTGGCTCACCAAAAATGAACCTTTTAGATAGCGAAATCAAAGCGGTAGGTGAGGGCAATATGACGGTATCTTTACCAGATGGTAATGATATTACTATCCCTGTGGATACGGCCCAAGCAAAAATTGGTGATAGAGTTAAGTTGGGTATTCGCCCCGAACATTGTGCTTTTGGTGATGATGCTGAAGGCATACATATGAAAGTTAAGGTTGATGTTTCGGAACGTCTAGGTGGTGAAACATTCCTTTATGGAACTTATGGCGATGGCAAAAATATTGTGATGAAGGCTTCTGGTGCGGACAGAACAGAACGTGGCTCGAAGTTGGAAGTAAAGCTTGATCCTCGCCGTTGTTATGTTTTTGAATTTAATGCAGAAGATGAAAGTAAAGGTAAAGCTTTCAAACGTTTAGATCCAAAAATGTAAGCCAAATTCTTAAAGTAAAAACAAAAGCCATTCAAATTTTGAGTGGCTTTTTTTGTTTATAAAAGTTAGGATTGATATATGGATTTATCTCTTAACATACAATTGGCCAGTAACTATAAAAGTAAAGCTCAGATAGCAAGAGTTCTTACAGAAGATTGGGTACTCAAAAATACCTATTGCCCTTGTTGTGGACAAACATACCTAAAGGATTTTGAAAATAACAGACCTGTTGCAGATTTTTATTGTAAACAATGTAGTGAAGAATTTGAGCTAAAAAGTAAAAAAGGTAATATGGGAAGGCAAATAGTTGGCGGTTCTTACAACTCAATGATTGAAAGAATAAATGCAAATAATAATCCAAATTTCTTTTTTATGACTTATACACAAGATTGGAATGTAAGAGATTTTCTTGTTATCCCAAAACATTTTTTTACAGAAGATATTATTATTCAACGCAAACCTCTTGCATCAACAGCCAAAAGAGTAGGCTGGGTAGGTTGCAATATCAATATAGATAAAATCCCAAAAGTAGGGAAAATATTTTTATTAGAAAATAGGAGGATAGTTTCTCCTAAAATGGTACAATTATCATTTCAAAAAACATTATTTTTACGAGAAAAATCAGTAAAAAACAAAGGGTGGTTATTAGATATTTTATACTATATTGGTTGTTTAGATAAAGAGTTTTTTACGCTTGATGAAGTCTATAAGTTTGAAAATGAGCTTAAGATAAAATATCCAGATAACCATTTTATAAAGGATAAAATTCGTCAACAGCTGCAAATTCTAAGAGATAAAGATGTGATAGAGTTTGTCAGTCGAGGTAAGTATAGAAAAATAAATAGTTACCCTTAAGTTTAAGCATTTTCTAAAGAAACATAAACAAATATGATTGATTTTCCCGACTATTGCCTTATGATGTTAGGCATTGAACTACAAACAGGGAATTAAAATATGTCTAAAGTTGAAAATGCACTAGATATGTCTCTTCATGAGGGTAAAGATCCAGAATTGAGTTTATCGCTCATGTTTAGTCGTGTTACGGAGGCTGCTGCGTTGGCCTCAGCTCGCTGGTTAGGGCGAGGTCAAAAGGAAACCGCTGATGGAGCTGCGGTAAAAGCGATGCGAATGGCTTTTAAGGAGCTTCCTGTTTCGGCAGAAATCATTATTGGTGAGGGAGAAAAAGATAATGCTCCCATGCTTTATAAGGGTGAAAAATTAGGCTCTGGTGGTAAAGAAATTGATATTGCCGTTGACCCTATTGAGGGCACAAATTTGGTGGCCTATGGTAAAGATAATGCTCTTTCGGTTATTGCAGGTTGTGAAAAAGGCAAAATGTTTGACCCAGGTCCTAGCTTTTATATGGAAAAGTTGGTTGTAACCAAAGAGGCTTATGGCAGTATCGATATCGAGGCTCCTGTGTCTCGCAATCTAAAAAATATTGCCAAAGCCTTAGATAAAAAGGTGGAAGATCTCGTTGTTTTTGTTTTGGATAAGCCAAGACATCAAAAACTGATTAGCGATATTAGAAAAGCAGGGGCTCTTATTCGTCTGCGTCGTGATGGTGATGTGGCGGGAGCTCTTTCGGCTGCAGCAGTCCGTGGCGATGTGGATGTTTTGATGGGAAGTGGTGGAACACCAGAGGGTGTTTTAGCCGCAGCCGCCGTTAGAGCTATGGGTGGTGAGATGCAAGCTCGTATTAATCCGCAAATCCCCGAAGAAATGCGAGCTGTTTTAGAGGCTGGTTATGATCTAAAGCAGGTGCTAAACGAAAAAGATCTTATTCAGACAGATGATTGCTGGTTTTCGGCAACGGGTATTTCAGGTGGTGAATTATTGCGTGGTGTTCGTTTTGATGGTCATCAAGCGAGTACCCATTCTATGACAATTCGTGGTAAAACGGGAACAACAAGGTTTATTGAAACAGTGTTGGACTCAGAGCTTTTATATTTGCCTGAACGTAAGTAACTCATAAGTAAAAAGAAAAGAGCCGTGCAAAAATTATACGGCTCTTTTTTTATGGTTTTATTCGGCCTTGCCTGAATAAAGAGCTTTTGCGACAAGATCTGGAACGGCAGAATAGTCAGGTGTTTGCAAAAAGTCAGGCTCAGCATAGGCTGGATTAGGGTATTTATAGAAACCTTCACCCGAAGCAATCCCAAGCTTACCATGGTCAATATAATGTTCTTGAACGAATTTGGCATCTTTAAACATTTGTGCATCATTATGTTGTTCAGCCCAGTAATTTAAAATATTAACGGTTGTTTTCATACCAATAATATCAAGCATACCCATTGGGCCAAGTTGGCATCCTGGATTGGCAATTAAAAATGAACGGTCAATATTTTCGGCAGAACTCACACCATTAGCCATTAAAGTTAATGCGGCTGTGGTTAAAGGAACAACCCAACCATTGAGAATATAGCCATTATTTTCTCGCTCCACAGGAAAAGGTATCATGCCAATTTCGATAGCAAATTGAAAGATACGTGTAAGAGCTGCCTTAGATGTTTTTGGTGTTGCCATAACTTCAGCAATATTAATCTTCCAGATTAAATTGGCAAAATGTAATGCACAGAAGTTTTCAGGGTGCTTAAAGCAATCCATAAAATCACTCGCTAAAAGGGTAGAGCTATTGGTCGCAACTAAAGTGTTATCGTTAATATATTCTTGTAGCTGGTTATAAGCATCAGCTTTTATTTTTGAAACTTCGGGAATGGCCTCAATGATAAAGTCGGCATCACGGGCGATAGAGATATCGGTTGTGTAGGTTAAGCGAGCCTTTGTTGCCTCGATTTCTTGGGGTGTTGCGTTGACATCTTGCTGATAGATATGGCCATATTCTTCATGATGTTTTTTGCATGCTTCTAAGGCTTCATCTTGATATCATAAACGGTAACTTTTTTGCCTTTATAAGCACTTTGATAGGCAATTTGCCCACCTAAAACGCCAGAACCTATGACCATTAAATTTTCGATATTTGATTGTACCATTTGTATACCTTCCTGTATTTTGTATCGTTTAAGTTATATGGACTTTTAATCCTTATAATAATTATCAGATAATATGCGATACTATCTTTTAAGTGTCAATATGGTAAGGTAAAATGAAAGTTCAAATATGCTTATGAATGCTCGCCAATGCGGCGGATTTCCCAACGAAGCTCAATATTAAATTCGTTCTTTACTTTTTGGCGGATAAGTTCACCAAGGTCTTCGATATCTTTAGCGGTTGCATCACCAGTATTGAGCAAGAAGTTACAATGCTTTTCGCTTACCTGAGCTCCACCAAGCTTATAGCCACGCATGCCAACTTTATCAATAAGTTGCCAAACTTTATGGCCCTCGGGGTTAGCAAAGGTAGAACCAGCCGTACGAGCTCCTTTGGGTTGGTCAGCATCACGAGTATCTTGAATTTTTTGTATTTTTGCTAAAATATCTTCTCTGCTATTACGCCCTGAGGCTTTCATGGTTGCAGAAAGAAAAATCCAATCATTGGGTATTTGGGTATGGCGATAGGAAAATCCCATATGCTCAAAGGATATTTCATGAACCCAACCGTTACGATCAATGGCTCTTGCAGAGATGAATAAGTCCTGAATTTCACGGCCAAAAGCCCCTGCATTCATTTTAAGAGCTCCACCTAAGTTTCCAGGAATGCCTGATAAAAAAGCAAAACCATCGAGGCCCAGCTGAGCCGCATATTTGGCAATACGTAAATCAGGTGTACCAGCACCTGCAACAATCATATCATTATGATGTTCAATATAAGAAAATTGCCCTCTTAAGCGAATAACAATACCTCTAATACCACCATCTCTAATAAGAACATTAGAGCCTAAGCCTAAGATAGTAATAGGAATATCATTAGGACAATTTTGTAAAAAATATTGTAGGTCGGCCTCGTCTTTAGGGCGAAAGAAAGCATCGGCATTACCGCCCACTCTAAGCCATGTATATCGAGCCAAGGGAGCATTTAGCTCGTATCTTCCTTTTAGCTCAGTTAAACTATCAAAAATCTTTTGATAATCACTCATCTCTCACCTACTTAAACTAATTGCTTAAGCTGAGCAGGTAAAGCATTTGCCCAAGCAGATATTGAGCCTGCACCAAGACAAATGACTAAATCGCCCTTATTAGCAATTTCTAAAATTTTAGCAGGAAGGTCAGCCTCATCTCTTAAGCGACTTACCGAACGGTGTCCATGAGCGATAAGTCCTTCTGCTAAATGGTCTGAATCAAAGCCTTCGATAGGCTTTTCTCCAGCTTCAAAGACATTTGCAATCAATACATGATCAGCATCATTAAAACAGGTACAAAAATCTTCGAATAAGTCTTTAAGTCTACTATAGCGGTGCGGTTGCATAATGGCAATTACTTTCCCTATTCTTTCACCATTTTTATCACGTAAAGTGTCACGTGCAGCGTGTAAAACAGAACCAATTTCAACAGGATGATGGGCATAATCATCAATGATTGAGATATTATTAACTTCACCTGTTTTTGTAAAGCGGCGTTTAACGCCATCAAATTGAATGAGAGCCTCTTTAATGACTTCCATTTCAATACCTAAGTTTTTACAAACCGCAATGGCTGCACAAGCATTTTGGATATTATGCTCACCAGGCATAGGCAGTTGGAAGTCTTCGTAAAGGGTTTCAGAGCCATCTTCACGCATACAAACATCAAAAGTTACACCATCAGGGCTATTATAAGGGTGACGAGCTTGAACATCGGCCTGAGGAGAAAAACCATAGGAGATAATACGTCTGTCGGGGTTGCGAGCAATCATCGATTGAACCTCATGGTGATCAATACAAAGAGCAGCATAGCCATAAAAAGGAATATTATTCACAAAAGCATCAAAGGAATTTCGTAAATTATCAAAATTACCATAATGGTCTAAATGTTCGGGGTCGATATTGGTAATAACAGCAATAGTTGCAGGAAGACGCAAAAAAGTACCATCGCTCTCATCAGCTTCAGCAACAAGCCATTTACCTTGGCCAAGACGAGCATTAGAGCCAAGGGCATTTAAAATACCGCCATTGATGATGGTAGGGTCTTGCTTTGCATATTCTAAAATGGTTGCAATTAAAGAAGTTGTTGTGGTTTTGCCGTGAGTACCACCAACAGCAATGGACCAACGCAGACGCATAAGTTCAGCCAACATTTCAGCACGGCGAACAATAGGAATGCGGCGTTTACGAGCTTCCTTATACTCAGGATTATCGGGTTTTACAGCAGAGGATATAACAACATATTGGGCATTTTTTAAATTTTGAGCATGGTGACCAATAGAAATCTCCATACCTAACTGACGTAGACGCTCAATATTTGCAGAATCTTTAAGATCAGAGCCTTGAACTTGGTAGCCTAAATTATGCAAAATCTCGGCAATACCGCTCATGCCAATACCACCAATACCAACAAAATGTAATATGCCAATTTTAAAAGGAAGTTCCATCATTATATTATCGCCTTTGCTTAAATATTTTTTATGAGAGTAGATACCACATCTGCAATCTGTTTGGTAGCATCTAATTTTGCGACCTGCTCACAAGCCTTGCTTGCGGCCTCTAAACGCTCAGGCTCAAATATAAGGGCTTTTAAGGCATCGGCAAGTATTTCTGACGTTAATTCATTTTCTCTAATGAGCCAACCACAGCCTTGGTCAGCTAAATTTTTTCCATTAAAAAATTGGTGGTCATCAACAGCATAAGGATAAGGGACCATAATAGAAGGCAAGGTAGTTGCTAGACATTCGCTTAAAGTTGATGCTCCAGCACGACCAATATATAAATGAGAATCAGCCATCTTTTGGGCAACATCTTTATAAAAGGGAGCAAGTTCATATTGAGCCTTATTATTTTGCCATGCAGCTTCGGCTTCGTTGATATATTCAGCCCTAACTTGGTGGGTTACATAAATATGTTCCTGAAGAGCCTCAGGGAGTAAACCAATGGCTTGGGGAATGAGTGAGGTAAATATTTTGGCTCCTTGGCTTCCTCCAAGAACGAGTAAGTTAAAGTTTTTTGTTTCGTGATAGTTACGGATGGGATCTAACAAAAAAGTTCCACGAACAGGTGTACCTACCCAATGTTGAGGTGTTTCTTTAGGGCATTGTTGAACATTTTTAAAGCCAGTAAGAATAGCTTTTGCCTTTTTTGCTAAAAGTCGGTTGGCTCTACCAAGTACAGCATTTTGCTCGTGAACAAGATAGGCAACTCCAGATAATCTAGCCCCTAAAACAGGAGGAACAGAGGCATAACCACCAAAGCCAATAGCCATCTTAGGCTTATGTTTTTTTATCCAAAAAAAGGCTTGTACAATACCAATACAAATGCAAAACGCTCCTTTGATTTTTTCGATTTTAGAGCCTGAAGCAACACCGCCCCCAGCAAAGCGAACAACCTTAACATCGGGATGTTTATCAAAGTTAGAAAAGCTTTTACTTTTAGAATCCGTTGCAATGGCAACCTGATAGCCATGTTCAATAAGCTCAAGAGTTGTAGCCTCAGCAGGGAATAAGTGGCCTCCTGTGCCGCCTGCACCTATAAGAATTAATGGTTTACTCATTATATATATCCTCTGTGTCCCAAGGTCGTTCTCTTGTTAATGATAATAGAATTCCCGCTAAAACTGCAAGAGCTAATGTTGATGATCCCCCATAAGAAATAAAAGGGAGGGTCATACCTTTTGGTGGAATAATGCTTAATGTGGAAGATAAATTCACCAATGCTTGAAAAGCAAAAAGGGAGCTTAAGCCTGCCGTTGCAATCATAACAAACTGATTATTTTGTTGTGCAGCTCTATGTAGGGAACGAATAACAACAAAAGCGACAAGCATAATAATAATCAGACAAAAAATAAGTCCGAATTCTTCACCAATAACAGCAAAAATATAATCGGTGTGAGCATCGGGTAAGTGAAGTTTGGCCGTACCTGCACCTGGCCCTAGACCAACGATACCACCATTACGTAAAGAGCGAAGGCTTACGGCAACCTGATAGGGAAGAGATGATGTATCGCCCCCTAAAGTCGATTCAATAAACTGTAAAACCCTTGTACGAACATGATCTTGTGTAATAAATATCCACCATATACCAATAGCGGCTACAGGAATAAGGGCAAAGAATATCCAAGTGGCAATGCCTGCAACGTAAAATTGTACGATTGTAGCAACAATAATAAGAGCACTCATACCAATATCAGGCTGAATAACAAGGGATGTAATAGTTACGACAACCAAAAGAAAAGCCAAAGAAAAACCAGGAAAACCTTTGCTGCGATATTTTTCGCTTAAAACAGTAGCGACCATAATAATAAGAGCAGGTTTAACAAATTCGGAGGGTTGAATAGAAAGATGGATAACAGGTAGAATAATCCATCTTGTTGCTCCATTATTTGAATGGCCGATAATAGGAAGCAATGCTAAAATTAAAACCCCAAAAATAAAGACTAAAAGAGATAAGCGTCTAATCCATTTAAGATTTAAAAAAGAAAGCAAAATCATAACAATAATGGCCATACTACCAAAAATAATCTGACGATAAACAAAGTAAAACTCACCATAGCCAATCCGCTTTGCCACAGGAGGAGAAGCGGTAAAGCTAAGTACAATGCCCATAATTGCCATTAAGATGAGTACGGTGAGTAAAGTACCATCAATCGTCCAACGCCATTGTCCGAGTAAAGTATAATCGCTACGGCGGAGATTTTTTTGGTTAAGCATGGGCTTTTTCTCCTTTTAGGGCTTGGTAAAGAGATATAAATAAATCCCCCCTTGCTTCAAAATCAGCAAATTGATCGAAGCTTGCAGCAGCAGGAGAAAGTAAAATAACAAGCTCATTATTAGGCTGGGCTTTGGCTTTGGTAATAGCGGCTAAAAAAGCCTTTGGCATATCATCAAAGCTCTCTTGCTTTATTGAAGAGGGGAGCATTTGGCTGAACTGTTCTTTATCTTGGCCAAAAATAAAAGCTTTTTGAACATTATGAATAAAAGGCAAACATTGTTCAATGCCATCTTCTTTACTTTGTCCACCGAGTAGCCATAAAATATTTTTATAACTACTTAAGGCTTTGGCTGCAGCTTCACCATTAGTGGCTTTGCTATCGTTAATAAAGCTTATATTATTTAGTTTGCCTAGATATTGCTGGCGATGCTTTAAGCCTTTGTATTTTTTGATAGCTTCAATAATATCTTGATTGTTAAGACCATAACTTGTTGCTATACCATAAGCAAAAGCAATATTTTGCTGATTATGACTTCCTTTTAAAAATGTTGCTTCTTTAAGCTCAAATATTTTTTGAGCCTTGTTGTTTCTATCATCAATCAGCCAACCATCTTGTGTATATAATCCACCATTAGTGGGATTTTTTACAGAGACGGGTATAGTTTTTGATGGATAATACTCTAAAATATCTCTATAAATTTTATAGGAGAATTCATCATCAATACTCACATAGGCTATATCATCTTTACCTTGGTTCTTAAAGATAAGAGATTTTGCCTTAATATAGTTTTCCATACCGCCATGACGTTCCAGATGGTCAGGGGTAATATTTAATAATGCAGCAATATGAGGCTTAAAATCAGGTGTAATCTCAAGTTGATAAGAAGAAAGTTCTAAAATAATTGTTTCATCATTTTTAGGATGTAGTAAATTAACGGCTGTGCCAATATTACCACCCATAAGAGCAGGCCTTTTAAGCTGCTCAAAAATGAAGTTGACTAAGCTTGTGGTTGTGGATTTTCCGTTTGTACCTGTAATGGCAATTGTAGGGTTGTTGGGATATTTTTGTGTGAAGATATAAATATCAGAAATAATAGGAATATTTAGGCCTTTTGCTTTTTGAGCCCATTCATTTGCTTTAGGCCAAGTATGAGCAATGCCTGGTGATAAGATGAGGCCATCAAGGTTGCTCCAAGGCCAATCATGAGGTTGTGTAAGTCTATAGCCCTGACTTTGTGCTTTTTGACGGCTTTTTTCGCCATCATCCCATGCATATAAGATTGCATTTTCGGCCAAAAGCATATCAATCGTTGCTATGCCAGAACGAGCCAAACCTAAAATGCCATATCTCTTATTTTTAAAGTTCATATTCACTTTTTGGGTCATCCTATCATCGAATTTTTAATGTGGATAAGGCAATAAGAGCCAAGATAATAGAGATAATCCAAAAGCGGATAACCACTGTGGATTCAGCCCAGCCTTTTTTTTCGAAATGATGGTGGATTGGAGCCATCATGAAAACGCGTTTGCCTGTTGTTTTATAACTAATAACTTGAATAATAACCGAGGCTGCCTCTAAAACAAAAAGACCACCAGCAATAGCTAAAATAAGTTCATGCTTTGTGATAATTGATATAGCTCCTAAAGCTCCACCTAAGGCAAGGGAGCCTGTATCGCCCATAAAAACCTTAGCAGGGGGGGCATTAAACCATAAAAAGCCCATGGAAGCTCCAATAAGAGCCCCGCAAAAAACCGAAAGCTCCCTTGCATTGGGAATATAGTATAAATAAAGTTGTTCCGATAAAACAGCATTGCCAACAACCCAAGAAATAATGCCAAAAACAGCGGCAACAATCGCTACAGGTACGGCGGCTAAACCATCAAGCCCATCTGTAAAGTTGACGGCATTACCTGCTCCAACAATCACAATCATGGCAAAAGGAACAAAGAGCCATCCTAGGTCAATGAGCATATTTTTAAAACTAGGGATAGATATGTGAGATGATAAATTATCGGGCTGCAAGCTCATAATCCATAATGTAGCAATGGCTGCTGCCAAAAATTCTAGAGTAAGGCGAAGTTTGCCGGGAAGCCCATCGGGATTTTGCTTGGCAACTTTTAGGTAATCATCAGTAAAGCCAATAATACCAAAGACTAACGTGATAAAAAGGGCTGCCCAAACATAGCCAGTGGTTATATCGCTCCAAAGTAGAGTGCCAATAGTGAGGGTCATTAATATAAGAAGCCCACCCATGGTGGGAGTTCCTACTTTTTCTAAATGTCCTTGAGGCCCATCTTTACGGATGGGTTGGCCTTTGCCCTGCTTAAGGCGAAGAAAATGAATAAGAGATTCTCCGATAAAAACAGAAATTAAAAAAGAAGTAAATAAAGCACATATCGTTCGAACAGATGTGTAAGAAAAGAGATTTAGAAAACTCCAAAATTCACTTTTTTCGGAAAGTGGAACCAATATATTATATAGCAATCTGGCGACCTCTAGCTTAGATTTGTTAAAGGACTGAAAAGTAAAATAAAACTAGTCAGTCTTATGTATAATAATAATCTTCCCACAAAAAAGCTATTAAAGAGTTAATAAAAGTAAGAAAGTTTCTAAACAAAAGATAAAGCTTGATTTTTAAGGTGTAAACAGTTAAAAGCATATTTACATATAGATATTGTGGGTGTATAGCTCAGCGGGAGAGCACTTCGTTGACATCGAAGGGGTCACTGGTTCAATCCCAGTTACGCCCACCATAAACTTCCTTACCTCTTATAAAATTCAAAGATACTCTATTTCGGCTTATTTTTTAACTAGTCTGTAGCATAGTGGTGTTAAGTTTGCTCTGTTATTATGCTTTACATAGGTTGTCTGTTGTAGTACTGTAACACATAAGGCTTAAAGCAAAGGGAGATGACAATATGAGCAATGTTTTAAATATGCGACTTTCAGAAGAAATAGCTCAAAGATTAGATGCTCTTTCAAAAGAAACTAATCGGCCTAAAAGCTTTTATATTCGCAAACTGATTGATGATTATCTTGATGATATAGAAGATATATACCTATCTGAAAAGTCATTAGAGGAACTAAGAGCAGGAAGACAAAGGAGCTATTCAACTGATGAAGTCCGAAAAGAAATACTGGATAGTTGAGCTAACCAATCAAGTGCGAAAACAACTTAAGAGAATAGACAAAACGATAGCCCTTGAACTCTTAGATTTTATTGATGAACTTACCTTTATTGAAGATATAAAAGAATTAGGAAAGCCTTTAAAGGGTGACCATCTAGGATTATACCGTTTTAGAAAAGGTAATTATCGTATTATTGCTCTTATTCAAGATGATAAGCTCCTAATAACCGTAACGGCTATAGGCCATAGGCAAGGTATATATAAGGGGGCATAATCGCTATTACTCTACTTATGAGCCTATTATTGCTAAAAAATTCCTAAACTTTAACTAGTCATCTTGCTCGTCATAATAAGAAGTATCTTCTGACTCATTTATACTCTGTTTTGTTGTTTGAGCAAGCTGCTCTCTCTTCTTACTGTCAGCTAAAGTACGATTGATAACGTTTTCAGGAATACGAGACTTAAGAATATAATATTGCTGTTGAGATAAGCTATAAATTTCTTGTAACTCTCTTGGAGAAAAATGTTGAATAGGGGTATTGCTTAAAATCGTTGCCATATCTTTCAATAAGCTAACAAGTTCATTAACATGATTAAGCGAAAAAGTCTGATTAAGCAAAATCTTATTTTCTTGGTGCGTGCTGATATCAAAGTTCGCAAAGCTATTGGAGGTATCACCAAAATCCCATCCTGCATCAAGAAAAGCCTTATATAGTTTTTGCAACGTAATAGGGCGAGGCTTTCTTGTTTTTCGTTCAATAATAGAGATTGTTTGCTGAGGAATAGCAGAACGCTGCGACAGCTCTTTCTGAGTCCAACCCAAACCAACTCTTGCTCTAATTAAGTCATCAATTGATATTAACATATAACCACAACATACAATTTAATTTACACAAAACAATACGTTACCTAGGATATATAGTCTATACTGTAAATGCAACAAAAAAGAGTCTCTTTGGTTGTTTTTTATTGTCTAGGGTTGTTAAAGGATTTTTAAAGATAACCCTAAGAGGCCTTATAATATGGCGGATAGAATGTAAAATAATGAATATATTCAAAAAGATAAACGAAGAATCTATATATAATTCTAAAATTTGTTGCTAAGCACAATATACTGTAAGTATATAAATAGTAATTTATTGTATATAAATATTATAATTAGTATATATTAAATAAAAATAGTAATTATATAAATGTATGTATAGATTTTATAATTATTATTATTTTTACTTTTACTTTAGATTATTTAGTACGTGTATATATTAAGCATCAATGAAAAACTCTTAATTATTATATCATTTATTATGTAATAAACTGTTGAAATATAGATTTATGAAGGTAGAGTTATAGAAAGCTTTTTGATGAATTTTTGAGAGAGAAACAAGGGATAGCCATATATTTATTTTCATGTTATTGCTATTACTTACTGTAAGTATAGAAGTATTACTTTAAGTATTATGATAAACAGACTTTTTACATGAGCTTTCAGGTTGCAAAAAAATTAAAAATATATACCTAAACATTTTTAGCTAAAGTTGGAATGTTTTGTATTGTTTTTTTATATATATTGAATTAGGCTTGCAAAGCAGCTCAAATAATGAAGCTTGCACATATAATAATATGGGAAGAATAAGGAGGCTAAAACTATGGGAAAAAGAGAACAAATACAAGGGCTTTACCTAGGGGATGAAACACAAGCTTATCAGCAATTTCTTAAAGATTTTCAGATGGAAAATGTTGACTTTGGCAAAGCAAAAACAATCGGAAAAAAGCTTATTGATGAAATTCGTGTTCAAGGAAAAAATAATATATTTGATGCCTTTTGGCAGGAATATTCTCTTTCGAGTGAAGAAGGGGTGATGCTTATGAGTTTGGCTGAGGCCATGCTGCGTACGCCCGATAGGCAAAATCAGAATGCACTAATTGTTGATAAAATTGAACATGAAAATTGGACAAAACATCTTGGACAAAGCGATTCTTTTTTAGTGAATGCTTCCACATGGGGATTATTTTTAACGCACAAGTTTTTACAACTTAATAAAGACCAAAAAAAGAACTTCAAATATCATTTTGACCATCTTAAAACTAAGACTTCTCAACCTGTTATCCGTACGGCAGTCAAAAAGTCGATGGAGGTTATGGGCAAGCAATTTGTTTTGGGAGAAAATATTCATAAGGCTCTAAAACGAACCCTTAAAATGACAAAAGAGGGCTGGCGTTACTCCTTTGATATGCTAGGTGAGGGGGCTCGCTCGCAAAAAGATGCTCAGCATTATTATCAGTCTTATATGGATAGTTTACATATTATTGGCAAACAGGCTTCTCAAAGTTGTAAAGTTACAGAAAATCATGGAGTTTCTGTAAAAATATCAGCTATTTATCCACGTTTTGAGCATGGGCAAAAAGAACGAGCTATTCCCGAAATTGTTGCTCTTTTAACGGAACTTTGCCTCTTGGCTAAAAAATATAATATTGGCCTTAACATTGATGCTGAAGAAGCTGATCGTTTAGAGATTAGCCTTGATATTATTGAGGCTCTTTTAGAAAATAAAGCCCTTGATGGTTGGGATGGGCTTGGTGTGGTGATGCAGTCTTATCAAAAACGTTGTCCCGCAGTGATAGATTGGCTTTATGAGACCGCTCAAAAGAATAATAAAAAACTGATGGTACGTTTAGTTAAAGGTGCCTATTGGGATAGTGAAATCAAGCATTTTCAGGAGCTTGGAGAGCGTAACTATCCTGTATGGACACGTAAAGAAACCACTGATGCGGCTTATTTATTCTGTGCTCAAAAACTTATCGATAAGTCAGATTTATTCTTCCCTCAATTTGCAACCCATAATGCCTCTAGTGTTGCTCATATTGTGGCGATGTTAGAGGGTAAAAATATCGATTATGAGTTCCAATGTCTCTATGGAATGGGGCAAGACTTACACCAGCAAATCATTGAAGATTATAAAGTTCCTTCACGTATTTACGCTCCTGTGGGAACATATGAGCATCTGCTTTCTTATCTTATTCGCAGGCTTTTAGAAAATAGTGCCAACTCCTCTTTTGTTCATTTGGTCAGTAACCAAAATGTTTCGGTGGATGAGCTTTTACAAAATCCTTTTGAGCAAGTTGCTGCCCATAACCAACTTGAGAATGAAAAGATTATAATGCCAAAGGATATTTATGGAGAAAAACGCTTAAATTCTAAAGGCTTTGACTTAACTGATGATTCTATTTTAGCAGAAATTGATGCTCACCTAAAAGAGCCGTTAAAACTTAAAGCTCACTCATTGCTTGCGGTTGATGAAGATAATGGAGATTTTGAAAAATCCTTTGCCCCTTTTGACCATAGTTTAGAAGTGGGAGAAAGAGCCTATAGTCATGTTAATCAAGTAGAAAAAGCTTATGAGGCGGGCAAAGTTGCTTGTCATTCTTGGCAAGATACACCCCTTAAAAAACGTCAGGAACTTTTACTTAAAACCGCAGATATGTTAGAAGAAAATTGGCTCGAATATCTGAACTTATGTGTCTATGAGGCTGGGAAAACCCGAAAAGATGCGATTGCAGAAATCCGTGAAGCCGTTGATTTTTGTCGTTATTATGCCCTTGAGGCCGAAAATTTCGATGGTGCTAATCAACCGCAAGGTGTTTGGGTTTGTATTAGCCCGTGGAACTTCCCCTTGGCTATTTTTATGGGGCAAGTTTGTGCAGCTCTTATGGCGGGTAATGCCGTTATTGCTAAACCTGCGGAGCAAACATCACTCATTGCTTATTATACAATACAAAAAATGCACGAGCTTGGCTTTCCTAAAGAGGCATTGCAGCTTATTTTAGGGGCAGGAGATGTGGGCTCAGCTCTTACCAAACTTCCTGATTTAGCAGGGGTAGCTTTTACAGGCTCTACAGAAGTGGCTAAATATATCCAAAAGGCCTTAAGCGAGCATTCTCCTCGTGGGGCATTGATTGCCGAAACAGGAGGGCAAAATGCTATGATTGTAGACACAACCGCTCTTCCTGAACAGGTGGTTGACGACTTAATTGCATCATCCTTCCAATCGGCAGGGCAGCGTTGTTCTTCGGCTCGTATTGTATGTGTGCAAAAAGAAGCTTACGGCGTTATTGCAGAGCTTTTACAAGGGGCTATGCAAGAGCTTAAGATAGGTTCACCCCTAGATATTAGCTGCGATGTTGGGCCTATTATCGATAAGGAAGCCCAGCAAAATCTCCAAAAATATATCGATGAAAAATCAAGTCAATTTAAGCGGCTCTATACTTTAGAAACCAATGAGGAAACCCAAAAGGGAAGCTTTGTTGCTCCTACTTTATTTAAGATTGATGACCTCTCCCAGCTCGAAAGAGAGCAATTTGGACCAATATTACATATTTTACCATTTGATATTAAAGACTTAGATAAGCTGATTGACCAAATCCATCATCTTGGTTATGGCTTAACGGCAGGAGTACATTCACGTATTTCTTATGTGCGAGATTATATCGCAAACCGCTTGCGTGTGGGTAATGTTTATATTAATCGCAACCAAATTGGAGCTATTGTTGGCATGCAACCCTTTGGAGGACTTGGACTTTCTGGTACAGGGCCTAAAGCAGGTGGGCCTCATTACTTAAAGCGGTTTGCTGAAATTCAAAGTAAAAAAATTGCAACTCTAGATTATAAGTTTGCAGATACTCCTTTAGCGAGAATATCATCAGATGATGATAATACTCCTTGGACAAAAGCAGAGCTTGATAATGTGGTTGCTCAGTGGCAAGGACGGGTGCAGCTACTCAATTTACCGAGCAAAGAGAAAAGTATTTTTGTTCATTATTTGAGTGACTTACGTAACATATGGCTTCCTTTCTTTAAGGCTGACCACGAGCTTCCTGCGATTACAGGTGAAAATAATATTCTCACTCATCAAGAAAAAGGCTATATTTTACTAGATGGTTATACAACTTCGCTCAATCATCTGATGGCCTTGATGGCAGCTCTTGTATCTTCGAATATTGTGGTTGGCCACAAGGCTATTCCCCAAGTTTGGCAAGATTTCTTAAGTGTTGACAATAGGTTAGCTTATGTACTTCAGTCCGATTTACCAAAAGATACGACCATTGCAAGCGTGCTAACATCTTCTGAGCATATCGCCTCAATGGTGAAGCAAATGGCGACGATAACAGGGGCTATTGCTTCGGTTTATGCCTATGAAAATATTGTTTATCAAAGTGGTGAAGATGCAAAACTCAATATGGATTTATTGGCTATGCTAACAGTCGAAAAAACCATTAGTACAGATGTTGCTCGAACTGTGGGGAATACGGAGCTAATGAGCTTATAAAACCATAAGTAGAAATTTAAAGAGTAAGCAGCCAAGGGTCATTTTTACCTTGGCTGTTTTTTTAAGGGGTAGGGGATAGTAAAGCCTCTACCTATTTTGCCCATTTTTACCCACTTCTATCCATTTTTGTCCATTTTTTTACCGACGATAACCACTTCTAACCAAACTTTACCATTAAGATTTCTATTTACACACTTTTATAGAGCAACACTTATTGCCAATAAATGGTTTATAATGGACAAAAATGAACATAATCGGTAAAAAAGTGGATAATTTTGG
>JBKEBO010000032.1:0-7466 GCA_047973205.1 Alphaproteobacteria bacterium | reverse complement strand
GTTTATAAGGGTAAAATGCCCTTTGAATTTTTATAATATGGCTTGAACACCACCCATCATTTGAGCTTTTTCAATGATGGTTTTCTTTAAGTTTTTATAGGCACGAGATTCAAGCTGACGCACTCGTTCGCGACTGATATTGAGGTCTTGACCAATAGCTTCTAAGGTTTCAGGCTCGTCCACCAAAAAGCGGCGGCGTAAAATTTCTTGATCACGCTCAGGTAAATTCTCCATCGCATCCGCAAGTATTTTCTTTTGTATTTGAGCCGAAGCTTCTTCCGTATAGCTGTCTTCTGGGCTTAAGCTTTCTGATTGTAATGTATCTTGAAACTCCGTACCATTTTCATCTAAAATTGGGGTATTAAGTGAAGCATCACGAGCCATAAGGCGGCGGTTGAAGTCGCTAATCTCTTTAGATGGCAAGCCAATTTCATCACTCAAACGTTGAGCATCTTGAGGGGTAAGCTCGCCTTCATCATGGATATTGAGTTTTTCTTTGACTCTTCTTAACGAGAAAAATAGTTTTTTTTGAGCCGCTAATGTCCCCATACGCACCATGGACCAAGAGCGTAAAATATACTCCGTCATAGAAGCCTTAATCCACCACATAGCATAGGTTGATAAGCGGAAGCCTTTTTCTGGCTCGAATTTTTGTACCGCTTTCATAAGGCCAATATTACCCTCGGAAATCATATCCACCATGGGAAGCCCATAGCCTTTATATTTCATGGCAAGTTTAACCACAAGGCGAAGATGGCTTGTTACAAGCTGTCTTGCGGCCTCTAAGTCTTTATCTTGCACATAACGGCGGGCTAAAGAATATTCTTCCTCAGCTTCTAAAATAGGAAACTTCCATACTTGACTGATATAGCTAGATATATCATTTTCCCCAAATGTAGGGACTAAAATATTGTTACTCATAATTTTTACCTCCTTCATATAAGCAAGGTCTTAATGTAATCCCACTTATGCAGCAATTACATGGCTATTTTATAGCAAATATTTAACATAAAATCAAGTTTTTTTCGAATATTTACTTTTAATGACTACTGGAAGCCATATAGAGGCCTTAAGCCCTTGAGAATCCTTACAATTTTGGAGCTTTGCTTCCCCACCTAAACTTTCCACAATCATCCGCACTGAGGCAAGCCCTAAACCTGTACCCCCTAATTTTCTGTTACGAGAGCTTTCGCCTCTTCTAAAAGGATGCCATAGGCTTTCAAGCTGCTCATCGCTTAAACCTTTACCATGATCACGGATATCTAGCCTTGCAAATATCCCATCTTGCACCAGCTTAACATGAGCATCCCCTGCATATTTAAGAGCATTATCAATAAGGTTATTTACAGCTCTTTTAATGGCAAGCCCCTCACCTTTAACAATTAAATGATTAGCAATACCATCATCATGAACATTTTGGCCTGCATCTTGAGCATCATTCATAATGGATTCTACAAGTGCCGAAAGATTAACTGTCTCGTTGGTTTTTGTACCTGATTGTAGCTTAGCAAAATCCATAATTTCTGCAATAAGAGCTTCCATATCATTGATATTTTTAAGATTCTTTTCACGTTCTTCCGCATCTTCCATAAACTCTGCTCTTAAGCGTAAGCGTGTGAGCGGCGTTTTTAGGTCATGGCTTAAAGCGGCAAGTAATGTTGTACGATTTTCCATATTCTCTTGAATGGATTCTTGCATCCGATTAAGAGCCATTTGTGCTTGACGGACTTCCCTTGGGCCTTCAATTTTTAGGGGCTCTACCGTCATATTCCGCCCTAAAGTATGAGCCCGTTTTTCAATATCGCTTAAAGGTCTTAGTGAGCGATGAATACTATATAAAGCAATGGCTACCACAAGCAGGCTCATCACCCCAACAATAGCAAATAAAGGAGAAAATTCAGGATGTTTCATCTTGATAATGGGTGAGGTAATATTGAGCCACTCTCCATTATTCATGGGAACAGAAGCCAAAAGAAGCTTTTGCGAGGGCGGCATTCTCTCCAACTCAACATCTTTTAATGCGGACTTTTTAGCCACCTTAATATTAAAGCGAAAGTCACTTTCCATATTTCTTTTGGCAAAGCGTTCCATACGGCGGCTTGTTTGGGCATTTTCCACTAAAGGCTTAGGGGTCATATAAATAAAAGTAAAGCGAGTAATCAAGCCCTTTTCTTGTCGCCAACCCCGTACCATATCGTGCATATGTCCATCTTTTCCCATCATCTTTTTACGATTCGGCCAAACCGCAACCCAATTTTTACGAATAGGATTGCTTTCGGCTGCAATTAAAAATTCCACTTGATTATCGTAAAGAGATTGTACCCGACTACCAAAGCTTTCCGTTTGAAAAGCAAAGGATTGCTCGTAACGTTCGATAGACTGCCACACAAGCAAAATAATCCAACTGATGGTCATTGCACTGACCAAAGTAATACACGAACGCCACCAAAGACTATCAGGCTTTATTTTCATCGGGTTATCTTCGCTTTTCTACATCAACACCAAACTTATATCCACCGCCTCGAATGGTTTGGATATAGGTAGGGCTTTTAGGGTCATCACCTAACTTTTTACGTAAACGAGAAATCTGTACATCCATAGAGCGGTCAAATAAAATAGCCTCTCGTCCACGAGCCAAGTCTAAAAGTTGGTCTCGCGATAAAACCCGTTGAGGCCGTTCAACAAAAACACAAAGCACCTGATACTCACCTGTAGAAAGTGGATACTGCACCCCATTACCGTCAACCAAAATTCTTTTTGAGCTTTCAAACACCCAATCATTAAAGTAATAATTGGCTGATATATCTTCAGGATTTTCAGCAACCACTTCTTCTGTTATCGCTTGGCTTCGTCGTAAAACGGCCTTCATCCGTGCTAAAAGTTCTCTCGGATTAAAGGGCTTAGGTAAGTAGTCATCTGCTCCCATTTCTAAACCCACAATCCGATCTGTCTCCTCACCCATGGCGGTAAGCATAATAATCGGAAGCTTTTTATATTCTGATACACGCAGGCGGCGGCAAACCGAAAGCCCATCCTCACCTGGCATCATTAAATCTAAAATCACAATATCAAAGGCTGGCTCATTTTCTAAAAGGGCATCCATGACTTTAGCATCTTCAGCCGCACAACATTCAAATTCGTGTTGGCTTAAAAATTTGGCAACAAGCTCTCGAATTTCCTTATCATCATCAACGATTAATACTCTTGTTTTTTCATTCATTATATCGCTCATTTCGTTATTAACTTTATATTTATATATAACATAAATACATAAAGATTTCTGCTATCAAATGGTAACAAAATGTAACATCGTTAAAAAGAAAAACCAAAATAATCAAGCAGCGACTTCGCACTCATCAATACAGCTATCACAATCACCATCGGCCGAATAAGTGCTGTACCCTTACTCATCACCATACCCGCACCAATACGAGCCCCAATAAATTGCCCTGTGGCCATTAAAAGCCCTATTTTCCAAAGAACTGCACCACCAATAATAAAAAAGGTTAAAGCACCAATATTCGAGGCTAGGTTAAGAATCTTTGCCCGCATTGTCGCTGCCTTTAGGCCAAAGCCTCTCATAGTCATCAATGCAATCACAAAAAATGAACCTGTTCCTGGTCCAAAAAATCCATCGTAAAAGCCAATAGACGTACCAAAAATAAGAGCAAAGACAAAAGGTGTGAGTTTCGATTCTCTTGGGGTATCACTCATTTTAGGAGAAAAAATAAAAAATAAAGCCACTGCAATCAGCATTATAAGAATCAACGGCTTTAAAAAATCACTATGAATTTGCTGAACCGTTGATGAACCAATAGCTGAGCCAATAAGGCTACATAAAAAGGCTGATGCAATTGAGCGAAGTTCAATTTCTTTAGAGCTTAAATACTTTAAAGAAGAGCTAAATGAGCCAAAACTTCCCTGAAGCTTATTTGTACCCAAAATCATCTGAGGCGGCACACCCGCAGCCGTTAAAGCAGGAACAGTGAGCAAACCGCCGCCACCTGCGATAGAATCAACAAAGCCTGCAAAAGCCCCTATACACCATAAAAATATGTATATATATATGGAAAAATCATCCAATTTAGATTTCCTTTTTTTTTAATAACCACCTAATTTATATCAAAATATCTTATTCTTAAAGGAGTTTTATTCGGCCTTTACGATTTTTTATTTAAAAATATAATTGTCATTACCAACTTGTTAACCTTTTTATGGCATATTGAAAGCATAAAACAAACCGTTTAGTATTTCTCAAAAGGAGTTAAAAGATGCAATCTGGAAGACGTGACCATTTAGTTCATACCGCTCGTAAGCTATTTTATGAGAATGGATTTCACGCCGTGGGTATTGATCGTATCTTGGCAGAATCAGGAGTGTCAAAGACAACACTTTATAAGCATTTCCATTCAAAAGATGCTCTTGTTGCTGCGGCATTAAAATCTTGGGCTGAGCATCTTAAAGAGCGTCTTGACCGTATTTTAGTCGAGCGTGGCCAAATGCCTATTACCCGCATCGAAAGTCTATTTGTATTACAAGCACGTATGTGTCGTGAAAAAGGCTTTAATGGTGATATGTTCACCAATGCTATGGCTGAATATAACGATAAGAATCATATTGTTCGTCAAACTGCACAAGAGCTTAAGGAAAGCATGTGGGCATGGATTTTAGAGGCTGTTGCTGAGGCTCGCGTTAAGGATTCTAAAGTTATTGCCCGTCAGGTAGTTATCCTTTATGAGGGTACAGTAACTGCCCTACAAATTGCTCGTGACACGGCTGTTTCGGACTTTGCTCGTGGCCAAGTGCGTACGCTTATTGCCTCCGCAAAAAAGATTGCTTAAATCTAAAAACAAACCTATTCTCTCTATAAAAACCACCCCTTATTGGAGTGGTTTTTTTGTGTTTATTACTGGCTACATTTTTGAGCTGCTGTTATATAGCTATCCCATATCCAGTACAGGCTGTTTACATTCTTTGGTGCTGTACGACCTGTAGGGTCTAAGGTTATTGCTTCAATATTAGCAGCTTCTTTAAAGCGGCTTGCTACTCTCTTAGGGGTTTGGGGTTCAATAATAATACAACGAATATGTTCATCTTTAATTTTTGTTTGTACTTTTTTATAATCATCAGGACGAATAAGTCCTTGAGGATTCTGTGTAAAAAACAAAGGTGCAGCAAAGCCAAAGTAATTTTCTAGATATTGCCAACCATCATGGTAAACAATCCAGTGAGGTTGGATCTCTTTGGTAACCCTTTGTTGATAATCACGTATATCCGCTAAAAATTGATGATATTTTGAGTCATCAATATAATGGCCATCTTGTTTGCTTAAATATGCGATAATATCTTGCACCACAACAGGTGAAAGCCAAAAATGCGGATCATCTCCACTATGTTCATGGCCGTGGTCATCCTCATGGTTATGCTCATGGTCTTCATGATTATGCTCATCCTCATGTTCATGTTCATGATTATGACCCTCTAACCTAATCGGGAGGATATGTTCACTTAAATCATTAAGGACAATAACTTTTTTATCGAGCTGTTGTGCCGCTTTAATCAAAGCCACATCAAAAGGTTCAATGGCCAAAAGAGCATCACTTTCATTAATCAAAAGCTTGTCCTTAGGCAATAAATCCGTACTATGGGTATCACTATTTTGAGCAATAAGATGAAGTTGCAAATCATCTGTTTTGACTTGATTTATCATATCAAAAAGCGGACGGCTGGATATAACCATTGTTGTCGCCATTGCTGAGGTTGATGTAAGACTAAGGCTAAGAAGTAAAAGAAAGTTTCGCATAAACAATACCTTAAAAGAGCTAATAAAATATATAAGACAAAAGAGCTCTTATCATATAGAGCTCTTTCATCAAATAATAAAGTTATTTACGCAATTTGTCGAGAAATTATTACTTCGCAGGTTTTTCAGCCTCTGTATTCATTGTATCTTCATAGGCTTGCATCATCTCTTGATGCTTCTCAACAAAGGCTTTTTGTTGCTCTGGGCTCATATTTTTGAATTCTTCCATCATACGATCACCCATAGAACCATCCATAGGTTGCATTTGCCCCATCATCTTACCACCCATTTTTCCACCCATAGGGCCATCTTTGCCGCCATGGTGAGCTTGTCCATCAGAACCACCTCGGCGGCCCATCATTTTTCCATCCATCATCTTTCCATCCATCATTTTGCCATGATGACCTTTGCCTCTCATGCCCATATCCATAAGCTCTGCAAAGCCTGCCATTGGTTTTTCAGCATTAATCACACCTTCTTTAACGAGTGAGCCATCTTGAGTAACGATTGTTGCTCGGATATTACCGCCCTCTTCAGTTACATCACCAACTTTAAGGTTAGGATTACCTTTAGCTGCTAAATGACCTTCTAACATTTCCTTAACACGTTCTGTTGTTAGTGGAGTTTTCATCATTTTAAAGCCACCACGGTCTTTTTTATTGGCTGGGTCAATGATTTTTTCTTCAACTAACGAGCCATCTTTTGTGGTAATTCTTACAGTGAATTTACCATCTTTTTCAGTTACTGAGTCTAGTTTTAAGTTAGGATTACGAACGAGCCTTTGTTCAACACGTTGGGTAATGCTTTCCACCGTTATTTTTTTGGGTTCTGGTTGCATGTCTTGAGCAAAAGATGCTGCAGCCGAAAAAGCAAATGTTGTTGCTGTTGTTGCTAATAGTAGTTTTTTCATAATCATGTTCCTTTTATTTGTTTTCGTTGTTCTTATGACGATTACAGATTAAAAGAAAACTGTATCTGAACTATGACAATAAACATAAAAAGTGTAACGATTTGTAACCCATTTAAGGCTATTTTCAGGCAACGACTCGTTTTGTTACAATAGGCTAAACCCTTCTAAAGATTATACAAAAAGGCTCTTAAATATTATTAAGAGCCCTTTTATGTATATGAGAAAATTTTTTGAGAATTAGCTATTCTGCTATCTTTTTAATTTCTTTAGTCGCATCAACCTTTTTATTCATGGCCTTTTCATGTTCTTCAATAAAGGCCTTTTGTTGTTCAGGGGTCATTTCTTCAAACTTTTTCATCATATCTTCACTGCCCTTATTGAACTGCCCTTCACCCTTGTGACCTTTATCACCTTCACTACTATGGTCATTACTTTTGTTACCAGCAGATTGGCCTTCACCCTCATGGTCTTTACCGCATTTTCCCAAAAAACAGATGCCACCCTTTTTGAAGATTTTACTTACTATTGTCGAGCCTTCTGATTTAGGAGCTTCTGCAAAAGATGAAGCTGCTGAAAATGTTACAATACTGATTGCTGTTGCAAACAATAATTTCTTCATTTGTTTTTTCCCTTATCTACTTTATTCATTACTACTTTTGGATTTACAAATTAACCTAAGCCTATGTTCATACTATGGCAGAAATCCTAAAACCATAGGCTTTATAACAAGTCTATATGGCTCACGCAATGATA
>JBKEBO010000018.1:0-28369 GCA_047973205.1 Alphaproteobacteria bacterium | reverse complement strand
GTTTTCTACGGTATTTCTAGGATTTTGTGCCATAGCCAACCTAACTATTACTCTATTATTTGATTATAGCTTATCACCAAAATGATAACAAGAGTTTAAAGTATATACGGCGTATGGGCATTACGGTGTTTCAAAAAGCTCAATGATTGCAAAAACTAATCTAAGCTCAATGTTTTTTTATCATGGGGAATAGTCTTACGGTCGATAACATCCTTATGGCGGATTTTTTGCGGCTGAGCCTTTGCAGATTTGGGCTTTATATCATCCATTTGGTTGTCAGCCATATGCTCATCATCTAACTCATCATATTCATCATGGGAAGAGCGTATTTCTTCTTGATATTGTTTGGCTCTTTCTCGTAACATATCATCTTTTTCTTGCCTGCTGGGTTGTCGAGAACCTGCGATAGCCTCACATAAAAATAAAGCCACGGCAGCGATAATCAAAAAGATAATATGAATGGGAAGTACACCCCTTAAAAGAGGCATGAGAATAAGGGTGAGTATGGTCATCAAAAGCATAAAAGAAAGATATTTCCGAGTGATAAGCTGACCAATAATTGCAAAGACGAACCAATAAATTTCAAAATGGGATAAGTCTTCCGTAAAGCTTCGTATATCTTTCCAAATTTCAATATGTTTGGTGATGATAGCTAAATATAGCTCTATATTTAAGTCCGTACCACTTTGTATATCCGACATAATAATAGGAGATATTGTTAATATGGTAGAATAAATAACCAAAAAGATAAAAGCAAAAATAGCTGCTAAGAATATCCGAAAAGGAAGAGGCATAATTTTTTTTCCGTTAAAAATGAATTTGTTATGATAATAAATGATTATTATGGTTAAATCGAGAGAAAAGTTGTTTATTACATAATATATTTCTTTTGCGGCCACACCCCGCACCCGTTAGTCGCTTACGCTCCTTCAACCTTATCTTCTTGCGGCCACACCCCGCCTCCGTTAGTCGCTACGCTCCTTCAACCTTATTTTTGCGGCCCCACCCCGCCTCCGTTAGTCGCTACGCTCCTTCAACCAGTCTCTTTAATAAAAAACTTTACCTTTTAAAAGAGAATAACTATCATATTTTTAAGCTCACAAAAAAGGCGATAAATATTGCAAAAAATACAAACCCATAATCCCTCATTTCATACAGGAGAACGTATCGAAGTTCAGCTAGTGGTAAATATTCCTCTAAGCCGTTTGACCTATCAGCTCAAAGAGGGGCAAAAAGTATATGAGGGGCAAATTCTTTGGGTGCCTGTAGGTAAGCAAAAACAATTAGCCATTGTGCTAGGTGGGGGGGATGCAAATTTTGCAGGAAAATTACGAAGCCCTTTAGAAATTATCGATTTTTTACCACCAATACGCCCTGCAATGCTGAAATTTTTACGCTGGATGAGTGATTATAATATGACACCTTTAAGTAAGGTATTGCGTTTGGCTCTTTCAACCCCCGATGCTTTTAAGCCCTTAAAAGAGCAAAAACAGCTTGTTTATAATCATCAATTTGATACAAAAAATTTACGGCAAACAACGGCAAGAAAGCGAGTATTCGATATTGCTCAAAATGGTGATTTATGGTTGCCTAAAGAATTAGCGGAAGAGGCCAAGGTTAGTCTTGCAGTGATTGCATCTTTAGAAAAAGCAGGAATGTTGTTACCTGTAATGACACAATCAGCTCTAACGTTTACGTTTAAAGAGCCAAAAGGCAATCATCATCAAGTCAAGTTATCATCAGCTCAAGAACTTGCAGCACAAGATTTAGTGCAATATGTTAAAGAGGCTCAATTTTGCCCGATTTTGCTTGATGGTGTTCCTGGTTCAGGTAAAACAGAAGTCTATTTTGAGATGATAGCTCAAGCTTTAAAGCAAGGTCAGCAAATTTTGGTTATGCTTCCTGAAATTGCTCTTTCGGCTCAATGGTTGGAGCGTTTTAAAGCTCGCTTTGGTGCAGAGCCAGCCCTTTGGCATTCGGAGCTTTCGGCAGCAGAACGAAGAAAAACATGGCAAGCAGTTGCTTTAGGTGAGGCAAAAGTTGTGGTGGGAGCAAGGTCTTCGCTCTTTTTGCCTTTTGCAAATTTAGGAGTAATCATTGTTGATGAAGAGCATGATACCAGCTATAAGCAAGAAGAACAGGTGGTGTATCAGGGGCGAGATATGGCGGTTTTACGAGCAAGTATGGAAGATATTCCCATTGTGCTTGCTACAGCAACACCGAGCTTAGAAACATGGGTGAATTATAAAGAGGGACGCTATAAGAGGCTTCATCTAGAAAGTCGCTTTGGGGGGCAAATATTGCCTGATATTCATCTTGTTGACCTCCAAGAAAATCGTTTGGAGCAAGGCCATTGGATAAGCTCAACCTTAGCCGAAGCCATTGATGCAAACTTACAAAAAGATGAGCAAAGTTTATTATTTTTAAATCGTAGAGGTTACGCACCGCTCACATTATGCCATGCTTGTGGAGGGCGTGTTGAATGTCCGCATTGTACAACATGGCTTGTGGAGCATCGTAGTAAAGGGGGAAGGTTGCTTTGTCACCATTGTGGCTTTGAGCAGAATATCCCCAAAACTTGCCCCCATTGCGAAAAAGAAGATAGCCTTGTTCCTATTGGTCCTGGGGTGGAGCGAATATTGGAAGAAATTCATAAAAGATGGCCTGAGGCGAGAGTGGCTCAGGCTTCGTCAGATGCTCTTAATAGTCCGCAAAAAGCAGCGGAGCTTGTGAAGAGTATCGAAAATAAGGAAGTTGATATTATTGTAGGTACACAAGTCATTTCTCGAGGCTATCATTTTGCAGACTTAACCTTAGTTGGGGTGATTGATGCCGATGCCTCTTTAGGTGGTGGGGATTTACGAGCGGCGGAACATACATGGCAATTATTATGGCAAGTCGCAGGCCGAGCAGGTCGAGAGCAAAAAGAGGGGCATGTTTATCTGCAAACCCATTTTGTCCAAAATAAGGTGATGCGAGCTTTAGCCATGCATGATCGTGATATGTTTATGAATCAAGAAATTAAAGAGCGTCAGGGAAGTGAAATGCCACCTTTTGGACGTATGGCAACAATTACATTTTCTGATGAAGATGAAAATCGCCTTTATGGACTTTGTCGGCATTTTTCGCAACAAAAGCCAGAACATCCTGATATTATAGTCTATGGGCCTGCATCTCCACCTTTAGAAAGAGTAAGGGGAAGATATCGTCAACGTTTTATGCTGATTAGCCCTAAAAAAATATTGCTGCAGCCGTTTATTCATCAATGGATACAAAAACTTAAGCTGCCGTCTCAAAGTCGTATGAAAATTGATATTGACCCCTATAATTTTATGTAAATTTTACGGCTTTGTGATAGAAAGAATGTCTATTTATTAAAAAATCCTTATTTCTTGCTTAATTAATATTGCAACTTTAAAAATGATATGTTAATTTGTTCTAACTATTTTTATGGTTTTGTTAATGAATATATTGCTTACAGGGAAGAAATTGTGTCTGCATCATCTTTAGATACTCAAGAAGTTGCCAAACGATATGGTAAGGCATTGCTAGAAATATCCAATAGTGCCAATGAGCTCGAATCTACATTAGAAGATGCTCAAAACTTAAAAGAGTTGATTGATAATAACGAAGAAGTTCAGCAGATTATCCGCTCACCACTTTTTAGCAAGGAAGACCAAATCTTAGCGATGGAAAAGATACTCGGACTTCTTGGTACAGGCGAAGCTATGAAGGGCTTTGTTCATACTATATGCGATAATCGCCGTAGCTTTATTTTAGGTCATGCCCTAAGCTCTTTTATTCAGCAGGTTGAGGAATATAAAGGCATACAGCCTGTAACTGTTCGTTCAGCCAAGGAATTATCCAATACTCAGCAAGAAAATTTGCGTCAGGCTTTAGAGCGTGAGCTTAATAAACAAATTCGTCTAAACTTAGTTGTTGAACCCGAACTTAAAGGGGGTTTGAGTTTAGAGATTGGTTCTACTCTTATTGATAATACACTTAAAACAAAACTCGATCGTTATCATCTAGCAATGAAGGGAAATGCTTAATATGAATATCCGTGCTGCAGAAATTTCAGCAATTCTGAAAGATCAAATTGCCGGTGTAAACAATGAAGCCGATGTTGCCGAGGTTGGCCGTGTGCTTTCTGTGGGGGATGGTATCGCCCGTGTTTATGGTTTGGATAATGTTCAAGCAGGCGAAATGGTCGCCTTTGAAAATAATGTCCGTGGAATGGCTTTAAACTTAGAAACTGACAATGTGGGTGTTGTTATTTTTGGTAGTGACCGAGACATTGAAGAGGGAACTTTAGTTCGTCGTACAGGCGAGATTGTGGATGTTCCTGTGGGTAAAGGGCTTTTGGGCCGTGTGATGGATGCCTTAGGAACACCCATTGATGGTAAAGGTGATATCGATTCTGATGAAAAACGTGTGATTGACGTTAAAGCTCCAGGCATTATGCCTCGTAAATCAGTGCATGAGCCTCTTCAAACAGGGCTTAAGGTGATTGATAGTCTTATTCCTATTGGCCGTGGACAGCGTGAGCTAGTTATTGGGGACAGACAAACAGGTAAAACCGCCATTATCTTAGATACCATCATTAACCAAAAGAAAATTAATGATGCCGCAAAAGATGATACAGAAAAAATGTTCTGTGTTTATGTGGCGATTGGACAAAAACGCTCAACCGTTGCTCAGCTTATCCGTACATTAGAAGACTATGGTGCTTTAGATTATACCATCATTATCTCAGCTACCGCTTCTGATCCTGCTCCGATGCAATATCTTTCGCCTTATGCAGGATGTGCCATTGGGGAATATTTCCGTGATAATGGTATGCATGCAACAATCTTTTATGATGATTTATCAAAACAAGCGGTTGCTTATCGTCAGGTTTCACTTTTGCTTCGTCGTCCTCCAGGGCGTGAGGCTTATCCTGGTGATGTTTTCTATCTTCATTCTCGTCTTTTGGAGCGTTCGGCCAAGCTTAATGAAGAGCATGGCTCAGGCTCTTTAACAGCTCTTCCTGTGGTGGAAACACAAGCCAATGACGTTTCGGCTTATATTCCAACCAATGTTATCTCCATTACAGATGGTCAGATTTTCCTTGAGACAGATTTATTCTATCAAGGTATTCTGCCAGCAGTGAATGTGGGGGTTTCGGTTTCTCGTGTGGGAAGCTCAGCTCAAACAAAGGCTATTAAAAAGGTTTCAGGCTCAATGAAGCTTGACTTAGCTCAGTATCGAGAACTTGTTGCTTTTGCTCAGTTTGCATCAGACTTAGATGAGACAACCCGCCGCCAGTTAGAGCGTGGTCAACGTTTAACCGAGCTTTTAAAACAATCGCAATATTCTCCTTTATCAGTAGAAGAGCAGGTGGTTTCGATTTTTTCTGGAACACAAGGTTATTTAGATGGTATTGCCATTAGCCAAGTGGGACGCTTTGAAAAAGAACTTCTTAATAGTGTACGAAATGAAGTACCTGAAGTTTTAGCAGACATTAGAGATACACTTGATTTATCAGCTGATACAACCGATAAGCTTAAGGGCTTTTTAGATAAGTTCGTTAAGAACTTCTCTTAAGGTTGGGAGATATCTTATGGCAACATTAAAAGAGCTTAAAACACGTATTGGCTCTGTAAGTTCAACGAAAAAGATTACCTCAGCAATGAAGATGATTGCAGCGGCTCGTTTGCGTCAAGCTCAACGTGCGGTAGAGGCCTCTCGTCCTTATGCTAAAGGTACGCGTGCTATTATGGAGCAACTCACTGAAAATGTTGACGGTATGAAAAATCCTCCGCTTATCTTAAGCGGTAGAGAAGATATCAAAACAACATTGGTGATTGTGGTTTCCTCAGAACGTGGCCTTTGTGGGGGCTTTAATGCAAATTTGGTTAGAGAAACACGGCGTAAAATCTCTATGGTGAAAGCATCGGGGCAAGAAGCTAAGCTCTTATGTGTGGGGCGTAAAGCGGCTGAGGCTCTTAAGCATGACTTTGCCGATATTATGCTTGATTATAAAATAGAGATGCATGGTAGCCATGTGGATTTACATACGGTGCAACATACAATGACTGCATTGGTCAATGATTTTAATGATGGGGCATTTGATAAGGCTTATATTATTTATAACCGCTTTGTTAATGCGATTACTCAAGAGGTAATGGACGATCAGCTTATTCCTGTGTATATTCCAGACCCAGAGCCTGATCCAGTACCCTCAAGTGTTGAACTTGAACCATCGGAAGAAAAATTTATTGCAGATGTCTTACCTAAAAGTTTAACCAATAAGTTGTATAATACAATTTTAGAGAGTTTTGCTGCAGAACAAGCGGCTCGAATGACTGCTATGGATAATGCATCACGCAATGCCGAAGATATGGTCAAAAAACTAACATTACAAGCCAACAGACAGCGGCAAGCTGCCATTACAACAGAGTTAACAGAAATTATTTCTGGTGCTGAAGCCGTTTAACATTTAAGGGAAGTATAAAATGACAGAAAAAATTGGTAAAATTACACAAGTTTTAGGAGCGGTTGTCGATGTGCAATTTAGTACAAAGAAGGAGCTCCCCGCTGTTTTGAATGCTTTGCATACAGAAAATAATGGCCGTAAACTTGTTTTAGAAGTGGCTCAGCATTTGGGTGAGGGCGTTTTACGTACTATTGCTATGGATGTAACTGAAGGGCTAGTTCGTGGGCAAGATGTTATCGATACAGGTAAGCCTATTTCTGTTCCTGTAGGACCAGAAACATTAGGTCGTATCGTGAATGTTGTTGGTGAAGCCGTGGATGAAAAAGGTGATATTCCAACCGAACGCCGCTTTCCTATCCACCGTCCAGCTCCAGAGCTTGTTGAACAGTCAACAGAAGCCGAGATTCTGCTTACAGGCATTAAAGTTATCGACTTGCTTGCTCCATATCCTAGAGGGGGTAAAGTTGGCTTATTTGGTGGTGCGGGCGTTGGTAAAACCGTTCTTATGCAAGAACTTATCAACAATATTGCTACACAACATGGTGGTTTTTCGGTGTTTGCAGGTGTGGGTGAAAGAACACGTGAGGGCAACGATCTTTACCATGAGATGATTGAATCGGGCGTGAATACAGTTGAAGGTCCTGGTTCTAAATGTGCTCTTGTTTATGGTCAAATGAATGAACCTCCAGGGGCTCGTGCTCGTGTGGCTCTTACAGGGCTGACAATGGCCGAATATTTCCGTGATGAAGAAGGCCAAGATGTGCTACTCTTTATCGATAATATCTTCCGCTTTACTCAAGCAGGTGCTGAGGTTTCGGCTCTTTTAGGGCGTATTCCTTCAGCCGTGGGCTATCAGCCGACCCTTGCAACCGATATGGGGGCTCTTCAAGAGCGTATTACCTCAACCCGTAAAGGCTCAATCACTTCAGTTCAGGCCATTTATGTGCCAGCTGACGATTTGACTGACCCAGCCCCTGCAACATCATTTGCTCACTTAGATGCAACAACCACACTCGATCGTAACATTGCTTCTATGGGTATTTATCCTGCGGTGGATCCGCTAGATTCATCTTCACGTATTTTAGACCCTCATGTCGTAGGGGAAAAACATTATAATGTGGCTCGTGAAGTTCAACGTATCTTACAGCAATATAAGTCTCTTCAAGATATTATTGCTATTTTGGGCATGGATGAGCTTTCGGAAGAAGATAAGCTTGTTGTGGCTCGTGCGCGTAAAATCCAGCGTTTCTTATCGCAACCCTTTAATGTAGCTGAAGTATTTAACGGCATACCAGGAACAACAGTTAGCCTAGAAGATACAATTAGTGGCTTTAAAGGCTTGTGTGAGGGTGAGTATGACCATCTTCCAGAAGCGGCCTTTTATATGGTGGGTAACATCGAAGAAGCTATTGAAAAAGCGAAACAATTAGAAGAAGAGGCTGCAGCCTAGTCTCGGCTGCAACCCTCGCTATCCTAAGGGAGAATATCAATGGCGGAACAAATAAAATTTGAGATTATCTCACCAGCAAAACTTGAAGCATCAGGTACGGCCGATATGGTTATTGTACCAGGTGATGAGGGTGATATTGGCTTTCAGGCAGGGCGTATGCCTATTATGCTGATTTTGCGTCCATCGGTGGTTTATATCATGAATGCCAATAGCGTATCAGAGCGTATCTTTGTAAGTGGCGGCTATGCTCAATTTGAAGATGATATTGTGCGTGTGTTATGCGAAGAATGCTTCCCTGTTACGGGTGTTTCTTTAGAAGATGCGAACCAACGTTTATCCCAATCGCAAGAAAGTTTAGAAAAAGCAGAAGATGAGGCGGGAAAAACACTAGCTGAAGCTCAAGTAACGGCTGCTCAAGCCCTCATCTATGCCCTTGAAAAACCAGCTTATTCATAAAGGTGGGTTGTAAAAACTTCTCCTGCGTCATTCTGCGGGGTACGTAAGTACCATCGCAGAATCTATATCAACAGTATAATGGATGCTGCAACTATGTGCAGCATGACAGGTGAGACCGTGTTCCAGATGGATGCAACTTACGTGCAAAAATGACATTTGAGAAGTTTTGATAACCCACCCCGAGATATACTATCGTATCTCACCCCTCCCCAGAGGGGAAAATAAAGGTGGCTCTATGATTACGGTGCTTCGACAAGCTCAGCAACCGTGAGAAGCAATACCACTCCCTTAAGCTTTTACGGTCATTGAGCTTGCCGAAATGCCGTAAAAACAAGCTCTTATCAAATACCCTTTGACAAGCTTAAGGGAGCGGGAGGTTGTCATTCTAAGATACTCCAGAAAAAGGCGTAGGAAAATCAAGGATTTTCCCTTTAGGTCAACGCTTGCGTTGTGGGGTATAGGGGCAAAGCCCCATTAATATTGCTAAGGTATGGCCGCAAAAGAGTTAGGTTCTACTTAACTCGCTTAGCGACAACTTTTTGGTAAACACCACCAAAGATAGGCTCAACACTCCACTCAAAGTTTTTAGCAAGCTCAGCTGTGGCAAAAGACTGGATACTATTTTTCCATAAAGCAGGAGCAAAAGGCTCTAAGTGTTTGTTAATATAAGCAAGAATATAACGAATAGGTTGCCATTTTTTCGGGTTGGCATAATCGATATAAACTGACTTTCCACCCATACGTGTATGGTTGAGCATATTATCAATAATCTCAGTTTTTTTATCATCAGGAACTTCATGCAATAAGAAGAAGCTACCCATAATATCATAATCCCCAAGCCCTGCAGTTGCCGCATCTTCTTGCCAAACCTGAGCCCATTTCATATCACGGAGTTTTTTAAGGGCGTGGCGAACTTGCACAGGGGTGACATCCACAAGGTGAAATATGCCGTTTTTCCCCACATGATTAGCGATACGTTCAACCATTGGGCCATAAACATGAGCCATCATCATCATTTTACAACCAGGCTCAATTTCACTTAAGAATTTTTTAAGCAGTCGCTTATCTTGTAAGAATAATAAAATGGAAACAGTTAGGGGGTTGTCAAGTAAATCGGCATTCTTATCAGATACATAAGCCCATTCGTAAACGTCTTTCATATAGTCAGGAATGGCCTCATCAGTAATCTTGGTTGTTGGTACGACATGTTCGTGTTCAATGGCTTCAGCTTCATTTTCTTTTTTTAGAGCGGATAGCATAAAATTTTCCTCAAATCAATCTCAATAACAGTTCCTTAAACTACCATTAAATGGCATATTAGACAATAAAAACAATGTGAAAAAGCATAATAATATTTGCATATTTTTCTATTTTATGCATAAAAGAGCTTGAAATAACACATTTTTAGTAAAAAGGTAAAAGGTAAATGGTCGAACTATATATGAAGCCCCCAAGTGAAACAAAGCGTGTTGCCGTTGCTATGAGCGGCGGAGTCGATTCTTCTGTTGTTGCAGGATTGATAAAACAGCAAGGTTATGATGTGCTTGGAGTGACTTTAGCCATGCAGGGAAGTTTGGCTCCGACAACTGATGAAGCAGCCGTAAGAGATGCCAAAAAGATGGCAGACTATCTAGGCATAGAACATAAAGTTGTTGAACTTAATAATCTTTTTAGGGATAATGTGGTCGATCCATTTGCCGATAGTTACCTTGATGGAACAACGCCAGTTCCTTGTGCTTTATGTAATAAAAAGGTGAAGTTTGGGGCTCTTTGGGATGCGGTTGAACAATTTGGTTGCGACTATCTCATCACAGGTCATTATATTCGGTGGAGACCTGCAGAAAATGGTGGTAATCCGCAGATTTGGAGAGGTTCGGACTATCGCCGTGATCAGTCGTTCTTTTTGTGTCAAGTTCCCATAGAACGCCTTGAAAATGTACGCTTTCCTTTAGGGGAGCTGAGCAAGGATGAGACCCGCCGTATGGCAAAAGAAATGGGCTTAGAGGTTCATGATAAGCCCGATAGCCAAGATATCTGCTTTGTACCCACAGGGAAATATGCGGAAGTCGTTGAAAAACTTCGGCCTAATGCCAATCAGCCTGGTGATATTGTCCATATCGAAGATGGCCGTGTGCTTGGTCAGCATAAGGGGATTATCTACTATACTATAGGGCAACGCCGTGGCTTAGAAATCGGTGGTGGAGACCCCCTATATGTGCTTAAGCTTGATGCCTCGAAAAATCAGGTGATTGTAGGGCCAACATCGGCTCTTCATAGAAAAGTTGTTTATATTGAGGAGCTTAACTGGATTGGTGATGACCATTGGCCTGCTGAAGGGCGAGAGGTAATTGCCAAAACGCGTTCTTCGCAAAACTTAAAGCCTGCAAGGGTTTATGCCAATAAAGAGGATAAAACGGCGAAAATCGTTTTTGATGATATTTTAGATAGTGTTGCACCAGGGCAAGTTGGGGTGATGTACGATGGCGATAGATTGCTTGGAGGCGGTTGGATTACAGGTTCGGACTAACGGTTTTAAATGTCCATTTTTAGCCCGTTTTTGCCAAAAATTGCCCATTCTTGTCCAAATTTATCCATTGTCACCTACATATTTGTCCAAAAAAAACCAAGAGTGATGCAGGCTCAGAAAAGAAACCGAGTGGATAAAAATGGACAAATTCGGACAAATTCGGGTAAAAAGTGGCCGAATAGGGGATAAAATGGACAAAATGGTCAGGCTTTTGTTCATTTTTGCTACCAGAAGTACGATTTAAAACTTGGCTATTTTTGCAAGGCAATAAAAGAAAATTTTCCTCTATTTCTTTAAATCCTTAAGAGCCTGTTTTTCACCATCACTAATTTGAGCAAAAGGTTGCATTTTATCCATATATTGATCCCAATCAGCTTTAGAGTAACCATCAGCTTTGGGTGTTGCATGGCAAGAAGAACATTTGCTATTAAGAATGGTGTTGGTATCAACTTCAGCATGGGTAGCAAATGCAGCCATAAGAGAAATAGATAGGGGTATTATAAGCTTTTTCATTATGAATTTTCCTTGTTTATCCGCTTGTAATTTATAATTATATAGGGATTATTCTTTAAATTTCATTAAATTATTTTGCCCTTAAAGACTTTATGCTTGCTAAAACTTTGAGACAATTTTTGTTCTATGCCAAGATTAAGGAAAATTTATGGCATGATTGAGAAATTATTTTATTGCTTTTTGAAAGAAAATTCGATAAACAATGAAAGCCCACTTTTTAAAGGGGCCTGTAGCTCAGTTGGTTAGAGCTATCCGCTCATAACGGATCGGTCGCAGGTTCGAGTCCTGCCGGGCCCACCATTTTTTAAAAGGCTAGAATCATGATGTTTCTAGCTTTTTTTTGCACCTATGATAAACTTCTCAAATGTCATTTTCGCACGGAGCAAAATGTAAGCTGCAGAATCTATATTAAGCATCAATCATATCCTAGATGCTGTAACTAAGTGCAGCATGACAATGGAGCTAAGCTTTGCTCTGTGATTTTCCTTTTTTATGCTTGCAAAAAAGAGTATAGAAAGTGTGTAAAAACAAAGCAGGATTTTTAAAATACTTTACACAAAGCTTATAGGAAGCTATTAATAAAGGCTCATATAAAAATGGATAGAATATGCAAAATTGGATAATATGGATTACAGATTTAGCCCCTGAGCAAATATTAGCCTTAGGTATAGCGGCAGGCTTTGTTGTGGCTACTGTTTTATGGGCAATAATCAATTTTATTCAAAGTCGTAAAGCAGGTAAAAAGCTTGCATTGCTTAAGGAAGAGCAGCTTAAAGATAAGATATCCATTGCAACTTACGAGGCTACGTTAAAGCAAGAACAGAAGTCTTTTGAAGAAAAAATTATTCTGTTAGAAGAATCTAAGCAGAGTATGCTTGCCCAGTTTAAAGATTTATCTTCTATAGCACTTAAGGAAAATGCCTCGCAATTTTCGGCTGCTCAGCAAGAACAACTTAAAACATTGCTTGGTCCTTTAGGTGAGAAAATAGGGGGCTTTCAGAAGCAAGTGAGTGATGTTTACGATAAGGAAATGCGAGAGCGTGTATCGTTACGTTCCGAAATTAATAACATTGTTCAATCTTCGCAAAATTTAAGTGGAGAGGCTCAAAAACTCAGCCAAGCTTTAGCCGCAAAATCCAAAACTCAAGGTATGTGGGGAGAGCTTGTTTTAGAAGGAATTTTGGAAGATGCAGGGCTTATTAAAGATGTTCACTATAATATTCAATATTCAGCAGAAACCCTTGATGGTGGTCGTGTTGTTTTAGATGTTTTGCTCCATTTGCCCGAAGATAAAAAGATTATTATTGATGCAAAAGTGAGCCTTCGCCCTTGGATGCGATATATTGAGGCCGAAACACAAGAAGAAAAAGATGAAGCCTATCAAGATTTAGAAAAAGCGATTATTTATCATGTGGATGACTTAAGTAGCCGTGATTATGATAAATTGCCAAAAGTGGAAACCCTCGATAGTATTTTGATGTTTATTCCCCAAGAAGCGGTATTGGCCTTAATTAATGAAAAAAATCCAGACTTTTTTGCTAAAGCTTTAAAAAAGAATATCTTAATTGTTGTTCCATCCACATTAATGTTGAGCTTACGGGTGATTAATCATTTGTGGAAGCTAGACCAACAAGACCGTTATGCAAGGCAAATTATTATAGAAGCTCAGGCTCTTCATAAAAAATTTGCTACATTTGTGGAGCATTTAAGCCGTGTGAAGTCTGCCTTAGATTCTGCATCCAAAGCCTATGACTCAGCCATTACTTCAATGGAGGGGCGTGGAGGTGTGATGCGGCGGATTCAAAAGTTAGAAGATATGGGTGTTGCCCCCGAAAAAGAAATTAAAGAAAATCTCATTAAATAAAATGATATTTATGCTTGCCTTTTCTTAAGCCAATAGGTTATTTTTAGCTCAACTTAAATTAAAGATTTGAAACAACGAGGAAAGAATATTATGGCGGCACATCAATATGTTTATACAATGCATAATCTCAAAAAAACCTATGCAGGCGGCAAAGAGGTTTTAAAAGGTATATCGCTTTCGTTTTTACCTGATGCTAAAATTGGTATTGTGGGGCATAATGGTGCGGGTAAGTCGACCTTACTTAAAATTATGGCAGGCATTGATACGGAATTTACAGGTGAGGCCAAAGCTGCTGAGGGTGTATCTGTAGGCTATTTAGAACAAGAACCAAAGCTCGATACAAGCATGGATGTTGGGGGCAATATTTTATCGGCAATGGGTAATATTAAAGCGGTTTTAGATGAGTTTAATGAGGTTTCAGCTGCTTTTGCTAATCCAGACTTAAGCGATGATGAGATGAATAATCTTATTGAGCGTCAGGCGGAACTCCAAGAGCAAATTGATGCGGTTGATGGTTGGTCCATTGATAGAACCTTAGAAATTGCCATGGATGCCTTGCGTTGCCCCCCAAAGGAAGCCGATGTGAGCAAGCTTTCGGGTGGTGAGGCTCGTCGTGTGGCTTTATGTAAGCTTTTGCTTGCTAAGCCTGATATTCTTTTGCTTGATGAGCCAACAAACCATCTGGATGCCGAATCAATAGCATGGTTAGAGCGTCATTTACGTGATTATGAAGGTATGGTGTTGATTGTAACGCACGATAGATACTTTCTTGATAATATTACAGGTTGGGTGCTGGAGCTTGACCGTGGCCAAGGTATTCCTTTTGAGGGCAATTATAGTGCATGGCTGGAAGATAAAGCCAAACGTATGCTCCAAGAAGCCAAAGATGAAGCAGGTCGCCAAAAAACATTAGCACGAGAATTAGAATGGATTAACCAATCTCCTAAAGCTCGTCAGGCCAAGAGCAAGGCTCGGATTACAGCCTATGAAGACTTACTGAGCCAAGATATGGAAAAACGCATGGGTGAGGCTCAGATTGTTATTCCAGCAGGGCAACGTTTGGGTGATGTGGTGATTGAGGCCGAAAATTTAAGCAAAGGTTATGATGAACGTCTGCTAATTGATGATTTAAGCTTTCGCTTACCTGCGGGTGGTATTGTGGGTGTTGTTGGGGCAAATGGTGCAGGTAAATCGACCCTATTTCGTATGATTACAGCTGCAGAAACTCCCGATAGCGGTAATATTAAAATTGGTGAAACTGTTACCTTAGGCTATGTGGATCAATCTCGTGATAGTCTTGATGATAATAAAGCCGTATGGGAAGAAATCTGTGATGGTCAAGAGGTTATTGAGCTTGGTGGCACAAAAATGCAAGGGCGAGCCTATGTAGGGCGTTTCAACTTTAAGGGAAGTGATCAACAAAAGAAAGTGAGCCTACTTTCGGGTGGTGAACGCAACCGTGTTCACTTGGCAAAAATGCTTAAATCAGGAGCCAATGTATTGCTGCTTGACGAACCAACCAACGACTTAGATGTGGAGACATTACGGGCTTTAGAAACGGCTCTGATTGATTTTGCAGGTTGCGTTGTGGTGATTTCCCACGATAGATACTTTTTAGATAGAATTGCTACCCATATTCTAGCCTTTGAAGGCGATAGCCATGTGGAATGGTTTGAGGGGAATTGGCAAGCTTACTTAGAAGATAAAAAACAACGCCTTGGTGAAGATGCGGTTAATCCTCATCGGATTAAGTATAAAAAATTAACAAGGTAAAATATTTAAACTTTAAGTGATAAAAATTTCACGGAGTTTAGAAATATCTTTTAAGGGAGTATCTCCAAAAAAGCGGCGATATTCACGGCTAAATTGTGATGGGCTTTCATAACCAACCCTAAAGGCAGCATCAGCAGCGTTATGGTGGTTGTGAAACATAAGCTGGCGAGCTTCTTGCAGGCGGAGCTGCTTTTGGAATTGCAATGGGCTGAGCTTGGTAAGGTTACGAAAATGCTCATGAAAAGTAGATATACTCATCCCTGTCATTGAGGCAAGTTCTTGAATATGAATATTTTTGGCATAATTATCCCTAAGCCAGTCAATGGTTTTAGTTATTTGCTGGCTTTGGCTACCCATGGTTACAATCTCACGTAAGCTCCAACCTTGCTCACTAATCAGCAAATAATAAATCAGCTCTTTTTGTATAAGCGGAGCTAAAATAGGAATATCTTCTTTATGATTAAGCAAGCTCACCATACGGAGCAGGCTATTTGCTATAGGTTCACTCATTTTACCTGTAGCCATAGTATCGCTAAGCTTCTTTTTAGAGGGAATATTTAAATTATGCTCAATAATCAGCTGAGCAACCTCATGATAGTCGAGTTTAAGGCGTAGACCAAGATAGGGTTCTGCATCACTTGCTTTAATCACTTGTGCAATTGTTGGAACATGAATAGAGGTAAAGAGATATTCGCTTTTATCATAAGCAAATGTTTCTGTACCCAAAGATACTTGTTTTTTGCCTTGAACAATTACGCAAAGACTAGGCTCATACATAACTTTAAAAGCTTCGGTTGGTGAACTTCGTCTAAATAGAGATAGCCCATTTATATCTGTTGTATATAACTCTCCATTTTCGGTCAATTGAGCGATTGTATCTTTAAGTTTGTTGAGTGTATTTTCCATAGTATACCTATATATTTCATATGTATTTTAACTGTATCATCACTATATTATAGATACAATATTTATAATTGATATCGTAGAATTAGGCAATTTTTTAATATGATTAGTCTATCCTTCGTTTTATAAACGGCTTTATTTTGAGGTTACTGACTGATTTAAATAAAAGGAGAATATAATGAAACGTAGACAGTTTATGAGCAGCTCACTATTAATGGGAGCAGGGCTTATTTTGAGTAATTCATCCTTAGGAAATTTGGCATTTGCGAATACGGCACAGGCAGCCTTAAATCAAAGAAAAATAGGTGATTTATCGGTTCATCCCATTGGTTTAGGTTGTATGAGTATGGTAGGTGTTTATAATCCTCGTCAACCTAAAGATGCTATGGTTCGGCTGATTGCTCAGGCAGTGGATAATGGCGTGGACTTTTTTGATACGGCTGAAGTTTATGGTCCACATTATAGTGAAGAAATTGTGGGTGAAGGCTTAAAGCCTTATCGTAATCGTGTAAAAATAGCATCAAAATTTGGCTTTGATTTTAGTGGCAACCGCTCATCAAACCGTAATGCAAGCCCTAGCCATGTTCGCACAGCAGTTGAAGGAATGTTGCAGCGTTTGCAGGTTGAAACTATAGACTTATGCTATTTGCATCGCCTTGACTCTGATACACCTATTGAGGATACAGCAGGGGTCGTTGGTGAGCTGATAAATGAAGGCAAAATTAGAAATTTTGGCCTTTCGGAGGTTTCTCCTGAAATTATTCGAAGAGCCCATGCGGTGCAGCCTGTAGCTGCTTTGCAGTCAGAATATTCAATTGTTGAGCGTGTTATGGAGCATGATATACTCCCACTTTGTGAAGAGCTAGGCATAGCTTTTGTACCATGGGGCCCCTTATGCCGTGGTATGCTTAGTGGAAGATTTGATGAAAATTATATTCCTGAAGCTGGATATCGCCGTGCAGGTGTTCCGTATTTTACTCCTCAGGCCTTAAAAACCAATTTAAAGATGGTTGATTTTCTTAAAGAATTGGGACAAAGAAAAAATGCAACTCCAGCACAAATAGCTCTTGGATGGCTGCTCGCTCAAAAGCCATTTATTATCCCCATTCCAGGGACAACAAACCCAGAGCATTTAATGGAAAATATTGGAGCAATGAATATTCAATTTTCTCAAGCAGAACTTATTGAAATACGCCAAGGCATTGAGGATATTAAGCTTATTGGCTTTAGAGAACCACAGTCTGTATTTGTAAATTTATAAGAAAGATAGCTTACAAAAAACCACCTTTGAATTTTTAATATTTAGGGGTGTTTTTTTTATGACTAGGATATTTTTCTCAAAGCTTAGTGATAAAAAGTTAAAAATACTTGGCAAAATAGGTAAAAATCGATATAAATCATAGGTTATAAGTAAGATTTAAAAAGGATGTTTCCAAAATGCTATTAGATAACTTACCCCACAAAGGGGATATTGATGTCAGTTTTGAGTATTTTCCACCAAAGACGGAAAAAGCTGAAGAAAATCTTTGGAATTGCATGATGGAACTTGCTCCTTTAAAGCCAAAGTTTGTTTCGGTAACTTATGGGGCAGGCGGCTCTACCCGTGAGCGGACACACGATACCTTAAAACGCATTAAGGAAGAAACAAAGCTCGAGGCAGCAGCTCATCTTACATGTGTGAATGCTTCTAAAGATGAAATCCATGAAATTGTTGATAATTATTGGAATATTGGTATTCGGCATATTGTAGCCTTAAGAGGCGATATGCCCGATGGTGGTGCTTATCAGCCCCATCCTCAAGGTTATGCTTTTGCCGCAGATTTGGTTGAAGGTTTAGCAAAGCGTCATAACTTTGAGATATCCGTTGCGGTTCACCCTGAAGTTCACCCTGAAAGTCGAGGTATTCAACAAGATTTAGATAATCTCAAGCGGAAATATGAAGCAGGAGCAACAAGAGCCATATCGCAGTTTTTCTTTTATCCAGAATTATATTTACGCTTTAGAGATAAAGCCGTAGCTCAAGGTATCGATATCGATATGGTTCCAGGTATTTTGCCTGTAACCAATTATAAGCGGCTTGTGGAACTTGCAGCCAATTGTGGGGCTTCGCTACCTGCATGGATGGGGGAGTTATTTGAGGGTTTGGGTGATAATCCTGAAACCCGCCGTATGATTGCCGTAACGGCAGCTGCAACGCAAGTGATGAGCTTATGGAATAATGGTGTAAAGCATTTTCATTTTTATACACTTAATCGTCCGACACTCACACGCTCATTATGCCACTTGCTTAATGTAAGAGATAGCTAAAGAAAGAAAATCCATGACCAAGCTTTTACAAAGTCTAAAAGAAAAAATCCTTATTGCCGATGGCGGTATGGGAGCATTAGTGCAGGACTTAGACTTAAATATTGATGATGATTTTTGGGGAAAAGAAAATTGTACAGATGTACTATGTTTATCTCGCCCTGATTTGATACAAGATATCCATCGCCAATATTTAGAGGCAGGGGCTGACTTAATTACAACCAATAGCTTTGGTGGCTCAAGCATTACTTTACAAGAGTTTGACTTACAAGACCAATGTTTTGAGCTGAATAAAAAGGCAGCTGAAATTGCACGTAAAGCCATAGAAGAATATGGTAGTGATGAGCCTAAATTTGTTATGGGAGATATTGGTCCAGGAACAAAACTTCCGAGTTTAGGCCATATTGATTATGATAGTTTAGAGCAAGGTATGATAGCTCAATGTGAGGGCTTGCTTGCAGGTGGTGTGGATTTATTTTTAATTGAAACATGCCAAGACCCACTGCAAATAAAAGCAGCGATTAATGCGGCTCGAGCGGCTATGAAAAAATATAACAAAAATTTACCCATATGGGTGCAGGTTTCGGTGGAAACGAATGGAGCTTTGCTTGCAGGCTCAGATATTGCAGCCGCAACAACTATATTAGAGGCTATGGATGTGGATTTAATAGGACTTAATTGTGCGACAGGTCCTAGAGAAATGGCGGAGCATCTCGACTATATTTCGGAATATTGGCAAGGGTTTATCTCGGTGCAACCGAATGCGGGCTTGCCTGAACTTGTGGATGGCCGTACCCATTATCCTCTAAGTCCTGATGAGCTTGCGGTATGGCAAAAGAATTTTGTCCAAAAGCAAGGGGTGAATGTTGTTGGTGGTTGTTGCGGTACAACACCAGCTCATATTAAAGCTATTTATGACATTCTTGCAGATATCCGCTTACATCCTAAAGAGCGTAAAATAGAATTTGTTCCTCATGGAGCTTCTCTTTATACAGCAAATGATTACTTACAAGAGAATTCTTTTTATTCCATTGGGGAGCGTTGTAACTCTAATGGCTCTAAGGCCTTTCGAGATATGCAAGCAGCCGAAGATTGGGAAGGTTGTATTAATCTTGCGATTGAGCAGCAAAAAGAAGGCTCTAATGCCCTTGATTTATGTGTGGCTCATGTGGATAGGAACGAACAAGCCGATATGATAACGCTGATGAGCCAGCTGCGTTGGTCAGTGAATATCCCAATAGTGATTGATAGTACTGATACTCAAGTGATTGAAGAAGCCTTAAAGCTTTATGGTGGTAAGGCGATTATTAATAGCATCAATTTAGAAGATGGCGAAAAAGATGCAAGGCAAAGGCTCGCTTTAGCTAAAAAATTTGGGGCTTCGGTGATTGCTCTGACTATTGATGAAGAAGGTATGGCTAAAGATTGTAAGACTAAGGTGGCAATTACGGAAAGATTGGTTCATTTAGCTTGTAATGAGTATGGGCTTAAACAGTCAGACTTATTTATTGACCCGCTTACCTTTACGATTGCTACAGGAAATAAAGATGATTATGAGCTTGGTTTGGAAACCTTAAACGCCATAAAAGAAATTCATCAAAGATGGCCTGAGCTACAAATTGTATTGGGGCTTTCCAATATATCTTTTGGCTTAAAGATGGCAGCACGCCATGTGCTTAATTCGGTTTATTTGCATCATGCAATCGCTGCTGGGATGAGTGCGGCCATTGTTCATGTTTCTAAAATTATGCCGCTGCACCAAATAAAAGATGAGGAAGTTCAGCTATTTGATGATTTGATATTTAATCGTCGTAAGGAGGGTTATGATCCTTTAGAGATTATTTTAGAAACATTTGCCGACAGAAAAGTCATAGATAACAAACCCAAACTTGATGACTTGCCTTTAGATGAGCGTTTAAAACAGCGTATTGTTGATGGCAATATGACAGGTTTGGAAGAGGATTTACAAGCAAGCCTAGATGAGGGGCTTGAGCCTTTAGATATTATTAATACAACTTTACTTGATGGTATGAAAGTTGTAGGAGAGCTTTTTGGCTCAGGGCAAATGCAACTACCTTTTGTACTAAAATCAGCCGAAACGATGAAGAAATCTGTAAGCTTTTTAGAGCCTCTTATGGAAAAAACTGATGCGGCTTCTTCTAAAGGAAAGCTTGTGTTGGCAACTGTTAAAGGTGATGTTCATGATATTGGTAAGAATTTGGTGGATATTATTATTTCCAATAATGGCTTTGATGTCATTAATTTAGGTATTCGTCAGGATATTCAAGATATTTTAAAGGCGGCAAAAGAGCATAATGCCGATGCTATTGGTATGAGTGGGCTTTTGGTGCGTTCAGCAGTAATTATGAAAGAAAATCTAGCCCATATGAGTGAGGAAGGATGGGAGGTTCCTGTAATTTTAGGAGGGGCAGCCTTAACTAAACGCTTTGTGAATGAAGATTGTTCAGATTCTTATCAGGGGGGGAATGTTTTTTATGCAGGTGATGCATTTTCAGGGTTATCTCTCATGGAAGAAATAGCTGATGGTCGTTTTGATGAGCGGATAAAAAAGCAGCAGAATCAACGTGCAAGAAGCGAAAAGCGAAAATTACAACAACCCTCCAAAGAAGAAGAGGATGTTGCTCCAGCCCTTAGACCTCTTGAATATGATAAATTATTATTGCAAAAAAATCAGTTGCATCAAGATGTCCCTATTCTAAAGCCACCATTTTGGGGAGCAAAGAAAATAGAGAATATTCATCTCAAAAACTTAACTCAATATTTGAACTTGCGGATGTTATTTCGTTTTCATTTGGGTAATAAAAATTTTAAAGCTGAAAATATTACCCGTGAACAGCGAGATTTAATCGAATATATTGGACGTATTACAAGCCAAGAAAAAATGTTTAGCCCGCAAGCTATGTATGGTTACTGGCCATGTAATTCAGAAGGTAATGAGCTAATTGTATTTGACCCCGAAGACCATGATAAAGAGCTTTTACGCATTCGTTTTCCACGACAAAATGAAGAAGATGGTTTGGCTATTTCGGACTTTTATCGGGATATCTCAACCAAGCAGCGAGATATTTTAGGCTTACAGGTGGTGAGCATGGGGCAAAAGGCTGCTGATATTGAACAAGAATGGTTTAAAACAGGGCGTTATCAGGATTATCTTTATGCACATAGTTTTGGTGTGGAAATGACAGAAGCTTTAGCTGAGCATATTCATCGTCATATTCGTAGCGATTTAGGCATAGCCAAGCATGATGAAGTGGAATTAAATAAGCTTTTAAATCAAGGATATCAGGGAGCAAGATGGAGCTTTGGCTATCCTGCTTGTCCGAATATTGAAGAGCAGCGGAAGATTTTGAAGCTTTTACAATCAGAACGGATTGGTGTTTATATGGATGAGAATTTACAAATGCATCCCGAACAAACCACGGCAGCTATTGTCTCTAGTCATCCTCAAGCACGATATTTTGCCGTTTAATCTATTTACACTTGAAAAGCAAATGGTTTTGGTGCATGTTAGCAAGTGCTTTAATTTAAAGGAGCCATATAAGGCAAAATGCGTGTAGTTATAGATTTAGCTCAATATCAAAATAAAGGTCAAAAATGGGTTGTTGCCCTTGGTAACTTTGATGGTGTTCATAAAGGGCATCAAGTTGTTATTACCAAGGCGAAAGAACTCGCAAGTAAGCTTGGCTGCAAGGTGGCGGTGGTGACGTTTGAGCCGCATCCTCAGCAGCTATTTCATCCTGATGGTGAGCCTTTTCGGCTAACACCACCAAAGGTTAAAAGACTTTTTATTGAAAAACTTGGTGTTGATACTTTATTCGAAATAGAGTTCACCCAAGAATTTGCCCAAATGGAAGCCTATGATTTTGTTAAAGATATTTTAGTAGAAAAGCTTAATATCGCAGGTGTGGTTACAGGCTATAATTTTCACTTTGGCCATAATCGTCAGGGAACACCTGAGCTTATGGCAAGATTAGCAGAAGAATTTTCTTTTAAATTTGAATGCCTTGGGGCATGCAAGGGTGATGATGGTGAAGTTTGGTCGTCCTCAAAAGTCAGAGAGCTTTTGGGGCAAGGTCAAGTAAAAAAAGCAGGATATATATTAGGCCATCCTTTTGTTCTTGAGGGCGAGGTTATCCATGGCCGTGCTTTGGGGCGAACCATTGGTTTTCCTACGGCGAATGTATTACCTTTAGAATATTTACGCCCAATGCATGGAGTTTATGCAGTTAAAGCAAAAATTTGTGGTGAAGATATATGGCGAGATGCTATTGCCAATATTGGTAACAGACCAACAGTTTCGGGTGTGCGTGTGCTGATTGAAGTTCATCTGCTCGATTGGAGCGGCGATCTTTATGGCCAAAGATTACAAACTGCTTTACTTGACTTTGTTCGCCCAGAGCAAAAGTTCGAAAATATCGATGAGCTTAAAGAACAAATTCAAAAAGATGTAGCAATCACAAAAAATATATTAGAACAATATGCAATCAATAAGTTAGACGAAAAGAGAGCCGTAAAATGACGATGGATTATAAAGATACAGTTCGATTACCAAAAACCGATTTTGCTATGCGTGCAGGCTTGCCTACAAAAGAGCCTGAAATGCTTAAAAAATGGAAAGAAATTAATCTTTATAATCGAATTATGGAGCTTCGTAAGGATAACGAGCCATTCATTTTACACGATGGCCCTCCTTATGCTAATGGTAATTTGCACTTAGGTCATGCTTTAAATAAAATCTTAAAGGATTTTATAGTACGTAGCCAGTCGATGTTTGGACGCTATAGCCCATATGTACCTGGTTGGGATTGCCATGGCTTACCCATTGAATGGAAAGTGGAAGAAAAATATCGTAAAAAGAAAAAGAATAAAGATGAAATTCCTATTAATGTTTTTAGGAATGAATGCCGTGAATTTGCTGCAAATTGGGTAGATATTCAAAAAGAACAGTTTCAACGTTTGGGTGGTATGGCTGATTGGGATAATCCTTATTTAACTATGACTTATGCTGCTGAAGCTAAAATTGCGGAAGAAATTGGTAAATTTTTGCTCAATGGCTCACTTTATCTTGGAGCAAAGCCTGTATTATGGTCAGTTGTTGAAAAAACAGCTTTGGCTGAGGCTGAAATTGAATATGATGATCATCATGTATCGGATAGTATTTATGTGGGCTTTGATATTGTTCATGGTCCTGATGAGCAACTTATTGGTACAAAGGCTCTTATCTGGACAACAACAGCTTGGACTATTCCTGCAAACCGTGGTATTGCTTATGGTCCTGAAGTAAAATATGGTGTCTACGAGGTTAAAGAGGTTGGTGAAGCTAGTCTTGCTCAAATAGGGCAGAAAATTCTTATTGCTAAAGATTTAGCTGAAAATGTTGCCGAAAAATGTCAAATTACAAATTGGCAGTTAATATATGAGCCTGCATCTTTAGAGGGAATGATTGCTCATCACCCATGGCATGATAAAGGCTACGATTATGATGTACCTTTAGTCTCAGTAGATTACGTAGAAGTTGAGACAGGTACAGGGCTTGTTCATACGGCTCCTAACCATGGTGAGGATGACTGGCATACGGGTAGAAAATATAATCTTTCGATGAGCGAGACAGTTTTGGCCGATGGTACATATTCGCAAAATTTACCTATTGTTCAAGGCATGCATATCTTTAAAATTGTCCCGATTGTATTAGAGAATTTAAAAGAAGTAGGTGCTTTATTAGGCCATGGTAAGCTTACCCACTCTTATCCTTTATCGTGGCGTTCAAAAGCACCACTTATTTATCGTAATACGCCCCAATGGTTTATTGCTTTAGATGATGAAAATACCATTCGTGATACGGCTCTTAAAGCATTGGAGGATGTGGAATTCTTCCCTAAACAAGGACGTAACAGATTAACTTCCATGGTTACAGATCGCCCTGATTGGTGTGTGTCTCGTCAAAGAGTTTGGGGTGTACCGATTGCTATCTTTACCGATAAAAAAACCAACCAGCCATTACGTGATGCTGAGGTTATGGCAAAAATTGTGGAAGTCTTTAAAGAAGAGGGGGCTGATGCTTGGTTCTCTTCACCAAAAGAGAGGTTTTTAGGTAAGAATTATAATGTAGATGATTATGACCAAGTGATGGATATTTTAGATGTTTGGTTTGATAGTGGCTCAACCCATGCTTTTGTTTTAGAAGAGCGAGAAGAGCTTCTAAGCCCTGCGAATTTGTATCTAGAAGGTTCCGACCAGCACCGTGGCTGGTTTCAATCATCACTTTTAGAAAGTTGTGGAACAAGAGGGCGTGCTCCTTATAAGCAAATACTTACCCATGGCTTCTTACTTGATGATAAGGGCTATAAGATGTCAAAATCATTGGGTAATACGGTAGAGCCGCAAGAGATAACCAATCAATATGGTGCAGATATCTTACGGCTTTGGGTAGCAAACTCGGATTTTTCAGGTGAGATTGCCATTGGTAATGATATTTTAAAAGGTGTGAGTGATATTTATCGCCGCTTAAGAAATACCCTTCGCTGGATGTTAGGAAATTTGGCTGAGTTTTCTCCAGAGGAAAATCTAAGCTATAATGAGCTTCCAGAACTTGAGCAATATATTTTACACCGCCTTTATGAGCTTGATAATGAACGTAAAAAATATGTTGGTAAGGAATATGCTTTTCATAAATTCTTTAATAGCCTTCATAATTTTTGTACTTTAGAGCTGAGTGCTATTTATTTTGATATTCGTAAAGATACACTTTATTGTGATGGTAAAAATTCTATCAACCGTAAGGCAGCACGAACAGTTTTAAATATCTTATTTGATAGCCTTACGACTTGGATGGCTCCATTTTTATGTTTTACAGCAGAAGAAGCATGGTTAGAGCGTTATCCTGAAGCAGTATCGATACATTTGGAAATTTTTAGAGAGGCTGATGAAAAATGGCATAATCCAACATTAGCTCAAAAATGGCAACGATTGTTAGATGTGCGTAAAGTGGTAACTGGAGCTTTAGAAATCGAACGTAAAGAAAAGCGTATTGGCTCATCTTTACAGGCTGCTCCTAAACTTTATGTAGATGAAGCAACAGCAACTTTATTAGAAATGGAAGACTTAGCAGACTTCTTTATTACTTCAGAGATTGAAGTTTTAGTTGAAGCTGCACCGCAAGATGCTTATCGCATAGAAGATATTGAGCATGCAGCAGTTGTTTTTAATGAGGCTACGGAAGAAAAATGTCCTCGTTGTTGGAAACAAGTCAAAGCTGCAGGTAATCATGAGCATCCAGAGCTTTGTCCTCGTTGTGTGGAGGCAGTAAAAGGCTAATGAAGTTTCGTATTATTCATTTATGGGGAATTTTAGCAGCATTGTTAGCATTTGGTTTAGACCGATGGGGTAAGCTTGCGGCTCTAAATGCTCATGAGACAGGGAACTTACCTATCAATATCACCTCTTTTTTTGATATTGTTTTTGTATGGAATCCTGGCGTATCTTTTAGTTTTTTAGCAAATTCTGGAGATATTGGACGGTATACACTAACCTTATTAGCAGTTGTGTTATCGATAATATTTATCTTTTGGATGTCAAAAAGTCGCCATATAGTGTTTATATTATCTATGGGGTTGATTATCGGTGGAGCTTTGGGTAATGCATTTGATAGGCTTCTCTATGGACAAGTGGTGGACTTTTTGTTCTTCTACTACCAAAAATGGAGCTTTCCTGTATTTAACTTTGCCGATTGTGCAATAACATTAGGTGGATTTTTATATATTTATATGTTAATCTTTGCCAAAGATGAATAATATTTTTACGTTAAGGTTTTATATCCAATGAAGATATTGAATATTTTTATATTAGTTTTTCTTACGATTTTTCTTACCGCATGTAGTGGCAGGGGTGGGCTTTTGAGTATTCGCTCAGTTCCTAATGAGTTTGATTCTTATAAGCATCCAACTCTTGAAATACCAGAAGCTTCGGAAAAACTTCCTGTACCAACTCATGGAAAAGAACCAAAAACAGAAGTTTCTCCTGAGGAACAGGCTAAAAGAGCTCTTGACTAAAAAATTATATCATCTTTCAATAAAAAAGGGCTTTAGAAATAATGAAGCTCTTTATTTTTAATGTTTTAATTTATTTAAAGAAGATTTTTTTAAGAGAGGTTATGTATGAAACTTAAGATTATGCAAAGTTTGTCTTTGCTTCTATTCTTATTTATAGGAGCAGCACAAGCACAACTTATAAAAGTTAATCATTTCACATTACAAAATGGCATGTAGGTGATGATTTTACCAAATCATCTTTCTCCTGTTGTATTTCATTCAATTATCTATAATGTTGGTGGTATAGATGAAACGCCAGAACATGCAGGTGTTGCACATTTTTTAGAACATATGATGTTTAAAGGTTCGGAAAAATATCCAGAAGGCTACAAGGCTACTTACAAAAATATGTTGAACAATATGGTGGCGACTTAAATGCTCAAACAAGTGATGATTTTACATTTTATTATGAAGTAATGGGCAAAGAACATTTAGAAAATTTGATGGCCATAGAATCTGATCGGATGACCAAGGTGCTTTTTACCAAAGAAAAGCTAGATTCTGAACGGGAAGTGGTTATGAATGAACGTGAGCTTCGTATTGGAAGTGTTCCTTATGAGATGTTGGGCAAACAGCTTTTGTATTAGCTGAGGTTGCACGTCTGCTTCTTAATGCAGGTGCCGACAGCTAAGCTTCGCAGTAAATTTAAGTCTATTCAGGACTAAGAGAATTGTTCTCAGCTGTCATTAATAACTCCAGCTCATGCTGAGCCTGAGTTATTTTGTCATCAATAGCAGCTTTAACCTCATGCTTGCTTAGGCTGCTTAAAAAAGTTAGAAAGCTATTTAGTGTTTCATCTCCAAAAGTCTCAGCAAAATTTTTTTGGTCTGTTTTGCTAAAAATATCTTTTTTTGCTATTTTTAATGCTGTTTTCCACATTGCAAGAGTTTCCTCTGCCTTGGCAACGATTTTTTTAGAGAATAGGCCTATATGTCCATCTAAGTCTAAGGATATTTTTTCATCTAATGCGGTTAGGTTGTTAGAAGAGAGCTCATGTAGCGAAAACCATAAAAGAGCTCTACAGCGGATAAGCATTGATGGGTGTGATAAATTAATTTTTTGCATAGGCTCATCAGAAACTTTTTGAAGCTGGGAGATAAAAGTTAATATATCAAACCTTAAATATTCATCTTTTAAGCCAGAGGCTGTTTTCATCAATGCCTTTAATGCAGTTTCCAGATTTTTACAGCTAATTAAACCTATACGGTCGGCTGAAATTTCTTGCGAATGTAGTTGTATTAAGTTTTCTAAACTTCCATTAGTAATATCACTTGCAGAGGTGTGATTAAGTAAAAAATGCCCTATTTCATGCCCCATAACAAAATGAAGCTCCTCATTGCTGAGTATATCAATTAAGCTTGAAGAAAATCGAATGACACACTCAGATTCTGTACCTGAAAAACAGTTTGCATTGATTTCTGGAGAAGCATATACAAATGCTGTCACAGCTTCTTGAGGAATATTAAGCCTGTCTAGCACTGTCATCAAAGCAGTATGAATGTCAGGGGTTACATGGTGAGATACAAGCAGTTCATTTGAATATAATAGCTCTTTTACACTTTCTATATGACTTGTGTTTTGCTCATTGAGTAAACTACTTTTATCTCTAGAAAATTTTATATTATGAGCAATCTTTTTTGCCTCTTTTAACTCATGTTTCATATTTTTTACGAGCATCAGCAATCATGTCTAGCATATGTTGAGCATTCTCACGCTCCTCACCTTCCTCTAATGTGTTAAGCCTATTATTCCATTTCTGAAATTCTTGTCTAAGATGCTGCTTTATCTTATCATTTGACCATTTTGGATCGATATTCAATATAGTTTCAATACTAGCCTGTCCCGATACATCAGGGCTAAGATGTATAATTTTTTTGTCTCGTATTTTAGAAACTTCGTCCATGTCTAGCTCAAGGGCATCAGCAATATTTCTAATGACTTTCATTTCGCTATCATCTGCGACACCATCGGCAGCCATAACCTCAAAACACAG
>JBKEBO010000016.1:0-69708 GCA_047973205.1 Alphaproteobacteria bacterium | reverse complement strand
TGGCTGATTGATTCGCTCTATAAGGTTTTTTTCTTCAAAATGATTCATCAAAAAACCAAAATTTCCTCGATTCATTCCAAAAATAGGCAGCTGAGTTTCTTTATGTTTATGGAGGGTTTTAAGCATATGACCATCACCACCTAAAGTAACGATATGTGAGGCCTGGCCTAGCTTAAAATGGCCGTAGAGTTCTTTCATACTTTGTAAAGCCTCTGTGGCTTTTTTGGTTGGTGAAGATGTGAAGTGTGGCTTAAACATTTTTTTCTCTAAAATTTAAAAATTCATCTATTATTAAATTATTAGTCATTATATAGTATAATGATTGGGAGAGAAACTACTAGTTAAGGAAAATATTTTATGCAAGTTGATCTGAGAGTCACAAGGTTATTATGTTCTACCATTTGCCATGATGTTATGAATAAGCTCGCAAATCTATCGTTAGGCCTAGAAAGCCTAACAGATGATGAGCCTACAAGTGAAAGCTTAAAACTTGTGGTGCAAGAAGGTGATATGGCAACTAAACAGCTTGCATTTTTTCGCATTGCCTTTGGAAACGGTACGGGTGAGAGCGGCCTTACAGGTATTGATGGTATTCAAGAGGCTCGTAGAATTGCAAGGCAACTTCTTGAGATTAACAATATTAATCTGGCTTGGGATGATGCAAGCGATACTATTTTAGCTCCTGTAGCTAATCGCCTAGTTATAAAGCTACTCTTAAATGTTTTACACTGTGTGGGAGCTTGTGTCTTTCGTAATGGACAAATCACAACTCGAGTAGAAAATATTGAGGGTGATATTGGAGTGCTTTTTACAGGAACGGGTCCTGTTGCACGCTTAAGACCAGATTTTTTACGAGCCTTGCATCGTCAAAGTAATATCGAAGATTTAACGGCTCAAACTGCACCAGCATGGTACACATCATGCCTAGCAGAAGAAATTCATGCTGAGGTTGATGGTCATGATACTGGCGGGGCGGTTCAGTTTGCAGTTGTTATTCCAGCAAGGTCAATGTAATTTAAGGCAATCCAAAATAGGGCTGCTCTATAAATTATTTATATAAATATTGGTGTAAGTAGATAAGATTATCTTTCAACTTTATCTTCTTCTTGAAGCATATAGCCGCGTCCCCAAATGGTGTGAATGTAATGTTCACCACCTGTTGCATCTTCAATCTTTTTACGAAGCTTACAGATAAATACATCAATAATCTTTGGTTCAGGCTCGTCCATACCACCATAAAGATGGTTTAAAAAAGTCTCTTTAGAAAGAGGTGAGCCTTTACGTAAACAGAGTAAACGTAAGATCCGGAATTCTTTTCCTGTAAGATGTAAGGGCTTATCATCAACTTTAGCTGTACCTTTTGTAATATTAACAGCTAAGCGACCTGTAACAACTTCTTGTTGAGAGAAGCCATGGGCTCTACGCACAATCGCATGGATTCTAGCCAAAAGTTCCTCACGATTAAAGGGTTTTGTGAGATAGTCATCTGCTCCAACACCTAAGCCCTTGATTTTATCGTCTGTTTCACCTAAGGCCGAAAGAATCATAACAGGAACTTCAATCCCATGGGTTCGAATACCCGAAAGAACGTCAAATCCGCTCATATCAGGCAACATAAGATCTAAAATTATAAGGTCATAATCATAAAGCTTTGCCATATCAATGGCTTCTTCACCCATATCTGTTGGGTCAACAACCATATCGGCAGCCTCTAAAATTTGTTGAATATTACGGGCCATACCCATATCATCTTCAACTAAAAGAATTCTCATATCTATTCTCCGATTCTAAAAAACCAGTCTGTCCGCTCCATATTATTTAATACTCTTATTTTACAAAAAGGTAAACGAAAAAATTAACCTTTGTTAATAAAAAAATACACTTTAAAGGAAAAGTTTAAAATAAATGTAGAAAACAACTTGCGAAAATAGTTTTCAATATATATATTGCTACGTAAATTATCATTATAATTAATGTTGAATTTAAAGCGGAGCCTATAAAGATGTCAGTTCGGATACCAGAAGGTTACAAACCTAGTGAAGAAGAAGAGTTTATGAATCCTGTTATGAGTGAGTATTTTAAGCAACTCCTCTTATCGTGGAAGAGAGATCTTTTGAGTCGAACAGAAGAAACAGTTCAGACAATGCAAAAAGATGCTCACTTGCATATGCCCGACGATATTGACCGTGCTTCGGATGAACGTGATTGGTCCATTGAGCTGAGAACCAAAGATAGAACACGTAAGCTTGTCCATAAAATCGAATTGGCTCTTCAAAGAGTTGATGAGGGGACTTACGGTTATTGCAAAGAGACGGATGAACCTATTGGTATCAGAAGGTTAGAGGCTCGCCCTGTCGCTGAATATTCTCTTGAGGCTCAAGAGCGTCATGAGCGGGAAGAAAAACTCCATAGAGATCAGTAAAACCCTCTATATTTACAAAAAATAACGCCTCCTTAAAAATTACGCTTGATTTATTTCAATTTAGTAGTAATTTCTAGTCTCTTAATTTTGGCTAGTAGAAAAGGTTGTGGTAAAGTTGAGTACAGTTTCAGAAGCTAGTGTTGACTTCAAGGTCGCACAAAATGGTGTTGTTTTTGCGGGTGTGCATTTGCTCTTAGATATTCGTGGTGCTGAAAATTTAAATAATATGAAAGGCATTCAACAAGCTTTAGAGCAAGGGGCTCTTAACGCAGGGGCTACAATCTTACATAGTTATATGCATCCGTTTGAGCCACAAGGTGTTTCTGGTGTTGTTGTTTTGGCTGAATCTCATATTAGCATCCATACATGGCCAGAGCGTAGTTATGCGGCTATTGATATTTTTATGTGTGGGGAATGTGACCCCTATGAGGCTATTCCTGCGATAGCAGCATATTTTCAGACAGAAGATATTATTATTAGCGAACATCGCCGTGGGATTGAGCTATGAGTATAAAAAAATATACCGAAAGCCTTTACCCTTATTATCACCAAGGCTTTAAAGTCGATGAAGTTTTATATGAAGATCGCTCCGATTGCCAAGATATGATATTGTTTCACAATGAAAAATTTGGACGTATTTTAGCTCTTGATGGCGTTATCCAAACAACACAAGCCGATGAAGCTTGTTATCATGAAATGATGGTGCATGTTCCAATGCTTTCTTTTGGTAACGCAAAAAATATTCTAGTTATTGGTGGTGGTGATGGGGGTATTATCCGTGAAGTCTTAAAATATGATATTCAAAAAGTTACTATGGTAGAAATTGATGGGGCTGTTATTGAGTTTTCAAAAAAATACTTACCCAATCACTCCTTAGGAGCTTTTGATAATAAAAAGTTAGAGCTTGTTATTGCTGATGGTGCAGAATTTGTTAAAAATACTCAAGATAAATATGACGTGATTATTGTCGATTCGACAGATCCTATTGGCCCTGCGGCGGTTCTATTTTCTCAAGAATTTTATCAAGATTGCCATAATATCCTAAATGAGGGAGGCATCTTGGTTACACAAAATGGTGTACCATTTTTTCAGGCAGATGAGCTTATAGGAACATGGGAAAAACACCGTGATATTTTCAACCATGCGAATTTTTATACAACAGTCGTACCAACTTATGCGGGTGGTCATATGACGCTCTCTTTTGCCTCAGATGCAAATTATACAAATATCTCTTTAGATGAGCTGACAAAAAGCTATAAAAAACATAATCTAGGTGAGCTTTTTTACTACACACCATCGGTGCATCTAGCGGCCTTTTGCCTACCTGCATTTATTGAGAATATGCTTAAATAGGACTGAGCTGTCTTTTATAAACAGTAAGAAAACACTAAAAAATGTTGACCTTTTAATCTTTTATAGGCATTCTATGATGGATATAGAGTAAGTAACCTTAAAAGATTAAATGCATGGCCAAGCAAAACTTTAAGCGACATATATCCTCGAAGAGTGAACGATTGCTCACATTTCTTCAGATGGATGACGAAAGAATGGAAAGCCTCCGCAGCCCGCTGCCGTGGGTTTTTGTGGTTATTTTTCTTTTTGGAATATCACTTATATCCTTTCTTTTTCTCAATAAGATTATAGCAATTATAGGGGCTATCCTTGGCCTTATTATTTTATGTTATATTTTCTTGCTTATGGGACGAAAACAAATTGCAAGGCATTTTACCCTTTTAGGTCAAGGGCTCTACCATTCACCTCAAGGGGTGATTATTACGGATGTTTCAGGAAAATCCCTTTGGTGTAACCGAGCTTTTCGCATATTGCTTCCTGGTGTTGTACCACCTGATATTAAGCGAGGTAATATCATGGAGGGCTTGGAGCTTTATCTTGCCAATAAGGAAGATATTGAGGCTATTTATCGTATGCTGCAGCTTGCAACAACAGGCTTTGAAGACCGTATGACGATTATGGTTCGTCTTCCCAATGGTGAGCCTGCATCTCGATATATCTTTGTTAGCCCTATTGAAGCTCAAGAAGCTATTTTATGGCAGGTGACACAGTTGCAAGAAGAGGCTGCGGCTTTAGGTTATAGCCAGAAAGAGCCTCAAAATTCATCACATTTTGAAAGTTTTGCGAACCAAACTTTAGTTGCTGAAGCTTGTAGTGAGATTATTGATGATATGCCTTGTGGTTGGTTTTCGATGAATGAAGAAGGTGTTATTCTTTCAGCCAATGAAGGTTTCTTAAAGATAGTAGGGGCTTCTAAGGCTCAAATATCTAAAGGAGATTTTCATTTATCTGATTATATTATTGATGCAAAACCCATGGAATATTCCGAAAGCAGTGCTTTAATCCAAGGGCCAGAAAGTCAAAATATGAACGGTATTATTCATATTCGTCGTCGTAATAATGGACAAACGGTTAAGGCTTGGCTTTATCAAACATCTCAGCTTGATGAAAAAGGTGAGTTTAAGGCAACAAATTCTATTATTATTCCAGAGCCTAAAGATATTTCTCAGCAGCAAGAAGCCATGCAAGCAACAGCACAACAAATGGTACAACAACCTCATTCGATAGTACAATCACAATTGTCAGCCTCCGATATTCCTGTTCGCTTTGATGATATTCCACTTCCACTCATATGGATTGATGCTCACCGCAATATAAAGCAGGTTAGCCATGCTTTTAGTCATCTTTTTAACCAGAATAAAGATAGTTTAGCTGGAACATCATTTGCCCAACTATTTTCACCTAAAGAGAGCGAGAGACTGCAGACATTTTTATATCGTGTGAGTGCGGGTGCAAAATCATTGACCTTGGAAGGGCTTAGTGGCGAGGACAGTCTTTCCGTTCGCCTTTATGCAGTAAATGCTTCGATGGAAGATCCTAACGAAATCCTTTTAGCGGCTGAAGATATTAGCGAGACTTATGCCTTACGTTCTAAGATGAGTGAAGTCGAAAAGGATCGTATGATTGGCCAAGCTGCAGGTAAAATTATCCATGACTTCAAAAATATGCTTGCTGCGATTATTGGGGGAGCAGAAAGCATCATGGAACGTGTAGAGCCTGAAGATAGCATTTATCCTGATGCTCATACTATTTTAGATTCTGCTTTTAGAGCCGATAAACTTGCCAAATGGCTTAATCGGATGAATCGCTCAGAAACAGGCGAGCGGAAATGGCTTAAGGTAGATTCCCTTCTAACCAATGCTCGTGCTCCCTTGCAATCGGCTTTAGGTAAGCAATATGAGCTAAAAGTTAATCCTGGAGATGATGTTTATGGGATCAGAGTAGAAGAAACAGCTTTTGACCAGATATTGATGAACTTGATTACCAACGCTCGTGATGCAATGGATGAAAATAATAAAGAACGTAAAGGCGGAATGGTTACAATATCAGCTGAAAAACATATCTTAAATAAAATCCATCAAGGCTTCCCTGACGAAATTCCTTTAGGGGAATGGGTTGTTGTTAAGGTGCAAGATACAGGTAGTGGTATTCCAGCACATATTTTAGAGCGTATCTTCGAAAAACGTTTTACCACCAAAAAAGCAGGTAGCGGTACAGGTATTGGCCTTGATAGCGTACGGCAAATGGTTCGTGGCCAAGATGGCTTTGTGAATGTGATGACTCAAGAGGGGCAAGGCACATGTTTCGAGATTTGGCTTCCCTTTGAAGAAGAGCCCGCAGCAACACAGCAGCAAGCAAAAAAATATATCCCAACAGATTTATCAGGTGTGGGGCGTATTTTGGTTGTTGAAGATGAAGAGCGAGCAAGAGGCTATACTGTAAGAGCCTTAAGACAGCGAGGTTATGAAGTTTTAGAAGCCTTAGATGGTCAAGAGGGTTTAGAGATTGTCTTAAACGAAAAAGGTAATTTTGACTTAGTTGTTTCGGATATATCCATGCCAAGGCTTGATGGAGCTTCGATGATTAAGAAGTTTCGTGAAACTTATCCTGATATTCCTGTTCTTATTGTCTCAGGTAATTCGGGTGAAGATTTAGATAGGGACTTAGAAAAAGTAGGCAATGTACCGTTTTTAGCCAAGCCTTATACCTTAGAAGGGCTTGTTATTAAGGTCAAAGATATCTTAACAGAGCAGCAAAGACAAAATAATGTAGGACAAAAACCATCAGATAATCAAGACAAACAAGGTAATCTCTTTGATATATTTGCAAGCCAAGGAACAAAAACGCAGCCGCTTGATCCGCAAAAGCCTCCCCAAAAACCAGCAGTCGCTTTGCCAAGCCTTTATGATATAAAAGAAAATGAAACACAAAAGCCTTTGATTATTTTAGCCGATGATGAAGAAAGTGCTCGTATATTTATGGCTCGCAAACTGCAATCAGCAGGTTTTGAAGTCTTTGAGGCTGAAGATGGAAAAGATGGTTTGGAACTTGCCTTAGATGCAATGAATAAAAACTTGCTAAAACTTGTGGTGAGTGATGTGAATATGATTACCATGCATGGTGATGAGATGGCCGCACATATTTGGGCTAAAATGCCCAATTTACCCATTGTGTTCTTAAGTGGTGATATTGGAGGTTTAAGAGATTCTATTAAAAATCCAAATGCTTACTATATGGAAAAGCCTGTAAGGCCTAATGAACTTCTTGCAAAAGTGCAGGAAATTCTAGGCTTAGCTCAATAATTAAAAAAATATAAAAAAAAGCTTGCAAATGAGAACAAAAAGAGTACAAAATATATCTTATACAAAATTCAACCAAATATTATGTGAGAAAATTAATGGATAAAAATAAAGCATTAGAATCAGCATTATCACAAATTGAACGTGCCTTTGGTAAAGGCTCCATCATGAAGATGGGGCAACAAGAAGTCGCTCAAATAGAAAGCATCTCTACAGGCTCACTTGGCCTAGATATTGCCTTAGGCATTGGAGGACTACCCAGAGGACGGATTGTGGAAATTTTTGGCCCAGAAAGCTCAGGTAAAACCACTTTGGCTTTGCATGTGGTTGCCGAGGCTCAAAAAACAGGAGGAACTTGTGCTTATATTGATGCAGAACATGCCCTAGATCCTGCTTATGCTAAAAAACTAGGTGTAGATGTAGAAAATTTGTTAATCTCTCAACCTGATGCAGGAGAGCAGGCTTTAGAGATTGCCGATACTCTTGTTCGCTCAGGAGCTTTAGATGTTCTGGTTATTGATTCGGTTGCAGCCTTAGTACCTAAGGCAGAGTTAGAGGGCGATATGGGAGATACGCATGTAGGCTTGCAAGCCCGCCTTATGAGCCAAGCTTTACGTAAGCTTACAGGCTCAGTTAATCGCTCAAAAACACTGGTTGTTTTTATTAACCAAATTCGGATGAAAATTGGAGTCATGTTTGGTAATCCCGAAACGACAACAGGGGGTAATGCTCTTAAGTTTTATTCTTCGGTACGTCTTGATATTCGTCGTATAGGCTCAGTTAAGGATAAAGAAGAAGTTGTGGGTAATCAAACCAAAGTGAAAGTTGTTAAAAATAAAGTTGCCCCACCTTTTAAAGTGGTTGAATTTGATATTATGTATGGTGAAGGTATCAGCCGAACAGGCGAGGTGATTGATTTTGGTGTTAAGGCTGGAGTGATTGATAAATCAGGCTCTTGGTTCTCTTATGGCGAGGAACGTATAGGTCAAGGTAAAGAGAATGCCCGTCGTTGGCTTAAAGAAAATCCTGAAAAAATGCGTGAGGTCGAAAGAAAAATTAAAGAAGCCTCAGGAATGATTTTTGATGAACTTGATGGAAGTAAGCAAGAAGAAGAGGAGCAGGAATAGTCTTGTTTCTTGCGATAAATTGCTTTTAGAAATAAACAAAATATCTTAAAGATGCGAAACTAAATTTGTTATTTTTGGTTTCGCATTTTTGTTTAAGTGAATAAAATACTGGATTTTTGTAGGAAAAAACGGTAAATAATAAGCATCTATCAGATAAATATAAGATAATGGAATATTATAATGATTACCACGAGGGATATTCGTAATAAATTTTTAAACTATTTTGCCCAGCAAGGTCATGAGATTGTCTCATCTAGCCCGCTTGTTCCCCATAATGACCCAACGCTTATGTTCACCAATGCGGGGATGAACCAGTTTAAAAATGTTTTTACGGGTAACGAAAGCCGTGATTATAACCGAGCCGTTACTACCCAAAAATGTGTGCGTGCAGGCGGTAAGCATAACGATTTAGAAAATGTTGGCCGTACGGCAAGACATCATACATTTTTTGAAATGCTGGGTAATTTTTCTTTTGGTGATTATTTTAAAGATGTTGCTATTGAGCATGCTTGGAACTTGATTACAAAAGAATTTGGCCTTGATGAGAAGCGTCTTTTGGTGACAGTTTATGCCGAAGATGAAGAAGCTTATACTCTTTGGCAAAAAATTGCAGGACTTTCTAGCGATAAGATTATTAAAATTCCCACATCGGATAATTTTTGGCAAATGGGTGATACAGGCCCTTGTGGGCCATGTTCTGAGATTTTTTGGGACCATGGCGATCATCTATGGGGTGGACCTCCAGGTAGCCCAGAAGAAGATGGCGATCGCTGGGTAGAGATTTGGAATCTTGTCTTTATGCAATATGAACAGCTTGAACCAGGTAAAAGATTGAACCTTCCCAAGCCTAGTATCGATACTGGTATGGGGTTGGAGCGTATTACGGCGGTGCTTCAAGGAGTGCATGATAATTACGATATTCAAATGTTCAAATCACTGATTGAAAATTCCGCTCATCTAACAAATTCAGAGCCTTATGGTGAGTATAAAATATCTCATCGTGTGATTGCAGACCATCTTCGCTCGACAAGCTTTTTAATTGCCGATGGTGTTTTACCCTCTAATGAGGGGCGTGGTTACGTGTTGCGGCGAATTATGCGTAGGGCAATGCGTCATGTTTATTTAGTGGGTATGATGGATCCTGCTATTTATAAGATGGTACCAAATTTAATTGACCTTATGGGGGATGCTTTTCCTGAGCTTAAACGAGCCGAAGCCCTGATAACAGAAACCGTAAAGTTAGAAGAAGAGCGTTTTCAGAGAACTTTAGAGCGTGGATTAAAGCTTTTAGATGATGAAGTTGAAAAGATGCAAGCAAGTAAAGAGCTTGATGGTGAGGTTGCATTTAAGCTTTATGATACTTATGGTTTTCCCCTTGATTTAACGGAAGAAGCTCTTAAACCTCATAAGATTGAAGTAGATATTGCTGGCTTTGATGCAGCAATGCAGCGGCAAAGAGCTGAGGCTCGTAAAAATTGGTCAGGAAGTGGCGAGGTTGCAACGGCAGCTATTTGGTTTGAGCTTAAGGAAAAATATGGCTCAACAGAATTTTTAGGCTATGAGCTAGAAACGGCAGAAGCTTTAAGCTTAACATTGCTCAATAGCGAACAAAAGGAAGTAACAAGCTTTGATAAGGTCAATGAAGAAGGCTATTTAATTGTTAATCAAAGCCCATTTTATGCTGAATCAGGTGGTCAGGTTGGTGATATTGGCTTTGTAGAAACCGAAAATGGCAAGGCTGAAATTATCGACACACAAAAATATGCCGATGGTCTTTTTGCTCATAAATTTAAACTCCTTGATGGTTCTATTAGCGTAGGCAATCCTGTTCGTATGTGGGTGGATTCTGAACGCCGTAGTCAAATCAGAGGTAATCACTCAGCAACGCATTTACTCCATGAGGCTTTAAGGCTAACATTGGGTGAGCATGTTACGCAAAAAGGCTCTTTGGTAAGCGAGGAGCGTCTACGATTTGATATTAGCCATCCAAAAGCCTTAAGTGCAGATGAAGTAGAAATAGTAGAAAATCTTGTCAATAAGGTTATCCGTAAAAATACGCCTGTTACCACGCGTATCATGAGCCCAGAGGCAGCTCAGAAGGAAGGGGCTATGGCTCTTTTTGGTGAAAAATATGGCGAGGAAGTCCGTGTGGTTTCTATGGGTGGTTTAGCACCAACAAAATCAGCATGGTCTGTTGAATTATGTGGTGGTACTCATGTTAAGCAAACAGGTGATATCGGAAGCTTCAAGATTATATCCGAGGCTGCAGTTGCTGCAGGCGTACGGCGGATTGAAGCTATTACAGGACAAGCGGTTGTCAATCGGCTGACGACTCAAAGCAAGCTACTTTCTGATATTGCGGCGATGCTCAATACCTCAGAAAGCAATGTGGCAGAGCGGGTTGAAAAAATGGTGGGTGAACGTAAGTCGATGGAAAAAGAAATCTCCTCCTTACGTAAAAAAATGGCGACAGGTGGAAGCTCGCTCTCATCTAATGAAATTGAAGACATTAATGGCGTAAGCTTTGTAGGTGAAGTTTATAATGATATTCCCGCCAAAGAACTTAAAGGCATGGTGGATGAAATTCATGGCAGTGAAGATGTTGATGTTACAGCATTAATTGCCATTAATGACGGCAAAGCCTCTATTGTAGTAGGGGTCAATAAAAATAAAACCGATCAGTGGAATGCGGTTGACTTAGTCAAGGTTGGCTCTATTGCCCTTGGTGGCAAAGGAGGCGGCGGCAGAGCTGACATGGCCCAAGCAGGGGGACCTGATGCATCTAAAGCCAAAGCGGCATTAGATGCTATCAAAGCAAGATTATAAATTGGACATATGAAAATATTTACTTATATTAGTAACGTAAATAATATTTAAATAATATTTATATGTCATTGATGAAATTAGGAAAAAAAGGTTTTTATTTATGCGAGATCGTAAGGTTAAAATTATTGCAACATTAGGTCCAGAAACGGAGAGTTTAGAAGATATTGAACGCTTATTTTTAGCGGGTACAGATGTCTTTCGTCTAAACTTTTCTCATGCCGATCATGAAACACATAAAGGTCGTTATGATAATATCAGAAAAGTCGAAGAAAAATACCAACAACCCATTGCTATTTTAGCTGACCTCCAAGGGCCAAAACTCCGTGTGGGTACATTTGCCAATGAGAAAGAATTACTTAAAGAAGGTGAAACTTTCCGCCTTGATTTAGTTGATAAACCTGGTGATGCAACACGAGCCTATTTACCTCATCCGCAAATTTTTGAAGCCATGGAAAAAGGTACAGAACTTTTGGTTGATGATGGTAAAGTTAAGCTTGTTGTTACTGATTTTGGCAAAGATTGGGCTGATACACGTGTGGAAGTTGGTGGATTTATCTCGGATAGAAAAGGGGTTAATGTTCCTAATGCGGTTCTTAAAATCTCGGCTTTAACCGAAAAAGATCGCAAAGATTTAGACTTTGCCCTTAGCCTAGGTGTGGATTGGATTGCTCTTTCTTTTGTGCAACGTGCAGAAGATGTCGCTGAAGCCAGAGAGATTATTGGTGATAGAGCTTGGATTATTTCTAAATTAGAAAAGCCAAGTGCTATCGAAAACCTTCATGCCATTGTGGAGCTTACAGATGCGTGTATGGTGGCTCGTGGTGACCTTGGTGTGGAAATTCCTGCAGAACAAGTTCCTGCGATACAAAAGCGTGTCATTCGTGCTTGCCGTAAGGCGGGGAAACCTGTTGTGGTTGCCACGCAAATGCTCGATAGCATGATTAACACACCAACACCTACACGTGCTGAAGCTTCGGATGTGGCCAATGCGGTGTATGATGGTGCGGATGCAGTGATGCTTTCGGGTGAAACAACCATTGGTAAATATCCGTTTATTACTGTTGAGATGATGTCTAAAATTATCAAGCAAGTTGAGTCTGATCCATATTATGAGAAGCTTGCCAGATTGCTTGACCAAGAAGCTGAAACAACGATTGGAGATGCTGTCGCTGCAGCCTCTACACGAATTTCTCATATTTTAGGAAGCCGTGCCATTGTGTCATTTACTGATACAGGCTCAACAACATTGCGTGTCGCTCGTGAGCGTCCTCGTACGCGAATTGTTTCGGCCTCTACACGTTTAGAAACCGCACGCCGCCTTAACTTGGTGTGGGGTGTTACGCCTGTAACATGTGAACTTGTGGATTCATTTTCGGCTATTGTCGAGCAGGGGCTTGATATTACTAAAGAAAAAGATATTACCGTTAAAGGCGATAAGATTGTCGTTGTCGCAGGTGTTCCTATTGGAACGCCAGGAAGCACCAACTCTTTACGTATTGTTGAGGTTGAATAATCAAGCTTCTTTTTTAAGATTATCTTACGAGAACTCCCTTCTTTTTAGAGGGGAGTTTTTCAGAATAAAGCATAGGGGCAAAGCCCCATTAATATTATGCCCACACGCAGTATTATATCCTATCGGGTGGAGAGCCTGCGGGGGCAAAGCCCCATTAATATTATGCCCACACGCAGTGTGTTAGTAGAGTTCGTCAAGTTGTGGTTTATATTTTTCGATAATGAGTTGACGGCGGAGCTTCATGGTTGGGGTTAAAAAGCTATTTTCGATAGTAAAATATTCTGGAGCAATAATGAATTTGCGAATATTTTCGGCAACAGTCGTACGTTTATTGAGCTGCTTAATAACTCCAGCGAGTACAGATTTAAGCTCTTTATCGTTACATAATTCTTCTAGATTATTTTCTTTACCATTTTCTTTTGCCCATATCTCAAGCCAGTCAGCATCAGGATTAACCAGAGCAACCAAGTAGTTACGCTTATCGCCATAAAGAATAGCTTGACCAATCTCTTCTTCCAAAGACATCAGACTTTCCAAGCGAGTAGGGGAGATATTATCGCCACCTGTAAGGATAATAATATCCTTTTTGCGTCCTGTAATCATAAGGTGACCTTCGTCATCAATAGAGGCAATATCACCTGTATGTAGCCAGCCGTTAACCAAGGTTTCGGCAGTTGAGCGGCGGTTGTTCCAATAGCCTCGCATTAAAAGCTCGCCCTTAACCAAAAGCTCATTGTCAGCACTGAGCTTCACTTCGATATTTTCTAGCTTAGGGCCTACTGTATAATATTTTTTACTTTTAGGATAATTAGCTGAAACCATAGGGGAGGCCTCTGTTTGGCCATATCCTTGAATGATAGGAAATTCCATAGCCATAAGCCATTTACCTAGCTCGGGGTCTAAAGGAGCTCCACCGCTGACAAAAAGCTGAACATTGCCAAAGGTTTTTTGTATCTTTTTTTGAACGAGTTTACGCAAAAGAGCATATTGATATTTCTCAATAAAAGAGAATGTTTCATCATTCACCCGCTTAAGCCCAAGAGCGAGAGCCTTGTTATAAATAGCCTTTTTACGAGCAGGAGCTTTTCGGAGCTGGCCTTCGATACGGCTTTTAAAAACCTCGTAAATTCGTGGAACTGCGAGTAAAACACCAGGGTTAGACTCGGTTAATCCCGAAAGAAGATTTTCGATACCATTCGGATAGTAAACCTCGCCATTATAATAGATAGGGGCTAGGAAACCAACCGTATGCTCAAAGGCATGGGATAGGGGGAGGATGGAAAAAAATGAGAATTTTTTAATTTGGTGGTAGATAAATTCAACCCCTTGGCAGTTGCTGAGCAAAGCCTTATGCTCAAGCATTACGCCTTTAGGAGCCCCGCCTGTACCTGATGTATAGATAAGGCAAGCGATATCATCATGCTTAATTTTGCTGATATGTTGTTTAATATCAAACTCTTCTTTATCTTCATCTAAAGGAGTATTACCCAAGCGATAAAGATTAAGATCGGGATTTTGTTGAAACTTAACGCTATCTAGGGTAATAATATGCCGCATTTTTGGGGCATCAATTGCTGCAGGAAGAAAAGTTTTAAGCAAAGCCTGATTACTGATAAAAGCAATATTTGCTCCGCTATCTTCAATAATATGGCGGTGGTCGCCTGTGGTATTGGTGGTATAAGCAGGAACAGTAATACCACCCATGGCCATAATCGCAAGGTCAATCAAGCCCCACTCATAGCGATTTTCGGAGACTATAGCCACACGATCACCAGGCTGAATGCCCAAATGATAGAGACTTTTGGCTATATCTTCAACTTGTTTAGCGGCTTGTTGCCAAGAGATTGCCTTCCATCCGTCATTAGAGCGTTGATGTAAAAAGGTTTTTCTTTTACCTTTTTTGGCTTGGTCAAAAAACATTTCAACCAAGTTACTCCATGGAATATCTTGTAGCTGTTTTTTCGTCATTATTGCCTTTCCCCCTTTTTATTTTTTTGATTTTAAACTATATAATTACAATATTAGAATATATGATTTTAAATAAACAGTCAAAAAGAGAGAATAATTTATGTGTAAAAATTTACCGAGTTGGGATTTATCGGAACTTTATTCAGATATTGAGGATGCTAATATTTTCAAAGATTTAGATGACATTGAAAAGGAAATAAAGCAGTTTGCTGCTCAGTATCAAGGTAAGCTTAGCCAAGCTTCGGTTGGTGAAATATTCAGCTCAATAAAGACTTATGAGGCTCTTTCCGATAGGCTTAGTCGCATTATGACCTATGGCTCACTCATTCATGCCCAAAAGCAAGATGATGCACAGGTTAGCCGCTTTTGGCAGGGTTTAAGAGAAAGGGTTACACAAATTGTTACTCATTCTATTTTTTATACATTAGAGATTAATAAACAAGAAGATAGCACGATAAAAAAATGGCTTGCAGATGATAAAATCAGCCATTACCAATCTTGGATTAAGGATATTCGCAAACAAAAACCTTATCAACTATCAGATGATGTTGAACAAGTTTTGATGGAAAAAAGCAATACGAGTTCATCAGCTTGGGTGCGATTATATGATGAGACTTTTGCGGCTTATCGCTTTAATATGGATGGAAAAAAAGTAGGAATATCAGAGATTTTAAATGCTCTTTCAGCTCCAACTTCAGCTCTAAGACAAAAGGCAGCCAAGGCATTATCTCAAGGATTGCAGGAAAATGAAGACTTAGTTTTACGTGTATATAATACCATCATTGCCGATAAAGCCATGGAAGATAATTGGCGAGGATTTAAGGCTCCTATATCATCTATGAATTTAGAAAATGATATTGAAGATGAGGTTGTGGAAGCTCTTGCGGCTGCAGTTAAGAGGAATTACAAACACTTATCTCATCGTTACTATGCTTATAAGGCCAAAAAATTTGGTGTGGATAAGCTCAAATATTGGGATAGAAATGCTCCATATCCTAATCAAAAAGAAGCCGATTGGAGCTTTGATGAGGCGAAGGATTTTATTCTTAAAGCCTATGGCGGCTTTTCACCAAAAGTTGCTGAACTTGCTAAGAAATTTTTCGATAATGGCTGGATTGATGCGGAGGCGAAAGCAGGAAAATATTCGGGAGCTTTTGCCCATTCGTCAGCACCAAGTCACCACCCTTATGTGCTGGTGAATTGGTTCGGAAAAGACCGTGATTTGATGACCTTAGCCCATGAGTTAGGCCATGGGGTGCATCAATTACTTGCAGCAGAGCAAGGAGCATTGATGGCCGATACGCCCTTAACTTTGGCCGAAACGGCCTCAGTCTTTGGTGAAATGCTCACTTTTAGGCAGCTTTTAAGCGAGGTAAAAGATAATAAAACCAAAGAGTTACTTCTTGCTTCTAAGGTGGAGGATATGCTCAATACGGTGGTTAGGCAAATTGCTTTTCATCATTTTGAAACGCAAGTCCACCAAAAGCGTAAAGCAGGGGAGTTATCAGCTGAAGATATTCGTAAAATATGGATGGAAGTTCAAAGGGAATCTCTTGGAGAAGCTATTGAATTTGATGACGATTATGAGACTTGGTGGGGCTATGTGAGCCACTTTTTCCATGCACCATTTTATGTTTATGCCTATGCATTTGGTGATTGTTTAGTCAACTCACTTTATTCAGCTTATACAGAAAATCCCAAAGGTTTTGAAGAAAAATATATCAAGATGCTAAAAGCGGGTGGAACAAAGCATCATAAGGAGCTTTTAGCCCCGTTTGGCCTTGATGCTACAAAAGCGGACTTTTGGGATAAGGGCTTGAATATGATAGCAGAATTTATTGATGAGTTGGAAGCTTTAGCCTAAGTCATAATTTTTGTTGAAAATAGTTGTTAAACATGTAGTATAGTTGTACGCATAATTAATAATGATAGGAGAAATAAGGTGTTACCCCGTGTTGATATTATTCGTGAAAAAGAAACAACTTGGCTATTAATAAATGGCTCGGACTTACTCTCAAATACGATTAAGCAAAGGGGACGTTGGGGGAATGTGGAACATCAAATTTGTCAAGCATTTCTCCATAAAACAGAGGCAGCTATTGTTATTGATGCAGGGGCAAATTTAGGCAGTTTTACCATTCCTATAGCTCAACATTTGATGGGTAGAAAAGGAAAAATTTTCAGTTTTGAGCCTCAACGTATTGTTTTTCAACAGCTTTGTGCAAATATATTCATTAACCAACTTGATAATGTCTATACCCATAATATTGCTTTAGGTGAGGAGAATTCAATCATAGAAATCCCAGAGATGGATTTTGCAAAAAGTGGCCATATCGGAGCTTTTTCGGTTGATCCGTCCGTTAGAGAAAATCTTAAGAAAGCCTATGAAGAAGCAGGTGTTCTTTATAATGTTGAACTTCAAGATAGCACACCTTTTAAAGTATCGATGCAAACTTTAGATAGCTTTGAACTCTTTGAAAATGTTGCCTTTATTAAGGTAGATGTTGAAGGGCTTGAGCTTGAATTCTTTAAAGGGGCGGTAGAGACATTAAAGAAAAATAACTATCCACCGATTATGTTTGAGCTTTGGAAAGGGCGTGATTGGTATAAGGAAAAAGCTGAGAAAACCAAAGACTTTTTAACATCTTTGGGTTATGATGATTTCAAGAGATTAGATGGCGATATTTTTGTTCAGCATCCATCCCATGGACGGCATATTTCATTTGAGCGAGAAGGGAATAATTTATCCTTCTCTCTTAGGGTATCTGATTAGCCATAAATGAACATATTTTGTCCGAATTTGTCCATATTTATCCAGCTTGAGGCTATTTATAACCACAAATAGCCAAAAATTTGCAAAATTTAATTAATCAAAATTTATTTTTTAATCAAATTGATTTATCAATTCTTGCCAAAAAATGGTTAAATTTGGATAGAAATGGACTTAAAGTGGATAAATACGGATAAAAATGGATAAATATGGGTGGAATATTTTCCTATATATATTTCTTTTTAAGATTGCTCATTGATTTCCTCTAGGAGAATTTCGGCCTCTAAAAGTTCATCTTCTTTTTGGGTGAGTTCACTTTGTAGCTTGTGAAGATTTTCTGTAAGCTGTTGGAATTCTTCGGGTTTTTTCATGAACAAGTCACTGTCGGACAATGTTTCTTCCGTCTTTGTTATCTCAAGGCTCAAAGCTTCAATCTCTTGAGGGAGGTTTTCTAAGGCATATTTATGCTTATAAGAAAGCTTAGTTGAGGGTTGCTTAGCCTCTGTTTTTATTGATGTTTTTGAAGATTTTTCTTTGCTTTTTACTTGATTTTTAGGACTTAATGAAGCCCCTTGAGCTATGGCATCACTCCAGCCACCTGCATATTGGGTTATGCGGCCTTCACCCTCAAAAAATAAGCAGCTATCCACAAGCCCATCAAGAAAATCTCTATCATGAGAAACAATAAGAAGTGTGCCTTCAAACTCCGAGAGTATCTCTTGTAAAAGCTCTAATGTTTCCATATCAAGATCATTAGTAGGTTCATCTAAGATAATGAAATTGCTTGGCTTTATAAGAGATAGAGCAAGGCTAAGGCGATTTTTTTCACCTCCAGAAAGTGAGCGTATAGGGGAGCGAAGCTGAGCAGAACTAAACAAAAAATCTTCCGCATAAGAAGCCACGTGACGGCTTTGCCCACCAATAACAATATGGTCCGATGTGGGGGCCAAAACCTCCCAAATGCTTTTATCTAAAGGGAGTTGGCTGCGGCTTTGGTCAATCCATAAAGGCTCAATTTGTGTGCCATATTTGATGCTTCCTGATGTGGGGGTAAGCTCGCCTGTAAGTAGTCGTAAAAAGGTGGTTTTCCCAACGCCATTAGGGCCAACAATGCCAATACGTTCCTTGCGGGTAATGCGGATAGAAAAATCCTTAACAGCCACAAAGTTATCATCCCAAATATAGCTTATATTTTCGGCCTTTATGACCTCTTTGCCCGATTTTTGAGCCTCATTAATTTTAAGCTTGGCTTGGCCTGTACGCTCAATCATTTTGCGGCGTTCGTCCCTTAGAGTATATAACCGCCGCAACCGCCCCTGATTACGCTTTCTGCGTGCGGTAATGCCTTGGTGAGACCAACGTGTTTCTTCGGCAATATATTTATCAAGCTTGGCTCGCTCCGTATCTTCTTTTTCAAAAAAGGCATTTTGCCAATCGTTAAATTCGGCCAAAGGAGCGGCTACACGGTGAAGTTGGCCACGCTCTAACCATAGGCAAGCTGAGGTGATATTTTCGGCAAAGCGGCGGTCGTGAGAAATAACAATCACTGTTCCTTTAAAGCTTTTGAGCTTGCTCTCAAGCCATTCTATAGTGCTGATATCTAAGTGGTTTGTTGGCTCATCAAGGAGCAGTACATCACTGTCTTTGGCTAAGCAGCGTATCATAGCGGCCTTACGAAACTCTCCTCCAGAAAGATTTCCAACGGGTGTGTTTTCATCTAAATTAAGCTCTTGCAATAGGGTTTGGCATCGCCAAGCCTCCGCATTGCCATGGATACAATAATCTAAAATGCTTTGATTCTTATCGGTTATTTCAGGATTTTGTGGAAGATAGCTAAAAACGGCATCAATACTTTTAGAAACTTCGCCACCATCGACCTCAACAAGACCAGCCATGATCTTAAGTAGGGTTGATTTTCCGCTTCCATTGCGTCCTAAGAGGGTTAATTTTTCCCCTTGATTTAGGGTGATACTCAAGTTAGAAAATAGCTTTTTATCTCCTAAATCAATCATAATATCATTTAAGCTGATTACTGCTTGTGCCAATTTTTCAAAGCCTTATTACTCGTTGATTTTAGATACTCATCTCATAAATAAATTGTTTCTATAAAAAATAACAATAAAAAAATGTGAGCTAGCTCTTTTCTTATCATAAAAATTAGATTATTGTATATAGGAATTTTCTAAGAGAAAGAGTAATCTTTCTACTTATTGAAGAAAGTCATGGAAAAAGGATAGAAACTGATGAAAATAGCGATACCTCGTGAGATTTCAGATAATGAGACTCGTGTGGCTATCTCACCAGATGCGATAAAAAAATATAGCTCTTTTGGGCTTGATGTTGTTGTCGAAGCTGGTGCAGGGTGGCTTTCGGGCATGCGTGATGAAGACTTAACAGCTGCAGGAGCAACCATTGCTGCTAATGCTGATGAAGTCTATGATAACGCTGATATTATCTTAAAAATAAAAGCTCCTCAACAAAGTGAAGTTCAAAAGATTAAAGAAGGGGCTATTGTTATTGCCTCATTGAATGCACTGACCGATAGTGATGCGGTTAATCGTTTGAAAGATAAAAAGATAACGGCCTTTGCTATGGAATTAATGCCACGTATTACACGGGCTCAGAGTATGGATATTTTATCTTCGCAGTCGAACCTTGCAGGCTATAAAGCGGTGCTTGACGGTGCAGCAGAATTTGGCTCGGCCTTTCCGATGATGATGACAGCCGCAGGAACAATTCCTCCTGCAAAAGTATTTATTATGGGAGCAGGGGTCGCAGGCTTGCAGGCTATCGCAACGGCAAAACGTTTGGGGGCGGTGGTTACGGCTTATGACGTACGCCCTGCAACGAAAGAGCAAGTGGAATCCTTAGGGGGCAAATTTGTTGTGGTGGATGAAGAAGCCATGAAAGATGCCGAAACTTCAGGCGGTTATGCTAAAGAAATGTCTGAAGAATATAAGAAAAAAGAGCAAGAAGTTCTCCAAAGCCATATTGCTAAGCAAGATATGGTCATTACTACGGCTTTAATCCCTGGGAAAAAAGCCCCAATTTTGGTGAAAGATGAGGCCTTACAACAGATGAAACCTGGTGCGGTTTTGGTTGATTTAGCCGTTGAAGCAGGGGGTAATGTTGAAGGGGCAGAAGCAGGAAAAGTTGTTGAAAAGCATGGTGTTAAAATTGTTGGCCACTTGAATGTAGCAGGCCGTCTTCCAAATGATGCCTCGGCTTTATTTGCTAAAAATATTTTAAATTTTGTGACCCCTCATATTCATGAAGGTAAACTAGAGTTTGACTTTGAAGATGAAACAGTTACAGGAACTTGTGTAACCAAAGATGGTCAAATAGCTCGTGAACTTCCATGGCATTCGCTTGCAGAGCCTGCTCAGCAAGAAGAGCCTGCAGAAGAAGCTGCTGTTAAGGAAGAAAAACCAACGATTACTGTAAAATCAAAGTCGACTAAAGAAGATAAGAAGGAGGATGCAAATGGCTGATGTTCAAACAACTATTACTGAACTTTCTCGTTTAAGAGACCAGTTGAGCGATCAGATTAATGCCTTAGGTGGCAATGTTTCCGATAGCGTAACTACGGCAGCTTCCCACGCCGCCGCCGCAAGTAATCAAATGGGTTTCTTGCCATTATTTATGATTTTTGTTATGGCCTGTTTTGTTGGCTTTTATGTAGTTTGGAGCGTAACACCTGCGTTACACTCACCTCTAATGAGTGTGACGAATGCCATATCATCGGTGATTATCGTTGGGGCAATGATTGCCTTAGGTGTCGCATCTGGCGGATTTATCTCTAAATTTGCAGCCTTTATTGGTGTGGTATTGGCTTCGGTAAATATTTTTGGTGGTTTTGCCGTTACAGAACGTATGCTTGCCATGTTTAAGAAGAAGGGTTAGGGAGAATATAAATGGAAAATTTACAAGGTTTATTATATCTCGTTGCGGCTGTCTTCTTTATTATGGCTCTCAAAGGGCTAAGCTCGCCTGCAACATCTCGTAAAGGTAACCAATTTGGTATGATTGGTATGCTTGTTGCAGTGTTGACAACATTACTTTTTGGTGGGTTATCCCTTGGTTGGATTGTCTTGATTATAGCAGGTATCATTGTTGGGGGAAGTGCGGGCTTGTTTATTGCCCGTAAGATTGATATGACGCAACTTCCGCAGCTTGTGGCGGCTTTTCACTCACTTGTGGGCTTAGCTGCCGTTTGTGTGGCGGTGGCTACATTTTACAACCCCGATGCTTTTCATATTGGTACATTTGGTGATATTAAGGCCATTAGCCTTGTTGAGATGAGCTTAGGTGTCTCTATTGGTGCGATTACATTTTCAGGCTCTGTGATTGCTTTTGCTAAATTGCAAGGATTAATGAGTGGTAACCCGATTACCTTTAAAAATCAGCATCTTCTTAATGCTGTTATTGGTGGTGTGATTGTTCTGCTGATTGTTATGTTGGTAACAACCAATAGTGCTTTTGTCTTTTGGTTACTCACATTACTTAGCTTTGCCATTGGCTTTTTGCTTATTATTCCCATTGGTGGTGCAGATATGCCTGTGGTTGTATCTATGCTAAACTCTTATTCGGGGTGGGCAGCTGCTGGTATCGGCTTTACCCTACACAATCCTGCTTTGGTGATTGTAGGAGCTTTAGTGGGGGCCTCAGGTGCTATTCTATCGTATATTATGTGTAAAGGAATGAACCGTAGTATCTTTAACGTACTTCTTGGAGGCTTTGGTACCGAGGTTGCCGCAGGCGGAGCTGCTGCAGCAAGCCATTCGGATAAGCCTGTAAAATCAGGTGCAGCTGATGATGCGGCTTTCTTTATGGCAAATGCCGAAAAAGTTATTATTGTACCAGGTTATGGTATGGCGGTAGCTCAGGCTCAGCATGCTTTACGTGAAATGGCTGATAAACTTAAAGAAAAAGGTGTGGATGTTGCCTATGCTATCCATCCTGTAGCAGGGCGTATGCCTGGTCATATGAATGTACTTTTAGCGGAAGCGAATGTTCCTTATGACGAAGTTTTTGAGCTAGAAGAAATCAACCATGAATTTGCAACGGCTGATGTGGTTTATGTGATTGGTGCGAATGATGTAACCAATCCTGCGGCTAAAACAGACCCAACATCAAATATTTACGGTATGCCAATATTGGATGTTGAAAAAGCAAAAATGGTGTTCTTTAACAAACGTTCCATGGGGGCTGGTTATGCGGGTATCGAAAATGAACTTTTCTTCCGTGATAACACAACCATGCTCTTTGGTGATGCTAAGGCTATGACTGAAGAGATTGTTCAAGCTCTTGATAGAGTTTAGAGCATAGACTTAAAAAGTAAAGAGCCTCCCATTATGGGAGGCTTTTTTATATTATGCAAAAATGTTAATAGGCCAGCTCACGATAAATACGAGTTAGGTCGTGGTTCCAAAAATTTTCATAGGCATAAAGCTTAGCTTCAGCAGGGGTAATGCCACTCTCAGCAGTGAGCATAAGAGGGGCAAGATGAACAGTCTCATCAGAGCCACTTTTATTTAAAATACCACGGCGAGCCAAACCATTATGGGAAAGCTTAAGAATATCAAGGGCATATTTTTGTAAAGTTTGTCCTCTAAAAGGTGTATTCAGGGCGAGCTTGGGTGTGGTTTCTCGAAGATAAGAAAGCTCATTAAGGGTCCAATCGCTTATCATATCATAGGCCGTATTTAAGGATTGCTCATCATAAAGCAGCCCCACCCAAAAAGCAGGCAAAGCACATATGCGATGCCAAGATGAGCCGTCAGCTCCTCGCATCTCTAAAAATGTTTTTAGACGAACCTCAGGAAAAACAGTTGTCGCATGGTCTTCAAAATCTTTAAGGCTTGGCTCATAGGCTTTTAAATTTGGATGATTACCCTCTAAAAATTGTTTGAAACTATAGCCTGTAGCATCAATATATTGACCCTCGCGATAGATAAAATACATAGGAACATCTAAAAGATAGTCCACATAACGCTCAAAGCTAAAATCATCTTCAAAAACAAAGGGTAAAAGTCCGCAGCGGTCGTTATCAGTATCTTGCCAAATACGGGCTCTATAACTTAAATAGCCTGAGGGTTTACCATCTTTAAAAGGCGAATTTGCCCAAAGAGCGGTGGCAATTGGTTGTAAAGCAAGCGATGTGCGAAACATCTTAATCATGGTGGCTTCGCTATCAAAGTCAAGATTAACTTGCACCGTACATGTTGCTTGCATCATATCAAGGCCAAGGCGGCCGACTTTAGGCATATAATTCTTCATGATATTATAGCGAGATTTAGGCATCCATGGAAGATTTTGACGGCTGATAATCGGTTGATAACCAAGGCCTAAAAAGGCAATACCTAGCTCGTTGCCAATACTACGAGCAAGCTTAAGATGAAGGCTTGTTTCACGGCAAACTTGGTGAACATTTTCTAAAGGAGCTCCAGAAAGTTCAAACTGTCCTGCAGGCTCTAAAGTTACAGAAGCTCCGCTATCATCTTTAAGGGCAATAAGATTGCCGTCTTCCTCGATAGGCTGCCAGCCAGCTTCGCTAAACTTTTGTAAAATATCATAAATACCTGCACGACCATCTTTATCTTTGTAAAGCAGTGGAGAGAAATCATCCTTATGATAAACAAATTTTTCATGCTCACAGCCAATACGCCATTTTTCCTTGGGTTTACACCCTTTGGCTAAACTTTCGACGAGTTGCATTTTGGTGAACATGAATATCTCCTTGTTAATATTTTGGTTTTTAAGATGTAAGTGACCATTTAGGCATTTGACTCCAGTCACCTTGGTAAAGCTGAAAAGCCGTGAGCATGGTAATAGCAGCGGTTTCGGCTCGTAAGATGCGTGGACCTAATCCTACTGAAGTAGTATAGTTATGTGCTTTTAAAATTTCAAGCTCTTGAGGTGAAAATCCTCCCTCAGGGCCTATTAAAAAGTAAATATCCTTAAAGGACTTATCTGTTGTTAAAAGCTGAGAAATAGGAACACCTTGCCCTGTCTCGTTACCGTAAATAAGTGGGGTTTGCTTATTTAGACTACCAAGGAGACTATTAAGAAGTATAGGCTCAGCAATGGTTGCAATATCCAAACGCTCACATTGTTCGGAGGCTTCGATAATCTGGTCTTTTATTCGCTCAATTTTAATTTTATCGCTTTGAGTTCGCTCAGTAATAATGGGCTGAAAATGAGTAGCACCAAGTTCTGTAGCTTTTTGAATAAGAAAATCTGTTGGTGTCTTTTTTAAAAGGGCGAAATTGAGGGTTATTGATGGAGTATCAGCGGGTTGTGTTTGAATTTGCTCTAAGATATATAGGCTGCAACTACGGCGAGAAGTTGAAGAAAACTCAGCTAACCATAAGCCATCTTTACCGTTAAATAGAGTGATATACTCACCATTTTTTAACCGCATAACGCCATTTAGATAATGGGCTATATGAGCAGGGGCTTCAATATGGGCATCTTTAAAAAGAGGCTCATCAACAAAAATTCTTGCACGTATTTTCATTTTTTCCCTATTTTCTTATTATAAAATCAGCTAGACTAATGTAACTGAAAAATAATAAGAACAAAAGAAAGATTTTATACCTAATGTCTCAACCCCATACGGATATTAATCGCCATGGTATTATCGGAAAGCTTCCTCAATGGGCAAAACCATATGGCTTACTATCACGACTAGATAGACCTATTGGAACATGGCTTTTGCTGCTTCCATGTCTATGGTCCATTGCTATGGCTCGTCCCATTACAACAAGAGGATGGGGCTATACAATCATGATTTACATCCTCTTTATTATCGGGGCTTTTTTGATGCGTGCAGCAGGATGTGTTATCAATGATATGTGGGATAAAAAATTTGATGCAGCCGTTGAGCGAACCAAACATCGCCCCCTAGCTTCGGGTGAACTCAATATGAGGCAAGCTTTTATCTTCTTGTTTATATTGTTGTTTTTAAGCTTTTTGATATTTCTCATTTTATCACCTGTGGCAAAAATATTAGCACTGCTTTCGCTTATTCCTGTATCCTTATACCCTTTAGCCAAAAGATTTACCAATTGGCCGCAGCTTGTTTTAGGTTTTACTTTTAATTGGGGAGCTTTACTGGGGTGGGCCGCTATTCGCAACGATTTAGCATGGCCTGCATTTTGGTTGTGGATTGGGGGCGTTTTTTGGACACTCATTTACGATACGATTTATGCCCATCAAGATAAGGAAGATGATGCAAAACTTGGCTTAAAATCAACAGCTTTAACATTGGGAGATAAAACCCAAGCTGCGGCCTTATTTATTAGCTTATGTATGGGAATATCATTTATGATTGCAGGTATTTTGGCTCATATGAATATATTTTATTATATGGCACTTTTGGTCATGGTGGGCTTTCATGGGCTTCAGCTGATAAGGCTAGATATTAATGATGCTTCCCAATGTTTACGTTCATTTAAACAGTCACGTTATGCGGGTTGGATTTTACTTTTAGGTATATTGTTAGGTTAATCAATGGCTTATAAATCACTCAGAGATTTTATTGAACAGTTAGAAAAAGAAGGCGAATTGCTCAGAACCAAAGTAGCAGTAAGTACGCATTTGGAAATGACAGAAATTCAAACCCGTCTTTTAGCCGAAAAAGGGCCTGCTCTTATTTTTGAGAACCCTAAAAATCCCGATGGAAGTGATGGCTCAATGCCTGTGCTTGTTAATCTTTTTGGAACAACCCAAAGAGTGGCTAAGGCCATGGGAAGAAACAAAAATGAGCTGAGAGAAGTTGGTGAGCTATTGGCATTTTTTCGCCAGCCTGAACCGCCAACAAGCTTTCGGGAGGCCATGAAGAAGCTTCCCATATTAAAGCAAGCTTTAGCTTCAAGACCACGAGTTAAAAAATCAGGAGCTTGCCAAGAAGTTGTGCTAACAGGTGATGATATTGACTTAACAAAGCTTCCTATTCAAGGATGTTGGCCAAATGAGCCTGCACCACTGATTACTTGGCCTATTGTGGTTACTCAAGGGCCATCTGCTTACCAAAAAGGAAAGAAATCGCCCCAAGATGATTTTAACTTAGGAATTTATCGCATGCAGCTTTTGGGCAAAAATCGTACCATTATGCGGTGGCTTAAGGCAAGGGGAGGGGCTCAGCAATTTGCAAGATGGAAGTTACAAAATCCAGATAAACCCATGCCCATAGCTATTGTTTTAGGGGCTGACCCTGCTACGATTGTGGCGGCGGTAACTCCTGTACCTGATACTCTTTCGGAATATCGCTTTGCAGGGTTGCTACGTGGGGAGCGTGTGGAGCTTGTGCAATGTAAAACAGTTCCACTTAAAGTTCCAGCAGAAGCTGAAATTGTACTCGAAGGGCATATTTTAGCCGATGAAACAGCTCCAGAAGGGCCTTATGGCGACCATACGGGCTTTTATAATCAGGTGGATGAGTTTCCTATTTTTGAAGCCTCAGCCATAACCATGCGTAAAGAGCCGATTTATCTTTCCACATTTACAGGTCGCCCGCCCGATGAGCCTGCAATTTTAGGGGAAGCCTTAAATGAGGTTTTAATACCGATGCTTATTCAACAATTCCCTGAAATTGAAGATTTTTATCTACCACCTGAGGCATGTTCTTATCGTATGGCGGTCGTTAGTATCAAAAAAGCCTATGCAGGCCATGCCAAGCGGGTGATGATGGGAGTGTGGTCGTTTTTGCGGCAATTCATGTATACGAAATTTGTGGTTGTGGTAGATGATGATTACAATATTCGTATCTGGGATGATGTGATATGGGCAATCTCAACCAATGTTGATCCTGCACGAGATACAGTAATGATAGAAAATACACCTATTGACTATCTAGATTTTGCTTCACCTGTTTCGGGTTTAGGCTCTAAAATGGGTATTGATGCAACGGCTAAAGTTGGAGCAGAAACAAGCCGTGAATGGGGCATAAAAATTCGTATGGATGATGAGGTCATTGAGCGTATCGATAACCTGTGGGACGAGCTTGGCTTACCTGTAAGTGGTAAAAATATCTGGCGGAAATAGTCTGTTTATGGATGAAAGGTCAGTTAGTTAGGAAGGAATATATAATCCTTTTTAGGCTAGGAGTAGAAGATAGCAATATTGTTAATGATATTGAAGAAAGATGCATAAAATAGAGCTTTAGAATATTTTTTCATCAATGAATATGGGGTTTTTTAGCTTGGTGCATACTACATAAGTGGGGGTGGTTATCCCAGTCAATGGCAATGGTGCAATGTTCAATGTTAAAAATATGATGAAGTTCTTCTTCCACCTTCTTTACAACAGATTTTGCCTTTGTGTTGTCATTAAGCTGAATATGTAAGGTTGCTAAAATACGTCCTGATGTAAGAGTCCAAATATGAATATGGTGAACATTAGCAAGCTCAGTTATAGTCTGCATTAAATGCTCTTTTACTTGTTCGGGTTGAGCATATTTTGGGGAAGCCTCAAGCAGAATATAGGTTGTTTCTTTGAGCAAATTCCAAGCACTGCGTAAGATAAGCAGAGATACAAGTACTGATAAAATAGGGTCAATGGGCATCCAGCCTGTAAAGTAGATGATAATTCCTGCTAAAATGGCCCCAACAGAGCCTAAAAGGTCTCCCATTACATGGATAGCAGCTCCTTTAATATTCACATGGTCTTTATCGCCTTGGCTTAATATCCAAAAGACAACAATATTTACGATAAGTCCAAAAATAGCGACAATCATCATCGGGGTAGCTAAAACTTGTTGCGGGCTAAAAAAGCGTTCAATAGCCTCAAATAATATCCATGCCACAATAGCAAACATAGCTAATGCGTTGATAAAGCCTGCAACGACTTCAAAACGTGTATAGCCAAATGTATGTTGAGAATTGGGCTGTCTTCGGCTTAAACGAAAAGCGGTGTAAGAAAGTGCCAAAGCTGCAGCATCGGTAAGCATATGGCCCGCATCGGCAATTAAAGCTAGTGAGCTTGATAAAATACCACCAGTAATTTCCACAAACATAAAAGAGGCAATAAGGATAAGCGAAAATAACATCTTACGTTCATTATGTTGTGAGATATCATGGTTATGTGTGTGGGTATGATTATGGGGGTGAGAATGGGACATTATAAGCCTAATCTTCCTCTTGTTCTTCGGTAATATGAATAGCCATATCGGTGAGAATTTGATGAACATGCTCATCGGTAACTTGGTAAAAAATCTGCTTAGATTTTCGCGTGCCTGTTACAAGCCTTGCTCCACGTAAAAGACGCAAATGGTGGCTGACTAAAGCCTGAGAAAGCTCTAAATTTTCGGCAATGTCTCCTACAGATTGAGGCTCAGATAAGCAAAAAAACAAAATACGCAGTCGAGTTGGATCACCCAAAAGATGGAATGTTTCAGCTAAAATTGTAATATCGTGGAATGGCGGAGAGTTTGTTGTTTTCATCAATAATCTTTCCTTAATGGCTATGAGCGTAAGAGCTTGGATTATATGATGGCTGCTCCTCGTTCCAGTCAACGGCAACGGTTGTGTTTTCGATATTGAAATGAGAGTGAAGCTCTTGTTTGACTTTTTTAACAACATCTTTTGCATTGTTATCATCTTTAAGATGAATATGTAGGGTTGCAATAACGTGACCTGAAGTGATGGTCCAAACATGGATATGGTCCACATTGGAGAGCTCTGGTATGGCTTTTAGTAAATAAGTTCTTATTTGATGAGGCTCAGCATTTTCGGGAGCTCCCTCAAGCAAGATATGGGCTGATTGTGTTAGAATACCCCAAGCACAGCGGATAATCAGCAAGGATACAAGTACCGATAATATGGGGTCAATCAGTAGCCAGCCTGTAAAGTAAATAATAGTTGCGGCTAAAATGGCGGCTACAGAACCTAATAAGTCGCCTAAAACATTCACTGAGGCGGCCTTGATGCTTATATGTTCATGGCTGCCACGGCTTAATATCCGAAAAACAATAATGTTAACAATCAATCCCATAATGGCAACAATCATCATAGGGCCTGCTAAAATGGGTGAGGGCTGATTAAAGCGAATCCAAGCCTCATAGATAATCCATAAAGCAATAGCACACATGGCAAGGGCATTCATAAAGCTTGCCAAAACCTCAAAACGTGTATGGCCAAATGTATGGTTAGAATCTGCAGGGCGACGGCCTAAACGAAAAGCTATAAATGATAATGCCAAAGCAGTTGCATCGGTAAGCATATGGCCTGCATCGGCAATAAGGGCAAGTGAGCCTGAGAGCATGCCACCAATAACCTCAATAATCATAAAAGAGGTAATCAGAAGAAATGATAAAAATACTTTACGCTCATTCTCATGGGAAGCTGTAGAAATACGAGCATGGGAATGATAATGGGTATGGGGCATTGGAATCTTTTCCTCAAGACATATAAACAAATATTTATATGTATATATGTAAGCGATATTATCAAAGACTTCAAGGAGTTTTTTTTGTTCCATAAAAAACATCCGAGTCGTTGGCTAGGATGCTTGATTTTTCCATTAAAGAAATATCGATTCGTAAAATACTTGACTCTTCATCTAATAAAGTTCATTTTATTTTTCTTATATACAGTAAAAAAGAAAGGATAATTGAAATGACAGATATTGTTGGTGCCGCCCTTAAAAGTAACGCTTGGCCTTTTGCAGAAGCCAAAAAGATTATTAAGCGTATTAAGGGACAAACACCAGCTAAGGGATATGTGTTATTTCAATCGGGTTACGGACCATCAGGCTTGCCCCATATCGGAACATTTGGTGAAAATGCCCGTACATCTATGGTTATTCATGCCTTTAAAATCCTTACAGAAAATAAAATTCCTACCAAGCTGATTTGCTTTTCGGACGATATGGATGGGTTAAGAAAAGTTCCATCCAATGTGCCAAATCAGGAGCTTTTACAACAAAATTTAAATCTTCCCTTAACAAAAGTCCCTGATCCTTATGGTAAATTTAATAGTTTTGGTGAGCATAATAATAATATGCTTAAAGAATTTTTAGATCAATTTGGCTTTGAGTATGAGCTTTATTCGGCAACCGAACAATATAAGTCTGGTCGCTTTAATGAGACTCTAACAAAAGTGGCTGAAAATTATGATAAAATAATGAAGATTATGCTACCGTCCTTAGGTGAAGAACGTCAGGCAACTTATAGTCCATTTTTACCTATATCGCCAACAACGGGCGAGGTTCTCCAAGTACCAATGCAAGAGGTTGATGCAAAAGCTGGAACAATTACTTTTACGGATGCCGATGGGCAATCAAAAACCGTATCAATTTTTGATGGCAATGTGAAGCTCCAGTGGAAAGTTGATTGGGCAATGCGTTGGGCTGCTCTTGATGTGGATTATGAAATGCATGGCAAAGACCTTATCGATAGCTATACTTTAGGAGCAAAAATTTGCCGAGTATTAGGTGGTGAGCCACCGCAAAATTTAGCATATGAGCTATTTTTAGATGAGGAAGGCTCTAAGATTTCGAAGTCTAAAGGCAATGGGTTAACCATGGATGAATGGTTGCGTTATGGGCCAGAAGAAAGCCTTGCCTATTATATGTTTTTAAAGCCAACAACCGCCAAACGATTATATTTTGATGTTATTCCTAAACATGTGGATGAATGGGTTAGCCAAGTGGAGGCTTATCATCAGCAAAGTGATTTAACAAAGCAGATGAACAATCCTGTATGGCATACTTATAATGGCGATGTGCCGCAGATATCATTGCCTGTTTCTTTTAGTATGTTGTTGAATTTGGCTTCGGTTGTTCATGCTCAAGATAAAGATATTTTATGGGGCTTTATCAAAACTTATGATAGTAGCTTAAATGCACAAAATAACCCATTACTCGATAGGCTTTGTCAGCATGCAGTGCTTTATTATAAAGACCGTATTAAGCCAACGATTACTTACCGTATGCCAACAGATGCTGAAAAAAAGGCCTTGATTTCATTATTAGAAAAGCTCAATACGGCTGATGAGCAAACTCAAGGGAGTGAGCTGCAAAATATGGTTTATGCCACAGGCAAAGAATTTGAATATGAGAATTTACGTGATTGGTTCAAAGCTCTTTACGAGATTTTACTTGGGCAATCACAAGGGCCAAGAATGGGGAGCTTTTTTGCTCTTTATGGCCTTGAAAATAGTAAAAATTTAATTGCCCGTATTATTAAGGGCGAAGATTTAAATAAAGGAGTATAGGGGTTATGGCCTTAGAATGGACAGAAGAGCGTATTGCAGAACTCACAAAATTATGGTCGCAAGAGTTATCAACGGCGGAGATTGGCCGTATGCTGGGCATTACCAAAAATGCGGTTGTGGGTAAGGCTCACCGTTTAGGCCTACCTAAAAGGCAGTCGCCCATCAAAAAAATTGCCAAAAAGCCCAAACCTAAATTAGACCTTATCCGTCTAGAAAATTTAGAGCATGGCATGTGTTGTTGGCCCTCAGGAGATCCTAATGATGATGATTTCCACTTTTGTGGAAAACCATCAATCCCAAGCAAACCATATTGCTTAGATCACTGCAAACAAGCCTATGTCAAAGCAGGAAAAGACTAAATTGAGTTACTTGGAGCGTATCGTAGAATGTAATCGTTATAATGATGATGATTATGGTTACTTTTATGACCATAAGAAGCGGCTTTTGGCTCGCCCCGAAAAAAGCTTTATAGACAGGCTCTTAAGTGATTATGGCGATGTTTTTGTTGGTTCTCAACCCTATCATATAGCATTGCATCATAGGCTTGATAGCTTTGATAAACGAACAAAGGCTATTCAACATACTCTCCAAGATATTCAAAAAAAACATCAACTTTTTCCCAAATGGCGAAATGAAAATTTTCGGGCAAGTGTTGATTTTTATGAAGATGCTGAGTTTCACCTAGAACGTGGAGCAGTTGCCCATTTTGGCCTTAAGGCTTGGGGCGTATTTATTAATGGCTATGTTAAAAAACCTGAGGGTCTTTATATTTGGGTGGCAAAACGTTCTAAAAACAAGCCCTCATGGCCATCTAAGCTGGATCAAATTGTTGGTGGTGGCCAACCTGCGGATTTATCACCCTTTGAAAATATTATTAAAGAAGCTAAGGAAGAAGCCAATATTCCCTATGAGCTTGCCATTCAAGCTCAAGCCGTTTCAGCCATTACCTATAATGTTAATTGGGATGGTTTGCACCGTGATGAGATGTTCATCTACGACCTTGAATTACCTGAGGATTTTACCCCTATTCCTAATGATGGTGAAGTGGAGAGCTTTACCTTAATGCATTATAGGGATGTTGCTGATATTGTTCAAAATACTAAAGATTTTAAAGCCAATTCAGCTATGGTGATTATTGACTTTTTTATTCGCCATAATATTATTACTCCAGAACATCATGAGTATATCAATATTATCAAAGCATTACGCAAATAATATTCTCTTTATCTTTAAGGCAAGATTGATTATTATACACTCTTAAAAAGAGAGTAATGCTTCAAATGTCAAAAAATATCTTATATGCAATTATCATATATTTATTAAGTTTTTCAATAGCTTATGCCGAAGTTGATATTAAGAGTTACTTTGAAGAGGGACGAGATTTTAATCAGAAACCTCTCACAATGGGTGATATTGAAAACTTTTATGAAATTTGGCTTACAGAACAACAAGATAATATTGGTGAATTAGGGCTGCAATCCATTTATCCCAAGGATGGTATGTTTAAGCTAAGTTTACAGCGGTTAAGCGATGGTGAAATTTTCCATCATCAAATTGACCCTAAAGAGCCTCAAACCCTTATAAATACAGTTGTTTTGAATGAAGAGCTGAGTGAATATAAAGGAGATTTAGCGATATTTTCGGGGCGAGATTTTGCCGAAAATCCTTTAACATCAGATGATGTTCAAGGGTTTTATGAATATACGTCTCAAGATAAATATATTATGATTAGAGATATTAAAGATCTAGGAGATTACCTTGAGATTACTTTGATAAATAAGCAAAATAAGGATAGTGTTGCTATTAAAAGAGTAGATAAATTTGACCCTAAGAGTTTACTGATAGCACCACTTAAAGTAATCTCAGAAAAATTAATTAAAGTCTATCCGAGCTTTGCCACAAGAAACTTTGATTTATGGCCTTTAACAGCGAAAGAAGTTGATGATTTTTATAGAAAATATAGAAGTTTGGCTCGATTAAATATCAAAGGAAATTATGTGCGTTCTCGCTATAGTGAAAAAGACCAAATGATTTATGCCGCATTTAAAGGAGCATTATCAGGAAAAATGATTTATCATCGCATAAACCCCAAAAACCCCAATAGCTTATTGAGGTGATAGATATCTGTAATATTAATGGGGCTTTGCCCATTTTTGTCCATATTAGTCCATATTAGTCCATATTTATCCATTTATTGGCCATAAAAATCCAAATAATGGCAAATGGTGAGGGTGTTGAAAGCAAGAAACTTGATGAAATGAGTTGGCAAAATATGCTTTAAATTGGATAAATATGGACTAATATGGTCAAAAATGGGTTAAAATGGGTAAAATTTGTAAAAATTGGGTATTAAAAAATATATATGGAGTACTTATTTTGCATAAAATATTAATCAGAATAGTCTAGGGGCGAGCATAAAAAAGAGCCCCAAAATTGGAGCTCTTTTATTCTTAGTTTAAAGCCTTAAAAATATTATCCAGCTAAGTTACCAAGAACATGCTGCAAGATACCACCAGCTAGGTAATAGTCAATCTCATCGAGTGTATCGATACGGCAAAGAAGAGAGACTTCCTCTGATGAGCCATCGGTACGGTGAATAGTTAAGCTTACATCCATAGCAGGCTTAAGACCATTTTCTAAACCTTTGATATCAAATGTTTCTGTGCCATCAAGCTTTAATGTTTTACGATCAGTTCCTTCCTTAAATTGTAAAGGAAGAATACCCATACCCACAAGGTTACTACGGTGGATACGCTCAAAGCTTTCCACAATCACAGCACTTACACCTAAAAGATTAGTCCCTTTAGCGGCCCAGTCGCGAGAAGAGCCTGTACCATATTCCTTACCGCCAATAACAATAAGTGGTGTAGCCTCAGCCTTATAGAGCATTGCGGCATCGTAAATAGACATAACTTCGCCTGTTGGTTGATGCTTGGTAACACCGCCCTCAGTACCAGGAGCCATTTCGTTACGGATACGAATATTGGCAAATGTACCCCGCATCATGACCTCATGGTTACCACGGCGAGAACCGTAAGAGTTAAAATCTTTAGGGCTTACGCCATTTTCTTGGAGGTAACGACCTGCAGGACTATCGGCTTTAATCGCACCAGCAGGAGAGATATGGTCGGTTGTGATACTATCGCCTAAAAGAGCTAATGGACGAGCTGCCGTGATATTTTTGGCTTCGCCACCTTGCTCACCCTCAAAAAAGGAAGGTAAACGAATATAGGTTGAGCTGTTATCCCATTCGAAAACTTGGCCCTGAGGAGCCGCAATATTCTGCCATGCAGCTGTACCTTCAAATACGCTTCCATAGCTTTTAGCAAACATTTCTGGTTTGAGAACCTCGGATAAAATAGCTTTAATTTCATCACTTGTTGGCCAAATATCTTTAAGATAAACAGGATTGCCATCTTTATCATTACCAAGACTTTCAGTGGTGATATCTACAGCCGTTGAGCCTGCAATCGCATAGGCAACAACTAAAGGAGGAGAGGCTAAGTAATTGGCTTTTGTATGAGGACTTACACGACCCTCAAAGTTTCTATTACCCGAAAGAACGGCCGAAACAAAAAGCTCACCCTCATTAATGGCCTCAACCAACTCATCGGCTAAAGGTCCAGAGTTACCAATACATGTGGTACAACCAAAGCCCGCAATATTAAAACCAAGAGCATCAAGATGTTCTTGTAATCCTGCAGCGGCTAAATAATCCCGAACCACTAAAGAGCCAGGGGCTAGGCTTGTTTTTACCCAAGGTTTTGAGGTTAAGCCAAGAGCGTGAGCTTTTTTAGCAACAAGCCCTGCGGCAATCAGTACTGATGGGTTAGACGTATTGGTACAGCTTGTAATTGCGGCAATCATTACGCTACCATCATTGAGTTCATAATCAGCATTTTTTACAGCAACAGCTTTTAGAGCATCACGGCCGCCATCTTGCTTTAAAGTACCAAAAAATGATGTTTTGGCTTGGTCTAAATCAATACGGTCTTGTGGACGTTTAGGCCCTGCAATAGCTGGTTTTACAGTTGATAAATCTAAAGAAAGCGTATCGGAGAAAACAGGAGTTTCCATATCTTCACGCCACATACCTTGCTCTTTAGCATAGGCTTCAACAAGAGCAACAGTATCAGCATCACGCCCCGAAAAACGTAAGTAGTTGAGTGTTTCATTATCAATAGGGAAGATACCACATGTCGCCCCATATTCAGGAGCCATATTAGCAATGGTTGCACGGTCTGTTAGTGGAAGCTCTCTTAAACCTTCGCCATAAAATTCAACGAACTTACCCACAACGCCCTTTTGACGAAGCATTTCGACTACACGCAAGACTAAATCGGTTGCCGTAGCACCTTCCGAAAGTTTACCTGTAAGTTCAAAGCCAATCACATCAGGAATAAGCATAGATATAGGCTGGCCAAGCATAGCGGCCTCGGCCTCAATACCACCAACACCCCAACCAAGAACACCAAGGCCGTTAATCATTGTGGTATGGCTATCTGTACCCACTAATGTATCAGGATAAGCAAAGGTTTGACCATCTTCTTCTTTTGTCCAAACGGTTTTGGCTAAATATTCAAGATTAACTTGGTGACAAATCCCTGTTCCAGGAGGCACGACTCTAAAGTTATTAAAGGCTTTTTGCCCCCAACGTAAAAAAGCATAGCGTTCGAAGTTACGCTCAAACTCAAGTTTTTCGTTTTTATCCAAAGAGCTTCCATCACCAAAAAAGTCAATCATGATAGAATGGTCAATAACCAAATCTACTGGAGAAAGAGGATTGATTTTATCTGCATCGCCCCCTTTATCAAAAATAGCTTGCCGCATAGCTGCTAGGTCGACTACGGCTGGAACACCTGTAAAATCTTGCATGAGTACACGAGCAGGGCGGTAAGCAATCTCACGGTTTACATGGCCGTTCTTAATCCATTCTTCTAAAGCTTTAATATCCTCAGCAGTTACAGTGCGTTCGTCTAAGTTACGCAGTAAATTTTCAGCTAGAATCTTTAGGCTAAAAGGAAGCTTATTTAAGTTTATACCAAGCTTATTTTGGGCATCTTTTAGAGAAAAGATTGTATAGTCTTTACCATTGACATTAAGGTTTGATTTCAATTCTTTATTGGTAACCATTTAGGTATTCCTCCTGTACGAATATATTATAATTCTATATTGTTATCTAAATCTTTTAGAATAATAATAAACTTTGTATCAAAAAGCAACAAGACTTATTTTATAGTATTGACTCTCCCGCTTAAGGGTTGAAGGAGCATAAGCGACTAACGGGTGCGGGGTGTGGCCGCAAAAAGGGTTGAAGGAGCATAAGCGACTAACGGGTGCGGGGTGTGGCCGCAAAAAGGGTTGAAGGAGCATAAGCGACTAACGGGTGCGGGGTGTGGCCGCAAAAATAAGATTGGGTTGTTATTCTAAGATATTTCAGAATAAAGCATAGGGAAATGCCATGTTGATAACATGCTTTTAGTATGACAGAGCAAAGCCCCATTTATAGGCTACAGAATATAATCACAAAAAACTTATGAAGACTGATTTTGGGTTGCAAGGTTTTGATTTGCTGAGGAAATATTGCAGCTCTCACCCATATTTTTTACAAGCTGACAAGCTGTTAGAGCATCAGTACTATTAAGCCCTTGTATCATTGGCTCATAAGTAAATTGATTATCACTAGTCGCTAATGGATATATTTTTGCATGACCTTCGGGGATAATATTTTTGATGCTATCATAAACAATGTGAGCCTTTTCTTCGGCCTGCTCATAGGTTGATTGTGAGGCTAAAATAATAGCATATTGGCCAGAAGGGTTGGTTTTTGCATTAGGCTGAGATTGTGCTGTGCTTTGTGAGGCTTGAGCTGTATCAAAAGGGCGGGCAGGAGGAGGGACGATAGTTAAGGCCTTACTGCTTGCGGTGCTGTTGCCTGCTAAAAGGTCGTTGATAACAGAAGTATCAGGCTCTGTGGTTGTCTGTGTATCGTTAGTAGCAACTTGTTGTGTTGGAGTCTCTTGTGTTGGGCTTGAGTTTGCAACACGGAGCATATTTTGTGGTTTAGCTTTTGGGTTCACCCAATTTTTTCGTTTAGAAGCAAGTTGGATAAAGCCTCTATCTAAAAGTTTGGTCATCATAGAGTTTCGTGAAGCTGAGGTTTCACCACCAATAACAACCCCAACAAGACGCATATCACCACGTTGTGCCGAAGCCACTAAGTTAAAGCCAGCAGCACGAATATAACCTGTTTTAATACCGTCAATACCTGCATATTTTCCTAAAAGTCCATTATGATTTTTATAGGATACACCTTTGATATTATAAGATTTTGCTCCAAACATATGGTAATAGTTACCATGATTAATAATCAACATACGCCCTAAGGTTGCCATATCACGAGCTGTTGTTTTTTGTGATGGATCTGGAAGGCCAGAGGCATTTTTAAATGTCGTGCGACTCATGCCAATAGCTCGAGCCTTTTTGGTCATACGAGCGGCGAATTTAGCCTCAGAGCCTGCAATATTTTCACCAACAACAATAGCAACATCATTAGCCGACTTGGTAATAAGAGCATAAATAGCCTCTTTGACCGTAATGGTTTGACCAGGCTTTAAGCCTAATCGAGAGGGTTCTGCTTTAGAGGCATGGGATGATACCTTAAGACGGCTATTCATTGTATAGCGTCCTGCTTTAAGCTCATCAAAAAGAAGATAAAGAGTCATCATCTTGGTGAGTGATGCAGGAAAACGTGGGGAATCAGCAGCAACGGCTGAAAGAACTTTTCCCGAAAAAGCATCAACAACAATTGTTGCATCAGGGCGTTCATTCGCCAATGTATTTTGTGCTGTAACGAATAAGATTAAGCAACTTATAATAGATAATAATTTTTTATTCATGCCATAATTCAACATATTTAAAAACTCTTTTCAAGCTTAAAAAAAATAATTTTTTTTATAACGAATTCTTTGTTATAATTTGTTTATGGCATGAAATAGATAAAAAAAGGTAAAAAAATCTAAAAACTTATCATAAAAACTTTGCACTTTTGCTTATAGCTACTTATCTATATTAAAGGTATGAAAAGGAAATTTGTATGACGGCAAGAACACAAAAAAGCCCTGATACTATTGTAGAAAGAGAAAGACAAGACGAAAAGCCTAAAAAGTGGAAAGTTGTTTTTTTGAACGATGATTTCACACCGATGGAATTTGTTGTGAATGTTCTAACGTCTATTTTTCATCATACGCAAGAAAATGCCATTGCCATTATGCTAGAGGTTCATCACAAGGGTAGAGCCATTGTTGGAGCTTATAGTTGGGAGGTTGCAGAAACCAAGGTGGATAAGGTATTGTATTTAGCTGCTCAAAAAGAGTATCCTTTACAAGCAGTCATAGAGCCTTGAAAGTAGGAAAGGAAGTTACATTGTTATCGGATAATTTACAAACAAGCTTAAGCTGTATGGTGGGATATGCCGAAGATTATCGCCATGAGGTAATCACATTGGAGCATTTGTTGCTGGCTTTATGTCAAGATAGTGATGCTTTAGCAGCCATGAGAGCGGCAGGAGCAAATGTAAAACAAATGACGATTGAGCTAGAGCATTATCTAAAAAATGAGCTTGAGGAGGTGAATAGAGGTTTTTGGGATGGAACGCCTCAGCCAAGCTCCGCCGTACAACGTGTTATTCAACGAGCGGTTATCCACGGACAATCTGCAGGCTTAGATGAAATCCACGGAGGGCATATTCTATCGGCTATGTATGCGGAAGAAGAAGCTTGGGCTGTATGGCTTTTAAATAAATATGAGGTTGAACGTTTTAAAATCCTACGCTACTTATCCCATGGAGTTCAAGAGCATAACGAGGCAAATACTGAGGAAGCCTCATTAGAAAATGATATTGAAGAAGAGATTGCAGCAGAGGATTCTCCTTTAGAAAATTGGTGCGTTAACCTTAATGATAAAGCGGCGGCAGGCAAGATAGACCCTCTTATTGGTCGTAGCAAAGAAATTGAGCGGAGCATACAAATATTATGTCGCCGTACAAGACGTAATCCTTTATTAGTGGGTGAGCCAGGTGTTGGTAAAACCGCAATTGTGGAAGGTTTAGCCCTCGCCATTCAACAGAAAAAAGTACCTGATATTATTAAGGATGCAACGATTTGGAGCTTAGATTTACCAAGCCTACTTGCAGGAACAAAATTTAGAGGTGATTTTGAAGAACGTATCAAAAAGCTTTTAAAAGAGCTAGAAAAGGCTGAAAATATTATCTTGTTTATTGATGAAATTCATACACTTATTGGAGCAGGAGCTACAGGGCAGGGTGCTATGGATGCCGCTAATATGCTAAAGCCTTTATTGAGTAAAGGCGATATTCAAGTCGTAGGGGCAACTACATGGAAAGAGTTTCGGACAAACTTTGAAAAAGACCAAGCCTTGGTACGGCGTTTTCAACATATTGCCGTTGATGAGCCTTCAAAGGAAGAAGCTGTTGAGATTTTACGAGGCCTTAAAGAAGCTTACGAAGATTGGCATAATGTGCGTTATTCTGATGAAGCTGTGGTTTCGGCTGTTGAATTGTCAAGTCGTTATATCCATGAACGCTTTTTACCCGATAAAGCCATTGACGTGATGGATGAAGCAGGAGCTCGTAGACGTGCAGGGCAAGTGAAAAAACGCACGGCAATTGATCGTAAAGAGATTGAAGATGTTGTTGCCTTAATCTCAGAAGTACCAAGCCGTAGCCTAAGTAAGGACGATTCTAAGGTGCTGAAAATGCTTAATGATAACCTCAAGCGAATGGTTTATGGGCAAGATAAAGCTATTGAGGCTTTAACGTCGGCAATCCATGTTTCAAGAGCAGGCTTAAGAGCAGCAGATAAAACAGTGGGCAATTACCTTTTCTCAGGCCCAACAGGTGTGGGTAAAACAGAAATTGCGAAACAGTTGGCCTTATCGCTGGGCTTAAAGCTCATTCGCTTTGATATGAGTGAGTATCAAGAATCCCATTCGGTCGCAAGACTTATAGGGGCTCCTCCTGGTTATGTTGGTCATGATGATGCAGGCCAACTCACAGAAGCCATACGCAAAAATCCCCATGCGGTTCTTTTGCTTGATGAGATGGAAAAAGCTCATCCTGATGTTTATAATTTGTTGCTTTCTATTATGGATTACGGCAAGTTAACCGATAGCACAGGGCGGACAATTGACTTTAGAAATGTTATCTTAATCATGACTTCTAATGCAGGGGCTGCTTATGCGACAGAACAAGGTTTTGGCTTTGGTAAAAGAGGACGCTCAGGCACAGGAGATGAAGCTATTAAAAAGATATTCTCTCCTGAATTTAGAAATCGTACCGATGCCATTATCACTTTTGAGCATTTAGAAAAAGACTCCATTGTTCGTATTGTCGATAAATTTATTGCAGAGCTAGAGTTGCAGTTGGAAGAAAAAAATATTCGTATCAAACTTCAAAGCAAAGCACGGTTATGGCTTGCAGAACATGGCTTTGATGAAAATTATGGTGCAAGACCAATGATGCGGCTTATTCAAGAAAAAATCAAAAAGCCATTGGCTTCGGAGATTTTGTTTGGTGAACTTAAAAAAGGTGGTATCGTAACCATTAAAGTTGATAAGTCAGGCGAAGGTTTAGTCTTTGATATAGACCCTGATTTTCCTAAAATTACCAAGGATGATATTAAGCAAATTACCGCTTAAGCTTAAAGAAGTCTTGCATAAGTTCTTTGCAATTATCTTCCATAATTCCACCATAGACCTCAGGTTTGTGGTGGATTGTTTGATGGGTATAAATTTTAGGGCCTGAAAAAATCCCGCCACTTTTTGTATCATATGCTCCAAAATAAAGGCGTTTAATCCGAGCAAAAGATATGGCCGTAGCACACATAGCACAAGGCTCTAGGGTGACCCATAAGTCGCAATCAATAAGGCGAGTTGTTTGTCGCTTTTGAGCCGCTTCTTTTATGGCTAAAATTTCAGCATGAGCCGATATATCAAAATCTTGCTCGCATCGATTATGGGATTGAGCGATAATTTCGCCATTTTTATCCACTATAACAGCTCCTACAGGAACTTCTCCAAGTAAGGATGCTTTTTTTGCTTGGTTTAATGCGATTTTCATATATTGTGTAAACATAATAATTACAGTGAATGTTATTGCTATAAATTACAAGGATTTTTTATGACAGAAGAAAAACAGCAGGGTGAGCGTATTGCCAAATATTTGGCAAGGTTAGGGGTTGCCTCCAGACGAGGAGCAGAAAAGCTCATTGAAGAAGGACGAATAAAAGTTAATGGTAAAATATTAAATACAGCAGCCTTTAAGGTAAGTGAGGCTGATGAGATTAGCTTTGATAACCAAGTTTTAGGAGCAAAAAAAGAAACCAAGCTTTATCGTTATTATAAACCACGTGGGTTGGTTGTTTCCCATAGGGATGAAAAGGGTCGTAAAACAGTTTTTGATGAGCTTCCTAAAGAATTAGGACGGGTTATTTCTGTTGGAAGATTAGATTTAAATTCGGAAGGGCTATTGCTACTTACCAATGATGGTGAGCTTGCACGGCATTTAGAACTTCCCTCAACAGGCTGGACCAGAAAATATAAAGTGAGAGCCTTTGGAAGATTGACAGAAAAAAATATTGCAGAGCTTAAAAAAGGTATAAAGATTGATGGTATTCAATATGGCTCAGTAGATGTTAAAATATCATCGGAGCAAGGGAGAAACTTTTGGGCTGAGGTTACTTTAAAAGAAGGTAAAAACAGAGAGATACGCAAAATATTCGCCCATTATGGTTGTGAAGTGAGCCGACTTATTCGTCTGTCTTTTGGAGCTTTTCGCTTGGCAAAACTCCAAGCAGGACATATAGAAGAAATAAGCGGCAAAATGATGAAAGAACAATTAGGAGCATGGAATAAAAATGCGGATAATTAGTGGGAAATATAAGGGCAGGAAGCTAAAAACACCTGACGATAATTCAATCAGGCCAACTTCAGATCGCTTAAGAGAAAATCTATTTAATGTTCTTATTCATAGTGATTTAGGTATTGAAGATCTTTTAATTATGGATATTTTTGCAGGTACAGGAGCGATGGGACTCGAGGCTTTATCTCGTGGGGCCGAAAAATGTATTTTTGTTGAAAATTCTATGACTTCTATACGGCTCATAAAAGCGAATATCGAGCATTTATCGGCAAAGAGCCAATCGGAAGTTATCCATAGTGATGCAACAAAATTAAAAAAAGCTCCATCTATATATGAAAATGCAGTAGAATTAGTACTCATGGATGCACCTTTTCCGCAAGCATTAGAACTCACAAGGGCAAGTATGGAAAGTCTTTATGAGGGAAAATGGCTTGCAGATAATGTTTGGGTGATAGCAAAAATCCCAGAAAAGCTTATTTTTGAAGCACCTACACCATTTTTTATCACAAGAGAGTTGAAAGCTGGAGCATCTAAGGCTATTATAATGCAGGTGAAAGATGATTGTTTAATAAGGTAAAAAGATGTAAAAATGAGAAAATTTATATTATTTTTGATGTTATTCAATGTGAATCTTTGGGCAGAAGTACCAACAAAAACTGAGCCAGAAGAAATAGCTAAAGCCGATCAGTTAATTGATCGCTATGTGAAGCAATTGAGTGAAGCTCGTATGGAGGGTAAGGAATTTTCAGGTGAGCATAATTATAGCATGGAAGACTATTTTTTGTGTCCTGATGAAAAGTCCATTGAAAATGATATGCGTGCGGCTTTATTTCAGATAGCCAAGGACCCAACTCAACCTTTTGAATCCCCATGGGGAAATGATACAACACTCAGTTGGCAAGATGGTTCTGAAAAACCAGAATATAATAAACTAACTTTTGTTAATGGGATTCGGCAAGATGGAACACAAGGTATAGAGCTTACTAAAGTAGAAATTATGCCCCGTGGGCATATACCCAAAAAGCAGCCTAAAAAGCGTCATAAAAAGAATGTAGCAAAAAATATTTATCGTAATTTAGAAGTTTCTTATCCCAAAAATTGTTCTATAACTATCTTAAATAAAAAGAATATCAATAAACCTCAACAAACAACCGATAATACCAATAATATCGCAATTTTACGAAAGCTACAAAATAATTATGCTGAAGTTGAATGGAGAGAACTTACAGAAGATATTGGCTATACTAATCACGAGCTTATTCTCTTAGATAAGCAGGGGCGTAAATTAAATACACTTGATATTGAAATTACACCGCTTGCCATTAAAAAGCGTTTAAATAAAGCGGGAAACTCCATACCTTTAAAATCAAGGCAATATTTGCGAGATATTATTGTGGAAGATGAAGATAATATTTGGCAAGATGGTAAATATTATGCAGTTATTGCTAGTGGAAATATTAGTGATATTTATATAAAAAGTTATAATGGAAAGACAGAGGCAAGTGCTTCTATTCCATGGGTGGAAATCAAAGGGAAACCTTCGTATATTTATATGGGAGAAAACCCATTTTATCATCCCAGCTATTATAATTTAGAGGATATCACAAAGAAAGTAAAATTGCATAAAGATAAGAATAGCTATAAGATAGAGCTTCCCCCATCACTCAATTCTATTTACGCAGATATAGAAGGTGAAGACCATGACCTTGCATGGGATGGCGAGCTTATTTTGCCTGAGAATATACCGACAGATAAGCCTGTAAAATTACAATATCCTTTAGAGATGGCAATTAATGTCTATGATGAAAATAATGGTGCTCTTGTATTTTCTGATGGCCGCCGTAAGGTGACGTTTAATCCTTTAGCTTTGGGGCTAAATACCAACCCAAAATATTATGGCGATGATAGCAATATACCGTTGCGACTCCCTTATCGTCTCTATGATAAAAAAGGTTTCTTACTCAAGCCTAATATCTTAGTTAATCAGCTCGAAGATTGCCGTGATGAGGGCAAGGCTGATACGGAAGATAATTCTTCAGATAGCCACCGTTGTGAAGTTTCAGTAGCTACAGGTGAGGCAATTGCATGGATTGAAACAGCTTTTCCTAAAACTTTCCAAACTCTTAACCTCAATATTCCAAAGGATTAAATAACCCAGTGAGCATAAAAGATAACTATATCGTCGCCATTGGTGGAGCCAATATGGATTTATATGCCCAAAGTCATGAGCCTCTTATTTTAGAGGATTCTAATATTGGCAAGCTAGGCTTTAGTGCAGGTGGTGTTGTTCGTAATATTGCAGAAAATTTAGCACGATTTGGCTCAAAAGTCTTTTTGCTTTCAGTAGTGGGTGATGACATTTGGGGAAAAACCCTTATTAAACAAACCAAAGAAGCAGGGGTAGAAACTAAATATTGTTTAAGCTTACAAAATCGGCAAACGTCTACTTATCTCTCGGTTCATCAACCAAGTGGCGAGATGAAGGTTGCCATTAACGATATGACTATAGTTGATGAGCTTAGCCCATCTTATCTTAAGCATCATAAAGCATTAATACAACAGGCTCATATTGTAATGATTGATGCAAATTTATCTGAGCAGGCCCTAGCCTATATCTTTAGTTTAAATCATGATTGTGTTTTTGTTGACCCTGTCTCAGTCATAAAAGCAAAGCGTTTATTGCCCTATCTTAATCAAATAAAGTTAATAAAGCCGAACCATCATGAGTTGGCAATTTTAGCAGGACAGATCGTTGAAGATGAAGAGAGTCAAAATTTAGCTCTTAAAAAGCTCCATAATCAAGGCGTTGAGTATATTTTCTTAAGCCGTGGTGAAAAAGGGGCTTATATGAGCCATAAAGATTATCTGAAGTGTTTTCCTATAATAAAACAAGATGTTAAAAATGTAACAGGTGCGGGTGATGCCACAATGGCAGCCATTGCTCACGGTTATATAAAAGGCTGGTCTTGGGAAAGAATCGGACAATTTGCGATGATGGCAGCTTATATTACAGCTTCATCTTCAACCACAATAAATCCCAATATAACAGAAAAAATGATTGTAGAAAAAATGGAGTCCCTATGACACTTAATAAATATATTGATATCCATCCAGAAGTTCAGCAGGCTCTAGCGACAAATAAAGCCGTAGTTGCTTTAGAATCCACAATAATTTCTCATGGTATGCCTTATCCGCAAAATGTTGAGACAGCCCTTAAGGTGGAACAAGTTATTCGTGATGGTGGTGCAATTCCTGCAACAATAGCTCTTATTCAAGGGCGACTTAAAGTAGGGCTTTCTAAAGAAGAGATTGAATATATTGGTAAAGAGGGCGAAAAAGTTACTAAAGTTTCACGCCGTGATATTCCTTTTATGGTTGCAGGTAAAAAAGATGGGGCAACCACTGTGGCGGCAACAATGATTTTAGCGGCTATGGCGGGCATTAAAATTTTTGCTACAGGTGGTATTGGTGGTGTTCATCGTGGGGCTCAAGAAACATTTGATATTTCAGCCGATTTACAAGAGCTTGCCCATACCAATGTGGCAGTTATCTGTGCAGGGGCAAAGTCTATTTTAGATTTGGGGCTAACTAAAGAGTATCTCGAAACCCAAGGCGTACCGATTATTGGTTATAAAACCAAAAATTTACCTGCTTTTTATACAAGAGAAAGTGGTTTTGAGCTTGATTATCGCCTTGATACACCAGCAGAAATTGCCGAAGCTTTAAAAGCCAAATGGGCTATGGGCCTAGATGGTGGTGTGGTGATAGCTAATCCCATCCCTCAAGAATATGCTATGGATAAAAATAAGATTGATACGGCCATTACTCAGGCTTTGAGCGAAATGGAAACTCAAGGAGTTAAGGGTAAAGAGGCAACCCCATTTATGCTTGGACGTGTTGCAGAACTTACAGGTGGAAGTAGTTTAAATTCGAATATTGAACTTGTGTTCAATAATGCACGTTTGGCAACGCAAATTGCATTGAAGATGTGAATATTATCTACGGCCAAAAAGTTTCTCTATATCATGAAGCTTAAGCTCCACCCAAGTAGGGCGGCCATGGGAGCATTGTCCTGCTCCAGGGGTGGTTTCAATTTGCCTAAGCAGATGGTTCATCTCCTCAGCATTTAAGCGTCGCCCTGAGCGGATAGAGCCATGACAAGCCATTGTTGCACAAATATGAGAAAGTTTAGATTTTAAACTGGTTGCCTCATCATAAGTTAAAAGCTCCGAGGCTAAATCTTTTATAAGCCCTTCCACATCGCATTCACCTAAAAGAGCAGGGGTTGCACGCACTAAAATAGCATCTTCACCAAAGCTTTCAATAATAAGCCCTAATTCTTCTAATTCACTTTGACGTTCTAATAAAATATGAGCCTCTTGGGGGGATAAATTCATGACTTCAGGAAGTAATAAAGATTGACTCATCACACCATTTTTAGCCAAATCAGCCTCAATTTTTTGATGGGTAATTCGCTCGTGAGCAGCGTGCTGGTCTACCAAAATAATTGAGTTGTTTGTTTGGGCAACAATATAATTTTCATGAAGTTGAGCTCGTGCTAAACCAAGGGGAAATTGGCTCATTGCTTCACTATTGGTTGGAGTTTCCTCAGCAATGACTTGAGCTGAATGGGCATAATCTTGAACATTTTGGTGTAAAGCCTGATTAAGAACATTTTGGCTATAGCTAGGGTGGCTTGCTTGCATATGAGGAAGATTTTTAAAAGGGGAGCTGCTCTCATGAGCCTCATTGCGAAAAAGTTCATAAGATTTATTGGGTTGCTCTGCTCCGCCAACTTTTAGATAGTCTAAAGCTTGGTGGCTTGTTGTTGATGAAGCCTGAAAGCCACTGCCAGTAATCGCCTGACGAATTCCACCCACAAGTAAAGAGCGAATACCAGCGGCATCACGAAAACGAACTTCGGTTTTTGCAGGATGCACATTAACATCTACACCATCATAGGGCATATCGATATAAAGAGCACATAAAGCATGACGACCATCGGCAATCCAGCCCTGATATCCCCCACGAATAGCCCCATGGAGAAGGCGGTCTCTCACGCTACGGTTATTAATAAATAAAAATTGTTTGTCGGCAGTTGCCCGATTAAATGTGGGTAGGCTTACCCATCCTGAAAGACGAGCATCATCACGCATTGTATCAACAGGGGTTGCATTTTCGGCAAATTCTTTACCTAAAACAGATTTTAGTCTGGTGAGTCTCGCCTGTGATAACTCACTTTCGGTTGCAGCAGGATAATAGAGCAGCTGCTTAGCCTCGTTATGAAGACGAAAACTAACATAGGGGTTTGCCATGGCAAGTCTTTGGATAATATCGCTAATAGCCATGGATTCGGCTCTTGTTGTTTTGAGAAATTTTAAACGAGCAGGAGTAGCATAAAATAAATCGCTCACTTCTACTAAGGTTCCTTGACTACGAGCAGAGGGCTGAACACCGCTAGATTGCCCTGCATTGACATTAATCTCCCAAGCATTTTCGCTATCAGAAGTCCGAGAGATAATTTTAAGCCTTGCCACAGAAGCAATTGAGGGTAAGGCCTCACCTCGAAAACCCATAGTTTGAATATGGAGTAAATCTTCATTGTCTAACTTAGAAGTTGCATGCCGCTGAATGGCTAAAGAAAGCTCATCGGAGGTCATACCCTTGCCATCATCGCTTACAGAAATAAGGCTGCGTCCACCATCACGAATACGAATTTCTATTTGTGTTGCTTTGGCATCAATTGCATTTTCAACCAATTCTTTAACAGCAGCAGAGGGGCGTTCGATAACCTCACCAGCAGCAATCTGGTTTACAAGATGGTCAGGCAATATGCGTAAAGGCATGCTTCTTTATTCCTTATTTTAAATTGATAAGGTTATCATAGCACATCACTTTGATAAAATTAAAAATTTTCTAAAGCAGTTTTGATTTTTTGATAACGTTCGCCTAATCTTCCTTTAGGGAAGGGGAGAATTTTTTTTCGCATATCATAGGGGCTAATGATGATATCGTTGTTTTTTAAACCCACTTTATAAACAAGCCAAAATATATCTTCAGCCCCCACATTACCCATAGCAAGGCAACCAATAGAAAAACGACTACCATGAACCATAATGTCACCACCTAAGTTACGCCGCCCTTCGGAAGCTGCCCAAGCTTTATCATCGGCATTAGGGTAATTAATATGCAAGCTTAAATGAGCTTGAGAATTGGGGTTAAAATAGTCTAACTTGTATAACCCCTCAGGAACTTGCCAATCACCTTGTTTGAGCTTATGACCCATACCGCCTGATGCTCCTAAGATGGGCATTTGACGAAGCTTCATCCATTGATTATTGGCTCTTACCCAAATTTCAAATATTTTTTCTTGCTTAAGAGCGATAAATTTTAGGTAAGTAATATCATTAACATTAATATTTAAACGCTGAAACTCAGGCTGCCAACGTTTATAAGCAGGGCTATCTATTTTAGCAATAACAGAGGCTACAGTTTCTTTGCCTTTATTAAGACGTACAGGCTTAGGCTTATCCATTTGCATATACAAAAAGCCAAGGGATAAAATGCCAATGATAGTAATGATGATGGATAAAATTCTTAAGGTTTTCATAATATTACTTTGCTAAAAGAGTTGTGATTTCTTCCTTGCGGAATTCTTCTTGCATTTGCCCTAAAAAACATTGGGTTGTTGTTGTTGCTCCTGCTTTTTGGACACCACGCATTTCCATACAAAAATGTCTTGCCTTAAGGCGACAAAAAGCTCCTTTAGCTCCTGCAACTTCAATAAGGTCTGTTGCAATTTGTTGAGTAAGGCGTTCTTGCATTTGGGGGCGTTTTGCATAAATATCAACAAGTCGAGCCAATTTAGAAAGCCCTAATACGCCGTTTTCTCCTGCAATATAAGCAACATCAGCAGTACCAAAAAAAGGTAATAAATGATGCTCACACATAGAGTAAAAGGGAATATCGGCAACAAAGATGATATTATTATAATTTTCACTTTTAAAACGAACCTTTAGAATATCTTCGCTTTGTTGGGATATTCCTGCAAAAATATCTGCATACATACGGCCAACGCGTGCAGGTGTATCTTTAAGTCCCTCACGTTCAGTATCTTCTCCAATGGCAATAAGTAATTGTTTTATTGCTTGCTCTATTGCATTTTTGTTCATAATATTATAACCCTATAAATTATCATCATAGGATTATATAGCAATGAATAACAAGAATTCCTATCTTTTTTATATAAAAATTGAGCGTCTTTTAGTAGATTGCTATATTGGTTGGTATGATTGGGAACATGAAAAACCCCAGCCTGTCTATGTTACCTTAGAATGCGAGTATGAGGCAGATGCTTTAGTTGCTCAGGATAATTTAGCTTCCACATTGGATTATGATGGGCCTAAAGAGGTTATTATTGATATTTTAACAAAGGGTAAGTTTAAACTTTTAGAAGCAGCGGCCATTCATATTAAGGAAGCTTTATTAGAAGCTTATCCAAAGATGCAAAATCTTTACATTACATTAGAGAAACCCCATGCTATTCCAGCGGCTGCAGCTGCAATTATTCGGATTTAGAATGGTTACTTATAGCCAGTTTATACAACAAAAACTCCCATAAGGGAGTTTTTTTGCTAGTGGTGCGGGCGGCCGGAATCGAACCGGCACTCCCAATCGGGAACAAGATTTTAAGTCTTGCGTGTCTACCAATTCCACCACGCCCGCTACTTAAAAACATTGAGGATACTTTTATCGTTATCTGCTCTTATTGTCAATAATGATTTTTTATTTTTTATAAAAAAGTAGATATTTCTAGCAGCCAAGCTTAAATATTGTACAATGTTGCCACAGCTCACCCGCTTTTAGAATCGGTTGTGCAAAGCTAGAAATATTAGGGCTATCGGGGAAATACTGAGTCTCTAAGCAAAATCCTGCAAAGTTTGGATAGGTTGTACCATCTTTACTCTTAATATTTGCACCTTGCATAACAGCACTATTATAAATTTGAAGCCCTGGTAATGTGGTTGAAACCTCTAGGCTTCGTTTTGAAACATCATCGCTTAATATTGCCACTTTACGTAAGCTTCCAATATTGCCGTTAAGGGCTAAATTATGGTCATAAACATGGCTATTCATTTGTTTCATGGCTTCTCCAAGAAGACGAGGTGAGCTAAAGTCTAAGCCTGTGCCACCAGTAGAAAGAAGCTTTCCTGTAGGAATAAGCGTATCATCGACTTCCGTATAAGCGTCTGCATCAACCCAAAGGCGATGCTTAAGAGTATCTCCAGAACCCGCAAGGTTAAAGTAGCTATGATTAACAATGGAACATATGGTATCTTTATCGCTTGTTGCTTCGACTTTATAGATAAGGCTTCCATCTTCTTTGAGCTGATAGGTAACCTTGGTTGTGAGATTACCAGGAAAGCCTTCTTCGCCATCTGGGCTTACATAAGTGAGTTCAATGCTTGTATTTTTATTATCAAGCTGAACATCCCAAATTTGTTTGTCAAAGCCATAAAATCCTCCATGGAGCTGGTTTTCCCCCTCATTTTTGGTGAGCTGATAAATTGTATCATTTAAGGTGAATTTGGCATTCTTTATGCGATTACCAAAGCGACCAATAGTTGCTCCAAAATAAGGGCTTAAGGTTAAATAATCTTCAAAATCATCAAAGCCTAAGACGATATCGGCCATATTGCCATTTTTATCAGGAGCATATAAATGAGTGAGCAAAGCCCCATAATTACTTATAACAGCTTTATATTGTCCATTGGTTAAATGATATTGAAAAATATCTTTATCTTGATGTTTAGCCCATAAAAATTCTTTAATCATCACATCCTCCATTTTAGTGAAATTATTTTATTCAGGCTTTTTAAGCTTATCCCAACCAATAGGTTTTGGAGGCTCAATATTTGGTAAAACCTGTACCTTTTGCCAAAAGAATAAGGGGGTTTTGACTAAGGGTTGATATTCGGCATTAAAGTAACTCTCCAGATAGTTATTCACTTCTAAACGGCTACCATCTACAGGAAAATCAGTAACTTCTTCCATAACGATTTTAACGTTGCGTTTTGGCATAAACACAATAAGATTAGCAATAAGAGCCACAATAGCTTGCATAGCAACAATATGCAGCGGAGGAACATCATTCCATGGTTGTCGCCCCGTACGGCTTCCCCATAAGCCCACATGGCGTATCAGAACAATACGAGCATCGGGGCGGTGGCTCAAAATGCTGGTAACAGAAGAACGAGCACCTAAATCCTCATAGCCATTACGAGGAAAACGTCCTGCAGGGTAAAGCAAAACATTGCTTCCATCGGCTAAAGCTTGGCCGATACTTTCAATCGCATCACGGGTTTGTTGAACACGGTCCCGCCCTTGAACCCAAATATTAGGAATTTCTACAGGGTCCCACAACTTTAAAAGTGAACCAATGCCAATACGCTCAGTCTGGGTAGAAGAAGCCAAAGGTTTAGGGCGATATTTTGGCCATAAAGACTGCATCGTTAATACGGGGTCAGCAAAGCAAGGATGGGTCGATAAAAATAAGATAGGTCGTGTATCATTCTCATTGGGAGCATCAATCTTATCTTTGCCAATTATATTGACCCGATAGCGTAAGGGAACAATAAAAAAAGCAATAAAACGTAAGATTTGACGAATAATTTCTCTCATATTTTAAGATATTCCTTTTTGTTTTTGAGGCGGTTGTTTTTCTTCTTTTTGTAAGAGTTCTTCGGCTGTTTTTGGAGTTTTTGCAGGGGAGAACCTTACCTTATGCCACCACATGAGCGGTGTGATTTGTGCAGGCTGAGGTTTGGCATTAAAATAATTTTGCAAGCGGGTATTAAATGCAGTTCGCTCTAATCCTTCTAGCTCTTTAAGTTCCTGAACTTCATAATGTATGTGTCTTTTGGGCATAAAGAAAAATAAGTTTAGTGGAATAAATATTAGCCCCATAAGTCCAATTTTCCAAATAGGTGTGTCTGGACCATTATACCAGCTCGAACGACTTCCCCATATGCCTGTGGAACGTAAAGCAACAATGCGGCAATCACTACGGCTTTTAAAAACCTGATGGGTTGAACTTCGCTGAATAAAGTAGTCGTAACCATCGCGGCTAAGCTTACCTGCAGGCCAAATAAGAATATTATGGCCATCGCCAAGAGCTTCCTTAGTAAGTTCAATAGACTGACGAGCCCAGCTTGCCTTTTTTTTAGCATCTTTACGCATATCAGGCATGGATATGGGCTCAAAACTACGGATGCAAGCCCCAATAATCGGACGGTTGATTTGTAAGTCTCTCACCAAAGCTTTAGGATGAAACTTATGCCATAAAAGCTGAATAACAATAAGAGGATCACTTAAGGATGGATGATTGGCAACAAATAAAATAGGGCGAGAATCTTGTTTGATTTCATCTAGGCCAGAAACAGAGATTCTATATCGAAACCATAAAATAATTTTAATCAGGCGTATAACAAATTTATCCAAGATTCGTTCAACTTTTAATCTATCTACAACAGCTTTATGGTGATATTAACATGAAATATTTTAAAAATCATCATGTATGTTATAGAATTTTTTTATTTTTACCCTTATAATTAATCTCTAAAATTTAACATAAAGGGAAAAAAATGATTAAAGATATCTATAACGCACTCCAAGAAAAATTTGAAAATGGTGAAATTAAGCTCATGGATTTTTCAGGCGAACATTTAGGCCATGGCGATCATGTTAAAGAGGCTAGTCACTTAAGAGTCTATATTATAAGTGAAAAATTTGAAGGCTTAAGTAAAGTTAATCGCCAGCGTATGGTTAATGAAATTCTAAGCCCATTTTTTAATCAAGGATTACATGCGGTAGAGCTCTATCTTGAGACAGAATAAATGGCTTGATTTTCCTTGTTTGTAAGCAAAAAAGACTGTTTATTCCTATATAAAAAGAAACTTGATTTATACAGCAAGTATATTATATTGGAGCATCAAATATATAAGTATATTGGAGCATCAAATATATAAGTTTTCATATAGTAATTATATATAAAGGACAATATTGTGTATCTAAAAAAATGTATAACATTTTGCTTTTTATTACTTTTTTCATTAATATCTTATGCAAAGGAAAATACACTAAAATTTGGAGATTTTTTACCTGCAACCACGGTAACTAATCGTGTGATTATTCCAACTTTCATCGAAAAAGTTGCAGAGCTTTCTGATGGGCAACTTAAGGTTAAACACTATCCTGGGGGGATATTAGGCTCAGGGGGTAAAATTCAGCTAGATTTAATCGAAAAAGCTGTTCTGGATATTGCAGAAGTTGTTACTCCTTATACACCAGGACGAGTGCGAGGGCTGGATGTTTTAGAGCTTCCCTATCTATTCTCTAACGAGTTAGAAGGTGCTAAAATAGCTCAGTATTTAGGTGATCAAGGACTCGTTAAAGGGCTTGATAAGTTTAAAGTTCTTGGTTATCAGGAGGTTGGCCCTTATATTATCCATTCGGCAAAAAAAATAGAAAAGCTTGATGATATTAGAGGTCTAAAATTCCGTGTTGTGGGTGCAGCACAATCAGAAATCATTCGTCGACTTGGGGGCATTCCTGTCAGTAATATTACAGCACCTCAAATTGCAGAAAATCTCCATCGCGGTGTTATTGATGGGGCTTTAATGGATATGGGAAATGTTTATAATTTTAAGATGAATGATGTAACCAAATATCATGTGGTAAATCTTTATTTGGGTGGAAATGCAATTGTTTTTCCTATGACAAAAAAGAAGTTTTCTCAGCTTTCAAAAAAATCCCAACAAGCATTGGAGCAGGTTTCTCAAGGTTGGTTTACGGAGCTTATAGGTAAAGAGACACTTAAGCAGTCGCAGGAGGCTTATGCAAAAATGAAAGCCGAAGGAGGCCACCATTTTGTAATGCTTTCACCCCGAGACTTAGAAAAAGCAGAAATCATTCTACAAGCCTATCAAGATGAATGGCGGATAAAAACCTCCGAAAATCATAAATTATATGATGCAGTTATGAACTATAAAAAGACGCAACAATAATGTTTAAATTTATAAAAAAAGCAGCGAATTTTTTTGCAATTTTAGGCTTGGCATCACTTATCTTTATTAGCTTTATGATGGTTTGTAATGCTTTGTTACGAAAGTTTTTGAATATTTATACTCAAGGACTTAACGATATTTTATTGATGTTGAGTGTTTTTAGCATCGCCGCAACGGCTCCCATAATGGTTTTAAAAAAATCGTCAATTATAGTGCGACTTGTTGATAGTTTTTTAAGCCCAAGAGCCATAAAAACAGTCGATTTTATTGGTGGTACTTTTTTGGCTATCTTTTTAGGGATTTTAGCACTACAGATGAGCTTTTATAGCTTGGAGCAAATGCAAAATAGTGTAACCACTTGGGGGATTCATTTGCCCATATGGCCTTTATGGGGCTTTACTTCTTTTATGCTCTGGTTTGCCTTTATTATTCAGATTTTTATGCTCTTTTTTGCAAAGGAGAAAAGTTAATTATTAGCCCATTAGTCATTGGAATTATTGGATTTATTATTTTACAGTTGCTAATTTTTAGCAAAACGCCTGTAGCTATTGCCATGGCTATGGTGGGGATTTTGGGCTATTTTTCGATTGTTGGTGATATATCAGCAGCTTTTGCAATTGCTTCGCTGGAGTTCACTGAGGCATTATCCTCCTTAGACCTCTTAGTCATTCCACTTTTTATCCTGATGGGAGCATTTGCTCAAATATCAGGCCTATCTGCAGATATTTTTCGCCTTGCTGCGGCTCTTATTGGCCATAGAACCAATGGGTTAGGAGTTTCATCTATTATAGCGAGTGCAGGCTTTGGAGCCGTTTGTGGCTCTTCGGTTGCCACAACAGCAACCATGAGCCAAGTGGCCTATCCAGAGATGAAAAATCGAGGCTATAGCGATATGATTATCGCAGGGGCATTAGCAGGAGGAGGGACTTTAGGCAGCCTTGTTCCTCCATCCATGGTGATGATTATCTATGCAGGACTTACGGAGCAAAATATTATAGATTTATTCCGAGCCGCCTTTATTCCTGCAGTAATCGCTATTATTCTTTATGTCTTAACAGCTATTTATATGGGCAAAAAATACCCGAAGCAAGCTCCAAAATCACAAAAATTATCTTCTAAAGAACAATGGTATATCTTTGTTAAGGCCATACCAGCTCTCCTTATTTTACTGCTGGTTTTTGGTGGAATTTATGCGAGCTTATTTACAATTACAGAGGCCGCAACATTTGGGCTTGTACTTACTGTTATTTGGGCTGGATTTCGCTACTTTGGTAAAAATTATTTTACTTTACAAGAGCTTAAAGATACATTGCTGCAATCAGCAGGGCAAATTTCCGCTCTTTATTTTATCCTTATTGGAGCTGGCATTTATAAATATTTTCTCACTTTAAGTGGTTTGCCCGAAGAAACAGTCTCATGGGTTTCTGGCCTTAAGATAACACCCATATTTACTTTATTTATCATTGTTTTACTTTATATTTTATTAGGAGCAGTTTTTGATAGTTTAGCGGCGATGGTTATTACAATACCCTTTACTTTTCCGCTTGTTATTAGCCTTGGTTATGATCCTATTTGGTGGGGTATTATTAATGTTGTTATTATCGAAATAGGGCTAATAACACCGCCTGTGGGGATGAACTTATTTGTGATGCAATCCATAAGGCCGAATATGTCTATTCGCCATATTTATAAAGGAATACTCCCTTTTATTATGGTAGATATTTTGCGGGTTATTCTTATGATTTTCATCTTGGTGTATATGATATAATTACCTGAAAAAGTTAACCATTCTTTTATATTTGCTTGCTAGACTATCCTTAATATCTTTATATTTTAAATATCTTTATATTTTAAGGAGTATATTGTAATGAAAATTTTATTTCCATCTATTTTGGCTGTTGGCCTATTAGGCACACAAATGGCTCATGCCTTTCCTGGCGATCGTTATATTGGCTTTACGGTAGGACAAGCATGGACAACACAAGATGTTGATGCAAAACATAATAATACATCATATGATTTAAGTGGTAATGAATGGAACTTTGGAGCGGTTGCGGGTATTGCATGGAACGGCACAAAGGGCAGTTATATTGGGGTTGAAGGTGAGTTAGAAGTTGGTTTTGACCATGCAGATACTGTTGGTTTTAATGGCGATAATCGCTCATTTTCTGCAGGTATTTATGGCCGTGCAGGTTGGTGGTTCGGAAACGCCGTTCTTCTTTATGGTAAAGCAGGTGTAAAACAAAATTACATCGATTATGACTTTGGTAAAAATAGCTCATATTCTTCTATAGAAACAGGATTGGGTGCGGAGTATATTCTCAACGAGAGCTGGACACTTCGGGCTGAATATGCCTATGAGTGGGCAACTGATAATAATGATGTGTTTAAAGATTATACTGTAAAACGTTCCAAAAATAATGTAAGTATTGGTATTATGAGACATTTTTAAAAATCCTCTCTTGTTGACTTCTCCTTTTCAAGAGAGAGACAACTTGATGGCCTGCATAGTATATCTATGCAGGTTTTTTCTATATTAATGGGGGTTTGTCATATTATCTACAAGCGTTCTGCTTGACCATAAAAGCTTTATTCTCCCGCTCCTTAATACCGCTCCCTCAAGCTTGTTGGAAGGTGAAGCATGCCTACAATTTGCTCAATCTTCTTATACCATTCAGGGCTGCCAATGCCCATTTGCTTGCGGATTTGCTCTGGGCTTATGCCTTGCTTGCGGAGCTGTTTAAGACTTATTGCTCCATGGCTTTTAGCCAAACGATTGCCCGCTTTATCACAAAGCAAATCATGATGGGCATAATAGGGGGTGTTATAGCCTATAAGTCTTTGTAATAGCATATGTAATGGTGTTTGTTCCATAAGGTCAACCCCACGAGTAATCAGAGATATATCTTGCAGATTATCATCATAAGTTACTGCCATATGATAGCTTGTTTGAATATCACGACGAGCCAAAATAACATCACCAATTGTTGATAAATCAAGGGGTTGTTTGCCCATCAATAAGTCATTCCAAAAATTTGGAAGAGGTTCGGATAATAGAGAGAGGCTTTTTTCAAAATCAAGGCGATAAGCAGGAATAATTCCTTGATTTTCAAGGTCTTTGATTTCATCAATATTGCGGTTTTTACATGTTTGTGGATAGATATTTCCACGAACGCCATGGGGGGCATGCAACATGGTATCTCGCTTTTGAGCAATCTGTTTTCGACTGCAATAACAAGGATAGATAACACCTAATTTCTTTAGTTTATCAAGCTGTTGCGTGTAATCTTCAAAATATTTTGATTGTAACCTTACAGGCTGTTGCCATTTTAAGCCGAGCCAATGTAAATCTGTATAAATATCCTGAATAAGATTATCTTTTTTCCGTGTAATATCAATATCTTCTATACGTAAGATAAAATTTCCCCTAGTGGCATTTGCAAGCTCATAGGCAAAAAAAGCCGAATAAGCATGGCCTAAATGGAGATGACCTGTGGGTGAGGGAGCAAAGCGAGTATTGACTTTAATATGCATAAAAGCTAGCTTAACATATTATATATCAACAAGGAATCGAAAAAATGACTGAACTGATAAGCCATGAATATAAGCCTGAAGGCCAAGCAAAAATGATGTTAATTCTGCTTCATGGTTATGGAGCAAATGGTGCGGATCTCTTTGGATTAAAACATTTTTTTAAATCTCGTTTGGGGGAAGATATTATTATTCTCGCTCCAGATGCTCCACAAATATGCGAGATTGATATGGGTGAGGGTTATCGCCAGTGGTTTAGCCTTTTAGAACGTACGCCTGAAGCCTTATTACAAGGGGCTCAATCGGCTTATCCTATATTAAAATCCTATATTGAAGAGCAGCTTAAAAAATATGATATGCCCGCTCAAAAGCTTGTTATTGCAGGATTTTCTCAGGGTTGTATGATGTCTCTTTATACAGGATTACGCTTAAGTGAAGCTCCTGCAGCAATTGTGGGCTGGTCGGGTCTTTACATAGCCGATGAGGGAGTTAAGCAACATCCTCCTGTGCAATTATGGCATGGAACGGCTGATGAGGCGATTACTCCTGATGCTCTTGGTCAAGCCGTTTCTCAACTTAAAAGAGTTTCTATTGAAGCTGAAAATCATATGGTCACAGGCATGGGACACATGATTGCTCCTGAGGTATTAGAGGGGAGTATACAGTTCATTTTAAGGCATATTTAGCCAAAATTTGCCCGTTTTCGTCCATTTTTATCCATAAAAATACAAAAAATATCCCTTAAATGACACTTCTTGCCCTTAAAAGTATGAGGATGCTGGTTGTATATGGGAGGATTTTTTTGGCTTAAATTGGTTTAAAGAGGATATTTTACGGATAAAAATGGACAAAAATGGATAAAAATGGATTTTTATGGTCATAAAAGTAATAAGATATTGACATATTGGCCATTTTTAATGATAATCACCGCTACGTCCGAGAAAGTGGATTGCAAAACTCCATGGAGTAATTGTATATCCCTCTGTTTTATAACGGATAATTGGAACAAAAATAACAACTGACGGCCAATGGAGAGAATCTCCAAAAGCTAAACATGTGCAAGGATTAAAATTTTATGACAAGACGTATTCAAACCAAATACAAAATCGACCGCCGCTTTGGTGTTAACCTTTGGGGTCGTGCAAAATCTCCAGTAAATACACGCCCTTACGGGCCAGGTCAACATGGCCAAAACCGCCGTGGTAAACTCTCAGATTATGGTATTCAGCTTGCTGCAAAGCAGAAGCTAAAAGGCTATTACGGCAACATTACAGAAAAGCAGTTTCGTCGTTATTATGCCGAGGCCGCTCGTCGCCCAGGTGATACATCCGAAAATCTGATTGGTATTTTAGAAACCCGTTTAGATGCAGTGGTTTACCGTATGAAATTCGTACCAACTGTATTTGCATCACGCCAGTTTATCAACCATGGCCATATTTTTGTGAATGGTCAAAAAGTGAACATCCCCTCATACCGTGTTAAGGCAGGTGATGTGGTTGAAGTGCGTGAAAAATCTCGTCAAATTCCGATGGTTATCGCCGCCGTACAATCGCCAGAGCGTGATGTTCCTGATTATATGGATGTGGATTTAGATAAGCGTAGCGGTAAATATATCAGTATTCCAGGCTTAGCCGATGTACCTTACCCAGTACAGATGGAACCCAACCTTGTGGTGGAATTCTACTCGCGTTAAGAGCCTTAAAGCAAATAACAAAATTGAAAAGCCACCCAATATTGGGTGGTTTTTTTGTTGAAAAATAGTGACTTTGATAGCATCATCATATAACCTAAAAAGATGATTGAGAATAAAGGGTTAGGGCCAATATGAATATTACAATCGAAAATATATTACTGGTTGGCTCCTTGATGCTTTTGGTGAGTATCATCTTGGCCAAAAGAGCCTTTAAATATGGGGTACCAACCTTATTGCTCTTTTTGGTAATCGGTATGCTTGCAGGCTCTGAGGGGATTGGTGGTATTCATTTTGATGACCCTAAGCTCGCACGATTTATCGGTGTGGTATCCTTTAACTTTATAATGTTTTCTGGTGGGCTAGACACCGACTGGGAGCGAGTAAAACCTATTTTAAAAGAAGGACTTAGCTTATCGACTATCGGGGTGCTTCTCACGGCTTTATTCCTTGGTACATTCATTTGGTTAGTTACAAATTTTACTATTTATGAAAGCCTGCTTTTAGGCTCGATTGTCTCATCAACCGATGCGGCGGCGGTTTTCTCTATTCTACGTTCAAAGAATTTGGCCCTAAAATCCAACCTACGCTCAACCTTAGAGTTTGAGAGTGGGAGTAACGATCCCATGGCTTATGTGCTTACCATTGCCTTCTTAAACCTTGTAATACATCAAGATTTAGGTTTAGTCTCCATGGTGCCCATATTCCTCCAGCAGATGATTATTGGTGCAATTGCAGGTTTTGCGTTCGGTTATATGAGTACATTTTTTATCAATAGAATTAATCTGGACTTTGAGGGGCTTTATCCGATTTTAGTTATCGCTTTGATGTTCCTTACTTTTTCAGCCACAGATTTTGTTGGAGGCAATGGATTTTTAGCTATTTATATTTGTGCCGTTTATCTTGGAAACCAGAATTTAATTCATAAACAGACAATCCTTAAGATGTTTGATGGCTTGGCATGGCTGATGCAGATTATCCTCTTTTTAACCTTGGGACTCCTTGTTTTTCCTAGCGAAATTATGGAGGTTGCCGCTATTGGACTGCTTATCTCAATGGCTCTTATTTTTTTGGCTCGACCATTTGCAGTTTTTTTAAGCCTATCATTTTTTCGGATGCCTATAAAAAGGCGAATTTATATATCGTGGGTTGGCTTACGTGGAGCAGTACCGATTGTGTTTGCGACCTATCCACTTTTAGCAGGGATTAGTCAGGCTAGTATGATGTTTAATATCGTATTTTTCATCTCAGTAACCTCTGTTCTTTTGCAAGGAACAACCCTATCTTTAGTGGCAAAATGGCTCGATATTGCTTTACCTGAAGAGACAAAAGAGCCACAGGAAGATGAGCGTGATGCCCTTGATTTACCGATGTCTAAAATGAAACTTGTACCGATTTTGCCTCAGTGTCCTGCGGTGGGGCAACGAATTGTTGACCTTGATTTTCCTAAAACAGCTTTTATTACAATGATTAAGCGTGACGGCCAATATATCCGTCCCAAGGGGATTACAATTATAGAGGAGCATGATACGCTTGTTATTTTGGTCGAGAGTGAGGGAAATATGAAAGATGTTGATATTGCATTAGGTATAAATACATAGATAAATCAATAAATAAGCAACAAGGATAATGATGATAATGCCACTTTGGTAAGTCTAAGGGTGCGGCCTGCGGGGTGTAAAAAGAGCCTAGCCCAAGGAGGTTAGCTTAGCTCTTTTGCTGCTTTAACAAACTCTTCAACCCAAGCGGTATCAATTTCCGATGAGCAAATCAGACGATAAGCATTTTCTCCCAGTGATGGCCAATCGTAAAAAAGAAAGCCTTGAGCTTGTAATGCTTCTTTAAGTTCTTTTTTCATATTGATAAATAACTGATTACTTTCAAAGGGTATGGCCTCACTTACCGATGAAAGCTCTGTTAATCCTTGATAAAGTATCTTTGCTTGTTCGTTGGCTTTTTTCCCTAAACTTCGCCATAAATCATCTTGAAGCATTGCCAAAATTTGTACGGAAACAAAACGCATTTTTGAGGCAATAAGTCCTGCTCTTTTGGCTCTATAATGGAGTTCTTTTGTAAGAGCAGCATCAAAAACAATAACTGCCTCAGCACCCATCGCTCCATTTTTGGTAAAACCAAATGAGAGTATATCTACCCCCAACTTCCACGTTAATTCACTTAAACAAAGCTGAGGATACAGAGCTGCGGCATTAGCGAGCCTTGCTCCATCCATATGCAGATAAAGCCCATATTCCTTACATATATCCGATAAAGATTTTATTTCATCGGGCGTATAGACAGTACCTACTTCTGTTGTTTGAGCAATAGAAAGCACGGAAGGTTCTTGTCGATGGAAACCATGGCTGTCTCGACTAAGCAGGCGTTTCAAAGCCTTAGGCTCAACCTTACCATATTCTCCTGCCACAAATTCTAAAGCAGCTCCACCTGTGTAATTTTCAATTGCTCCACATTCGGATTCCCATAGGTGAGCCTCCTTATGACAAAGGATTCTGTTTACTGCTCCCGCACATAGGCTTAAAGATAATCCATTTGCTCCTGTACCCGATTGCACAGGTAGGCATGTAACTTGTTTTTCGAATAATATATTCATCTGATTGCGAAGTTTTTGGGTATAAGTATCATCACCATAGGCATTATCAGCTCCCGCATGAGCCTCGTTAAGAGCCGCCATAACATTAGGATGTACACCCCAAACATTATCACTCATAAAATTCTTATTGACCACTGGCTTGCTCTCCTAATTTTACACGGTAAATAAAGCGTCCGTTGCTATCAAAAATATCAAAGAAATCACATGCTTTACTCCAAGCAACAATGCGATTATTATTTAGCTGAACTTCTTTATCAGCTAAACATTGCGATGACCATATGGGTTGTTCTTGGCTTTGCTTTTGAGCCTGTGTAACTTGTTGTGTTGGTTGAGGTTTTAGTGGGTTCCAATCGGGATAGTTTACTTTTTTATAAATGGCATAACCCAAAAATAAAAGTAACCCAACCAATAACATTCCCATAAAATAAACAATTAATTTTAAGATTGCTAGCTTCATGCTTTCCCCTTATGTTAAGATATATTTTTGGTTATTATAGAAAGTTACGGAACATGTCGCAATCTTTTATCATTAAAATTGACTCTATTAAAGCAGGGCTTCGCATTGATAAGGCTGTATCCCTTGAGGTGAGCGATATTTCTCGCTCTAAAATTGTTCAACTTATTGAGGAAGATTGCCTAAGCCGTGATGGAAAGATTGTTAATATTGCCAAAACCAAAACAAAAGAGGGTGAAGAATATTTACTTACTATTCCCGAGCCTAAGGCGGCTACTCCTGAGGCTCAAGATATTCCACTAGATGTTCTTTATGAGGATTCGGATATTATTGTGATTAACAAGCAAGCAGGGCTTGTGGTGCATCCTGGAGCAGGCAATTATGATGGAACATTAGTCAATGCCTTGCTTTACCACTGCAAGGGGAGTCTTTCGGGGATTGGTGGTGTGGAACGTCCTGGTATTGTTCATAGGCTTGATGCTGATACCTCAGGTGTGATGGTTATTGCAAAATCAAACCAAGCCCATATGCATTTAGCTTCGCAATTTGCAAATCGCGAAAATGTTCGCTCCTATTTTGCATTTATTTGGGGAGTAGCTGTTCCGAGTGTAGGGCAAGTTGAGGGAAATATCGGAAGGCATCCTAAAAATAGGCTAAAAATGACGGTTCTTAAAGATGATCGTGGTCGCTATGCTCTGACCTATTATAAAACAATTACAAGCTATGGCGATATGGCGGCTGCCAAAGTAGAGTGCCGCCTTGCAACAGGACGTACCCATCAAATTAGGGTTCATATGTGCGATAAAGGCCACCCTATTATTGGTGATAAACTCTATGGTTTTCGTAATCCGCAAAAACATGGTCTTGAGGAGGAAAGTTGGCAAAAAGCAAAGAACTTCCCTCGTCAGGCTCTCCATGCTGCAACTTTGGGTTTCATACATCCTATAAGCAATGAGGAGATGTTTTTCAAGTCTCCTCTTCCTACGGATATGCTCGATTTACAACAAGCTCTTGAACTTTCTCGATATTAATTTTTAAAAAATTTGTTACCTTTTATAATTTTGGCATAGAATTTGCTTATATATAGACAGATACTTTTAGATTGAGGGATTACGAAAATGTCTATGGTAAAATATACACAACCTGTTTACGATTTAAGCAGCTATTTGCAAAAAGTCAAAAGTTTTCCTATGCTTTCTTTTGAAGAAGAGCAAGAACTTGCTAAAAATCTTATTGAGAAGCAAGATAAAAAAGCTGCAGAAAAGCTCGTATCAACACATTTACGCCTTGTGGTTAATATTGCTATGGGCTTTAGAGGTTACGGCCTTCCTATTGCGGAACTTATCTCAGAGGGTAATGTTGGTCTTGTGCAAGCTGTTAACCGCTTTGACCCTTCTAAAGGTTATCGTTTGGCAACATATGCTATGTGGTGGATTAAAGCCAATATTCAAGAATATGTTCTTCATTCTTGGTCCTTGGTAAAAATTGGTACAACTGTGGCTCAAAAGAAGCTATTCTTTAATCTTCGTAAACTAAAATCTCGTTTAGAAATTAGTGAAGATACTGAACTTTCTAGTAATTTTGTATCTGCTATTGCTGAAGAGCTTGGTGTACCCGAAAAAGATGTTATCAGCATGAACGAACGTTTATCTGGCCCTGATTATTCTTTAAATGCCGAGATTTCTCATGATGGTACAAGTTCATGGCAAGATTGGCTTGTGGATGATAATCAAAATCATGAAGATGACTATGCTGATCACCAAGAATTCTTAGCTCGAGTTGGCTTACTTAAAGATGCTTTAAGAAGATTAAATAAACGTGAAAGAGATATTTTTATTCAACGCCGCTTGAAAACATCTGCAACAACTTTAGATAGTTTATCAAAAACTTACGGTGTCAGTCGCGAGCGTATTCGTCAAGTTGAGATGCAAGCATTTCAAAAAGTGAAAAAATACGCCCAAGAGAAAGCTACCTACGAATATACCCTATAGTCTCATACCCCTCTTCTCTCTAGGTAGCTCAGAACCCCCGATTTATCGGGGGTTTGCTTTTATAAGGGGATGAGCTATTTATAAGGTAAAATTTGTTCCAATTTATCTATCTTTTAAGTCCATATTACGAATATCTATTTTAAGCGATCAAATATATCTTTTTCCGATAGGAATGTTGGTAATATATCAAAGTCAGTTAAACTGCGGTAAAAGACTGTTAGTGGTAAGCCGTAACGGTCAAGCTCTTGCATCCATTTTTTACCCTCGGGGTTATCATTTGTCATATCAGCCAGTAACACGATAATATCATGTTCTTTAATCCTTTTTGCCACTTTTTCATGGCTAAAAACCCGCCGTTCATTCACCTTACAAGTAATACACCAATCAGCTGTACCAATAACCAAAGCTTGTTGTCCATTTTGTAAAACTTCTGTAAGCCTTTGATAAGAGAAGTTTTCAAACGCTAAAGCGCCCTTTTGTCCTTCTTGTAAGCTACTGTTATCTTTAGCAATTGGCATAAAAGCAGCCATGGCTAATGTTGCTGCCGCTATGAGCAATATCCATAGCCATTTTAGTGTTGATAAGGAATGACGTGTTATAATAAACACAGTAAATATCAATAATATAGCTAAAATTACGGCAAGCCACGCCAACATGGTTATCTGATTATGCAACACCCATAAAAGCCAAATATTTGTTGCAAGTAGAAGTATACCAAAAAAGCGTTTAACATAGACCATCCACATACCAGGCTTTGGCAATAGTGAGACGGCTTGGGGAAACAGAGCCACCAAAAGCCACGGTAAAGCCATACCAAGCCCAATGCAAAGGAATATTATAAATAGCTGCAACAGGCTTCCAGCAAAGGCAAAAGCTGCTACAGGAGCCATAAAAGGTACGGTACAGGGTGTCGCCAAAATCGTTGCTAAAATACCTGAGCCAACTTCACTTAAAAGGCTTGTTTTTGTTGTCTTTGTTGTGACAGATGGCTGCATTAACGTCCATAAACCAAAGAGAGAGGCGGCAAATATACTCACAATAAATATCATGGCAATGATAAATAAAGGCTGCTGAAAATGTGTCCCCCAGCCCATATAAACCCCTAATAATTTAGCACTAGCAATCATAACTGCAAGTGCTATAAAGGCAATAAGAATACCAAGAGCGGTGAGCATAAATCTTAAACGGACTTCTGTTTTTTCAGCTCCAGCAAGTCCAACAATGCTTCCTAGCTTAATCCCCAACACAGGCAATACACATGGCATGATATTAAAAATAAGTCCCACAAGTAAGGCTTGGGCAATAATAATAAGCGAAAGTGGTGGTGTTTTTTTGGCTTTTACAATTCCTTTTTTAGCGGTTGCTGAAAGATAATAAGAGCTTTTGCCATCAACAATTGTAAGTTTAAGTTCTCCTTGCGTTAAGGCATCAGGCTCAAACTTTAAGCCACTGGTTTCTAAAATAAATATTGCTGTTTTATTATTGTCTTGTAAAAAAACATCCTTACTTGTATAGCCTAAATTTCTTCTGCTGCTTTCAAAAATTTTTGGATTTTTAAAGCCATTTGGATTACTAACCGTAATCTCCAAAAGGGCCTTATCGGCATTTGTCACATCCATTTCAAAAACCCCATGAGCCTGAATATCGGATGCGGCAGGCAATGGAATATTAGATGCCGCTTGTGTGAGTTTTTGAGCATCTGTATCTAAATTTTGCCCATTGGGCATAATATCATCACTAATCTCAAAAGGTATACACACTTCTTTACAAATTTGTCCTGTAATATCAAGCTTATAAGGTAAGTAAGGGTCCATATTATTCGGAAAAACCATCGGGATAATCACATAATCCTCATAGCCCCAACCCTCTAAAGGGCCTACCATAAAGCTTTGTGGAGCAGGCCATATATTGGATAATTTTTCTGAGCTTCCAGCTTGCGTAAGTGTTACCTCAGTCGAAACACCAACTGCACCAGGATGCTCCCAAAAAATATGCCAGCCTTCTTCCATTTTGAATTCCAGACCAGCAGTTCCCTTATAATCACTCAACCAATTAACGCTTGCTCCTTTGATTTCATAGGCCGCTGAAACCATTGAAGTCATAAGCAAAATAAGCGATAATAGTAAGAATTTTATTTGTTTTTTCATATATTTATTTCCAAATGTCTACAAACATTGTAAACTATTTATGTTTTTAGTCAGTACAATATACCCAATTATTTGGAGCAAGGCAAATCCGATGACAATAAAAGAAGCGACAAATTTACAAGGGAAAATCATTGCCGCCATGCCACAAATGAATGATAGCTATTTTGCTCGTTCAGTCATATATATTTGCTACCATGATGACGAAAGCGTGATGGGACTGATTTTAAATAAGCCTGTTGAGACAATCACCTTTGCCGATATTGTCGATAAGATTGAGCTTGATGAACCTGTATTATATAAGCCTCAAGGATTTTCACAACTTATCCGCAATGGTGGGCCAGTAGAGACTTCCCAAGGCTTTATTTTACATTCAGCCTACGTGCCTAGTAAAAGTCCTAGCAGCCCCATTGCAGATAATGTTTACTTAAGCACCCATATTGATACAATTCATGATATTGCCACCCATAATGGCCCAAAATATTATATCTCTTTTTTGGGCTATACAGGCTGGGGGCAAGGTCAGCTAGAACAGGAAATATTACAAAATCAATGGTTTCATTGTGATATTAATACACAGACTTTATGGAAGCACCCAACGGATGACTTATGGTCATTTTGCCTCAAACAAATCGGCCTAAACGAAGGTCAACTTTCTTCCCTTTCAGGCCATGCTTAAAAACTATATGGCCACTCAATCCTGCCGAAGTGCCGTAATCATAGAGCCAATTTTCCACACCTTTCCGACAAGCTTAAGGGAGCGGGAGAATAAAGCTTTTATGGTCAAGCAGAACGCTTGTAGATAATATGACAAAACCCCATTAATAATGAGTGTAGCTTTTGTCATTCTGCAATGCGGCTTACACTCAGTACAAAATGGAGGGAAGAAATTTAATTCTTCTTTATAAGAAATGAAATATTCTAAAAGATATATTTTTTTGAAAAAAAAGCTTGCAAGCTTGAGCTTTTTGCCTTATAAACCCCTTTATTACTTTGGCAAATGGCCCCTTCGTCTAGTGGCCTAGGACGCCGCCCTTTCACGGCGGAAACACGGGTTCAAACCCCGTAGGGGTCACCATTTAATTATTATCTTCCTCATTCTTATTCATATTTTTAGATTCTGTAACGCTGCTTATGTTTTGTGCAAATGGTATAGAAGAGTATATTAAGAGTCTATTATTTTATAATATCCCATATTTTACAGTATCCCATATTTTTTGATAAGCTTTAAAAAGACATAATATAGTTAGACTTATTATAAAATATCTAAATATATTGAAAAAACAGTTTACTGAATAATGAATATTTGATAGACTAGTCTATAACGTGTCATAAGAAGCACATCATAAACATAGAAAATATTTGACAATATGGAGGTTAAAAATGAAGATAACGACAAAAAGAGTGGGGCTAGTTACTGCGGGTATTATTGCCTTTGGAGCTTTATCCAGCTATGCCCAATGTAACTTAAGTTATGGTGTTGGTTCATCATCAGATGATCGCTTACCTTATAGAGAGCTTACCCCTAAATTAGGTGAGCTTGCTAAACAGGATGGTGTAAAGGTTGGTGTTGTTTTAAAAACATTAGCCAACCAATACTGGGCTGAGGTGAAACGGGGGGCTGAGGCCGCAGGTGATGCTTTTGGAGCTCAGGTTGATGTTCAAGCAGCCGATAGTGAAGCATCGGAAAATCAGCAGTTAACTATTGCACAAGTTATGGTTAATCAGTGTTATGATGCTTATGTGATTTCACCACAAAATAGTTCAAACCTTATGCCTGCAATTAAACAAATCTCGGAATCATGTAAACCATTAGTTGATGTGATTGAGCCAGGGGTTATTGCTGCAACTTATATAGGAGCTGATGAAGTTTATGTGGGTCGTCAAGCTGCGGAATATCTTAAAAAAGAGTTGGGTGAAGGTGGTAAAGTTATTCATATTAAAGGAGCTCCAGGTTCAGAAGCTGGTGCAAACCGTACAAAAGGCTTTACGGAAGGCTCAAAAGAGCTTGGTTTAGACTTAATTGCAACAGTACCTGCTGATTGGGATCAAACAAAAGCCTATAATGCAACGCAACAACTTCTAAAGCGTTTTCCTGATGTTCAGGGATTTTATGCCGCCAATGACACAATGGCAGTTGGTGTGGCTGAAGCTGTTGCAGCGGCAGGAAAGTCTGATGCTATTCGTGTTATAGGGACAGATGCTATTCCTGCTGCGGTTGACCTTATTCGTAAGGGGCAAATGACGGCAACAAATACACCTTTTCCATTTTATCAGGGATGTAAGGCGGTAGAGATTGCTCTTCGTCAGCTCAGTGGACAAAAGGTTGCGGCTTGGGTAGATAGCTCGCCAACAATGATTGATGCAAGTAATGTAGATGCCATGTTTGCAAAAGATGGCTTGGCTGTGAACACAGGTTCGTGTGAGCCTCCATCAGCAAACTAATCTAAGGGGAGGAGAGGAACTTCCTTATGAGCCTTAACTTTATTTTTGCACTTTCAAGGAGCTATAAATGAATCCAATAATAGAATTAAAAAAGGTAACAAAGATTTATCCTGGTGTAAAAGCATTAGATAATGTCAATTTTCGCTGCTGTTTAGGTGAGGTTACGGCTCTTTTAGGAGAAAATGGTGCAGGAAAATCAACACTCTTAAACACATTATTTGGTATTTTACAACCCGATGAAGGGCAGTATTTATTTGATGGGAAACAAGCATTGCTCAATAGCCCACATGATGCTTTAGCTATGGGTATTTCTATGATGCATCAAGAGGTTATTGATGTTCCTGAAC
>JBKEBO010000015.1:0-39684 GCA_047973205.1 Alphaproteobacteria bacterium | reverse complement strand
GTGGCTGGAGCTCAGACTATTGATGCTCTTTCCTCCCAAGGTGGATACAAAAAGCTCGTTGCTCTGCGATGGTTAGCACATCAACAAAAAGCTTCTCCTCACCGTCAAGGAAAATCCGTGATTGTGAACCTCGCCTCACAACAGTTACGAGCCTACGAAAATGGACAACTTGTCCTTACAAGCAAAGTCATTGTAGGTAAACCCGCAACCCCTACCCCTGTAATGAGTGATTATATTGAATCGGTAACGATTAATCCCACATGGAATGTCCCTGCTTCTATTGCTGAGCGTACTTATGGCGGACAAAAAGTATCCATTGTTGCAGGCCCTGATAATCCTTTAGGTAAGCTGCGTATCGATATGAATAACCGAGAGCGTATCTATTTGCATCATACAAACCATCCAGACTTATTTAGCCGTTCAAGCCGTCTATTTAGTGCAGGTTGCGTGAGAGTAGAAAAAGCCTACGACCTTGCTCAATGGCTTACAGGCTACGACTGGAATGCTGCTGCTGGCGACCAAACCTTAAGAACCAACCGTGAGCAGCTTATTAAGCTTAAAACAAAAGTCCCTGTTTATCTTGAATATCGTCCTGTTGAAGTTTTAGCCACAGGTAAGGTCAAATATTATAACGACCCCTATCACCATATTCGTAATTATTAAAACTATTTTGATTTTGAGCTTACCCTTCTGAGCTTGTCAAAACACCATAATCATAGAGCTATTTAAGTAGAAATATTATGGTTTGTTTTAGAAATATCTCTACTAATACATGTATTAATCATAAAGATGATACAAAGCAGCTCAAAGTAAGTCATATTTCATATTACTTCTTGTAATGGTTTGGGTAATGGGTTATGTTAAGAGCTTATGAAATTGGTTTAAATAAGAGAAATTAAAAAAAGTAAATTTGGGAGTTTTACATGAACTTTGTAATCAATACGAAATATCCAAGCATTGAACATCTGCGTAAAAAAGCCTATAAACGTATGCCTCGTTTTGCCTACGAATACTTAACCGAGGGTTGTAATGATGATTTAAATGTTACAAAAAATACAACAGAAATTCGTGACATTGAGTTAATGCCAAGTTATTTGACAGATTATCGTCAATCGGTACTGACCAAAACCGTTTTTGATCAAGAATATAGTGTACCATTTGGTGTGAGTGCCGTGGGTTTACAATCGCTTATGTGGCCAAAAACAGGTGAGATATTAGCTCAAACTGCCGTAGACCATAATATCCCATTTATGTTATCGACTGTAACCACCTTATCCATTGAAGAAGCTGCAAAAATCACCAATGGCAACTTCTGGTTTCAGCTTTATTATCCTGCAGAACAAGAAATTCGTGAAGATATTCTAAAACGTGCTTATGATGCAGGTTGTCGGGTTTTAGTACTACTTTCGGATGTACCAACATTTGGTTATCGCCCTAAGGATATTTACAATGGTTTAGGCATGCCTCCTAAAATGATGCTGCGTAATATTGTCGATATTTGCCGCCGTCCCTCATGGGCCATTGAAACCTTACAAAATGGTGGAATGCCCCGCTTTAAAACTCTAGAAAAATATATGCCTGGTGGCATGGACTTACGTCAGTTAGGAGCTTTTATGGATGCGACTTTTGACGGCAAATTAACGGTAGATCGTATCAAAGATATCCAAGATAAATGGCAAGGAAAAATTGTTATTAAGGGTATTGCAAGTGTGGAAGACGCTCAAACTGCGGTAGATTTAGGCATTGATGGTATTATTGTATCTAACCATGGTGGCCGCCAGTTAGATGCAGGGCCAAGTGCCATTAAAACATTAGGGCCAATTGCCGATGCCGTCAAAGGTAAGATTACCATTATGATGGATAGTGGCGTGCGTACGGGCCCTGATATTGCTCGTGTGATTGCCCGTGGTGCAGATTTCGTCTTTACGGGTCGGCCATTTATGTTTGGTACAGGAGCATTAGGTAAAGCGGGTGGAGACCAAGCCGCATCTATCTTAAAGCGTGAGTTTCAACAGGTTATGGAGCAACTTAACTGCGAGCGAGTTGAAGACTTACCTAACTTCCTAATAAAATAGTCAATCATCTATTTTTACAAAAAATACCATGGCTATCTATATCAGATAGTTATAAATATATTATGTTAAAAAGAGTTTAAGAGAGAGGTCATTATGGCATTATTTTTAAGTATTTTCCCTATCATCCTATTAATATTTTTAATGGTTAAAAAGAACGGTTTAGCCTCATATATTGCATTGCCAATTATTGCGGCTTTGGTTTATGTGTTGCAGTTAGTTTATTTTAAAAACCATTTGGGTTTGATTAACGCAAATGCAATTTCAGGCATTATTGCAGCACTCACCCCCATCACGATTATTTTTGGGGCAATTTTGTTTAACCGTATGATGGAAGTCTCTGGTAATACAGATATTTTACGAAGTTGGCTCGGAACAATCAGCTCTAACCCTGTAGCACAATTAATGATTATTGGCTGGGCTTTTGCTTTTATGGTTGAAGGAGCCAGTGGCTTTGGCACTCCTGCAGCCATTGCAGCTCCGATTCTAATGGGGCTTGGCTTTAATCCACTACGGGTTGCGGTTTTAACCTTAATCATGAATAGTGTTCCTGTTTCTTTTGGAGCGGTGGGAACGCCCACATGGTTTGGCTTTGGAGCATTAAAACTTAGCGATAGCGTCATTTTAGAGGTTGGTCAGCTCACTGCACTCATTCATGCTGCGGCAGCTCTTATTATTCCCCTATTGGCTTTACGCAGTTTGGTTGAATGGCAGGCAATACGTAAAAATATCGTCTTTATTTACTTAAGTATTTTATCTTGTGTTGTTCCTTACTTCTTAATTGCCCAATTTAACTATGAATTTCCATCACTTGTGGGTGGTGCTATCGGCATGTTGCTTTCTATTGGTTTTGCCAAATATGGTATTGGCCTCGAAAAAAGCGAAGAAAAAATGGAAGCAAGTGTTTCAAAGAAACAAGTTTTCCGTGCAATGTTACCTACGATGATGTTGATTTTTATCCTTATTATTACCCGCATCCAGCAGCTTGGTATAAAGTCGCTATTAAACAGTACGGCTGAGCTATTTTCTGTACCTTTAGGCTTCCTTGGCCAATTAGATGTGAGTAAGGCTTTCATCATCTCCTTAAATAATATTTTAGGTCAAGGGGTAAATTCTGGTTATAAACTTCTTTATGTTCCAGCACTTATACCATTTATTGTAACAGTTGTTTTTTGTATTTTCCTCTTCCGTTTAGGTGGCACAAAAAGTGGAAAAATTTTCACCGAAAGTTTTAATCAGGTAAAAAAACCATTCCTTGCTCTTTTAGGAGCTTTGATTATGGTGAAGCTGATGTTAGTTGGTGGCGACAACTCTATGGTGAAAAATATTGGCAATGGCTTCACCCAACTTACAGGAGCTAACTGGATGTATTTTTCTTCTTACCTAGGAGCTATTGGTGCATTCTTTTCTGGCTCAAACACAGTATCTAACCTAACTTTTGGTGGCATTCAATTAAGCATTGCCGAAACAACAGGGCTTTCTGTACCCCTTATTTTAGCCTTACAATCTGTAGGTGGTGCTATGGGCAATATGGTTTGCTTAAACAATATTATTGCGGTTTGTACGGTATTAAACGTGAGTAATCAAGAAGGTACAGTACTTCGTAGAACTATATTACCTATGCTTATTTATGGAGTAATTGCGGCCGCAGTTGCCTTACTTTTAGTTATTTTAGGTGTGGTTAGTTCATAACTTTTTATGAGAGGTTCATATGTCACAAATATTAGTAGAGCAGCTCACAAAGCTGCTCAGCTCCGATAATATCAAAACCGAAACAAAACAAACCGAATATTACCGTCATGGTTTTCGCTCAGGAAGTGGCGATGCTGTGGCGGTGGTATTTCCACAAACATTAATGCAACTATGGAGAGTTTTGCAAGCTTGTGTGGATGCCGATGCAATTATCATTATGCAAGCGGCAAAAACAGGGCTAACAGAAGGCTCAACCCCTAATGGGACTTACGACCGCCCTGTTATTGTTATCAATACTTTAGCCATGAATAAGATAGAGCTACTCAATGATGGCAAGCAGATTTTATCTTTTCCTGGAGCTAGCCTATTTCAGCTCGAAGAAATACTGCAACCCATTCAGCGAACACCCCATTCGGTTATTGGCTCAACATGTATTGGGGCTTCTATTATTGGTGGGGTTGCCAATAACTCAGGTGGAGCTTTGGTTAAACGAGGGCCTTCTTATACGCAAGCTTCTTTATTTGCTCAAGTCAATCAAGACGGAAAGTTAGAGCTTATCAACCACTTAGGTATTGATTTAGGAGATACACCCGAAGAGATTATCAACCACCTAGAGGCTGGAGACTATAACAAAAACCCTACCAATGATGGCAGAGCAACATCCTCCGATGACTATATTGATATTGTCCGAGATGTGGATGCTGACACACCTGCTCGCTTTAATGCCGATAAAAGACGGCTATTTGAAGCCAGCGGATGTGCAGGTAAAATCGCTGTTTTTGCTGTAATATTAGATAGTTTTGCCATTCCACAAAAGGAGCAAACTTATTATATTGGTACGAATGATACTCAAGTTTTTGCCCGCTTACGTCGAAAGCTATTACAAGGGGAAAACCTACCAGATGTTGGTGAATATATGCATCGGGATATCTTTGATATATCTGATAAATATGGCAAAGATACCTTTTTAGCCATAAAGCATTTGGGTACAAAGCGTATGCCAAAATTATTTGCAACAAAAGGGCGTATAGATGCTATTGTGAGCAAGTTTCCCTTTTTACCTAACCATCTAAGTGATTGTTTTATCCAAGCTTTTACCAAGATACTACCCAAACATTTGCCCAAACGTCTTTTGGATTATCGCACAAAATACGAACATCACCTCATCTTAAAAATGACCGATAATGGCATTGCCGAGGCTGATAATATGCTCAAAGCATTCTTTGATGAGCCTACCAATGAGGGTGGATATTTTGTTTGTGATGCTACCGAAGCTCAGTCCGCTTACCTCCACCGTTTTGCCGCCGCAGGAGCAGCCATTCGCTACGAGACAGTTCATCATAAAAATGTAGAAGGGCTGATTGCCCTCGATATCGCCTTGCGTCGAAACGATATGAATTGGCTTGAGGACTTACCTGCCACGATTGCCGATAAGTTAGAGCTTAAACTCTATTATGGGCATTTTATGTGTTACGTTTTCCACCAAGATTATATCATTAAAAAAGGTGAGGATGTTCAAGCTGTTAAGAAGGCTATGCTTGCCTATTTAGATAGCCGAGGAGCTAAATATCCTGCAGAACATAATGTGGGGCATATCTACGAAGCAGAAGATGATTTACGCAAGTTTTATCAAAGCCTTGACCCTACAAATAGGTTTAATCCAGGTATCGGCAAAACCGATAAACATGCCCGAAATTGCAGTTGCGGCTAATCGGGTTATTTGAACCACTTTAAAAGCTTCTCATTTTTGAGGAGCTTTTTTACCATATATATCCACTTTTCGTCCATTTTCGTCCATTTTTGTCCTCATTTTGGCAAAAAATATCCTAACTTTGCCACCCTTAAAAAGGGAATTTTTTATTATGGAAAGGTTTTTTTTGGCTTTTTATGAATACTATTATGGATAAAAGTGGATAAAAATGGATAATTTTGGACAATTCTTGCCAAAAGTGAGCTTAAAACGACTCGGGGTGATGGGATGGAAACTATCTCAAAAAGCACTAAAAAGAGCTAATATTTGTATATTAGAATAATTATAAAAAATAAAAATAGATATATTTCAATAGTTTATATTATTTAGAATGATAATAATAGGTATTTCTTTGTGATTTTAAGACAGATTTCCCATAATCAGTAACATAAAAAATAAAGGAGATAGAGATGGTTTTTAAAAATTTAATGCAAGGAGAAATTGCAACTGTTTGCGGGTTTAATACAGGCAATAAGCAGTTTAAACGACGTTTAATGTCTTTTGGCCTTATCCCAGGGGCAGAGTTTAAAATTGTGCGTATAGCCCCTTTAGGAGACCCTGTTCAGATTGAAGTCATGGGTTCGCAAATAGCCCTTCGTAAGGATGAGGCTGATATCTTACAAATTGCTAAAAAAGCATAAATATAAGAGATTAAATAAGAGGTAAAAAGTTATGGAAAATCAAAAGACAATTGCTCTTGTTGGTAACCCCAACTGTGGCAAGACGGCTTTATTTAATGCTCTAACGGGCTCGCATCAAAGAGTTGGCAACTGGCCTGGTGTAACGGTTGATAAAAAAGTGGGGGATGTTAGCGTTAAAGGGCAAATTATTCATGCGGTGGACTTGCCTGGTATTTATACTTTAGGTGATGGCGATACTTCTTTAGACGAGCGGATTGCCCGTGACTTTTTAATGTCTGGTGAAGTAGATATTATTTTAAACATTGTTGATATCAACCACTTACAGCGTCATTTAGTGCTTACAAGCCGTTTATTGGAATATGGAATTCCTGTTATTGTGGTGGCCAATATGATGGATGTGGCTCGTAAAAATGGCTCAGATGTTGACCTTAAGGCTTTATCTGAAATACTTTCTGTCCCTGTTATTCCTATGGTGGCTTGTAAAAAAGAAGGGGTGGAAGAGCTTAAAGCGGAAATCCATAACGCCGTAGAAAATAACAATATTCCTCAGCCTATTGTCAATTTTAGCCATGATGTGGACCAAATTTTATCATCGCTTCAACAAAAGATGATAGAAAATCAAGAGTTTAACCCATTACAACTTGAGGGCTTATCTCGGCAAATTATTGAAGATATTGCTCTTTTAGGTGAGGTTGGTGAGAATATTGATGAAAATATTCAAGCTTATGGCCGTCAAGTAGTTGCAGATTATAAGGCTCAAAATAGTATCAATATTGAAGATATGATGAACCAAAAACGCTTTCAATTTGCGTCAATTACGCAAAATAAAGTCTATAAAAAACGCAAGGCTGCAGAAGAAAATTGGATTGATAAAATTGTCCTTAATCGCTTTTTGGGCATCCCTATATTCTTAGGGGTAATGTACCTACTCTTTATGTTCTCAGTGCAGCTTGGCAATGCTTTTGTGGACTTTTTTGATATTGCTGCAGGGGCTATTTTTGTGGATGGTTTTCGGGTATTTTTAGAAAATATTGGCTTACCTGAAATTCTGATTATTATCCTTGCTGACGGCTTTGGTGCAGGCCTGCAAACGGTGATTACTTTTATACCTGTGATTGGCTTTTTATTCTTATTTTTAAGCTTCTTAGAAGATTGTGGATATTTGGCTCGTGCGGCCTTTGTTATCGATAGGCTCATGAGTAATTTGGGGCTTCCTGGCAAAGCCTTTGTGCCACTAATCACAGGCTTTGGTTGTACGGTTTCGGCGGTGATGGGTGCGAGAACTCTGGATCAACATCGTGATCGTGTCATGACAACCGCCATGGCTCCGTTTATGAGTTGTGGAGCTCGGCTTCCTGTTTATGTATTTTTTGCAACGGTTTTCTTTCCATCTAATGGACAAAATTTGGTTTTTGGACTTTATCTTTTAGGTATTGGTATGGCCGTTGTAACAGGGCTTTTATTACAAAAAACCATTTTAAAATCAAAGCAGCAGCCCATGGTTATCGAAATTCCTCGTTGGCATATGCCCATATCATCAAATGTTTTACGTTATAGCTGGCAAAGGCTTAAAGGCTTTTTAACCCGAGCAAGCCGTGTGATTATTCCGATGGTTGCAGTATTAACAATTTTAAATTCAGTTACTTTTAAAGGTGAGATTACCGATGCAGGGAGCGAAAATGCCGCCCTTGCAACTATTGGTAAGACTATTACTCCCATATTTTCTCCCATGGGCATTAAGGAAGAAAATTGGCCTGCAACTGTTGGTGTATTCACAGGTATCTTGGCCAAGGAGGCCTTGGTGGGAACATTAGATGCTCTTTACAGTCAAATAGATGGGCTTCAAGAAACAGCTATGGGTGAGGAGGAAGAAGCCTTTAGCCTTATGGGTTCTTTAGAAGAAGCGGCGGCTTCTATTCCTGCTAATTTAGGAGCGATATTAAGTAGCTGGAGTGACCCGATGGGTATTCATGTGGATAATGTATCGAATCTCGAAGAAGCAGCTGAGGCTCAGGAGGTTGCCGTCTCTAGTTTTAATGCAATGAAAACATATTACTACGGAACAATTGGAGCTTTTGCCTATCTTGTTTTTATTCTGCTTTATATGCCATGTTCGGCAGCAACGGCAGCAATTATCCGTGAAGAAGGTATGAAATGGGGGCTATTTGTGGCGGCATGGAGTAATATCTTGGCTTGGATTTCCGCAACGATTATCTTCCAAATAGGTACGTTTAATCAGCATGTTGCATCATCTAGCTTGTGGATTGGGGCTTGTGTTGCCTTTATGATTATCTTCTGGATTATTCTGGTTTATATAAGCCGCAATCAGTCAAAAAAACCAAAGCCTATTTCTTCTGAAGCCATGGCTTAAATATCCATAAATGTCTATTTTTGGCAAAATATGTCAAAAAAGGGTTGAAACTGTTGTAAAAAGAGGAGGTCAAAAGCCTCCTCAATTTATATAAATTTTGTGATATTATTAGGCATCTAAATTTGCCGAAAGGGCATTACTCTGAATGAAGTCACGACGAGGCTCAACAACATCACCCATCAATGTACTAAATACTTCTTCCGCCTCATCAATATGCTCTACTTTAACTTGAAGCAAAGTACGAGCATTAGGGTCTAAAGTGGTTTCCCAAAGTTGATCTGGATTCATCTCACCTAGGCCTTTATAGCGTTGAATACTAATACCTTTTCGAGCATAAGCCATCACTTGATTAAGGAGTTCAAGAGGCCCTGCAATATCGAACTTTTCTTCACCTTTAGTATAAAGAACACCAGGTTTATCAAAGAGTTCTACAAGCTTTTCTCTATTTTCTGAAAGGTTTTTGCAATCAGGTCCAGCCAAAAGCTCCTTAGTTGCATAATGACGCTCTTCCACACCTCGTAAGGTCCGCTTTAAGCACCAGCCGCCATCATCTTGAGCCTCAACTTGCCATATATTTAAGCCAAGCTCTTCCACCGCATTAACTCGTTGTTCAAAAAGAGATAAAATCTCAGCCTGCTTGCTACCTGTAAGCAATCCAACATCTAAAGCTCCTGAGAGCAAAGCTTGTTCCACTGCAATCTGAGGAAGATACTGTGTCATCCGCTCTAACCTTGGCTTAAGCTTGCGAAGTGTCGCAATAACATCATTAAGTTCACCTGCTGAAATTTGTTCTTTCTTATAGTTTTCAAAGACTAAGTTCTCATCAGACGCTAAACCATATAAGAAGTCCCCTAAGCTTTCATCATCCTTATGGTAAACCTCCGAGCTTCCTCTTTTGGTTTTATAAAGGGGAGGCTGAGCAATATAAATATAACCTTTTTCAATTAAATCAGGCATTTGACGATAAAAGAAAGTGAGTAGCAATGTACGAATATGCGAGCCATCCACATCCGCATCGGTCATGATAACAATCTTATGATAGCGGCATTTTTCGGGGTCATATTCTTCCCGTCCAATCCCTGTACCAAAGGCGGCAATCATCGTACCAATCTCAGCTGATGAGAGCATCTTATCAAAGCGAGCCCGCTCCACATTTAAAATCTTACCTTTAAGGGGTAAAATGGCCTGATTCCCACGATCACGCCCTTGCTTGGCTGAGCCTCCCGCAGAATCCCCTTCCACAATAAAGAGTTCTGATTTTGCAGGGTCTTTTTCGGAACAATCGGCTAATTTTCCTGGGAGTGAGGCAATATCTAGCCCTGTTTTTTTACGCGTAATTTCCCTTGCCTTACGAGCTGCATCACGAGCCGTTGCCGCTTCGATAATCTTGCCAACAACGGTTTTCGCTTCATTAGGATGCTCTTCCAACCATTGAGAAAGTGACTCACCAACAATGCTTTCCACAACCGCACGAACCTCCGAAGATACAAGTTTATCTTTAGTTTGCGAGCTAAATTTAGGGTCAGGAACTTTCACCGAAACAATGGCCGTTAGCCCCTCACGACTATCTTCACCAGTAAGGCTTATCTTTAATTTTTTGGTCAGCCCCGAACTTTGAGCATAGTTATTCATCAGCCGTGTAAGAGCCGCCCTAAAGCCTGCTAAATGCGTTCCACCATCCCGTTGGGGAATGTTATTGGTAAAGCAAAGAACACTCTCATGATAGCTGTCATTCCACTGCAGAGCAACCTCAACGGTAATATCATCTTTTTCACCAACTAAAACCACAGGTGGTGTGAATAATGGGGTTTTTGAGCGGTCGAGATGCTTCACAAAAGCCTCTAAGCCGCCTTCATAATAAAGGGTAACCTCTTTAGGCTCTTCGCCACGTTTATCTTCTAAAACAATTTTTACCCCCGAGTTAAGAAAGGCAAGCTCCCTCAAACGGCGTTCTAAGGTACTAAAGTCAAATTCAGTAATTGTAAAAATCTCATCACTAGGCATAAAAGTGACGGTTGTTCCTGTATAAAGCTTACCATTATCGGTTGTATGGGCATCACCCACAACTTTTAGGGGAGCTTCGGCAACACCCATTTTAAACCGCATATGATGCTGCTTGCCGCCCCGCCAAATATCTAAATCAAGATATTCCGAAAGGGCATTAACAACCGATACCCCAACACCATGGAGACCACCTGAAATCTTATAAGAATTTGAATCGAATTTCCCGCCCGCATGGAGCTGAGTCATAATCACCTCCGCAGCCGATACGCCTTCTTCTGCATGCATATCCACAGGAATGCCACGGCCATTATCAGAAACCGAAGCTGAACCATCAACATTTAAAATCACACGAACTTCATCACAATGGCCTGCCAAAGCTTCATCAATGGCGTTATCCACCACCTCATAAATCATATGATGCAAACCTGAGCCATCATCTGTATCACCAATATACATACCAGGGCGTTTACGAACCGCATCTAACCCTTTGAGAACCTTAATAGAATCCGCACCATATTCTGTATTCTGATTTTCTTCTGACATAGAAATTCCTATAATTATTTCACTATATTTTTTAACGATACAGTATAACAGATTACCCCTTAAGAGGCTAGTGATTTTTTATACTCATAGATTTTACAGAGTTGAGGCCTGCAAGGGTGAATGTATAAAGATAATTAGCTAGCTGACTGGTTGAGATATTATGTAAGGGATGAATAGGGCTTGTAATTAAATTTTTACTCACCAGCAACATAAGACAAGGAGCCATAATATTAACCACTGCAGGTAGTAATAAAGGAGAGTCTTTGGGCAGGTTTGCAACATCACGGATAATGTCTTTGATAATCTCCACCTTGGGGGCAACTTCTTCGCTAAATAATACAGAAAGATGAGAGGTTGGCGAGAGGACTTCACGGGCTAAAAGCTGAGCATATTGCCCTTTTTCGTCAAAGCTTAAGCGGCATAACATGGTAATAAGAAGCTTAAATTTTTCTTCGGCATCTATGGGCTGCGAGGCAATATCTTTAAGCTCATCCATATCGATAATATGATGATGGGCATCAGCTAGAACAGCCTGATATAAACCATCTTTTGAGCCAAAATGATAGTTGATAGAAGCAAGGTCAACCCCTGCTTTTTGGGCAATATCTTTGGCCATTGTTTTCCCATAGCCTTGTGTAGCAAAGAGCTTTTCGGCCTGAGTGAGTATTTTTTGACGCGTTTTTTGCCCATCTTTACGTATAACGGTTTTGCTTACAACCATAAACTTTACCTTTAATCCTATTGAACTTATACAAAAGCACTTGACTTTTAAGGTATTATACACTAAATTAAATTTAAATTCAATTTAAACTTATGTTATAAGTTATTGAAATATAGAGATTGATAAATGAAATATTTTAAAAATATAAAAATCTTTCTAGCCTTTGGAATGATGATATTTATTGCGGCTTGTTATCCAAAATCAAACCATCAGGCCTCAGGAATTTTAGAAAGAGATAGGGTTTCACTGACCGCAACAGCTAGCGAGATTATTCTCTCTTTGCCAAAATCTCAAGGAGATACAATTACTAAAGGTGATATTTTGGTGCAGCTAGATGATTATGCTCAAAAGGTGGTTGTGGCTAAAACTCTGGCTCAGCAAGCACAAGCACAAGCAAATTTAGCAAAGCTTTTGGCGGGTAATCGTATAGAAGATATTGAGGCAGCAAAAGCGGATTTAGATAGTGCTAATGCCAAGCTTATTGATGCACAAGGAAGCTATAAAAGAGCTGTAGAACTCTATGCTAAGAAGTTGGTATCACAAGCAAATTTAGATAATGCTTTGGCTCAAAAAGATGCAGCTCAGGCGACATATAATGCGGCTAATCTTACATGGAAGAAGCTCTCTTCGGGTAATCGTAAAGAAGATATTGATGCCGCTAAAGCTCAGCTTGCCGCAGCTGAAGCAGAGCTTAGCTATCAGCAGCATCAGTTAGAAAATTTGAGTGTTAGAGCCACAAGAGATGGTATTTTAGATAGTCTTCCTTATAACGAGGGTGAGCGAGTAAATACAGGAAGTGTGGTTGCGATTATTCAAGCAGATACAATACCTTATGGACGTATTTATGTACTAGAGCCTTATCGTTCTAAGTTTATGGTGGGCAAAGAGGTTAAGGTATATATTGATGGTGTTGAAAAACCCATGGTTGGCAAGCTGCGTTGGATTTCGGTTGAGCCTACTTTTACCCCCTATAAAAATATGAGCGAGGAAGACCGTTCCCGTTTGGTTTATTTGGCTGAAATAGCTCTTCCTCAAGAGGCAAAAGACCTAGCTGCAGGTATTCCCCTACAGGTGGATTTGGAGTAAATAATATGGCTGAATTTGCCATTAAAGCAACAAATGTTTCTAAAAAATTTGGCGATTTTACCGCCATTCAAGATATTTGTTTGGAAGTTCCTAGAGGGAGTATTTACGGTTTTTTAGGCCCTAATGGTTGCGGAAAATCCACCACTATCCGAACACTTACAGGACTGCTCACCCCAACATCAGGCAAGGTGGAAGTTTTGGGTTATAAAATCCCTCAAGATGCCGATAAGCTTCGCCTTAAAATTGGCTATATGACCCAAAAATTCTCTCTTTATCAAGACCTTACAGTAGAAGAAAATCTCTCTTTTATGGGAAGCATCTTTGGTATGGGGCGAGCTAAGTTGCACCGCCGTTGTCAGGAGCAAATGGAACGCTATGGCCTAGATTCCTTACGCAAGCAAATGACAGGCGGTATGAGCGGCGGGCAAAAACAAAGACTTGCCTTGGCTGCAGCAACAATCCATGAGCCTGAGCTTTTGTTTTTAGATGAGCCAACATCAGCAGTTGACCCCGAAAATCGCCGTGATTTTTGGGAGAAACTCTTTGACTTATCTGAAAGTGGAACCACCATTTTGGTGACCACCCACTATATGGATGAGGCGGAACGTTGCCACCGCCTCGCCATTATGGAAGCTGGCCTGATACGTGCTAATGATACCCCTGAGGCTCTTATGGCTCAGATGGGTGTGAATATTGTAGAGATTAAGGCCTCGGGTTTACGCAAACTTAAGGAGCAGCTTATTGCTCGTGATGAAGTTCGCTCCGCCGCTCAATTGGGTGTACGGTTAAGAGTGTTGGTTTATCAACAAGTTAAAGAGCCTATAGCATGGCTTAGAGCTGAATTTCCCGAGCTTAAGGATGCAGAATTAGATATAGCTCGCCCTACGTTAGAAGATGTTTTTGTGAGTGTAACAGGTGATGGCGGGGGGCGGCAATAATGCAGTGGCTTCCTCGAATTAAGGCCGTGATGTTTAAGGAGTTTTTGCAGCTTTCTCGCGACAAGCTCACCTTTGCCTTAATCTTAGTTTTACCCTTGGTACAGCTCACCTTATTTGGCTATGCAATCAATACGGATGTCCGCAATGTTAAGGCGGGTATTGTGGATGAGAGTCAAAGCCAAATTGGGCGACTAATTACCCAAAAAGTTGCTCAAACTCAAGTAGTTAACTTTACTCATCACTATCAAACAACGCAGCAAGCCTATTATGGAATAGAAGCAGGAGAGGTGCGTGCAGTATTGGTTATTCCCAAAGATGTGGGCCAACGTTTGGTGCAAAATCGTCCTCTTGGGCAATGGATGGTAGACGGCTCAGATAGTGCGGTCAGCGGGGCTATTTTGGGCTTACAGAATATGCCTTTTAGCCTATATGATAAGCTCGGAAATATACCGAATAATCAAGGCTCTACAGCGAGTTTTGAGATGACTCTTTTTTATAATCCAGCCATGCGAACATCCATCAATATCGTCCCTGGTTTGGTGGGAGTTATCCTAACCATGACCATGGTACTTTTTACGGCAATTGCGATTGTTCGAGAGCGAGAACAAGGCAATATGGAGCTTTTAATTACCACCCCTGTAAGCTCACTTGAGCTAATGATTGCCAAAATTATTCCTTATATTTTTGTGGGACTTATCCAAGTTGTGATTATTTTAGGCTTAGGGCATTTGCTTTTTGAAGTCCCCATTAATGGCTCTATTATTCAGATATTTTTAGGAGCATTATTATTCATCTCGGCAAGTTTGAGCTTGGGGCTGATTATCTCTACCTTTGCTCAAACCCAGCTTCAGGCTATGCAGATGACCATCTTCCTTCTTTTACCCTCGATTTTGCTCTCAGGATTTATGTTCCCATCGGAGGGTATGCCTTTGATTGCTCAATGGATTGCAGAGGTTCTACCTGTAACTCACTTTATGCGGATTATAAGAGGTATTGTTTTAAGAGGAGCTGATTTAGGAGACTTATGGAAAGATAGTCTATGGCTTGGAATTTTTACAATTATTGGCTTGGTGATTGCCTCTAAACGTTTTAAGAAATCTTTGGACTGATTTTGGCAAAAAAATAGAGCCCAAAAATAGGCTCTATTTTAAAGTGAATATAGCTAAAAAATCTATTGGCTGATTTTTACTTTTGGAAAGGTTGATTGCACGAACTCATAAAAACCTTTCATTGCATCTTCCTTACTCAAACCGCCTTGAGCATAATCTTTGGTTGCAGACTCAATTGCACCATTAAGAGCACGGTCATAACGTGTCATATTTTGTACAAATTTAAGCTCACCAACTGCTGCAGCCGCTTTGGCAAAAAAGGCATGGGCATTTTGACCATTAAGGAAGTCTTCGGTAAGCTCACCAGAAAGCTTATCTTCTACCACCATATTAGAGACAAAATCGCCTGTTGAGCGAGCCCAATGTTCCATATATTCATCATCAATTGTAAGCATTTCCACGAATTTTGCGGCTAGGTCTTTCTTTTTAGATTTGGCATTTACACCAATCCAAGAGCCACCCCAAAAGTAGGCAGAAGGCCCTTGAACTACAGCCCAATCGCCTTTTGTATCAGGGGCATTGCCTTTGATAACATAGTGTAAACCCCAAGTAGGAAGAAAATATCCGAAGACTTCGCCATTGCTTAAGCCACTCATCCAACCTGGGGTGAAAGGTTGAGCTGCACCTACTAAGTTTTTATCGGCTAACTCTTTGGCAACTTTCATATATTCGTCCATTTTAGGGTCAACAATAAGATTACCACCTGCATCAACCCATGGGTTTTGACGCGAAGCCAAAAAGGCATGGCTTAAACCTTCAACACCAGCGACAACTTTAACCTTACCATCAGTTGCATCACGAAGCTTTTCACCCACCTGAATGAACTTATCCCAGCTATCCATCATGCCTTCAATCTGAACAGGATCATCCGTACCTAAAACCTGTTTGGCAATACTACGACGGTAGAAAAATCCACCTGGTGTTGCTTGGTATGATGTAGCACGAACATCACCATTTTTATCCGTCCCAACACCCCAAACATAAGGGAAGATTTTTTCTTTATATTGGTCAAAGTCATATTCTTTGCTTAAGTTTGCCCATACGCCACGATCGACAAATTCTTTGATGATTTGCACCTCAGCAACAAAGAGGTCAGGAGCATTTTTTTTGTCTTTTAAAACAGGAATAAGCTTAGATAAATAATCTTCTAAAGCCACAACAGTGAGGTCGACTTTTACATCATATTTGGCCTCAAAATCTGCAATAACAGGCTCTAATTCATTGGTGATGCTCCACATTTTTAATGTTTCTTGGCCATGAGCCAAACCGCTAAAGCCAAGAGCAGCAGCCATAGATAGTGATAATAGTTTTTTCATGATAGTTTTCCCTTATAATGGTTGATAGTTCAAATATTTAAAGCTTGCCCAATTGCCGCTTTGCAGCATATCGTGGCAAACCAGACAAACAAAATTGCCTGTAAAGCCCATAGGCATTGCTCCTTCGTCCGAAAGAGGAGACCAGTTGAGCTTAACACCCAAGTCAATCCAGTCGCCATCTTGCTTATAGGCAAAATAAACATAGCCATGCTTCACCTTAAGACGTAGCTGTACAGACAAGCTTTCGTCAATATGCGGAGCATCATCACCTAAAGGCATAATAAGCTCACCCCCCACAAAGCCTGCAATAGATAGGCTTGTAGGTGTATCTGCATGGTTTTTAAGTAGGAGTAGTTGATATTGGTTAGCCTCGTCATAGCGAAGCGATAGGCCTGCAAATTGCTGATGATTATGGGATGTAAATTGCACTTCAGTTTCAGCAACAAAAGCAAAATCTTGTACCCTTATACCCACAACCGATTGATGGCGTTTACTATGGGGTGAATGGCGGCCTAAAAGCTTAAGCCCCTCATCACTCAATTGACACCAATCGTCGCTCTTATGATCTCTTAAGGAGGCAAGATTAAGCGGCCATTCTTTTAATGTTGTAAAATCAAAGAATTGTTGATGAGAAGCTGGAGGAACATCATCTAAATAATCGGTTTGCCATTCGGCCAAACCAAGACGACCTCCTCCTTTAATCCAAGGCCAACCATCTTTCCATTCAATGGGTTGAATAGCCGTTTCACGCCCTAAAGGGCAAGCCCCTCGTTGGGTGAGCGGACGGCCTGTTAAATGAGCCATAATCCATAAATCATCGCCTGCATCGTCAGGGCCTGCACACATGCTCGCATGGCCTGTTTTTTGTAAGGGCCAATCAGGGCGGTCAATGGAGGTCATAAGCGGTGTTTGTGGATGCAGCTCGTAAGGGCCATGAAGATTGCGAGAGCGTGCAATGCTTTCTGCATGTTCCCAACTTGTACCACCCTCAGCCACCAGAAGATAATAATAGCCATCTTTTTTAAAGATGTGAGGGCCTTCTGTTAAGCCTACATGGGTATTGGTAAAGATACGTTCAGCCTTGCCAATAAGTCCTTTTTCTTTATCAAATTCTTGAAGATAAATACCACCAAAGCAGCCTGTTGGGTCAGTGACTTCTTTATCGAAGCGAAAAGCAGGGCTTCGCCAATCCCACCACATCCATACATACCATAGACGATTATCATCATCGGCAAAAAAGCTGGGATCAAAGCCACCACCACCGCAGCTTACTGGTTTTGCCCACTCGCCTGTAACATCATCAGCCCAAGTTACATAATTTATGGCATCTTTAAAGGATTGACCTTTGCCTGTATCGCTCTTCCAAGTGAGTAGGTTAGAATATACCAAAAAATATTGTCCTGCTTGGTAAGTAAGGCTCGGAGCCCATATGCCACCTGATGAGGGAATACCTGTACAATCAATGAATTTATGACTATTCACAGGAGCAGCCACAAGCTTCCAATTTTGTAAATCTTCGCTACGATAGATAAGCACACCAGGAAGCCATTCAAATGTTGATGTTGCAATATACCAAGCTCCATCATGCCCCTTACAAATCGATGGGTCAGGATGAAAGCCGTTTAAAATAGGATTTTGAATATGTGCCATAAAATTATCCTTTCACCGCACCAGCCGATATACCATTGATGATATATCGAGATAAGAAAACAAAAGCGAATAAGATGGGCAATACAGAAATAGCAATGGCTAAATAAATTGCTCCAAGCTCATGACCATAGGCCGTATTTCGTAAGGTAGAAATAAGCAGCGATACAGGATAGATATCTTGAGTATCTAGCAGAATAAGCGGCGTTAAGTAATTATTCCATGCATAAACAAAAGTAAAAATTCCCATAGTGGCTATAGAAGGCATAGATAAAGGAATAACAACACGGTGGAATATGGCTAGCTCCCCTGCCCCATCCATACGGCAACTCTCAACAATCTCATAAGGGATAGCCGCAATCATATATTGACGTAAAAAGAAAACCGAGGCTCCTGTAAAAAATGCAGGAAACCATAGGCTTATCCAGTTATCTCTAAAAGAATATCCTGTAGTATTGCCCAAAAATATCATCATTTCATTATAGCCAATAAGCCCCAATTGTGGCGGTATCATCATTGTGCCAATAACAATCATAAATAAAATATTACGACCCTTAAAACGATAAAATGTAAAGCCCCATGCGGTAAGTGCCGAAAAATAGCTAGATATCAACACGTAAGGAACGGTAATGACAAAGCTATTAAAAAGGCCTCTCCAAATATTAATGATTGATTGCATCCGATTATAATTGGCCATCATTTGGTTCATACTATCAGGAAGCAATGCAAATCCTGTAGAAATATCGGGCGAAGAACGTGTGGCATTAATCATCATCATATAAAAAGGCGTAAAGCACATGATGGTCAAAACAACCAAAAATGTATAAAGAAACATACGGTTAAAACTAAAATGACTATGCATAGCGTTTGTCTCCTCTGATTATCTTAAAGAGAGCCCGTAAAAATACCGAAAGCAAAATAATGCCTAAAATAATCACAAAAATAGCCCATGCAATCGCAGCTCCATAGCCTAAGATTTGGCTCGAAAAAGCCGTTTGATATAAATAGACAACCAAGGTAAGCATACTATCTTGAGGAGATCCTACAGGACGGGTTAAAAGATAAGGAATATCAAATATTTGCATACCACCAATTACCGAAGTTGTTAAAATATAAACAATTGTTGGCCATAAGAGCGGTATGGTAATTCTCCAAAATATTTGTGTGTTTTTGACCCCATCCACACGAGCAGCCTCAAAATAATCATTGGGAATAGCCGTCATGCCTGCAAGTAGAATAATTGTTGAATGGCCAAACCACATCCACCACTGGATAGAGGCTACAGTCACCTGCATAAAAAATGGTTTTGTGGCAAAGTAAATAGGTTCTTTAATCAGCCCAATACTCAGCAAAACTTGATTTAAAATACCGCTATCCCTATCTAAAAACATGGCAAAAAGGACAGCAACTGAGGTTGCCGTTACTAAGTTAGGAAAGTAAAATACGGCTCTAAAAAACGCCACACCCTTAATTTTGGCATAAGTATAAACCCATGCTAAAAATAAGGCTGAGCCAAGCTGCGGAATAAAGTTTAGCGACCAGATAATCCATGTGTTTTTAATGGCTCTTAAAAAGCGGGGGTCATTAGTAACCAGACGAATATAGTTTTCTAGCCCCACAAACTCAAAGCCCCAACCATCGGAAAATGTGAAGCTTAAATATAATGTATATAAAATTGGGAACAGCCCAAATAAAATAAACATAATAAAAAAAGGAGCAATAAAGTAATATCCTTTATGGTGAATGGCATTGCGTTTCGCCATGATAAGCCTCCTTACTTATAACGTTTTTGGTTAAGCTCTTGAAATGCAAGGGCCGAATGTTTGGGGGTGCGTTCTAATGTTTCAAAATCCATATGGACAATACCAAAACGTTTGTCATAACCCTCAGCCCATTCAAAATTATCCATAAGCGACCAAGCAAAGTAACCTTTAATCGGCACGCCTGCTTTAGCCGCCTTATCAACCGCATTAAGATGCTTTTCGTAATAGCTACGGCGGGCTTCGTCATCTATAAAGCCATCTTTAATTTTATCATCATAGGCACAACCATTTTCGGTAATGTAAATCGGTGGTAAGTCGTAAACCTCGTTAAAATGAGTAAGAATATCGTAAAGCCCCTCAGGATAAACCTCCCAATCAAAATAAGTCCGTTCCACATCATCAATGCGAACATTTTCTCTAAGCTCATCGCCTGCAGCTTTGGTGATATTGCGTGTGTAGTAATTCACCCCTAAAAAGTCTAAAGGTTGGCAAATCGTTTGCATATCGCCCTCTTTAATCATCGGCATTTTATCGCTCTTAAGCTTTTGTAACCATTTAGGATATTCACCTATAAGAACAGGGCGAATAAACCAATCATTGTTATATTCTTCTTCTACCAAAGCCGATATTTGGTCATCATGACTTTTTGTTTCCCCCATAATGCGAGTAAAATTAAGCACAATGCCTGCATCAATTTTACTATTTTCGGCTCTAATGGCCTGCATAGCCAAACCATGACCTAAAAGCAGGTGATGAGCCGCTGTAAAGCCTGCTTTTTCATCTTTTATTCCAGGGGCATGAATACCAAAATTATAACCAAGATGCGAAGATACAAAAGGCTCGTTTAATGTGGCGACAGAGGCAAAACGATCCCCTAATTTTTCCATAACCTTTTGCGAATAATCTGCATACAGATAAGCCGTTTCGCGGTTAAGCCATCCACCACGCTCTTCTAAATACTGAGGCAAATCCCAATGATATAATGTGGCAAAAGGCTTAATGCTATATTTATGAAGCTCATCTAAAAGCCGCTTGTAAAAATCAATTCCTTTAGTGTTGATTTGCCCATGTATATCTAAAATGCGGGGCCATGCCAAAGAAAAACGATAAGCCGAAAATCCTAAAGCAGCAATAAGAGCAACATCTTCTTTAAAGCGATAATAATGCTCGCAAGCAATATCACCTGTATCGCCATTTAAAACCTTACCCTCGGTTTTAGTAAACCTATCCCAAATACTTTCTAGGCGGCCATCCACCTTTACTGCCCCTTCGATTTGGTAACTGCTTGTTGCAACCCCTAAGATTGTTTGCTCATCTAAAAATATGGAATCCTCGTTTAAGTTAAAATCTTTGATTGTTGTCATGTTATCCTCAGCTATAAATAAAAATGTAAACGTTTACAATTAATCTTGTATGCAAGAGTAGCAACAGTGAATATAAATTGCAAGCTCTTTTTGTAAACGTTTACATTTTTGTAAAAAAGCTTGAAATATGGGAGAAATTCAGGCAATATTGATTTTTAATGATGCAATTTTAAAAATTGGATAAAAAATATGAGCAATCTTAAAGATGTTGCCCAAATGGCGGGGGTTTCTATTGCAACGGTAAGCCGTGTGGTGAATAATGAATCCAATGTAAAAGAAGAGACAAAAAGACGAGTCTTTGAGGCTATGTCGGCTCTTCGCTATTATCCAAATGCTGCCGCAAGACAGCTTGTGAGTGGCAAAAGTCATGTGATTGGCTTAATGACTCCCGAATTTATTGGCCCTATATTTTCAACTTATTTGGATGAGGTGGAGCGAAGCTTACGCATTCATAATAAATATATGATTGCAAATACGGGGCATGCCAAAGTAGAAAATGAGCAAGATTCATTGGATTTCTTAATCCGTTCAGGTGTGGATGGGGTTATTTTATATTCAGAAGCCATGGACGATAAAGAATTACTTGAGGTTTCAAAACGTATACCTACAGTTATTTTAAATAGAGATGTGGGTGTCTTAAAAGAAAATTGTATCAATCAAGATAATATTTTAGGCATGAAAAAAATAATCGAGCATGTAAAGCAAAAAGGATTTACAAAGGCCTCATATATTTTTGGCCCACAAAATAAGCCCGATGGTGTTTTGCGAAAAAAAGGTATATTAGAGGCAGCAAAAAAATTTGGAATTCAATCGCAATATCAAATTTATAGCGATTTTACAATAGCATCTGGCTATAAGGCAATGAAAGAAATGCTCAGACAAAAACAACGCCCTGAGCTTGTTATTTGTGCTAATGACGAAACCGCTCTTGGGGCATTAAAGGCCATGTACGAGGCAGGGCTTCGTTGTCCAAAAGATATTGCTATTACAGGTTACGATAATATTCCAAGCTTAGAGGTTGCTTCTCCTGCAGTAACAACAATTCGCTTGCCTGTACGCCGTATGAGCCGTGAAGCCGTTAAACTTATAATGAACTTAACTTACGGTCAAGAAAATGAGGTGCAGCATATGTTTGAGCCTGAGCTTATTATTCGTGATTCAACATTAAAGTCATAGGCTTATTTTATATCGAATCTATTTTACTAGATCAAAAATTTATTTACCCCTTAAAGATGTAGAACAAAATGCCAAAGAAGTAAAAGCAATGGGGAAATCATTCTTGTTATTACTTATAAATAACATCAATAAAAGGAAGTTATTATATAAAACACTCGTTCTTTAGCAGGTTTAATATTGGCTATATTACTGAAAGTAAATGATTACAACTCTTTAAAGATATACCTGTATACAACAAACTATTGCATATCATATGTTGTAAAGATATACTATTATAGGTTTATTAAATAACAGGGAGAAGAATATGATTATATTTTTTGTTTGTGTTGCTTTGCTTATCACTGGGTATTTCACCTATGGTGTTTTTGTAGAGCGTATCTTCAAAATCCAAATTGACCGACCGACACCTGCCTATACAGAAACTGATGGAGTGGATTACATGCCAATGAAACGTTGGCGTGTTATTTTTATCCAATTTTTGAATATTGCTGGTGTAGGGCCTGTATTTGGCCCTATCTTGGGTGCTGTATACGGACCATCGGCTCTATTATGGATTGTTATAGGCTCAATTTTTGCAGGCGGTGTTCATGATTATTTTTCGGGCATGATGTCTGTTCGCCATAAAGGTGAGTCTATTCCTGAGGTTATTGGTGATTATATGGGTACACCATCACGTTGGGTGATGCGTGTATTTTCTGTAGTCCTTTTAATGCTTGTGGGGGTTATTTTTGTCACTGCACCAGCGGATCTTTTAACAAAAGTTACAGGGCATGAACAAATTTTAGGTCTCGATACCAGAATGTTCTTTATCGTGCTTATCTTTATTTATTACTTTATTGCTACAATTTTACCGATTAACCAAATTATCGGTCGCCTCTATCCTTTCTTTGGCTTATTACTTGTGGTCATGACTTTTGCCTTATTCTTTGGGCTTTTATTTTCTGGTAAAGAAATGTTACCTAATCATAACTTCTTCCAAAATGTACATCCTAAGTCCGAGAGCTTCCCTATTTGGCCGCTTATCTTTATTACAATTTCATGTGGAGCTCTTTCAGGCTTCCACTCTACACAGTCACCACTAATGGCTCGTTGTATCCAAAGTGAAAAAGATGGTCGCCCTGTATTTTATGGCTCAATGATTATCGAGGGCATTGTGGCTCTTATCTGGGCAACAATTGGCATGAGCTTCTTCTATAATCCAGGCGAGCCATTCTCAGCAGGTTTAGCTCAAGTGATTAGCGAAGGTGGCCCTGCAAACGTGGTAGCAACATCAGCTAATGCTTTACTTGGTGGTGTTGGTGGTGCTTTAGCTATGCTCGCAGTGATTGTTCTTCCGATTACTTCAGGCGATACTGCATTCCGCTCAACACGTCTTATCTTTGCCGATATGCTTAATCTTAAACAAGGTCAAATTCGCAACCGTTTATTACTTGCCTTACCGTTATTTGCCATGGGTGTTGTTCTAACTTTTGTGGATTTCCATGTTATCTGGCGTTATTTTGGCTTTTCTAACCAAGCATTATCAACAACAATGTTATGGGCTGGAGCAGCCTTTTTAGTGGCGAATGGCCGAGCTAGCTATCATTGGATGTGTAGTCTACCCGCAGCCTTTATGACCGCCGTATGTTCAGCTTATATCTTAAGTGCAAAAATCGGCTTTAATATCAACATGGATTATGCTCAAATTGCAGGTATAATTATTGGTGTTGTTAGCCTTGGCTTATTTATCGCTTTCCGCCATAAAATCAAGCCTGAAACAACATAAAAACTTACTATTATCAAGTTTGTTTATTTTAAGAGCTTACCCTTATAGGGTAGGCTCTTTTATTTTGAACTAGCTTCCTACACCCTTCAACAAGCTTAAGGGAACATGAAACCAATCTAACAGAATAAAGCATAGGAAAATCAAGGATTTTCCCTTTAGGGTCAAGCGGAACGCTTGTGGGGAATAGGGGCAAAGCCCCATTAATAATGGCCGCAAAAAATCAAGCTTAAAATTAACGAACCATTTGTAAATAAACAAGGTGGTCTTCGTATAGGTGTAAGATATCTTGGATAACTTGCTCTATACTAAAACCATAAATATCATAATGTTGACTACCCTCTAATGTATGAGGCTCTAAACGATAATAATATTTACGTTCTTTAGATGTTTCTTTATTTTTATCACGTTCCATATAAGCAAAAGTTGGTATAGCATAACGAACAGCTTGTACGGAGTAAATAAAATCTGTTTCTTCTCCATGGGTTAGAACAAGCTCGATACCACCTTCTTCAATATGACGTATGGAGACATTCATTTCTACATCTAAGGCCATATTATCAGTATGTTTGGCAAGCTCTTTTTGAACCTCTATCATTGCAGGCTCTACTGTATCTTCAATAAACTTATATATCTGGGCTGAGCGTGGCCAAGAGACTATGGATTTTAGCCGCTTTTTCCATGGTAAATGCCCATGAGCCACATTGGATCTATGGGCAGATGATAGATTTTTAAAAGCCTCATTTTGCAATGCCTTAATAATTCCTAAGCAAAAAATAACCAGAACAATAGTAAAGGGTAAGGCGGCCGTAATCGAGGCTGCTTGTAAGGCTCCTAAGGCAGAAGAGCCTCCAATGGCCAAAAGGATAATGGCAATAATACCAATGGAAAATGCCCAAAATATCCGTTGCCATAGTGGGCTATCTTCACGTCCACCTGCAGTGAGTGTATCGACCACTAATGAGCCTGAATCAGCACTTGTAACAAAAAATGTGATAATAAGAATAACGGATAATCCCGAAAGAATTGTACCAAAGGGCATAGCCTCAAACATTTCAAATAGGGCTAAATTGCTATTGACTCCGTTGGTTAAGTCGAAGGCATTTTCTTTAATCATCAGTAAGATAGCACTATTGCCAAAGACGGTCATCCATAAAAAGGTAAAAGCAGTAGGAACAAAAAGCACGCCACATAAAAACTGGCGAATAGTTCGACCTCGAGAAATACGGGCAATAAACATTCCCACAAAAGGCGACCAACTAATCCACCACCCCCAATAAAAGATGGTCCATCCCTGAAGCCATTTTTGAGCGGCCGTATCGTTTAAAGCCCCCTCATAGGCATACATATTGAATGTCATAGACACAAAATCCGATATATATGTTCCAATATTTTGGACAAAAGCACGCATTAAAAATAATGTCGGACCCAAGATTAATGTGGCTAAAAGTAAGATAATAGCAGCACTTAAGTTAAGCTCAGAAAGTCGCTTAATACCGCTATCTAAACCTGAAACAACCGAAACTGTTGCTAAAAGTGTAATCACAATAATACCGATAATCTGATATAAGGTAGATTCAGGCAAACCAAATAAATGATTAAGCCCCGCATTGATTTGCATCACTCCAAAGCCAAGAGAGGTTGCCACACCAAACATTGTTCCTAATACGGCAACAATATCCACAATATGGCCAGGCCAACCATAAATACGCTCTCCAATTAAAGGATAAAGAGCCGAACGTACCGTTAAGGGTAAATTATGACGATAGGCAAAATAGGCTAAACCCAAGCCAACAATAGCATAAATAGCCCATGCTGAAATCCCCCAATGAAAGAAAGTGATTTTAAGAGCTGTTTTTGCAGCCTCAATGGACTTTGGCTCAATATGTGTAGAAGGTGGCGAAACAAAATGACTTAAAGGCTCAGCCACACCAAAATATAAAAGGCCAATACCCATACCTGCCGAAAATAACATAGCAATCCAGCTTCCATAGGAAAAATCAGGCTCTGAACCCTCTGGACCAAGACGAATATTGCCTAAAGGGGAAATAATGAGGATAAAGCATATGGTAACAAATATGCCAACAGATAATAGGTAAAACCAGCCAAAATGGCTTCCGATAAAAGAGAGAAGTCCTTGAAAAACCATACCCATCTGGGCTTGAAATAATAAACTTGCCGCAACAAAAGAAATAATAAATATTGCTGCTCCAAAAAATACAGGTTTTAGTAGTGGCTTTTCTGATAGTTGAACATCTTTAACGTTAAACATTTTTATCCTATAATCATCTCTACATGGCTAACTCTTAGGAAAATATAACAAAAATTAAATTATAATGCAACCGAGGCAAAAAATCTCTTAATTTCGCAATGATTAATGGTTGACACAAAACAAATTTAATTATACATAAATGTATGATTTTTATTTTAACGGTGAAAGTTCGCTTATGGCAAGGAAAACTCTAAAGCAAATAAAAGAGACACGCAGACAGTTAGTTGATGCAGCTCGTCTTTGCTTTTTAGAGCATACTGTTGCCTTAACATCTTTAGAGCAAATTGCCCAAACTGCAGGTGTAACAAGAGGAACAATTTACTCGCAGTTTCCCAATGGTAAAACAGAGCTGTTAGAGGCTGTTTGTGATGACCTAAACAATAAAATTCAACAATGGCTTATTCGACCTGTTGATACCAGTATTTCGGGTGTGGCTAATCTGGAGCAGTTTATTCAAAAATGGTTAGAGACAATTTATGAACGTGGGTGGATGCATCAAAAGTTAGAAATTGGCTTTCAGGCATTGGCATCAGGGAGTGATTTGCATAAACATCGTAAAGATAATTTTATGGATTTAGTTTGTTGCGTTGAAGAGATTTTGGCTTATGGGCAACAAAAAAAAGAAATTAATCCCCAATTTATAGCTAGTGATTTGGCTTTTCAGCTAGTCAGTATATTCACTGGGCTTATTGTGATGTGGCATCATAGTGATTGGGATAAAGAAAGGGTTGCTCAAGGCGAAAAGGCCCTTAAAGCTTGGCTAAAGCAAGTAACGGATAATAAATGGAGTAAAAAATGAGGAATGCACGTATTACTGCAATATTAATTGTAATATTTGCCATTATGTGGATTGGTGGGAATATCCTAATGCATGGTAACCAGAGTGATGAGGTTGAGGCCACGGTTGCAGATAAGCCGACAGTTGAAGACCCTGTTGTTATTATTTCTAAGTCAACTGCAGTTGATAAATATAAAAACTTACGGCTCTTTGGCCAAACAATAGCTAATCGTGATATTACGATTATTGCCAAAACAAGTGGTGATGTTAAAGAAATTTTATTTGAACGTGGTCAATATGTGAATGCAGGTGATGTTTTACTCCGCTTATCACAAGATAATCGTCCTCTTGAGCTTAAGCAAGCTGAGGCAAACTTAAAAGAGGCTCAGGCTGAATTTAATTCTGTTCAAGAATTAGTAAAGCAAAAATACCGTTCTACCAACGAGCTTGTGGCTGCTGAAGCTAAAGTTGCTATTGCTGAGGCCTCATTAGAGAAAATCAAGCTTGATATCAGCTATACGGAAATCAAGGCTCCTTTTTCGGGCTATACAGGAACAAATCTGGTTGATTTAGGAAGCTATGTAAGTGCAGGAACAAATATTACCAAGCTTTTAGAGCTTAATCCTTTAAAAGTTGTTGTTCATGTAAGTGAAAATACCATTGCTGATATTGACCGTGCAGGTAAAGCCTTTGTAACAATTCATGGTGAGCAAGCCGATGCCAAAATTGCAAATACTTCTTATCAAGCTGATGAAAACACACGAACATTTGCAGTTGATGTTGTACTTGATAACAAAGATGGTCGCTTTAGTGCTGGGCAAACAGCAATTGTGCAGCTCCCTATTCAAAAGGTGAAGGCTCATCTTATTTCTCCTGCTTATATTGGCCTTAATAGTGAAGGACAATTTGGCATTAAAACTGTGAATGATAAAAATATTATTGAGTTTTATAAGGCAGACTTAGTGGATGATAGCACCGAAGGTATGTGGGTATCGGGGCTTCCTGATGAGGTCAATATCATCACACAAGGAACCGCAACGGCCGAAGTTGGAAAAAAAGTGAGTGCTTTTTATAGTCAAGAAGAAGCCCATCTTTCAAGCCTAGAGGCTGAAGCTCAGGCTCAAGCCAATCGTACCGCTGACGTGCTATTAAAAGAGGCTGAAGATAATAAAAAGCAAGCTCAAACTAGACTAAAAGAGGCTGAAGAGACTCTTAAGATGGCTGAAGAGCATGAAAAAACAACCAAAAAGAATTTAGGTATTCTTGCAGAGCCTGCTAAACGTGCCCAAAAAAGTATAGATGACTTAAAAGCAGCTGAAGATGAGGCAACCCAAGCTCATCGGGCTCTTGTGGATGCCCAAAAAATAGCTGAGGATGCAGAACTTGCTTTACAAAAGGCAAAATTAGCTAATGAGGCTCTTGCAGAACAAGTGAAGGCCAAAGGAGAGTAAGGCTTATGCATAGATTTATATATTTTGCATTAGAACATGCAAGAACTGCTTTTGCGACCCTTATTCTTATCTTTATTGCAGGTGGTTCTATATTAATGAATATCCCACGGGAAAGCTTTCCTGATATTGATATTCCTTATGCATCCATTACGGTAAGCTATAGTGGTGTCTCACCGTCAGATAGTCAGCAACTTTTGCTTAAGCCTATAGAAAATCGCATAAAATCTATTGCAGGTATCAAACAAATGACAGGCTATGCCCGTGAAGGTATGGCTCAGATTATTATCGAGATTGATATTGATGCTGATAAAGAACAAGTGATTACGGATATTAAGGACGAGGTAGATATTGCCGTTGCAGATCTTCCTGCTGATGCGGATAAGCCCATTGTGAAAGAGATTTCCAGTACGGATGTTTTCTCGATGGTGCTGATTACTTTAAGTGGTCCTGTACCTAATGCGGTACTGCAGTCCCATGCTCAGCAGCTTCAAGATGTAGTTGAGGCTGTACCTGGTGTGTTAGAAGCTGAGATTAGTGGCGAGCAAGAAGAGCAAATTGAGATTATTATTGACCCTGTAAAAATTGAATCCTATGGCTTTACCTTAAGCCAAGCCGTTCAGTTTGTGCAGTCAACTAACCAAGTGGTTGCGGCAGGAACGCAAGATACAGGGGCTGGCCGTTTTGCTATTCGAGCCCCAGGAACATTTAAAAGTATTCAAGATATGATGAATATTGTTGTGGCAACATCAGGTGATGCTCAAGTCACTTTAGGTGATATTGCCGAGTTTAGACGCTCTTATAAAGACCCTGAATCTTTAGCTCGTATTAATGGCGAGCCTGCCCTTGTACTAGGTGTTAAAAAGAAAAGTGGTGAAAACCAGATTGATACAATTGCTAATGTTAAAGAAGCTGTTAACAAGGAGGTTGACTCTTGGCCTGAGTCACTTAAAGCATTACTAAAAGTGAGTTTTTCCCAAGATTCAACCGTTGGTATTACAACCATGTTAGAAGATTTGGTCAATAGCGTAACCTTATCTATCTTACTTGTGATGGCCGTTGTTTTAGTGGCCTTGGGTTTTCGAGCGGCTATTTTGGTGGCTATGTCTATTCCTGGCTCTTTTCTTTTAGGGATGATTATCATTAATGGCCAAGGCTTAACCTTAAATATGATGGTACTGTTTGGGCTTATTTTAGCGGTAGGCTTGTTGGTTGATGGTGCGGTGGTTGTTATTGAATATGCCGATCGAAAAATGCAAGAGGGCGTTAGTCGAAAAGAGGCCTATGGCCTTGCAAGTGAGCGAATGTTTTGGCCTGTGGCAAGCTCTACCGCAACCACTCTTGCAGCCTTTTTACCTTTGCTCTTTTGGAAGGGAACTGTAGGCGACTTTATGCGTTACTTACCACTTACCTTAATTGCGATTTTAACGGCATCACTATTTATGGCCTTGATATTTATTCCTGTTTTAGGCCGTGTGATTGGTAAACCAGGTGAGATAAACGAAGATTTAACTCGCCGCTTTGCTCCAGGCTCAACTGTTGAGGATATGAAAGGAGCTCAAGGAATAGCAGGGGCTTATGTCCGCTTTTTAGATTGGGCCGTGCATCGCTGGTTTATTATTATTCCTGCAATCGTGGTTTTTGTTTTAGGAAGCATCGTTTTTTATGGCCGCCATAATAATGGCTCAGAGTTCTTTCCTGCAAGTGAACCAGACCTTGGTGAAATTACCATTAGTGCCAAAGGGAACTACTCTCTTCAGGAGATGGATGAGATTGTTAAGGAAGTAGAAAATCGTGTTCGTGCTAAAAGTGAATATAAAACGATTTATACGAATGTGGCCTATGCAACAGATGGTTCTGATGAAATTGGTACAATTACCCTAGAATTTGCCTTTTGGCGTAATCGCCGTCATGTGCAAGAGCTTTTAGATGAAATTAAAGAAGACACCAAAGGTCTTGCAGGTGTTGAACTTGTAATTAAAGAAGCCGAACAAGGTCCACCTGTGGGTAAAACTATTCAGCTAAAAATAGCTTCTAATGTACAAAAAGATTTAGATTATGCCGTTGATACAGCCAAGGCATGGTTGGCTCAACAAGAGGGAACACTTGATATTGAAGATAGCCGCTCGGAACAACTCTTAGAAATGAAAGTTGATGTAGATAGAGAGCAAGCTGCTAAATATGGCTTAAGCATGAGCGAAGTTGGTATTGCCTTACAGCTTTTAACCAGCGGTGTTGAGGTCAGCAAATGGCGGCCTGATAATAGTGATGATGAACTTGAGCTGCGAGTGCGTTTCCCTGAAGAATATCGGAGCTTAAGCGAACTTGAGAACTTACGAATTAACAGTAGTCAAGGTTCAGTCCCTTTAAGCAATTTTGTTCATACATCATTTCAACGAGGTGATGGTATTATCACTCATATTGATACAAAACCTACCTTAATTGTAAGTGCTAACTTAAAAGATAAAACTAAAGCCAAAGGGACTGTTACGGCTTTTCAGAAATATCTGGATAGCCCTGAGGCTGGTATTAATAAAAATACAGTCAGCTTTAAATGGGAAGGTGAAGATGCCGAGCAACAAGAAGTGATGATATTCTTAGCCAAGGCCTTTTTAGTGGCTATCTTCCTTATCTTTATTATTTTGCTTACCCAGTTTAACTCTCTTTATGCCTCTATCTTGGTACTTTTAGCGGTTGTTATGTCCATATCAGGGGCATTATTAGGCCATTTAATTTTAGGGCTTAAACTCTCGGTGATTATGTCAGGTGTAGGGATTGTGGCTTTAGCAGGTATTGTGGTGAATAATAATATTGTGCTGATTGATACCTATCAGCGGCATTTAGCGGAAAGTCGTACAGCCTTAGAGGCCATTTTGCGTACAGGTGGACAACGTTTACGCCCTGTGCTTTTAACAACTTGTACAACCATCTTAGGGCTTGTACCCATGGTAACAAAGATTAATATCGACTTTGTTGAAGCCAAAATAACCTATAATTCACCCACAAGCCAAGTTTGGGTACAGTTATCATCAGCCATTGCTTTTGGTCTTGGTTTTGCGACGATATTAACCTTAATCTTTACCCCTTGCATGCTCTTTTTAGGAGGGCAAGTAAAACGTAAAATACAAAAACATTCTCGAGCGACAGATATTATCACCCCCCTTAAAGATAAGCAGGGTGATAAGTTGGCTCAAAATAAACAAAGGTCAAAGAAGTAAAAATATAAACTTATGATAAAGCCATCCTTAAATCGGTGGCTTTATTTTTATTGGCATTCCATAAAAAGATAATATATAAATAAATAATCTTTAAAAATTTGTGATAGGTAATATGGAAAAGCTAGATATCATTATGGCAGGACCTCGTGGTTTTTGTGCAGGTGTAACCAGAGCCATTGAGATTGTGGAGCGAGCCTTAGAAAAATATGGCCCTCCTGTTTATGTGCGTCATGAGATTGTCCATAACCGCCGTGTGGTAGAGACCCTTAAAAATAAGGGAGCTATTTTTGTGAGTGAGCTTGATGAAATTCCTGATGGTTGCGTGACCATATTTTCGGCTCATGGTGTATCTGAGGCTGTGGAAAATGCCGCTTTAATGCGAAATTTACCCGTGATTGATGCCACTTGCCCTTTGGTAAGTAAGGTGCATCGTTCAGGCCAACGCCATGCGAAAAAAGGACGGGTTGTTGTGGTAGTTGGTCATCCTGGTCACCCTGAAGTTGAGGGTACAACAGGGCGTATTCAAGGAGAAGTCTATGTGGTTTCGGACTTAGAAGATGTAAAAAACTTACCTATTGCCTCAGATGTTGAGTTGGCTTATGTAACCCAAACAACTCTTTCTTTAGATGAGACAAAACATATTATTGATGCAATTAAGGAAAAATATCCCGAAGTGAATGGCCCTGACCTTAAAGATATTTGTTATGCAACGCAAAATCGTCAAATGGCGGTACATCAGCTATGTAAAGAGGTTGATGCTCTTATCGTTTTAGGAGCAAAAAACTCCTCAAATTCTAATCGCCTTAAAGATGTTGCTGCTCTTTATAATATTAAAGGCTATTTGATTGATGATGCCACACAATTAACGGAAGACATGCTCAAAAATGTTCATAAATTAGGTATATCTGCAGGGGCTTCCGCTCCTGAAATTTTAGTTGCAGAGCTTTTAGATAAACTCTCAACCATTCGTCAAATTTGTGTTAGCGAGCAAAAAGGTCTAGAAGAAAATATTATTTTTAAGTTGCCTCCACAGCTCGAAGATACGCAAGCTCCTGAAAATTCTTCCCTTTTACCAACCAGAGGAGAAAATTAATGGAGATGGGTTTATCACTTGCTATACTCAATTGGGTGGGCTTGATTGTTTTTGCCATATCAGGAGCTCTTTTAGCTGTAAGGCACAAGATGGATCTAATTGGTTATATCCTCCTTGGTACAGCTACAGCCATTGGTGGCGGTACATTTAGAGACTTAATCTTAGGGCGAGAGGTCTTTTGGGTGGTTGATGCGACACAATTATGGGGAAGTATTATCACATCCGCCATTACGGGTATTGTTGTTCATGAAACCCAAAATCGATTATATAAATTATCAAGACAATCTTATCAAACATTGTTAGAATGGTTTGATGCATTAGGTTTAAGTGTTTTTGCCATTACAGGAGCTCTTATTGCTCATAATATGGGAGTAAATTTTGTTATTAGCATTACATGTGGGGTCATGACCGCCACAGGTGGTGGGTTGATTAGAGATATTATTGCCAATGAAAAACCATTTGTAACAGAATCAGAACTTTATGCCTCAGCTGCAGTTGTTGGGGCGGCCTCTGTTTTGCTGCTACTTAAAGTTTTGCCTGCAGACTTAGCTATATGGATTGCCTTGTTAATTACCTTTATTTTAAGGGGTGGAGCTATATTATGGGGTTGGCGACCACCTTTTTCTCCAAAATAGAATATCTCTAAAAAGGGGCTTTATTAGTAATGGTCATAGGCTCATCTGTCATTGGATGGCTAAAACTGAGTTCTTCAGCATGGAGCATAAGCCGCCCTGCCCTTAAGAGTTGTGATGGGTTGGCATAAAGGCCATCACCTAAAATTGCATGACCTATATGGGTAAGATGAAGTCGTAATTGATGGGAACGTCCTGTTATGGGAGTAAGAATAACACGGCTTGCATTTTTATAATATTTATCAAGCTTAACAATCGTTTGCGAAGGCTTACCCTCATCAAAATCAACCTTTTGTAAAGGGCGGTTAATATAGTCAAAGCAAATGGGAACATCGATAGTAAATTCATCTTTTGCAACATGTCCATCAACCATAGCAATATAGCGTTTTTGGGTTTTACGGTCTTGAAATTGGATACTTAAGGCTCTATGAGCTTGTTTATGAAGCCCCAAAACCATAATACCTGATGTTTCCCAATCGAGACGATGAGCCTCCCAAGCTTGAGGATGAACTTTTTGTACGCGACTACGAATACTATCTTTTTTAAAGGCCAATCGACCAGGAACAGATAATAAATATGGTGGTTTGGAAACCACCATAATATCTTGGTCTTCAAAAAGAATATTCAGCTCAGATTGTAACATTGATATTAGTAGCTAAAATCACTGGAACAAGTTGCAATAGCATCCACCTCAACAAGTACACCTAAAGGTAATGCTGCAACCTCAATAGTTGCACGAGCAGGTTTTGAGTTTCCTAAATATTCGCTATAAACCTCATTAAATTGAGCAAAATTGGCCATATCCGATAAGTAGCAAGTGGTTTTGACCACCATATCAGCCGAACTTCCCGCCGCTGCAAGTACAGCCATAAGATTCTTTAAGACTTGATGAGTCTGCTCTTCAATAGTCTCGGCTTCAACCTTCATACTTTTTGGATTTAAGGGGATTTGCCCTGAGCAATAAAGCATATCACCTAGCTTTACGGCTTGGCTATAAGGGCCAATGGCTGCAGGTGATTGTTCTGTTTGGATAATTGTCTTTTGCATTATTCGTCGTCTCCTTCAGTATAAAAATTGTTGAGCATATCTTCGGCAGCTTGCCAAAATTGTGAACGCAAGTCCACCTTATCAAAGCGTTCAATCTCTTGAAGCCCTGTTGGTGAGGTCACATTAATCTCGGTTAAATAATCACCAATAACATCAATGCCTACAAGCAGTAAGCCACGCTCACGAAGCTCCGCTTTAAGGGCAGTACATATTTCATAATAGCGATCCGTCATTTTACCCGCCTCAGCTTTACCTCCGCTAGCCATATTAGCCCGAACAGCTCCTAAAGCAGGTACACGGTTTAGCACACCACAAGGCTCACCATCAATCAAGATAATCCGCTTATCCCCTGCTGAGATTTGTGGTACAAAGGCTTGTATCATCAATGGCTCACTATTGCGTTGCGTATAAAGCTCAAGTAGGCTTTCTAAATTACCATCATCAGCCTTTAAGCGTAAAACACCTGCTCCACCCATGGCATGAAGCGGCTTTAAGATAATATCCTTATGCTCCTTATGGAAACTTTTGATATCCATAATATTACGAGAAACTAAGGTCGGAGGCATAAATTCTTCAAAGTCAAGCACCCATAATTTTTCGGGAGCATTACGAACCTCAGCAGGGTCATTAATTACAAGAGTTGAATCTGTAATCATCTCCAAAAGATGTGTGTTGGTAATATAGCCCATATCAAAGGGAGGGTCCTGACGGAGCAAAATAATATCAAACTCCCGTAAGTCCATGAGTATAGGCTCGTTTGCTTCAATATTACCCTCATCATCCATCTTATAAAGTTGGGTTGCCCATGCGGTGATTGTTCCCTGATTATAGGAAACATCTTGCGGCATAAAATGCCATACATCATGACCACGAGCCTGAGCTCCAAGCATAAGTGCAAATGTTGTATCATGATGAGCAACGATAGTATTGAGTGCATCCATCTGAACGCCAATTTTTAATGACATTTATTTTCTCCCTGACCATCCTTAGTGTTTATCTATCATATGAGTAAATGATAAAAATAACAAGCGACTTTCTTACGTTTTCTCTTTATCTTGAGGATAGCTATTAAAAAACTGCTCTAAATTTTCATCCATAAGCTCTTGACGTTTAATGCGGATATCTTGCATCATATGGCCTAAGGCAGTTTCCCAACTATGATAGGCTTTTCGAATCTCGTGGGGTTCACTCACAAAAAGCTCAAATAAGTCATAGAGTTTAATGCTGCTTAAGCTATAAGAAAGAATCCAGCGTCCACTACTAACACGGTGGATAAAACCTTTTTTTTCCAAGATGGGCAAAACACTATAAACAAGCCATGGCGTAAGCTTATAGCTGCGAATAATATCAGCCTCACGAATATAATCACCCGATTGCTGCTTTTGCCATGCCCCATGTAAAATAGCTAGAGATGTATCAAATTGATTATAAACATCAAGGCGAATATCCTTAACATTTCGCATGCCTGCACGCCATTCTGGAAGAGAAGCAACCACAACTGCCGAATATAAAACGATATTCCAACAAAGAAAAACCCAAAGTAAAAATATCGGTACTAAGGCCATCGCCCCATAGATATTGGTAAAGTTAGAATTGGATAAATAAAGCCCAAAGCCTGACTTTAATGCCTCAAATACTAGGGCTGCTCCTATGGCCACCACAAATGCATCTTTAATGGAAACCGTTGTGTTGGGAATAACCACAAAAAGGATTAAAAAAGCCAAAATTTCAAAGCTAAGAGGTAAAATAAATCGACTAGCTAAAAGCTTATTAATAAAGCTTTCCAGATTAAGGCTTGCCCCTGTAACATCATTAGTAATATGGGCTAGAACTTTTTGTAAAATAGGAATGAGCGAAAGCCCTGCTCCCATAAGAATCGGTACTAATGTGAGTACTGCCCAAAAGACTAAAAGCCTACGAAGCAGTGGCTGACCCCGCTTAACATGCCAAATACGGTTAAAAGCAATATGAATTGTAAGCAAAAGCAACACCGATGAGACTACCAAAAAAACAACACCAACAGCGGTTAATGAGCCTGTTGCAGAAATAAAACTATTAAAATAACTTTGAATTTGCAGCCCCATATCTTCTGATGGTGCAAAATTGGTGAACACATAGGCTAAAAAACCATCTTTAAATTTTTCGAAGGCAGGAAAAGCCGAAAAAATGGCAAGACTAACAGAAAGTAAAGGGACAAAGGCTAAAAGGGTTGTATAAGTGAGCGAAGCTGCCCATTGACGTACACTGTCAAGTTGGCCTCTTTGCCATACATATATAGTAAATGTCCATAACTCTTCTATCTTATTGATTATACGGGTCATTGAAAAAGCTCGCTTTTTATGTATTTAAAGGGTAAAATAACACAAATAAACAGATTTGATAAGAGTAGGGGCAAGAAAATATGGTTTATATTCGAAAGTCCGAACCCCAAGACTGGGAGATTATTCAACGGATTTTATCCGATGCTTTCACTATTTTTGGTGGTGATGAGCCGCAGAAGGTGATATCTCTTGTGGAAAAATTACTCAAAGAACCCGAAGAATATATCAGTCTTATTGCTCAAATGCAGGGGCAAAATTGTGGCTATATTCTATTTTATCCTACCACTCACGAAGGGCAACTCTATTATATTTTAGCCCCTATTGGTGTGCTTACATCTTTTCAAAAAAAAGCTGTCGGCTCACACCTCATTCAATCTGCCTTAAATGAACTCCCAAAAGAATGTGTGGGAGTTTTGGTTTTAGGAGATAAATATTATACCCGATTTGGCTTTAAGCCTTGCTCCGATTATAATCTAAAACAACCTTTTGAGGGAACAGAAGAACATCAGTATTTTTTGAGCTATCCAAATTTTGTTCAGCCGAATCAAAGAACAACCATAACCTATCCTACTGCATTTTTTGATGATTAAACAACAACATATAGCCGATTTTATCTATTCTCTTGGTTTTGATGATGTAGGTTTTGGAGAACCAGCTCTTCCTGAAGAAGACAACATGCTAACCGCAGCCAATTGTGGCGATATGGATTGGCTTTATGAAACTTATGAAATCCGAAAAAACCCCAAAAACATTTTTCCTCAAGCACAAACAGTGATTGTTGTTGGCTCTCATTTAGGGCAAGCCCCTTTTGATGACCGCTATAAAGGCAAACGTTCGCAATATCAAAAACACTTACAAAAACAAAGTAATTATGGACAAATTGCCCAATATGCTAAGGCAACAAAGGACTATCATATTTGGATAAAAAAACGGCTAAAACAAGCTTGCCGTTGGTTGGCTGAGAATTATCAAGCGGAGGCTCGCCCTTATGTGGATACCGCTCCGATTAATGAACGGTTTTTAGCAGCCGAAGCAGGGCTTGGCTGGATTGGTAAGCATGGCTTGCTTGTCTCTCCAAAATTTGGCTCTAAACTGATACTTGGGGTCATTCTTACGGATTTAAACATTGAAAAATCACCCAAAATTCCTAACCAATGTGGACGTTGCGAGCGTTGTCAAAAAGCATGCCCAACCAATGCCTTAGATATAGCCTATCAGCTGAATATTCCTCACTGTATTAGCTATTTAACCATTGAGCATAAAGGAGAAATAGCAGAGGAATTACACCCTTTTATAGGCAAGCATATTTTTGGATGTGATGAATGTATTTCTGCTTGCCCCTATAATAGGGGAGCACCTCCATGCCAAAGTTCCATGAACCTACCAAGAATAGAGCTAGATAAAATCTACCTTGATGATATTGCTGTCTTAAATGAGGAAGATTTTCGTGAAATTTTTGCCTCCACCCCCCTAAAGCGAACAGGCCATGCACGAATGTTGCGTAATGTAAAAATTGCTAAAGCCCAAAAGTAATCCTTATTTAAATTCATCTGTAAGAAAAAACTAAAAATCCTAGGATTTTAGCTGATTTTTAGCTATAATAAAGTAGATATTAAAAGGATAAAATAGGGAGTAATTATGGTTGATAAAAGCTTATTAAAAATGAATATGAAAGACAAAGACATAGAGTCTCTTATAAAAGAGTTCGAGACTTACGCATACCAAACAGATGACAATCATGAATTTTGGTATGCTAGAGATTTGCAAATTCTGTTTGATTATGAGCAATGGCGTAGATTTGAGAGTGCAATAGAAAGGGCAAAAGAGGCTTGTGAAAAAGCAGGAAATAACATCCTTAACCATTTTGCCAGTATTGGCAAAATGGTCGAATTAGGGAGTGGTGCGGAACGTGAAATTGATGACTATATGCTATCACGCTATGCCTGCTATCTCATTGCACAAAATGCAGATTCTCGTAAAAAATCTGTGGCTTTTGCTCAAACATATTTTGCAATTCAAACAAGACGGCAAGAATTATCGGACAAAAAAGGAGTCAACTTTGATTCTTTATCCGAAGATGAAAAAAGATTATTTCTGAGAAATCAAATTAAAGATCAAAATAAAATGCTAGCTAGTGCAGCAAGTCAATCAGGTGTAAAAACACCTCAAGACTATTCTATTTTCCAAGCTAAAGGTTATCAAGGATTATATGGTGATAAGAACAAAAAAGATATTTTAAAACATAAAGGACTGCCAAAGAGTGCAGACTTATTAGACCATCAAGGTAGTACTGAAATGGCTGCAAATTTATTTAGGATAACCCAAACAAAAGAGAGGCTAGATAAGGGCCATGCTAACAATAAATATGAGGCAAATGCTATACATTATGAAGTCGGCAAAAAAGTTAGACAAAGCATGCTTGAAATTAGTGGTATTCCACCAGAAGATTTACCAGCCCACGAAAGCGTAAAGAAAATAGAAAAGAAAAGAAATAAAATTCTATCCTCCAAGCCAGATAAAAAAAAGGTATCATTAGATAAAACAAACATACACTCAAAACAAGTTGATATATCAAAAGAGCTTTGGAAATATGCTCTTTTGATAATGGCCGCAAGTAAGAGTGGTGAAGTAACAACCTCTCAGCTAATTGAAGAACTGCCCAAATATATTTATATACCAGATGAAGCAAATCAAAGGCTTGAGGGACGTAGTGATAATAAATTTTCTCAATATGTTCGTAATTTAAAATCCCATAAAAAGCTTCTTAATAAAGGCTATGCAGAGCATATAAAGGATGGTTTTAAAATCACCAAAGAGGGATTGGACTTTATAAAAGAATATTTTAAAGATAGGATTTGATATTTAAAGCTTTAGCCTTGACTCTTTATTCTAAATATATATAATACACCATTCCTTTGTA
>JBKEBO010000054.1:0-9200 GCA_047973205.1 Alphaproteobacteria bacterium | reverse complement strand
AGATCGGGCTGTATAAAAAACAAAATAATACTATGGCTTTGCAGATGGGACGCTGGGAAGAGCTAATGAATAAACGAGTTGAGACGGCTAAAAAACTCCAGCTCAATGAAACTTTCGTGACGATATTGTACCAGCTGATTCAGTAAGATTCGGTGAGGATGCAAACTGAAATCCTTGATGACAGAGTGTGATACCCACTCTATTCGTTATAGAGTCTATATGAATTTATAAAAGGGGAGGCAAATTGCTTCCCCTTTTTTTTTACTTTTTTTTGAAAAAAAAAGATTTTTTTCTTGAGAGGGCTCAAGTGTTTGTGTCCTAAGTATATGTTTAGTTATAGTTGATTTGACGATAAGTTAATTATTTAGAAAAAGAGTGTTTTTTATTTTGGTGTTACTAAAAAGTTAAGTAACTTAGCGGTGTAAAACAAACTGAAAATGATACCTTTTAACTACAAAATGCGGATTTATAGTGCCTTGAGGCATGTCGTATGTATTTTTGCATCTGCTTGTGTTACTGTTTTACTTAAGGTAATATTAATCTTAAAATCTTACTTCTCTATATCCTTTCAAAATTGGAGATGTTATATACATATAAAGACCAGATCTTTGCAATGCTCTAGTATACAGGCAATTACCCCCCCCCCCCCGCACACACGACTTTGCTTATTGTGTAGATGCTTGGATATATGTGTCGACGTATTTCTTTATACTCGGATACAAAAATCAGAAAATAATTATTGCTCCTCGAAGAGTTGCGAGAATGGATTGTACTTCTCACTGTGTGATGGAGGTGGATACGAATCGATACTTATGCTTAAACCTTTAAACAAAAATATATGAGATAATTCTTTACTTGCGGCACATCTTCGTGTCTTTTGCATCAGAGGGGATGCAGTTTACTCAACTATTATTAATTTCTAAATGGAAGATCTATGAAAAATATTTACTTTAAAAGAATCCAGGAACAGTGTTCTGCCTTATTTCTCCTGTCTGGGCGGAGAATGTGTAAATGGCAGATAATATTATTGCTGTTCTTCGTTGCTTTGCAGGCACAAGCGCAGAGTATTAAGATTACCGGACAGGTAACGGATGCTTTTAGCAATGAGCCTATTACTGGGGTGAATGTGCGAGTGATGGGGACTGTTCCTCCGCGGGGAACGATTACTAATATTGATGGTGTGTATGAGCTGAATGTGCAGACCGGGGATTCGTTACAAATAACGTTTATGGGATATGAGACGAAGATTGTGAAGGTTGGAACGGCGAGTGTGTTAAATGTGAGGCTATCTGCAATGACAGAAGAGTTGGGCGAAACCGTTATTGTTGCTTTTGGTAAACAGAAGAAAGAAAGTGTAGTGTCTTCCATAACAACGATAGATGCAACGCAGCTGAAAGTGCCTTCAAGCAATCTTACGACTGCTCTTTCTGGTAAGCTGGCAGGTATGGTTGCTTATCAGACGACGGGCGCACCAGGCGAGGATAATGCACAGTTCTTTGTGCGTAGTGTTACCTCTTTTGGTAGTGGTGTTGTTTCGCCTCTTATTCTTATTGATAATGTGGAAATGTCTTCAAATGACCTCGCAAATCTTAATCCTGACGACATTGCGAGTTTTTCTATATTAAAAGATGCTGCTGCCACAGCTCTTTATGGTGCGCGTGGTGCTAATGGAGTGGTATTGGTTACCACCAAGGAAGGTAAAAAAGGTGAAGTGAAAGTCTCGTTTAGATATGAGACTTCTTTGTCGACGCCAACATCAGATGTAGATATTGCGGACCCCATTACTTTTATGGAGTATTCGAATATTGCTAGTATGACAAGGCATAATAGACTTACCTATGACCAAGGTAAGATTGAAGCAACTAAAGATCCAAATCGCAATCAGTATGTTTATCCTGCTGTAGATTGGAGGGATATGCTGACTAAAAAGAATGCTGTCAATCAAAGAGCAAATATCAACCTGACAGGTGGTGGAGATGCAGCGACATATTATATAGCGGGTTCTTTTTCAAAGGATAATGGAATATTGAAAGTTGATCCTGTCAACCCTTTTAATACCAATATTAATCTAAAAAAGTACTCGATACGCTCCAATGTAAATTTAAACCTTACACGTACACTCCAGGCTAAAGTTAGGGTAAGTGGGACTTTTAAAGATTACACTGGACCTATTGGAGAAGCAGGTAGTGCTGGTGCGAGTACATATAACAAAACTCTTATGGCAAATCCCGTACTCTTCCCTGCGTACTATGCGGCGGATGAGTCTACTCAATATCTTGACCGTATTCTGTTTGGTAATTACTCCGGAGATCCTTCTGGAAACGGAGATCCTAATTACATCAATCCTTATGCGGATATTATGCGAGGATATGAAGATATAAGAGAGAGTAGATTTTTGGCACAGCTAGAGTTGCACCAGAATCTTAGTAGTGTGACTGAGGGTTTGAGAGTCCGTTTTATTGGGAGTCTAACCCGAGCATCGGGGTTTAACATTCAGCGTGATTATAAACCATTTTATTATCAGTATAAGTACGGAACTTATGATCCTTCAAATGAGCTATTTCCTTATGAGCTTGCAGTGCTGAACCCAAATGGAGGATCTGACTTTATTAATTATGCTGGAGGAGATAAGACGGTAAGTACTAGGGCATATGGCGAGGGAGCAGTTCTTTATAATCGTAGATTTGATAAAAAACATGACGTAGGAGCATTAATCGTCGGTTCTTTCAAAGAATCACTTAATGGGAGTGCTAGTAATCTTGACAATTCGCTGCCTTCTCGAAATGTTACTTTCTCTGGGCGTTTTACCTATGGTTTTGACAGCAGATATTTTGCAGAGTTTAATTTTGGGATTAATGGCTCGGAACGCTTTGATCCCGCTCATCGCTGGGGTTTCTTTCCCTCTTTTGGAGCAGGTTGGCAAGTTTCAAATGAGGACTTTTGGGAAGGGTTCAAACCTGTTTTTTCTAAATTGAAGCTTCGTGCAACTTATGGCTCGGTCGGTAATGATGTTATTGTTTCTAACAACGACCGTTTCTTTTTTACCTCTAATATTGATCTAAATGGAGGTAATGCTGGTTATTTTGGTGAAAATCCTAATAATACCTATAGTATGCCTACTATAGATATATTAAGGTATGCAAATCGCAATATTACTTGGGAGGTGTCGTATAAACAAAATTACGCCATCGAATTGGGTTTCTTTAAAGATAAACTCAATTTAGTGCTTGAGTATTACCGCGAGAATCGTAAAAATATAGTGCAATTTAGACCCGATATACCTTCTACAATGGGCTTGACAACTAATGTGCGTACCAACTATGGAGAGTCTCTAGGACATGGAATTGATTTAACGCTAGATTACAAAAGCTCTATAGGTAAGGATATTTGGTATATCATAAGAGGTAACTTCACTTATGGAACTGCCGAAATTACGAAGTATGATGAACTTGATTACTCTGGAATAGCTCCATGGAAATCTATGGTAGGGCAAAAAGTAGGACAGAGTAGGGGTTATATTGCAGAACGCCTCTTTATTGATGACGCTGATGTTGCAAACTCGCCAGTGCAGAATGTTGGCTCTGGTGGAGGGTATGGTGCGGGTGATATTAAGTATAGAGATGTCAATGAGGATGGTGTAGTTAATGAGTACGATGTTGTACCTATGGGCTTCCCATCTAATCCTGAAATACAATATGGCTTTGGTGGCTCTTTTGGATATAAGAATTTTGATTTTTCTTTGTTCTTTCAAGGCTCCTCTCGCTTTTCTTTCTTCTTGGATGCTAAGAATATGGCACCTTTCCTTGAGGTTTATAATGGCGGTCGAAAAGGTAATAGGGCAATGCTTAGTTTTATTGCCGAGAATGTGTGGACTGAAACAAATCGAGACCCTTATGCAGCTTGGCCTCGCTTATCGCCTGATAGAGTGGTGAATGCTGATGGAAATGCTGTGTCTTCGGTGGGGAATAACAATAATTTTGTAAATAGTAGTTATTGGATGCGTACTGCTAGTTACATTCGTTTGAAATCACTGGAGGTGGGATATAAGTTAAAAGCGTTTCATAAAATTGGAGTTAGGGTATATGCTAGTGGAACAAACTTGTTCACCCTTTCCCAATTTGATCTTTGGGATGTGGAGATGAGAGGCAACGGATTGCGTTATCCTTTACAAAAAGTGTTTAATGCAGGTGTGCAATTTGATTTTTAATAGAATAAGATGAAAGATATGAAAAAAATATATTATATTGTTGGTACTTTGTTGTTGCTCGCAGTGGGTGCTTGTAACAACTATTTAGACATACTTCCCGACGACAAGCCTACCTTAGATGATGCTTTTACGGATGCGTTTAATGCTGAAAAATACTTGTTTACATGCTATGCATACCTACCTTCTGTAGCAAACCCGACTAATACGCTTGGACTGACAGGTGGGGGAGATATTGTATATTCATCAGAAGATGTTGCAGAAACTTTGTCCGGAGGACGCCCCTCGCCAATGAGAGCCCGTTTTGATGGTAATGTTGTGTCAAATCCGTATATGAATTTCTGGGATGGTCAACGTGGTGCTCCAAGCTGCTTATGGGATGGGATTAGGCATTGTAATGTTTTCTTGGACAAGATTTTAGTGGAAAACGGCGGCCCGAGAGATTTAAGTGATGAAAAAAGAGAGCAATGGATAGCAGAGGTGAAGACACTGAAGGCTTATTACCATTTCTATCTTTTTAGACTTTATGGCCCCATCCCTATAATGGATAAGGCACAAGATATTTCGGATAAAGACGATGCTGTAATGGTTTATCGTGCTCCTGTCGATGAAGTGGTAGACTATATTGTTAATCTATTGGATGAGACAATTCCTGGACTTCCTGAAAAAATGGAAATGGACAATGCTACCGAGTACGGAAGATTTAATTCAACGATAGCTCGCTGCATAAAAGCGCAAACCTTGGTGTTGGCTGCTAGCCCTTTATTTAATAATAATAACTACTACAAGGGGGTTGTTGATAATCGTGGAGTAGAACTATTTCCAGAAGGTGATGTGCAAGCCCGTTGGGAAAGAGCTCTTATTGCTTGTGATTCTGCTTGTCGTTCCGCAGAAGAGAACGGAGCTATTATTTATATTACCACTGATGGCGGGAATAATGCAATATCTGGAACTAATATAATGAATATCCCCGATACGCTCAAGGATATGGTGAGTTTGAGACAAGCCGTGACTAAGTCTTGGAATGAGGAAGTTATTTGGGCTACTAATCAAAATACCAAAACGCTACAACAATTTGCTTCAATGATGTCAAATAGTGAGTGGGGAAACACTAATGGTGCATCAGGATCGGAGCTGGGGCAACGTCATGGTCCAACCATGGATGTGGTAGAGCGATTTTACACATCTAACGGACTTCCTATGGAAGAAGATCAAGATTGGGCTGACAATGCTTGGTACAGTAATAGGTATAAGACCCAAGTGGCTACGGTGAATAATTCTGAGTACTTGATTAGTCCAGGTGAGGAAACAGCTATTCTTCATTTTAATCGGTCGTTGCGCTTCTATGCCTCAGTAGGTTTTGATGGAGGGCTTTGGGAAGGACGTAAGGAGTCTCTAGCTAACACTTCTGTAGCTAAATTTATGAAAGGACAAGGTTGTGGAGCAAAAAATTATGGTGGTTATGGGAATTTCTGTCCGACGGGTTATCTTGCCAAGAAAATGGTGCATCTGGAATCGGATATGTCGTCAGAAAAAGTAGATTTTGTCGAAGTGCTGTATTCTTTTCCAATTATCCGTCTAGGTGACATGTATCTCTTGCTTGCTGAATGTCTTAATGAAGCCGGAGGTTCATCTAAAACTGATTCTAAAGGTAGAAATGCGTGTTCGTACCTTGATGAAATTAGAGCAAGAGTTGGACTCGGTGGTGTTGTGGAGAGTTGGAGAGACCATGCTAGCAGTGAGTATAAAAATAAGCCTGCAAGTCAAAATGGACTTCGCGATATTATACGTCAAGAACGAATGAATGAGCTGGCATTTGAAGGTTCGTTTTATTATGATGTTAGGAGATGGCTGATTGCAGAGGATTTATTAAATCGAACTGTTACAGGTTGGAATATGAATGGTGAGACTAAAAACGAGTTTTATAGTATAGCAGTGATTGAACAACCGAGATTTTCAATGAAGGATTACCTAATGCCCATAAAAACAAGTACAATCTTGCAGAATCCGAATTTGGTGCAAAACCCCGGATGGTAAATATTATTAAATCAACAATTTAAATAGAAATAAGATGAAACAACAACAAAATAAAATAACAAAGGGATTAATACTGCTAGTGAGTATTATCTCTGTTGTTGCTTGTAATGACCCCTATCTAGGTTTGGAAAAGAATGTAAGCGATTCAGTAAGCCCTGGTAGGTTGGTAGTTGATAAAGTTGTGCCAAAGGCGGGGGCTTTGGAGATTTTTTTCACTTTGCCAAAAGAAGATGCGGATATTGCTAGAGTCGTCGCATCGTACACTAATAAGAGAAATGAAAATGTAGAAACGGCAGTGTCTAGGTATTCCACGTCTATTTTGGTTGAAGGCTTTTTTGGTATAGACGAAAAAAAGGTGAATCTAGTATGTGAAGACAATAGTGGGAATCAGTCAGAGATTACGGAAGTGAGAGATTCTCCTTTGCTTTCCCCTGTAGAGATGGCTCGTCAATCTATGGTTGTGGAAGAAGCATTTGGTGGAGTGAGAATAGATTGGGATAACATCTCTGGGGATATGCTGGTTATACATGTGCTGACCGATGATACTTTGCAGATAAAAGGTGAAACCGTATTCGTAGAAGATGTCTCGAAGCGTATCTATACTAGAGATACCTTAGATAAGCAGACCTTTGCATATGTGCGTCAATATCCAGACATGGAGCAGAGGTTTGGATTCACCATAAGTGATAAATGGGGGAATAGTTCAGATACTTTAGTTGGGAATTGGACCCCTTATCGAGAAGATGTTATTGACTATAGGTATGTTAGTGAAATGGATGTGTTTGGGTGGAGATACAGTAGTGGTAAAAGTCTAGACTATTATACGGAGGGTATTGACCCTGTAACAGGTCTCCAAAGGGATGGGCTGTTCTATGGGGGCAGTTATAGACCTAAAACACTCTTTGATAACTCTACTGGTAATGCGTTCTTCTGCACTCGATTTACTAAAAATGCAAACGATAACGATGCTTCAAATGATACTTTAGTCCCAGTGTCATATATCACCTTTAACCTGAATGTGGATACACGTCTAAGCAGAATGGTAGTCTATCCCAGACCGAATGATCCATATGCGTATGGAACACTCAAAAGGTTTCGTATTTGGGGGACTGATGATAATAATCCCAATCGCTGGACTCAGTTTCCTGAAGGGTGGAAATTGGTTGGGGAGTTTGTTTCCCCTGATGCTGCAATACCAGGAAATCCTACAGATGAAGAAATCGTATATGTTAGGAATAACGGTTATGCCTTTGATGTTAAGGATGATAATGTGAGTCCAGATGCAGATTACTTCTCGGTATTTAGATATATGCGCTTGGAAATGATGGAAACATATAACCCAGATGTAAAGAATTTTACCCCTACTGAGATGAAGCTGTGGGGTCTAATTGAGAATGAATATTATTAAAAGAATGCCTTTTGGGCAAAAAAAAAATAATTTATGAAAGCGATAAAATATAATATACTTGGGCTAATTTTGTTTTCGTTGTTTGCTGCTTGCGATAACGTGGATGACTTTATTGACCAACATACAGAAGGAGGTCCCATTATATATGCGGGCAAAGTGAATAAGCTTGAATTCCAATCCGGTTATAATAGAATAAAAGCCAATATTTACCCAGTAGCGGATGTGAACCGCGATCATTGCATACTGTCGTGGAACGTTACTAACGAGGTGAAAGATTCATTAATCGTGGATTATTCCAAAGCGGCTTATGATGATTCGCTTGAATGTTACTCTGTTATAATAGACCTCTCTGAAGATAAAATACAAGGGAGTCTTCTGGTTGAGGCTCAGAATGTAGATGCTTTCGGTAATAAGTCTTTAATTGAGGAGAAAGGAGCATTTGTATATGGAGTAATTTATGAGTCAACCTTGATAAATGATGGGGTGCGTTTTAATGAGGATGCAGATGTGATTATCTTCAATAGAAAGGTTGGATCTGTCGGTAATTATGTAAGCTATGAGAAAACCGACGGATCCTTTACTCCAGAAGTCTTATGTACTGACGAGCAGTTCGCCATGCAAGATAATAAAGTGGGAGGACTAGTTAAAAATAAAACTCGCTTCTTGATTAAAGAGACAGATATCGACACTCTGGAGGTTAATTATTATTCGGAAGTAGAGATACCTCTTCCCTCATTCCCTGTTCCTGCGGTTCTGGATTTTTGCAATGAGCAAGACGGTGCAGAATATTTTGCTACTAATGCAGTGGATGGAATAATTAATTCAAGTATGTGGCATACAGGGTGGAGTAATGCAGATCACCTTATTTTCCATAATGAAGATAATTATCCCGACGCATCGATAGCCCACTATATTGTTCTTGATTACAAGAAGAATACAACACTTAAATCCATCACAGTTCACAATGATGCAAATAAAGTACTGAAAACGGTGAATGTGTGGGTGAGTACTGATACTCAATACATCGAAAACAGTGATAAGGGCACAGATCAATCAGTCGTTGATTATTGGCGTATCCCCCACGAAAACTCTTGGACGCAAGTGGGAACTCTAAACTTTACAAATGCAGATGCTTCTAAAACCTTTGATTTGCCCGCTCCTGTAGATTTTCGCCTGATAATGCTTACTATGCCGGACTCCCACGCCGGAAATAAACATATCAGAATCTCGGAAATAGAGGTCGAACAAGAATGGTAAAAAAAAAGCCCTCAAGGTTATAGATCTTGAGGGCTTTTTTTTAGCTCTGTTACTTAACGATTTGTGAATATATTGAATCGTACTTTTATAATAGTGTGATGTAATAGGTTTTTACTAATTTTACTCACACTCGTGGCTATTCGGGCAAAATAGTTGTTCTTAAAAACTGTACATACCATTTGTTTTCCGGCATCAACGATACACCTTCAGAGACGCGCGACAATTCTATATATCTCCTGCGGGGAAGTTTATATTTTTCGCCTACATCTTTTCTATTAAGCTCTAAACTCTAAA
>JBKEBO010000005.1:0-22166 GCA_047973205.1 Alphaproteobacteria bacterium | reverse complement strand
CAGAGAGTGTCGAGATGCAAACATCTGCTGATAATACCCGCAAATGGCTGCTCCGCTTTGCTGATGGTGCTGAGGCCGAAATGGTATTCATCCCCGAGGAAGACCGTGGAGCCCTTTGTATCTCTTGCCAAGTCGGCTGCAACATGGCTTGTAGTTTTTGCCATACAGGTACCATGAAGGTTGCTCGCAATCTGACTGCTGCTGAGATTATCGGCCAATTGCTCATTGCTCGTGATAGCTATGATGAATGGCCCTCACCTAATGACGGCACAAGGATGATTTCTAACATTGTCATGATGGGTATGGGTGAGCCTTTAGAAAATTATGAAGAAGTCAAAAAAGCCCTATTAACCATTATGGATGAAGAAGGCATTTCCATATCCAAACGCCGCATCACCCTTTCTACTTGTGGAATCGTACCAAAAATCAAGCAATGTGGTGAAGATTTAGGTGTTAATTTAGCCATATCTCTTCATGCCCCTAACGATGAACTTCGCAGCCAAATTATGCCTATTAACTATAAATATTCCCTTAAGGAGCTTATGCAGGCTTGCCGTGATTATCCTGCTGCAAATAATGCCCGCCGTATTACATTCGAGTATATTATGCTTAAAGATTTAAACGATACGCCTGAGCATGCTAAAGAGCTTATTTTGCTCACCAAAGGCATTCCTGCAAAGTTTAATCTTATTCCTTTTAATCCATGGGAGGGAAGCTTTTATGAACCATCTTCTCGTAATGCTCAACGCCGCTTTGCTCAAATTTTGAATGATGCAGGGCTTTCTGCTCCTATTCGTGTAACCCGAGGTCAAGATATCGATGCTGCTTGTGGTCAACTCAAATCCAAAAGCCAAAAACATCGCCATAAAGAGTAATGCTATCAAAATAAAGCATAAGAAAAACAATGCTTTCCCCTTAAGTTAGTATTTGCATTCTAACCCAAAATAAATAAATCATTCCAAAGCCTTGACGAAATCATATTTTTAGCCCAACTTTTCTTATATGTTGAATAAAAAAATAAAGGAGCGAATGGATGCATAGTCCTGAGCAAGGCTTAGAGCAGTTTCATGCCACAACAATTGTGGGTATCAGAAAAAATGGCCAAACGGTTATTGCAGGCGATGGTCAAGTTAGCCTAGGCCAAACCATTATGAAAGGCTCAGCTCGTAAAGTACGCCGTATTAATAAGGGGGAAGTTATTGTTGGCTTTGCAGGAGCAACGGCCGATGCCTTTACTTTGTTTGAACGCCTTGAAGCCAAGTTAGAGCTTTATCAATCGCAGCTTATGCGTTCTTGTGTGGAGCTTGCAAAAGATTGGCGAACCGACCGCTATCTTCGCCGTCTTGAAGCCATGATGATTGTTGGTGATAAGGATAATCTTTTGATTGTTACGGGTAATGGTGATGTTTTAGAGCCTGACGATGGTATTGCTGCCATTGGCTCAGGAGGAAATTATGCCCTTTCGGCTGCTCGTGCTTTAAGCGATATTGACGAGCTTTCAGCCGAAGATATAGCGACAAAATCTATGAAAATTGCAGGTGATATTTGCGTTTATACAAACCATAATATGGTGATTGAAAAAATAGGTACAGAAGATTAAATCCATGAAAAATATAAATTTTACTCCTAGAGAAATTGTTTCGGAACTTGACCGTTTTATCATTGGGCAAAAAGATGCTAAAAAAGCAGTTGCCATTGCTTTAAGAAACCGCTGGAGAAGACAACAGCTTCCTAAAGAATTAGCCGAAGAAGTTATGCCCCGAAACATCCTAATGATAGGCCCTACAGGTGTGGGTAAAACCGAAATCGCCCGCCGTTTAGCCAAATTAGCCCATGCTCCTTTTGTTAAGGTAGAGGCCACCCGATTTACAGAAGTTGGCTATGTGGGACGTGATGTGGAACAAATGATACGGGACCTTGTTGAAATATCTATTATGATGACCCGTGAACAACAACGCAAAACCGTACAAGCTAAAGCTGAAGTTGCTGCAGAAGATAGAATTGTTGCTGCCTTATGTGGCGAGAAATCCTCTGATGAAACCAAACAAAAATTTAGAACGATGCTACGAGATGACCAATTTGAAGATAAAGAAATTGAGATACAAGTTGTTGATAAACCTAAAGGTGGTTCGATGTTTGAAATTCCTGGTATGCCTGGAGCTCAAATGGGAATGATGAATATTAGTGATATGTTGGGTGATGCTTTTGGTGGGCAAAAAACTAAACCACGTAAGATGAAAGTTAAAGATGCTCGTGAGCTTTTAATTGCCGAAGAGTCCGATAATTTATTAGATGAAGATGAAATCATCCGTGAAGCTATTTTTGAGGCCGAAAATAATGGCATTGTTTTTATTGATGAAATTGATAAAATTTGTGCCCGCTCCGAACGCTCCTCTGCCGATGTTAATAGAGAGGGTGTTCAACGAGACCTTTTACCAATGGTTGAAGGAACAACAGTTGCAACTAAACATGGTACTGTAAAAACAGACCATATCTTATTTATTGCCTCGGGGGCTTTTCATCTTGCTCGCCCATCAGATTTATTGCCTGAACTCCAAGGACGTTTGCCTATTCGGGTAGAACTTAGAGCCTTAAGCCAAGAAGATTTTAAGCGAATTTTGTTAGAGCCAGAAAATAACCTCGTTATGCAATATGTAGAAATGCTTAAAGTTGAGGGAGTTACCATGGAATTTAGCGATGATGCCATTGAAGCCATTGCCGCTGCAAGCGTTCAGGTCAATGAGGAAGTTGAAAATATTGGAGCTAGACGTTTACAAACTGTTTTAGAAAAACTTACCGAAGATATTAGCTTCCATGCTCCCGAAAAAGAAAACGAAGTTTATAAGATAGATGCCAAAATGGTAGAAGATTCTATTGGCCAAATAGCCAAAAATAGAGATTTAACACAATTTATTTTATAAAAAGAGCTTGAGTTTTTTGCAAAAATTTGGCATAAACAAAGCCCATTGATTAAAGATATGGCTTGACTTTGTTTGATATATCATCTAAACAGAGCAGCTATATTATTATTTATTTGTTATGATTAATAAAAGAATTTAAGGAGTTCTCAAGATGAAGCGTACATTTCAGCCTAGTAACTTAGTGCGTAAGCGTCGCCATGGTTTTCGTGCTCGCATGTCAAGCGTTGCAGGTCGCCGTGTGTTGGCTAACCGTCGTGCAAAGGGGCGTAAACGCTTATCTGCTTAAGGGATATGCATAAAATTGTAGGTCTTAAAAAGCGTAAGGAATTTTTGGCCGTTTCTCAAAGTGGAGAAAAATGGGTCACAAAAGCTTTTGTTTTGCAAATTCGTCCTTGGGCTAATGAAGAATCACATGGTGATGCATCATTACGCTTTGGCATTACCGCAAGCAAAAAAACAGGTAATGCCGTACGAAGGAATCGGATTCGGAGAAGAATACGTGCATTAGCCAAAGAAATATTGCCTATTGCATCTAATCCACGCTACGATTTTGTTTTTATTGCCCGCTTTGATGCTTGGGATAAGGATTACACTCAGCTTAAAGCCGATCTTTATCACTCCCTTAAAGGCTTAAACCTATTAAATAGTAAAAGCTATTGAAATTTATGAGAAAAAAATGAAGCTGGTCAATCCGATAACATGGTGCTTTTTAAAGCTTATTCGGGGGTATCAGCTTTTTCTTTCTCCTATTATCGGAAAAAACTGCCGATTTTTACCCACATGTTCCGCTTATGCAACCGAAGCTTTAAAAACCCATGGACTTTTTAAAGGCGGATGGTTAAGCTTAAGGCGAATTTTAAAATGTCACCCATGGGGGGCTTCGGGTTATGACCCTGTTCCATCAAAAGGTAAAAATGGTGACAATAAAAAAGAGGATAAACATTTATGAATGATGAGTTTCGTCGCGTTTTATTAGCAGTCGCTTTATCAATGATGGTTTGGATAGGAATCTCTTATATTTTTCCACAACCTAAACCCGAAGATAGCCCACCAGCCGAAGCGAGCAATCAAACATCGCAAACTGCTGATATTAAGCAAGATGCCGCAGCCAGTCAGGCCGAAAATTTACTTCCACGAAGTGAAGCAGTTGCCGTAGGAGAGCGTTTGCCTTTTGAAAATGATGAGATTAAAGGAAGCATTGCCCTTCAAGGTGCGAGCGTTGATGACTTATTACTCAAAAAATATAAAGTTAGCCTTGATAGTGAAGAAGAAATCGTTTTATTATCCCCTTTAAATGCTCAAGGAAAATCATCACGATTTGAAGCAGGATGGCTAGATATTAAAAACCAAATAAAAGAGCCTAATGCTCAATCTGTTTGGCAAGCCGATGGTGCAAAACTAACACCAGAAACACCTGTTACTCTTAGCTGGGATAATGGTGAGGGCTTAACTTTTATTCAAAAATTCGAAATGGATGATAACTACCTCTTTACAGTTTCACGTTCTGTTATCAATAATACAGATCAAGCTGTTGATTTAATCGAATATCAACAAGTTGTCTCCGTTGGTGAGCAAGATGTTAACCGCTTGGTACGTACAGGGGCAGTTTCTTACTTTAACGAGCTTTATAACGAACGCTATAACAAGATGGAAGCGGGCTATAGGGAAGATTTTCCTAAAAAGCCAAAAGATTCTGAGCAAGTTCAAGGAACAGTTAAAGGCGGCTGGATGGGACTTTCGGATCGTTATTGGCTAACGGCGGTTCTACCTGCAGAAAATCAAGAGGGTCAAGCCTATTTCAGACGTTCTGGTGATAGCTCAAATCCGATTTATCAAGCAGTTTATAAAAACAACACTATAACAATAGCTCCTCAAAGCCAAAGTGAGGCTTCACTCGGGCGTTTTTATTCGGGTGCTAAAGAATATAATGTGATGGTTGATGTAAGCAAAACATACAATGTTGACCGTTTTCAGCGTGCTATTGACTTCGGACTATTTTATTATATCACCCAACCTTTCCTAAAAATCCTCACATGGCTTTATCATCATATTGGTAATATGGGCATAGCAATTATTTCTCTGACTGTTCTTGTCAAGCTCGTTCTCTTCCCTCTTGCTTTTAAATCCTATAAATCAATGGCAAGAATGAAAACGCTGCAACCTAAGATGCAAGCTCTTAAAGAAAAATATGGCGATGACCGTCAAGGTATGCAACAAGCAACGATGGAGCTTTACAAAAAAGAGAAAGTTAATCCTGCTGCAGGCTGCCTTCCTATGCTTATTCAAATTCCCATATTTTTCTCGCTCTATAAGGTGCTAAATATTGCAATTGAGATGCGTCATGCCCCATTCTTTGGCTGGATTCACGATTTATCATCACCCGACCCCACCTCATGGCTCAATGCCTTTGGCCTACTCCCGTGGAGCGGCATGCCTAGCGACTGGGCTCCTGCTTTTAGTATGATTAACATTTTAGCTTTAGGTGTATGGCCGCTGCTTATGGGTGTTTCTATGTATCTTCAGCAAACACTTAATCCCACACCAGCCGATAAGCAACAAGCAATGATTTTTAAATGGTTACCTGTTGTCTTTACCTTTATGATGGGTGGATTTGCTGCAGGGCTGGTTATCTACTGGACAGCCAATAACATCCTAACCTTTGGCCAACAATGGGTGATTAACCGTAACATTAATAAAGAAGCCAAGGCTTAAAAGCAAAAAAAGTGGAGTAATCAGAGAAGATGACAGAAAATCCTAATGGGGTTATTGCTCCTGAAGAAACACAAGAGGCTATCTCTTACGGGCGAAAGCTATTTGCCTCGCCTGTAGAATTTGTTTTAGGTGCAGCAGCCTTACATCAAGTTCCTGAAACACAACGTTTAGAGATTGCTTTTGTTGGCCGCTCTAATGTAGGCAAGTCCACATTAATCAATGCCTTGTTAGGGCGTAATAATATAGCCAAAACATCTTCAACACCAGGGCGAACCCAGCAGATAAACTTTTTTACTTTAGGTGAAGAAATGATGCTAGCGGATCTTCCTGGTTATGGCTATGCTAAAGCCCCTATTGAGCAAGTGGCTCAATGGCATGAGCTTATTTTTAATTATTTACGAGGCCGTGTGGAGCTTCGCCGTGTTTTGATTTTAATTGATAGTCGCCATGGTATTAAAAAAAATGACCTTGAATGTATGGATTTATTGGATAATGCCGCAGTGAATTGGCAAGTAATTTTAACAAAAGCCGATAAAGTTAAGAAGATGCAGCTTGATAAAGTTTATCATCAAACAGTAGAGCAAATTCGTAAACGTCCTGCATCTCATCCAAAAATTTTGATTACATCTTCAGAAAAACATCAAGGTTTAGATGAAATGCGAGCCAGCCTTGCATGGCTACTTAAGGATTAAAAATTCCCCCTAAAAAAGCTTTATTTTTTTAGGCTAAATCTATAAAATAAATAGAAATCTTTTATATAAGCAAAAGGAAGATAAAATGGCTGATGTGAGTGAACTTATGGCAAGAAGACTGGAAAAAGCAGGTATTTTGACAGAGGCATTGCCATTTTTGCGACGCCATCATAAGTCTTCTTTTGTGGTAAAATATGGCGGTCATGCCATGGGGGATCCTAAGGCGGCGGATATTTTTGCTCGCTCTATCATCTTGTTACGTCATGTGGGGATTTTTCCTGTGGTCGTTCATGGCGGTGGCCCACAGATTGCCAAAATGCTAGAACGCTTAAATATTCAATCAGATTTTGTTGATGGGCTTCGAGTAACAACTCAAGAAATTATCGATGTGGTTGAGATGGTTCTTGCTGGTGCAATCAATAAAGAGATTGTTGGGGCTTTTGCTGCAGCAGGTGGTTCAGCTGTTGGCATATCGGGCAAAGATGGGCATTTAATTAAGGCCAAAAGATTACAAAAACATAAAAAAGACCCTGAGTCGAATATAGAAAAAGTTTTAGACTTTGGCCTTGTCGGTGAGCCAACCGAAGTTGACCCTAAAGTGCTTTATGCCCTTAAAGATACGGATTTTATTCCGATTGTTTCTCCCATTGGTTTTGGTGAGAATGGTGAAACCTTAAATATTAATGCGGATACATCTGCAGGAGCTATTGCAGGGGCAATGAAAGCCAACCGCCTTTATATGCTTACAGATGTACCAGGCGTGCTGGATAAGCAAGGTAATCTTTTAACCAATTTATCCATAGCAGAGGCTCGAAAACTCATAGAGGACGGCGTGGTAACTGGTGGCATGATACCCAAAATAGAAACATGTATCAAGGCTGTGGAAGAAGGCGTTCATGCCGCCGTGATTATGGATGGCCGTAACCCCAATGTAATTTTGGTTGAAGCCTTTACAGAATCAGGAGCTGGTACATTAATCCACGCTTAAGAGAAAAATTTATCCATTAATCCCCCTACTCTCTTTAGTAATAAGCTCCCATAAAATAAAGACCCTCGGCAGGTGCAGTAGGCCCTGCTTGGGTACGATCCTTAGCTTCTAATACGGCTTTAAAATCCTGTTCACTCCACTTGCCCTGACCAACAAGGACGAGCGAGCCCACAATATTCCGCACTTGATGATATAAAAAACTAATAGCTTTTATATTTATAATAACTTCATCATCTTTTCTTTGTATGTTTAACTCATCAATAGAGCGTAAAGCTGAGCTGGCTTGGCATCCTGCGGCTCGAAAGCTCGAAAAGTCATGTCTACCAATAAGATACTGCCCTGCTTGATGCATCTTTTGTGCATCTAAGTCATAGTCAACTTGCCAAGCAAGACCGAACTCGATAGCAAGAGGACTTAAACGATTAACAATACGATATTGATAAGCACGGGCTGTGCAGCTGAACCTTGCATGAAAATCTGTTTGTTCTGCAAGGCCTAAATTTTCACAAGCAATGACTTTTACTCGCTCATCTTTAAGATAATAGTTCAAGGCCTTAAGAAGCTTATAGTCTTCCATATTGCGGCTTATATCTGTATGAGCCACTTGGCCGTAGGCATGCACTCCTGTGTCTGTTCGCCCTGCACAGTGAAGTATAGGAAAATCATCACCCTTTTGCATTAACTGATAAAGAGCTTCTTCTATGGTTTGCTGCACGCTTTTGACATCTTTTTGCCGTTGCCAACCACAAAAATATCCACCATGATATTCGATTGTTAGTTTATATCTATACATAGCATTTTTATAACAAAAAAAGCGTACTTATAAAAGCACGCTTTTTAAAATTTGACTATTTAAAAGCTTTTTATTAACGACGATTGCCCATAAAGCGAAGCAAGAACATAAAGAGGTTAATAAAGCTAATGAATAAGCTTAAGGCACCCATAATTGCTGCTTTATCAGCAATACCATTTTGAGCATAATGGGCATAATTTACTTTAAGCTCTTGAGTTTTCCACATAATAAGTCCTGCAAAAATCACAATACCCACAAGTGAGATAGCAAAATCTAGACCACTTGATTTAAAGAAGATATTACCAAGGCTTGCTAAAATAAGCCCAACAAGGCCAATAAACAGAACTTTGCCCATAGCACTTAAATCTCGTTTGGTAATCATTCCATAAGCTGAAAGAGCGGCAAAAGCTCCTGCTGTTACAAAAAATGTTTGATAAATACCTTTTGCTGGGTAAATAAGGAATATCACAGAATCTGAAACACCAATTGATGCGGCAATCAAAAATAGCATAAAGCCTAGAGCCGAAGATGAGGCTCGCTCTACCATGCCCCCCATAATCATAATTAGAATAAGCGGAGCAAACATAACAATCCACATGGTGAACCCTGAGAATAAAAATTGTGCAACCGCAGGATTATTTATAGCATATTGAGCTGTAAAATAAGCCACACCACCCGCAACTAATAATGCCAAGGCAACAAGCCCATAAATACGAGCAAAATACTTTTGTAAGCCAGCTTGTAAAGCTGCGTTCGAGCCGACATAATCTATGTCTAATATACGATCATTCATAACTTTAAGCCTTATATTTAATGTTTAACACAGTTATCTTATTAGGTATATATATAACCTATTTTCGTATCTTTTACCAGTGGTTTAGGAAAATATCACAAAAAAACCTTATTTGCTGCTCAGTTCGCTATCAGGAACATTTAAGCCTATGGTTTCTAAGCTCTTTTGCATCATATCTGAAACAGGGGCAATATAGGTTACCTCCTCACCTGATCCTGGATGACGAAACCGAAGTTGCCAAGCATGAAGATGCAACTTTTTGGCGATACCTTCAACAAAAGCCTCTTGCCCTCCATATTTACCATCACCAATAATCGGACGCTGCAAGCCTTCGATAGCATGAACCCGCAGTTGGTGTGTCCGCCCCGTAAGAGGTGATAAAGCCACAAGACTAAATTGGCTTCCTGCATTATCAAGCATTTGATATTGGCTAATGGCTCGTTGGCCTGTCTCATAGTCAATCACAACTTTTTGCTCACCAAGTTTACCTTTTTTACGCAATGGTAAGTCTATCTCCCCTTCTATGGGTCTTGGACAACCTTTAAGAAGAGCCAAATAAACCTTTTGGACATGATGCTCCTTAAGCTCTTTTGAGAGCTTTGCCGCTATTTGTGGCGATTTTGCTATAATCATCACCCCTGAAGTATCTTTATCAAGGCGATGAATTAAATGAGCCGTACAACCATCTTCTTCGGCAATAACACTCATAATTGCATCAAGAGAACGCGATATGCCGCTTCCGCCCTGAGAAGCCAAACCTTGAGGCTTATTAACAACATAAATAAAACGATCTTCATGGATAATGCAGCTTCTGATTTGTTTAATATCAGCCGTAGAGGCCAAGGGTTTATCATCTTCCTTGGGGGCTTCGGCATTTAAAATTGCTGGTGGAATACGAAGCTCTTGACCTGCTAAAATACGGCTATTACCTTTACATCTTTTACCATCAAGGCGAATAGCTCCCTTACGAGCAAGTTTATCCACAAGCCCTTTGCCCACATGCTTATAATACCGTTGAAACCAGCGATCAAGACGAATATCATTATCTTCTTGGTTAACAATTTCAACTTTATAATTCATTATCTTGCTCCATAATAACCAAGTGCAAATAAGGCAAATCCAACACTAAAGGATAAAAAAACATAAGCGATAGCCCTTATAACTTCACCTTCTTTTGCAAAAAAGATAAATTCCATCGAAAATGTAGAAAATGTCGTTAAAGCTCCCATAAATCCAACCATCAATAGTAACCTTAAAAATTCACTTAAGATATGACGCTCCAAAAGCCCTGCAAGCAAACCTAAGCCCAAACAGCCAATAAAGTTGGCAATAAGTGTACCTATGGGAAAGTTCAAATGGGCATAACGAGCAAAATATTGGCTCAAACCAAAACGAGCCATTGCTCCCAAGCCTCCACCCAAAGCCACCGTGATATATGGATATATATTATTCATTTTATATAACAATCTTTCTTTATTTTTATATCCTATTTTATAGCTAGCTCTGCCATTTTTGCAAATTTTATTTTGGTTATTATATTTTTATGTAAGAGATATAAAATAAGGGGGAACATATTCCCCCCTTAACTTATGTATCTTTAAAAAGAAAGGATTTCAAGCTATTCAGGCTTTTTACCACCTGCAGCGACACCAACACGAGCAGGACGCAATAAACGCTCCCCTATTGTCCAACCTGGCTCAACAACACTTAAAATCGTTCCTGCTGGAACTTCTGGATTAGGAATTTCAAACATAGCCTCATGGAAGTTAGGGTCGAACAAGCTCCCTTCTGCTTCTATTTCTTTAATATTATTTTTTTCTAAAGCCTTAACAAGCTCTTGTTCAGTCATATCCACACCTGTAAGGATATTTTGAACCTTTTCATCACGTTCGTCTTCCCCCACTGCCGATAAAGCACGACGAAGATTATCTACAACCGTTAAAAGCTCACGAGCAAAACTTGTAAGGGCAAAAATACGTGTATCTGCCACTTGTTTTTCAGCACGGCGGCGTGTATTTTCGGCATCCGCTAAAGCACGAAGCATCGCTTCTTTCATGGTTGCATTTTCTTTAAGGGCAGCATCAAGTTCGGCCTGTAAGGAATTATCTTCTGTAAGACGAACGGCGGCTTCTGCATTTTCATCCCAATCATCCCAATTGGCTGCACCTTCTTGGACATGACCTTCATCCCAACTTGCATCATCTTGGTTATTTTCATCTTGCTCGGCTTGAGGCTGGTTTTCTTTATTTTCACTCATAGATAAACTCTTTAAACTCATTAATATTTACTTGTATATTTATCTTGTGGAGTCTTATACGTCAATGGTTAAAGTAAAATTTGTTGCTCTTTTAGCTTTTATAAACAAAGATAAGCGATTGACAATAAGTAAAACCAGTGAGAATATCTTAAAAATAACAAAGAATAAGAGGAAGACGACAAGCAATGCAAAATCAATTATTCAACAATATTATACTTAATACCGATAGCTATAAAACAAGCCATTTTAAGCAATATCCCAAAGGAACACAATATGTCTCTAGCTATATTGAAAGCCGTGGTGGTACTTATGGTTCTGTGATATTTTTTGGCTTGCAAGCTTTTATTAAAGAGTATTTATTAACACCCATCACACAAAGCGATATTGATGCCGCTGAAGAAATTATATCAGCCCATGGTCTTCCTTTTTATCGTCAGGGGTGGGAGCATATCTTAAAAGCCCATAATGGCTATTTGCCTCTAGAGATTGAAGCCATTGAGGAAGGTGCTTTAATTCCTGTTCATAATGTTTTGGTGCAGGTGGTTAATACGGACCCCCAATGCTGGTGGCTCACCTCTTATATAGAAACTGCTTTGCTACGTGCTATTTGGTATCCAACAACAGTGGCTTCCATCAGCTGGCAAGTTAAGCAAACTATTGCTTGGGCTATGGAGACAACGGGTTCTGATATGAATAATTTGCCTTTTAAGCTTCATGATTTTGGTGCAAGAGGTGTAAGCTCTTACGAAAGTGCCGCTCTGGGAGGCATGGCTCATTTAGTAAACTTTCAAGGAACAGACACTATAGCGGCTCTTTTAGCAGCTAAAACCTATTATAATGCTGATATGGCTGGGTTTTCTATTCCTGCAATGGAGCATGCAACCGTAACAAGTTGGGGTAAAGATGGCGAGGAAAAAGCCTTTGCCAATATGATTGATAGCTATGCAAAAGTAGGAAGCCTTTTAGCTTGTGTTTCTGATAGCTACGATATTTTTAATGCTGTAGAAAATATTTGGTGCAATAGCCTATTAGAAAAAGTGAAAAAAAGTGGGGCGACTATTGTTATCCGCCCCGATAGTGGTGATCCAGAGGCCATTATCTTACAATGTTTAAGCATCTTAGAAGAAAAACTTAAAGATGATATCATTACCAATGATGCAGGTTATCGGATGCTTCCTGATTACTTCCGCCTTATCCAAGGAGATGGAGTTAATCCTGAGAGTATAAAGTCTATTTTATCGGCCATGCGTCACCATGGTTGGGCTGCTGATAATATTGCCTTTGGTATGGGTTCCGCCCTGTTGCAAAAGCTTAATCGAGATAGTTTTAAATTCGCAATGAAATGCTCTGCATTACAAAAAGATGGGCTATGGATGGATGTCTATAAAGACCCCGTTACCGACCATGGCAAAGTCTCTAAAAAAGGGAGATTGGCTCTTATCAAAGATAATAACAACAATTACCAGACTATTCGCCTCGATAAAAAGGATGGGCAAGAAAATCTGCTAAAACCTATTTATAGAGATGGTCAGCTACTCATAGAAACCTCATTTGATGAGATAAGAAATAGAGCAAGCTGTAACTAGCTTCTTCCTTATGACAAGAAAAAAGCCACTGCTAATAACAGTGGCTTTTTATTTAGGCTTATGACTAGATTATTTATCTTCATGAACAACATGGTCAATACCACGTTGTTTTAATCCGATAGCATGACCTGAGCCAAAATGATCTAAGTTGTACATAATCCATACAGAACCAACCACCATAAAGGCAATGGTCATAAAGGCATAGATTGTGGACAAAAGATTATAGCGTGGCTTTTCTTCTTCACCAATATGTAAGAACAAATAAAGCTGAACAAAAAGCTGAGCTAAGGCCAGTACAATCACAACGGCAACTAAAGTACCACCCTTAATCATACCATTCATTACAAGATAAAAAGGTACAACTGTTAGGATAATCGATAAAATGAAGCCGAAAACATATGCTTTTACTGAGCCATGTTGAGTTTCGTGTGTTTGTGACATTTACATTCTCCCCATTAAATAAACAATTGAGAATACGAAGATCCAAACAATATCAAGAAAATGCCAGAAAATACTTAATTGCATTAACTTGGTTTTTCTCTTTTTATCAAGACCATATTTTTTGAGCTGCAAGGCAAGAATAATCATCCAAGCAAGACCAAATGTTACGTGAAGCCCGTGAGTTCCAACTAAAGCATAATAGCCCGAAAGAAAAGCATCAATAAGCCCTTCATTTTCGTTATAATGCTCAATAAATCCTTGAACTTCGCTAACAACAAAGGCAAGACCAAGAACAAATGTAATAGCCAACCAAATGACTAACATGTTCATTTTGCCCCTATTCGCTCCAATCATTGCTAAGCCAAAAGTAAAGCTTGATGTTAAAAGAAGCATGGTTTCGATAAATACGACGTTAAGATCAAAGGTTGCTCCGCTAACATGTCCGAAAACATTGTTACGAAGAACCATGAATGTTGCAAATAATGTACCAAATACCATAAGATCGGTAAGGATATAAGTCCAAAAACCAGTAATGGCAACATCACGTGCATCATAATGAGGGTGTTCTACCCGATCGTTTGTATGAACTGCAGTTTCAGACATTATTACCTCCTTGCATATTCAGCTTCAATACGTTCAATTTCTTCGGCCTTAACGAAATATTCGGTATCATTGTCAAATGAGCGAATAATCCATACGACTAAAATGCCGATAAGACCAACAATAGCAAAAACATTCATGTGGAAAATAAGCGAAAAGCCCATAAGTCCAGCAAAAATAGCCATAATGAGCGGCAAGCCTGTATTTTTTGGCATATGAATATCTAAATATTCTTGCTTAGGACGCTCAATACCATTGGCTTTATCTTGCTTTTCTTCCCACCAATCATCATATTCTTTAACAACAGGTGTTCTTGCAAAATTATAAAAAGGAGCTGGTGATGGAATTGACCATTCTAAAGTACGGCCGTCCCATGGATCACCATCAACAATATAACCAGGTTTCTTACGATTAATGATGCTCACAACAAGTTGTAACACTTGGAAAACAACACCTAAGGCAATAATCGCAACACCTACTGCAGCAATAATAAAGTAAATTTGCCATTCGGGGTTATCATAATAGTTTAAGCGGCGTTGAGCACCAAGTAGACCAACATAATAGATAGGCATAAAGGCAACAAAGAAGCCGATAAGCCAACAGAAGAAAGCACATTTTCCTAAACCTTCATGCAGCTTAAAGCCAAAGAATTTAGGGAACCAGTAAACAAGACCAGCCAAGTAAGCAAACACCACACCACCTAAAATAGTATTATGGAAGTGAGCAATTAAGAATAGACTGTTATGGAACTGGAAGTCCGCAGCAGGAATAGAAAGCATAACGCCTGTCATACCACCGATAGAAAATGTAATCACAAAGCCAATAAACCAATACATAGGAGAAGCCATTTTAATGCGACCCTTATACATAGTAAATAGCCAGTTAAACATTTTAACACCTGTTGGTACGGCAATAATCATGGTTGCAATGCCAAAGAAAGCATTAACATTTGGTCCTGCACCCATCGTAAAGAAGTGGTGAGCCCAAACAATAAACGATAAGAAACAAATAACCACAAGGGCATAAATCATTGTTTTTTGACCAAACAGTTTTTTGCGACAGAATGTTGCAACAATTTCGGAATAGATACCAAAAGCAGGCATAACAAGCACATAAACTTCTGGATGTCCCCAAGCCCAAATAAGGTTAATAAACATCATTGGGTTACCACCGTAACTATTGGTAAAGATATGGAAATCGAAGTAACGATCGAGCCATAAAAGAACCATAGTTCCTGTGAAGATAGGGAAAATAGCCATGGCTAAGATGATAGAAATAAAAGCCGACCATGTAAAGATAGGCATTTTCATCCATGTCATACCAGGAGCACGCATTTTAACAATTGTTGTAAAGAAGTTTACGGCAAAAAGCGTGGTTCCAATCCCCGATATCTGAGTAATCCAAATATAGTAATCAACCCCCACATTCGGACTATATATTTTACCTGCAAGTGGTGGGTAAGGTAACCATCCCATATGAGCGAAAGCCCCAATGAATAACGAAAGATTCATTAACATTGCTGCAACCGCAAAAAGCCAAAAACTTAATGCATTTAAAAACGGAAAGGCTACATCTCTTGCACCAATCTGTAAGGGAACTGCTAAGTTGATAAGTGCCGCCATAAATGGCATTGCCATCAAAAAGACCATAATAAAGCCGTGAGCCGTAAAGATTTGGTCGTAATGCTCAGGCGGTAAAAAGCCTCCGTCTGGGCCAATAGCAATCGCTTGCTGAGCACGCATCATAACCGCATCAACAAAGCCCCGAACGAGCATAACAAATGCCCCAATTAAATACATGATACCAATTTTTTTATGGTCAACAGTTGTTAGCCATTCACGCCACAACCATCCCCATCTTTTTGTTACTGTAAGCAGTAACGCTATAGCAATCGCACCCACGGGCATCATGAAGCCTGCGGTGAGTGCAATAGGATCAGTCGCAAATTGATCTAATCCAAATTTACCAAAAATACTCATTTTTTATCTTCTCCTTAATGCCCTTCTATTTTACCGTAAGATTTAGGGTCAGGCGCGTTAGAATCAAAGATTTTTTCTGCCTTAGGGTCAACATATTGTAATAATATTGTCTCGAACAAATCAGCAGGAGCAGAAGAGTAAACAACCTGAGGGTTATGACGGCTTTGTTTTCTAAGCTCGTTATATCCTTCTAAAGTTAACTCATTTGCAGAAGCTTTTGATTGTTCAACCCATTTTGGGAACTCATCTTCTTTAACGGCATTAACATCAAACAACATACCTGCATAGCCGAAGCCGCTGTAGTTTGTTGATTTTCCATCATAAACACCAGGCTCATCAGCCATAAGATGTAATTTGGTTTTCATACCCGCCATGGCATAAATTTGCCCTGCAAGGTCTGGAATCCAAAATGAGTTCATCACGGCATCTGATGTAATCTCAAAATTAATCGGTGTATCTTCAGGAATAGTAATTGTATTTACTGTAGCAATTCCTTGCTCAGGATAAATAAATAACCACTTCCAATCGAGCGATACAACCTGAATAGTCACAGGATCTTTATCAGATTCCAAAGGACGGTATGGATCTAAACTATGTGATGTACGATAAGTGATAATTGCCAAAGTAATAATAATCAGAATAGGTATACCCCAGCATACGAGTTCAATCTTATTACTATGTGTAAAATCAGGACGATATTCTGCATTTTTATTACCTTCTCTATAGCGGAAAGCAAAAAAGATACCCATTAAAATAACAGGTATAATAACAAGCAGCATAACGCCCGCAGCAAAAATCATCAAATTGAGCTGTGCACTACTTATAGGCCCCTTGGGGTCAATAACCCCATCGGTTTTACATCCTACAAGCAGTAAAGTTGATAGCAATGTCAAAATTGCAAAGCTTGTCTTTTTCATTCTCATAAAACCTCTTTCACCAAATTATATCGGCAAGTCTGTATTGGATACACTCAATAAAATACTTACCGAAAAAATAGTAATCTCAATGATAGAAAATACAAATACTTTACGACCCCATGCAATATCATCTTTTGTGTCAAAGCCCATACGGCATAGAATAATCAAAAGAGTACCTACAATCGCCATGGATGCCTTATATATAATCGATAAATTTGCAGCAAAACCAAGCATGAGCGTAATACATAGCAAAGCTGTTGCATAGCATATAATATGGATTTTTGTATCTAAAAGTCCGCAAATTGCTGGCCTTACCCGAATATTTGCTGCCTTATAATCATTAAGACGATAAATGGCAATGGCATAAAAATGCACCATTTGCCATAAGATGAGAGCGACATAAAGTAAAATCGCAATAGCATCGATTTTTCCTGTAACCGCCACATAGCCCACAACAGGCGGAATTGAGCCTGAAAAAGCTCCAATAAGCGTACCGTGAACAGAATGACGTTTAAAGAATAATGTATAAGCGAGTACATAAATCGCAAAACCAACAAGAGCAAGCATTGTTGCAAGTGTGTTTGTTCCAAACCATAAAAGAACAAACCCTATAAAAACAAGAGCTATACCATAGGCAAAGGCAACCCATGTTGGGTAAAGTTGATCTAACGATACACGATTTTTTGTACGAGACATTAAAACATCAATATCTCTATCGATGATATTATTGAAGACACAAGCCGAAGCAACAATCAGCATAATACCTAAAGTACTACAGATAAATAGCCAAAAATTAAAGTTCCACCTTGCCGCCAGAAAATATCCTGCAATTAAAGTTAATGCATTAGATAAAACTATTCCAGGCTTAGCTATTAAAGTGAAATAACGAAGCTTATCTAAGTCCAACATTCATCCCCATCTTAACCGTTTATAAAAACATATATCCAGTCGTAAGATATTTTATTTTATCATTGTTGTTAAAAGATAATCACTAAGGCTTATAGGGTATCTACACAAATCGTGGAGCTAGCCTATAAACCCTAATCATTAAGTTAAAAAATTATCTCATATTTTGACAAAAATAGAAAGTATCTTATATGTACACTATTTATTTTATTAAGACTTATTATCAATAAAATCTAGATATATCCTTTACTAAGCTTCATAATGGAGAAAATATGTTTTTTCTCTCACTTTCGTGTGATTTGTCAATTTTATACATTTTTGAAGCTTCAAAAAGAGAATCTCCGTAAAATTCATATGGATTTAATTCCCTTATATAAATAAGGTCTTTATATAAAAAGATTGCAAAAAAAAATTCTTGGGTTAATAATTAAAGAGTGAACAAGAAAATGGGGTGCTATTTTTGGCTGAGAGAACATTATATGTTTAACCCACAAACCTGATCCAGATAATGCTGGCGGAGGAATTTTTTTAGATAAGTATCTAATAACTAAACCAAAGCCAGTTCCTAATTATATAATGAGGAGCTTTTTTAATGAAAAAATATCTTTTAACTTTTATTGCCTTAGGTGCTTTATCATCTTATGCAAAAGAAGTCCCTGACCTTCGTATTTTAACTTACGAGGGTGTTTCTTCCGAATGGGGTGTTGGTCCAAAATGGCAAAAAGGTTTTGAAGAACAATGTGGTTGCACCATAAGTTTTAGTGCAGTTAATGGCGGTTCTGCATCCATTATTACACGTGCCACATTAGACAGTAACTCTTACGATATCTTGCTGGGTATTGATAATAGCATGATGGCCGATGCACGCCGCCTTGGTCTTATACAGTCTCACCAAATTGAACTTCCAGAACTTGCCATTAACTGGACAGATAAAGATTTTATTCCTTTTGATTATGGTTATTTAGCCTTTGTTGGAAGAAAAGGTGAAACTCTACCCCAAAGCTTTGATGAGCTTATTACTAATCAAAATATTAAAATTGTTATGGAGGATCCTAAAACCTCAGGCTTTGCCCATTGGATTTATGGCGTTTATGGCGAAAACACTGCTGAAAAATGGAATGAGCTTAAAAAACATATCACAACAATCACTCCGAGCTGGTCCGAAGCTTATAAGATATTCTTAGATGGCGAGGCTGATGTGGTGGTAAGCTATTCAACATCACCTGCTTATCATATTGCTTTCGAAAAAAATGATGGTTATCAATCTCTTATTTTTCCTGAGGGACATTATGAACAAATAGAGGTTGCTGCCATTAGCAAAACAAGCCAAAATCCTGAGCTTGCAAGACAATTCTTAAAATATATCCTAAGCCCAGAAGCTCAAAAAGAGCTTCCACTCACCAATTTTATGTATCCATCACTTAAAAATGTGGAGCTACCCGATGCTTTTAAAGGACTTAAGATACCAACAACATCCATCTATCCTACTGTAAGTAATCAGGAAATAGGTGATATTTGGGTGCATGATATTGCCCAATAAGGCCATATATATACCTTACACATCATGGGGACGGCGATTGTATTTTTCAATCGCTTGTCTCTTGGTATTCACACCTTTTTTATGGGCATTTATAAGCCTTATATGGAAAGTTTCCTTTGAGCAAAATATTCCCTTATATATCTGGAAAATAAGTATAAAAGCTTTTAGTGTCGCATTTGTTGGAACATTGCTGTCACTCTTTTTTGGCTATATTTTAGCCCATTGCTTATTTCGGATAGACTTTATGGGCAAAAAGCTTTTACTCAAATCTTTTGGGCTGACAATGGTTCTTCCTCCTATTATCGCCATTGTGGGGCTGCTCCATATTTTTGGCAACAAAGGTGTGATTAATCAGCTACTTGTATCTTTCAGCCTCCCTACCCTTAAAATGGCTTATAATATTACTGGTGTACTTATTATTTTTACTTTTTTTAATATTCCCTTTTGTTGTCTTGGCTTTATTGAGCGTTTATCTCATATTCCTAAAAGTTACTGGAAATCCGCACAATCTCTAGGATTTACTTATACACAAAAGGTGAAATATATCGAGCTTCCCCTGCTAAAAAGCAGTTTTATGCATATGGGAGCTTTTGTATTTTTGCTTTGTTTTACCAGTTTTGCCCCTGTGCTGATTATGGGTGGAGGTAAAATAGAAACACTCACAACGGCTCTTTATCATGCTCTTAAAAGTTTAAATATTCCAATGGTAGTGCAAATTTCTATGGTGCAATTTTTATGGAGCTTTATTGCAATTGCTGGCTTGTTATTTATTCGGCAAAAGTCAAGCCGTTTAGAAAGTGGTTACATATATCTTCCCCCATCACTCCAAAAGAAATCATTCATTCATTATATTATCATCACTATCTTAAGCTTTTATATTTTATGGCCAATTATATCTGTTATAATTAAAGGATTGCAAAGTCAATTTTGGCTTTGGTTGCTAAAAGCAGAATTTTTTCATGCTCTTTTTGTTAGCCTATATCTTTCAATTTTTGCTGCCTTATTGGCTATTTTTATTGGTATTGGCATTGCCACTTATCGTAGATTCAAATTAGATATTTTAGCCTCTTACCTACCACTTATGATACCCAGCTTTATCCTTATTGCAGGGCTATTTATCGCATTATCACCTTATGTAAACTTATTTCGCTATCGAGCTGTAATGATTATCGCAACCTCGGCTCTTATGTGTTTACCATTGGTCATGCGGATGATAGCCGAACCCATTCATCATATTTATCAAAATCAACGCCACCTTGCCCATAGTCTAAATATGAGTGAAGCCTCATGGTATCACCTCATTTTATGGCCACAGATAAAACGACCACTCTCCCAAAGCTTTGCCATAAGCATGGCTTTATCCTTTGGCGATTTTGGTGTTATTGCTTTTTTAGGCTCAGAGAATCTAAAAACATTGCCTCTTTTGCTCTATGAGCAAATGGGACGCTATCGCTTTAACGATGCCGATGCCTTAGCCTGCATTTTGCTATTGGTATATATAGCTATATTTATAATATTCATGAAAAACACCGAGGTTCATAATGTTTGAGATTAATCAACTTTCCACATGGTATGATGACAAAGAATATATTTATAACCTTAAAGCCAATATTGGCGATTTTGTGGGTATTATAGGCCCTTCTGGTGGGGGAAAATCTACCTTACTTGCTCTTATTGCAGGGCTTTTGCCTGTTTATAGCGGCTCTATTAATTTTGCTGGTAAGGATATTACCCAACTCAAAGGAAGAAATCGCCCTGTAAGTATATTATTTCAACATCATAACCTATTTGAACATTTAACGGTTTGGCAAAATATGGCCATGGGGCTTAAAACAAACCTCAAGCTTTCTCCAAAAGAAAATGAACAACTAAAAACTCTTGCTTGCGAGCTTGAGATTGACGATTTGCTACAAAGAAAGCCTGAGGCTCTTTCAGGAGGGCAAAGACAAAGAGCCGCCTTAGGAAGAATACTCCTAAGACAACAACCCATTTTGCTGCTTGATGAGCCATTTTCTGCTCTTGATGAAAAACTCCGCAATGAACTCCTCAGCCTTGTTTACGAAATCCATCAGAAAAACAAGCTAACCACACTCATGGTCAGCCACCATCCTGATGAGCTAGCATCTATTGCGAATAATTTTATCGAAATAAATCCTCCTAAATAACATAATAGACGAACAAATTGTTACATATGACTTACAAATTGTAACCAAAAACTGATTGTTATCTATATCAAATTCCATATCATACAAAAAAGACCACAAAAATTCTATGGAGAAAGATTATGATAAAAAAAATATTCCACCGTAAATGGACTTCACCCCTTATTATTGCCATTTGTTTACTACCCCTTATCACAGGTGTTTTTATGTTTTTTGGTTATTTTAAAGGAACGCCTATGAAGATTATCCATGAATGGCTTGGACTTTTAATGGTTCTCGCTGTTGTTGCTCACTTAATCACCCATTGGGCTTCACTAAAAATGTATATTAAAGAAAAAAGAGTATGGGTTATGAGTGCCATATTTGTTATTTTAGTCCCTTTTTACTTTGTTGCTATTGCTCCAAAATTTCAGCAAGAGCAATCGCAAAAATTTAGTCCCCGCTATGTTATTGACGTATTAAGCCAAGCAAACCTAGATAACTTTGCCCTATTAGCGAATCTCGATGCTGAAACATTAAAGGCAAAGCTCACCAAGCAAGGTATTCAGCTCCAAAATCCATCAGAAACAATCCTTACCATTGCTAAAAACAATGAAAAATCATCTATGGATATTTTTAAAATCCTGAGTGAATAAATAAAAAATAATTATAATTCAACAAGTTAATATACTTGTTACAATCTGTTACAAAAAACTTCTTTTTTGTAGCATTTTGGTTACACTTCTTCTTTATATTAAGAGTTAACGAGGATGAATATTTTATTCTCCCTTTTTTCTCTCTCTAAACATTCTATTTTAAGATTTTTTAATGGCCCCTCTTCTCAAAGGGGTCATTATTTTACGATTGAGTTGCTCATAGAAGTTTACCTCTTTATTTTTA